>JBJMQT010000092.1:0-89503 GCA_045802525.1 Gemmataceae bacterium
AACTCTGCCGACTTGCGCTCTTTCGTTGTCTTGGGCGTCTCTCTTTCGAAGGTGGCCAGCGTCGGCTTCGAAGGTGGCCAACGTCGGACCAAGGCGGCCCCGCAGTTGGCCTGGCCCCCTTTGATAATGTTGATCGCTGAGAAAATCCCGCCACAACTAAGCCGCCGCTTCACCATCCTGCAATTGCCGCCCCGTCAGACTGACAAACACATCCTCCAAACTTGCATGCCGCGTGACGAGCCGGGCTAGCGGAGCGCCCACCTGTTGCAGTCGTTGCATCAGGGCGGGAAGTGTGATGTGCGGCGCGGTTACGGTTAAACAATAAGCATCGTCCTGGCGGCGCATGGACGTCACTTCGGGGAGCTGGCGCAGCATTTCCTCATCAACGGTTGCGCCATTTACAAGTGCGAATTCAATGAGATTGTCACCGCCCAACCGGGCAATCAATTCGGCCGGGGTACCGAGGGCAATCACTTTGCCTTGATCGACGATGGCAATGCGATCACAAAGCCGTTCGGCTTCATCCATGTAATGCGTCGTTAAGAGGACGGTTCTTCCGTGCGCTTTAAATTGCCGCACGATCTCCCAAAGCTGGCGCCGCGCGTGCGGATCAAGCCCCATGGTCGGCTCATCGAGAAAGACCAGTTCGGGATCGCCTACCAAGGCGCACGCCACGGCCAAACGCTGCTTTTGCCCGCCGGATAATTTGCCGACATAGGCATTGGCCTTGTCTGTCATCCCGACTTGCTCAATGACGGTCTTGGGATCGATGCCCTTGGCGTAGAAGCTGCGGAACAAGACGATGGTCTCAAAGACCGAGATTTTCTCCGCCAGGCGCGTCTCTTGCAACGAGATGCCTAGGCGTTGCCGCAGTTCATTATCGGCCTGGCCCCATTTTTGGCCAAGGATCTCCACATCGCCGCTCGTCGGCGGCAGCAGCCCTTCGAGGATCTCAATGGTCGTTGTCTTGCCGGCGCCATTGGGGCCGAGCAAGCCGAAACATTCGCCGGGCTGCACTTCGAGATCCAGCCCGTTGACCGCGTTAACCGGCTTGGGCTTGCTCGGATAAATCTTGTGCAAATCACGGCAGAAAATGGCGGGAGTCATTTGGGGATTATAGGGAATGGAGAGTGGGGAGTAGGGAGTGGGGAGTAGGGAGTCCTACCTGTTTTGACGTAGCCCTTTGGCGATACAAAGGTAGACGAATTGTTACGAAACGGCGAGAAGACCGGTGTTGCGAAACAGAACCGGGGCGCAAAACCATCACCCTAGTGATGTATTGTCGACTATCGAAGGCAAGGAGCCGGGAGCCTGGTGTAGAAGAAGAGCTGGTTGGATCGAAGCCCAACGCCTTTCGTTCATGGTTTGCAAAGAGGCCCAAAAAGACATCAAACCAACCGGCAAAGTTCGCGTTGTGTACTAAGCTTGCAAGGAACGTTTCTCGGAACGCTGCACGACCCTCTCGCAAGGCCCATCATGGCGACTGCCCTACTTCAGCCGAAGCTTGCTGCCGACCCAACTCCGCGAGAAACGGCGTCAGCAGGCGGCATTTCCAGCGGACTCGCGGGCGGAGTGCTGGCTCTCTTTCTCATTGTTAACTTGCCGCTGTTCTTGAGCATGCCGCTTGATTGTGACATTCATTTTTACGATGTCTGCGCGCGAAATTTGCTGCGCGGCGGCGTTCATTATCGCGACACCTTCGACACCAATCTTCCTGGCATGCCTTGGCTGCACACTGGCGTGCGTTATTTCCTGGGCTGGAGCGTGGAGGCCATCCGCCTGGTGGACGTTTGCGTGCTCACGGTCGTTATCGCTTTTCTCCTGCGCTGGCTGCCCTCTGCAACCTCTCTCGCTACCCGTGTGGCCTTTGCGCTGGTCTTGTACTGCCTTTATTTCTCGGTGACCGAATGGTGCCACTGTCAACGTGATTTCTGGATGCTTGCTCCCTGCCTTTTGGCCATGGAATTACGAGGCCGGCAGCTTGCCCGGCTATGCAGCCAGGGCACTCCCGCGTCCATTTCGCTCTGGGCCTTCTTCGAAGGCGTGGTTTGGTCGATCGGCTTCTGGATCAAGCCTTTTGTCGCTGTGCCGGCGCTGGGATGCTGGATCTTGTGCGGGCTGCTCGTGAGACGACGGGGAGGAGGGCGGTCCCTCGCGCTTGATGGTCTATTGCTTCTTGGCGGCGGACTGGCCTCAGGCGCGGTCGGGATGTGGTGGTTGTGGCAAAGCGGTTCCTGGCCTTACTTCTGCGACATCTTTTTTGTCTGGAACCGAGACTACGTCGGTTTCGATATGACGGAAGATCTGGGTTGGCTCTTTATCGCCGGATCATTCGTGCGGTTTTTCCCCTGGGTGCTGGTTCACTTGATTGCCGTTCCAGTGGCAGTGCAAACTTTATGGAGCCAAACGCCCAGCCAAAATGGCAAGACGAACATTCAGCTAGCCGCAATCTTTTATCTCGCTTGGTTGTTTCAAGCGGTCGTATTGCAGCATTTCTTCGATTACATTCAGCTTCCTGCAATCTTTTTGGGGCTGGCACTGGCGGCCTGGCGCTGTGCCACTACGCCGCAGGTCGTCCTGAAGCGCTGTTTGTTGGCGTTTTTCCTAATTTGCCCGGTTGTCCGCTACCCGATCCTATTGGTCCAACGCTTGCCCTTTTGGGAGCGCAGCCTGCGCGAGGGCAGCACGGCGCCCGTGAAGGACGGGCTCACTCTCCTCCCCCGCGTCGAATGGTGCGATCTGGAGAAAGTTGAAGACTTCTTACGGCAACAACACGTTCGTGACGGCGAATTGACCTGCTTCAGCATCCAGGCCATTTCACTTTACAATGCGTTGGAAGTGCGGCCTTCCATGCGCCATCTGATCCTTCAGGGCGGCTACAATATCTTTTCCAGTCATCGTGAACAGATTCGAGCCGAGCTAGCTAACAGTTCGCAGCGCTACATCGTCGTGGATTTGTGGAAAAAGGATAGGCCTTACTTGAGCATTCCCGGTCAGCCCGGCGGCGACGATCTGCCCGATTGGGTGTTTCCAAAGAATTACAAAGAACTATATCCCGAGCCGTCTATCGTTCTTTTCCGCGCGGGCCGCTATATGGTGCTCGCGCCGTGCAAAGGCAGATCGTCACCAAGCTCACCTGATTCTCTAATCACTCCCTGATCGCATCGTGCCCGCGCGGGCATAAATGGCCATTCTCAAACGAGCAGCGATTGTCCCGCGCAAATTAAGTAGCACAAAGCTTTACCATTGAATAATGGTCGAAATGGGGGGCATCCGGCCTTGTTCTCCTCGCATGCATCGACTTTGCTTGGCCCCAGCTCTGAGCATGAGCTATGTTCTTTCAGAGCCTGTGGCTGATTTTTCTTCCTTCACGAGAATCCCCTTCCATGAGCATCGATCTCCTCGAGCCAGTCGAGACCGGGCGTCCGTCGGTCCACCCGCCTCGGACAACGTGCGAGTTGTTCCTGGTCAGCTTCCTCATCCTCTTTCTGGAGCTTGCTTGCATTCGCTGGTTTCCGGCGCACGTCCTTTATCTGACTTTTTTCACCAACACAGTTCTTTTGGCTTCATTCCTGGGGATGTCGGTCGGGTGCTTATCCGCAAAACGGCCCACCAATTTCATCGCGTGGACGCCCATGCTCCTGGCCCTTGGGATGTTTTGCGCTCATGGCATTGAATACGTCATGAATCTCCAGCCGGAGGCGGCCGTGCAGGTGGGCAGCCAAGGGTCGCCTCAAATGGTCTTTTTCGGCACCGAGGAGCACAAGCAAGATGTGGCTCAATTTGTGATCCCCATCGAGGTTCTGGGTGGCTTTTTCTTCCTCATCATCGCCCTGGCCATGATGGGACCAGGCCAGGAATTGGGTCGAGCATTCAACCGCACGCCTAACCGTGTTCAGGCGTATGCGGTCAACATTTTGGGGAGCATTGTCGGCATCGTCCTTTTTTCACTATGTTCCTGGGGTCAATTGACGCCCTTCTGGTGGTTTCTGCCCATTGCTGCCGGACTTGGCTATTTTGCGCTGCAAAAGGCAAAAATAAACGATTTAGTTGTGCGCGGCGGCCTCCTGGGGCTGGTCTTAGTGGCGGCGGCCTGGCATTCCGGGACGTTGAGTCTGGAATACGGCGATCCGCGCAAAACCGAGCAATTGTGGTCGCCTTATTACCGGATAGATTACAATCCCCCGCCGCGCAGGGAAATCGGCGTCAACCTCATCGCCCATCAACAAATGGTTTCGCACGAAGACACTTCTTATCCAGGGTTCGCGTATTCGTTGCCCTATCTCCTCCACCGCGACGCACTGCGCGAAACGGCAAATAAGCCCGTGTCGTTTCAGAACGTGCTCGTAATCGGGGCCGGTTCTGGCAATGACGTCAGCCGGGCTTTGCAGTGGGGCGCCGGACACGTCGACGCCGTCGAGATCGACCCGATCATACAGCGATTGGGGCAAGAGGATCATCCCGATCGCCCGTACCAAGATCCGCGAGTAAGCGTCCATCTGGACGATGGCCGTAATTTCCTGCGGTCCACCGAACAGAAATATGACCTAATCATTTATGCACTCGTGGATTCGTTAGTCCTGCACAGCAGCTACAGCAACATCCGGCTTGAAAGCTTCCTCTTTACGAGCCAAGCGCTGGCCGATGTGCGCGCCCACTTGAAGCCGGGCGGCCTATTCCTCATGTACAACTTCTTTCGCCAGGGCTGGATCGTAGCCCGGCTCCATAAAGGCCTTGAAGAAGTTTTCGAAGCGCCGCCGCTTGTTCTTACGCTTCCCTTTGTAAAAAATGTCGATCCGGATCAGAGCTTCAACGGCTTTACGCTCTTCTTGGCCGGCGAGGGCAGCCAACACATACGCGAGGCCTTCGGAAGGCACACGCATTATTGGCTAAGCACCAAAAACAGTTCCGTTCTCAATTCGGCCAATGGCTTTGGTAAGGAAGCGCCTCAGGAAGAAGGGCAAAGCCAGAAGACAGCCGATGGCGTCCCGGAAAAACCGGCCTGGCTTCGGTTTGGCTTGGCTCAGGTGGTAGAGCCGGAACGGATAAACATCGCGACAGACAACTGGCCCTTTCTTTATCTGCGGCAACCGATGATCCCGGCCCTGAGCCTCCATGGCATGGCGGTTATGGGCGGACTGGCAGTGTTGCTCCTATTGGTGTTTGCGCCCCGGTCAGCAAGCGGGAGCATTACGCGCAATCTGTACCCGCGCATGTTTTTCTTGGGCGCGGGTTTCATGCTGATCGAGACGAAGGCCGTGGTCAACATGGCCTTGCTCTTCGGAAGCACCTGGATGGTCAACTCCGTTGTCTTTTTTGCCGTCCTAGTAATGATCTTGGGGGCGAACTTGCTGGTCCTTCAGTTCAAACCCAATCGACTTTGGCCGCATTATGTCGGGCTACTTTCGACCTTGGCTCTCAACGGCCTAATCCCACTGGACTACTTCTTGGGCTTAGACCGCTGGCTCCAGGTATTGGGTTCCTGCTTGTTGGTTTTCACGCCGGTTCTATTCGCGGGCGTGATTTTCGCGGTATCTTTCAGGGAAAGCGCCGAGCCGGACCGGGCCCTGGGCGCCAATATTGCCGGGGCGATGGTCGGCGGCCTGGCGGAGTACAGCTCGATGCTGTTGGGTTTCCAATACTTGGTGTTAGTCGCTCTGGTCTTCTACGCTCTATCGGCCCTGCCTGGGATTTGCCGCACGCGCGTCCTTGCCAGTGAACCGTTGGAATGACGCCGCTAGGAGAGCTCGGCTTTTGTTCTCGAATGCACCACCGATTCCTTTCTTCACGTTTAGGCAAAGAAGAGAAGGCCTGCAAAGACTTCGATGACTGGGGCGCCTTGCCCCCAGGCCTTAGCCTGCTTACCATACACCTCACGGAATGTGCTGAACGCCCCGCATCATCTTGTCGAAGTGAGCCGCCATGAATGGGCACGAAGTGAAGACACAAGAGACGCCGCCTATTACCCGCCCGCTGGCAGTTGTCCTGGCAATATTTGCCGGCTTCCTCCGGTTGGTGCCTCATCCCTGGAACATGACGCCGGTTGGGGCGCTCGGTCTTTATTCGGGCGGACGGCTGCGATCCTGGCACGCTTTCGTGCTGCCGATCCTAATCTTGGCATCCACCAACGTCTTGCTGCACTTCGTGATGAACCGCCCGCTATGGTTTGACGAGATGCCGTTCATTTATGCCGCCATTCTGCTAAACGTGCTTTTGGGCCGCTGGCTTTGCCGGTCCTATTCGGTGGCCCCCATTGGCGCCGCCGCCGTTCTTGGCAGCGTGCAGTTCTTTGTGGTCACCAACTTGGGATCCTGGCTTATTGGTATCGACGCCAACAATCTGCCTTATCCCAAAACGGGGGCGGGCTTGATCGAGTGCTTTACCGAGGCCATTCCTTTTTATCCCGGAACATTTGCCGGCGACATGGTATACACGCTGGGCTTCTTCGGCCTGGACGCCCTCCTCGTCAACTTGACTAATCGGGCCGGCGCCCGGCAAACCGCATGAAATTTGCTGCGATCATCGAATACATACCGGACAAAGCAAGGGTCTCGGAACTGCGCCCCTTGCACAGGCAGTACTTGACGGCCCTGCGCGAGCGCGGCCAATTGGCCGTTGCCGGTCCTTTCACCGACGATAGCGGGGCGCTCATCGTTTACGAAGCGGCAACGAAAGATGAGGCGAAGAAACTGTTAGAGGGCGACCCGTTCAATCAAAACGGCATCTTCGTCAAATACCTGATCCGGCCGTGGAACCCGGTCATGATCAATCAAGAACTTTTCCCGTAGTCTTTCCGAATTGATACTTAGTGTTTGCACATCCGCGTGATATGGCGAAGCATGTCGCGCACCGAGACGACCGCTACGGGCCGTCCTTCTTCAACCACCGGCATGTGCCGATAGCCCCCGACGTCCATTTTGTGCAGAGCGAACGCCAAGGAATCGGAAGCGCTAACCGTTTCCGGGTTTTTTGTCATATAGGCGTGGACGGGCGTGACGGCGTAGTCGATTTCCAGACCGGCCACCTTGGCCAGAAGATCGCGCTCGCTGAAGATGCCCAGAAGTTTGCCCGCGGTATCGATGACCAGCAAGGCGCCGATGTCGTGCTTCAGCATCGTCTGAATGGCATCGTGAATCGCCGTGGTCGGCAAAACGGTAATCGGTTCGGACGGGTGCAGCATGCCCACGGAATCGTCCATGAGGCTGCGTTCGATCTTGTCCTGCCCCACGGGACGGTCAAGTTGAGTGAGGTCTTGCAGACATTTGCTGCACTCCTCGCTGCCGGGCAGATTATCGAAGCCGCAATTGGGACAGATCATAGGGGATTGTCAGTGGTCAGTGGTCAGTGGTTAGTGGTTAGTGGTTAGTGGTTAAGAACATGCGACTGGCTGTTGTCTTATCACAACTAACAACGGACCACTGACGATTACTCAACGACCCACGTATCATCGTTGGCGAACAAAGCTTCGAGCTTGCCTCGGCCTTTGACGCGGATGGCCTCGTCGATTTGATTGTTGAGGACCTCATCGTAAGTCGGGCGCTCGACACACCGGAAAACGCCGCAGCATTCCGGAAAATCCGGATAGACCATACGGCTAAGCGTATAAGCCAGGCTGGGCTCGTCCGCTTTTTCATCGTGAATCAACAGATCGTCAACGGTGATGCCATTGCCCAGCGTAACGATTTCCGGATCGAGGCCGTGCAAGCGAATTCCTTTATTCCGATCCTTCCCGAAGATCAGCGGTTTGCCGTGTTCGAGGTAAAGCGTGTTTTCCGCTTTGATCGTCTTGTCGGTGGCGTATTCGAAAACAGCGTCGTTGAAGATCTTGCAATTTTGGTAGATTTCAATGAACGCGGTGCCCTTGTGGGCGGCGGCCCGCTTCAAGACCTCCGTCAAATGATGAATGTCGATATCAATGGTCCGAGCCACGAAGGTGGCTTCGGCGCCAATGGCAATGGACAACGGCCTTAGCGGGTTGTCGATCGAGCCCATTGGGCTCGATTTGGTGCGCGTCCCGATGCGCGAAGTTGGCGAGTATTGGCCCTTTGTCAATCCGTAGATTTCGTTGTTGAAGAGGATGATTTTCATATCCACGTTGCGGCGAATGGCGTGGATCAAGTGGTTGCCGCCGATGGATAACCCGTCGCCGTCGCCGGTGATGACCCAGACCTGCAAGTCGGGCCGGCTTATCTTGAGGCCGGTAGCCAAAGTCGGCGCCCGGCCGTGAATAGTGTGGAAGCCATAAGTGTTCATGTAATAAGGAAAACGGCTGGAGCAGCCGATGCCGGAAATGAACACCATGTTTTCGCGCGCGACCCCAACTCCGGCTAGCGCCTTTTTCATTTGAGCCAAAATGGAATAATCGCCGCAGCCCGGACACCAGCGCACTTCCTGGTCGCTGGCCAGGTCCTTGGCCGTCAGGGTGGGCAATGTGGTCAGCGTTGACATAAAACTCCTCGATGATGGTGGGCAGTCTCGCCTCGGCCTCTGACCGGGGGCTACTGTCGGGTTAGCAAGCAGGTCGCCTCCCCAGAAGGAAAGCAACCTGAGCCTTGAGAAATCAAGCAAGCATTTCTTCGATCTTCTCTTCGATCTCACTTACCAGGAACGGGCGACCCTGAATCTTATTGAGCCCCTGGGCGTCAACCAGAAACTGGGCTCGCAGAAGCAAGCTCAGTTGGCCGGCATTAAGCTCAGGAATCAGCACTTTCTTGTAGCGTTTAAGGACTTCACCAATATTCTTCGGCATGGGGTTGAGGTAGCGGAGGTGGGCTTGAGCGACTTTACGTCCTTTGCGTTGGGCCCGCTGGACAGCCGTGATGATGGAGCCATACGTTCCCCCCCAGCCAATTACTAGCAGGTCGCCCTCGGCCGGCCCATTGACTTCGAGAAGCGGGATCTCATTGGCGATGTTGGCGATCTTTTGGGCGCGCGTCCGAACCATGTGCTCGTGATTGGCGGGATCGTAGCTAACATTGCCGGTCACATCTTCCTTTTCCAGGCCGCCGATGCGATGTTCCAAACCGGGCGTACCGGGAATGGCCCACTGACGGACCAGGCGCTCGTCCCGCTTGTAAGGCAGGAAGTGGGCCTCGCCGTTGCCATGACCATTGCTATTGCCGGCAGCATTGCCGTTGGTGCTGCCGTTGATCTTTCCAGGATGAGAAACGTGGATCTTGGGCAATTCGTCAACCTTGGGAATCATCCAGGGCTCAGCGCCATTGGCGAGGTAGCCGTCGGATAAGACCATTACCGGCGTCATGAACCCGATTGAAAGTCGCACGGCCTCGAATGCCATGTTAAAACAGTCCGCAGGTGAACATGGCGCTACGATGGCGATGGGGCACTCTCCATTGCGGCCGAACATGGCTTGCAACAGATCGGCCTGTTCGGTTTTGGTCGGCAGGCCGGTGCTGGGGCCGCCGCGTTGCACGTCGATGACGACCAACGGCAACTCGGTCATGATCGCTAGACCAATGGCTTCGGCTTTGAGACAAATTCCCGGACCGCTCGTGGCGGTGACGCCCAGAGCGCCCCCGAAAGCTGCGCCGATAGCCGCGCCGACCGCAGCAATTTCGTCCTCGGCTTGCATGGTTCGCACGCCAAAGCGCTTCATTTCGGAAAGATAATGCAGGATGTCGCTGGCAGGAGTGATCGGATAGCTCGAATAAACCAGCGGGATATTGGCCAAGGTGGTGGCTGCCACAAGACCTTGTGCCAAGGCCTCGTTGCCGGTGATCTTTCGGTAGGTGCCGGGCTTGATCGTCGCGGGGGGAACCCGGTAATGGACCGGCATGGTCTCGGTTGTTTCGCCGTAGTTGTAGCCTGCCTTCAGCGTGCGCGTGTTGGCTTCGAGGACTGCCGGGTTCTTTCCGAATTTATCACGAATCCAGCGGAGAGTCGCATCCAGCGAACGTTCGTAGAGCCAATAGACCAACCCTAGCGCGAAGAAGTTTTTGCACCGATCCGCTTCCCGGGGACTGAGCTTGACCTCGGCAACCGCATCGCGATTGAGCTTGTTGATCGGGATAGCAAAAATGCGGTATCCCTTGAGGGAGCCGTCTTCTAAAGGGTTGTTTTTGTACCCAGCTTTATGGAGATCGCCGGCGGAAAAAGCGTCGGAATTGACAATGAGGATCCCGCCCGGCTCGAGGTCCTTGAGATTGGTCTTCAAGGCGGCCGGATTCATGGCAACCAGCGTGTTGAGCTTGTCGCCCGGCGTATGAATCTGCTGGCTGCTGAACTGCACTTGGAAGCCGGACACGCCGGCAAGCGTACCGGCTGGGGCGCGAATCTCGGCGGGAAAATCCGGCAGTGTACTAATATCATTCCCGAGAATGGCCGAAGCGTTGGTGAACTGAGTTCCGGCAAGCTGCATGCCATCACCTGAATCGCCGGCAAAGCGAATGGTGACGGAATCCCTTTCTTGGATTTCCGCGTGCCGGTTTTTGGGTTCGAGCGAAGGAGCGGAAACGGTCATGAAAACCTCACCTGTTCATTAAAAGCACCGTTGTGCCGTTATTATTATTCTATGACGCTCCCGGCGAAAAGTGGCCTCTTGACCACGCAATATGTCGATTCTTTTGGGAAGGATACAGTCCTGAGGGAAGGCACGGTCATGCCCCTTCCCGTTCTTGGGGAACGATGCCCGGATCCGGCGGCAAGTTGTAAACGGTAGACGGAAAGTGTTCAACCAGGTAGTGTACGATGCGCTTAACGGATAAAACGCCTACAGGACGGCCGGCTTCGTTCATGACCGGCAAATGGCGGTAGCCGCCCTCTTCCATGAGACGCACAGCCGCGCCAATTGTTTGCTTGGATTGGACAATAACGGGATTGGGCGTCATAAACTCTAAGACCGGCATGTCCAGACCGCGTTTTTCGGCTAGGACCCGGCGCATGAGGTCGCGCTCGGTGAAAATGCCGACGAGCCTATCCTCTTCACAGACCAGCACGCAGCCCACTTTTTCCTGGCGCATCAAGGAAACGGCCTGAGCCACTGATTGCGCGGGCTTGATGAACAGCGGTTGCGTGGGATGCAATCGCGCCACGCTATCAATTTTCAGATTACGCTCTAGATCCATGCCAGCCGAAGTTTAGGAATTTTCTTGAGAATTGCCCGCGGATGTTCCCTTAATTACTAACCCGAAAGGGCAAAACTCCCTATGTGTTACAATAGCACCTAGGTTCTAGAGTGGCCCAAGAATTACCGACTATCGGTTGGAATCGCAGCACTTATCGATTGCCCCGCCACCACGGAGAGGCGGTCTTTTCGTTAGGGCAAATCAATTCCGGGAGCCCGGGGGTGGATACCAAACTTGCTAATCGCGTTGTCTTAGTAACAGGATCGTCGGGCGGCATTGGCAGCGAGGTGGCAAGCGCGTTTATCCGTGAAGGAGCCCGAGTCGTTGCCCATTTCGGCCAACACGGCGATCGAGCCAAGAGCTTGGCAGACACCTTAGGCCCCCGCTGCGTGGCTCTGGGCGCCGACCTTACTCAAGAAGCCGAAGTTGACGCGCTTTTCAGGAATATCGAAGAACATTTCGGTCCCGTCGAAATAGCAGTCTGCAATGCCGGCAAATGGCCAGTCGATGACGTTCCTTTGGCGGAAATGACGCTCGAGCGATGGAATGCCACTATGGCCGTGGACCTTACCTCCGTCTTCCTGACCATGCGCGCTTTTCTACGGGGCGTTGCTCGTCACAAGATCGAAGAGCCCGCAGCCGTTTTAATTGGCTCTACTGCCGCTATTTTCGGCGAAGCCGGTCATGCCGATTATGCCGCCGCCAAGGCGGGTCTGACTTATGGACTGGCACGCAGCCTCAAGAATGAAATAAGCCGGCTCGCTCCACGCGGGCGAGTTAATGTAGTGTGCCCCGGCTGGACCTTTACTCCTATGACAAATCGCTTGGCCGATGAGCCGTCTCGGATTCGACGGGTCTTGCAGACAATTCCTTTGCGCAAGGTTGGGCGAGCCCATGACGTCGCCATGTCAGTCGTGTACCTGGCTTCACATCATCTCTCCGGGCACGTGTCGGGCCAGATCTTGACGGTTTCAGGTGGCATGGAAGGCCGGTTGCTTTATGATGCCGATGAGGTCGATCCAACTCAGGCTTAATCCGCATGCCAGACCCTGCACGCCTTCTGCTAACACTCAATCAAGCGATCACGCTTTTTCGGGCAACGCCGGGCCGTCGCGGTCGGGTCATTGCTTTAGAGAATGCCACGGAGGTCATGGTGACGGGCGATCTTCATGGCAACGTGGACAATTTCCGCCGCTTGCTTCAAAAGGCCGATCTCGGCAATAATCCTCGCCGACATTTGGTCTTGCAAGAGGTAGTGCACGGGCCCTTTCGCTATCCCGACGGCGGCGATAGATCTCATCAACTTCTAGACCTGGTTGCTGCTTTGAAATGCCAGTTTCCGCACCAAGTCCATTTTCTTATTGGCAACCATGAACTATCCCAAGGAACTCAACGACGCATAGCCAAGAATGACATCGATCTCAATGAACTTTTCCGTCAGGGCGTCGCAACGGCTTATGGTGCGCGCGGGGCCGACGTCTATCGCTCCTATCTAGAGCTATTCGCGGTTGCGCCCTTGGCTGTACGGACTTCCAATCGCGTATTCATCAGCCACAGTCTGCCCTCCGCCATGAATCAGACGGCGAATTTCCTTGCCGGACTGGAAAAGGAGCAGAACTCTGAAGCTGACTTGTTGCCGGGCGGTTGCGTGCACGCGCTGGTCTGGGGCCGCGACACCAGCGCAAACAATGCGGCGGCATTTCTCAAATTGGTCGACGCCGATTGGCTAATCACCGGTCATATCCCTTGCGACCAAGGCTACGACAGGCCCAATCCCCATCAGATAATCCTAGATTCCCTGGGCGCCGTCGCGGCTTACTGTTTGTTTCCGACCGAAAAGAGGTTGAATTACGAGGAACTTTCCGCTTGCGTTGCCACTCTCTAGATGCGGTGACTGGAATCCGAATCGAGGCCTTGAAATTCCATCGAGTCTTGTTCAAAATCGTCAATAATTGAGGCCTTACTGTCCGAGCACAATTGGGAAAGCCATAACACCCCGGCGGGCGGGGCCGCCTTGGTCCGACACTGGCCACCTTCGAAGGAAAAACGCCGAAGACAACGAAAGTGCGCAAGTCGGCATCAGGTGTTCAATTATTGATCACCCTCTGGCGCAGTGTTGGTGGGACCAGAGGGTGGGTCACTTGGGCCACAGGGTCATGGGCCGAGAGCTTCAAAAGCCACGGAAAGGCACCAAAGCTCACAAATACTTTCCACGGGTCTGTTTTCGAGTATTTTCGTGGCTAGAATGCCAGCCACCTGAATGCGGCAGTAATCAACTGTCTGGCTTCCGCAACTGCCCATTGTTGCCGATGAAGCAGGGGAGGCCTCAAAATTGCTGGAACAGGGGCTTCTCTAAGGGAACTTAACAGATTACAAGAAAGGCGTATTTGCGCGCACCGGCCATGAATCAGCAGCAATCCTTAGCCCCTCCCTCGCTTCCCGAGACTCCCTTAGAAGCTATCCAAGACTTAATTGACGAAAAGGTTATTGTGGAAGGGCACTCCTTCCTCATCATGAGGCCTACGGACTCGGATAAACTCCTCGACCATCCGGCGGTCCGCGCGGCATTCGCGGCCGATGAGTATATGCCTTACTGGACCGATCTCTGGCCCGCGGCCCGCATGTTGGCCAAGGCCATCATGCGCGAGAATTGGCAGAAGGGAATCCACGCTCTGGAAATTGGTTGCGGCCTGGGTTTGCCCAGCATTGCCGCTCTTGCTAAAGGACTGCGCGTCACCTTTTCCGACTACGACGCGACGGCTCTCAAATTTGCCGCCAACAACGCCCAGGCTAACGGCTTTGAGAATTTCGAGACTCTACAACTCGATTGGCGCTATCCACCGGCCGATCTCAAGGCGCCTGTGGTCCTAGGCGCCGATCTGATCTACGAAAATCGCAACGTGGAGCCGGTTGTCAACTTAATCAAGCAGATTCTGGCCCCCGACGGGGTCGCTTTGGTTGCCGATCAGGACCGTATCCCCGCCGAACAGTTTCGCCAAGCGCTTACAGATCGAGGGTTGCTCTTCACCTCCAAGATCATGCACGCAGGCGAACCAGGCGGCCGGCGGGTCAAAGGCAGTCTTTATCGGATCACCCAAGGTAAATGAATGGGTTCTCAATCAGCTACCTTTCGCTAGAGGGATAATGACGGTCGAAAATCCACGGCCAGTCGCAGCGCTAGATAATCCGCCCTCAAACCCCCGCATTCCGCAACCGCTTCAAGAACGCCGACTTCGTCGTATGACGCTTCTTTAGCCCCTTCACCCGCTCAACGAATTGGACCATCAGTCCATCGCGCTGAGCCAAATCCTTGAGCCCTTGGAGTTGTTTGACGGCTTCGTCGTAGCTGTCCTTGTTCATGGATGCAATCAAGGCTTCGACGTCGCTCCAGGCGCTTGCGCCGCGTTCGGTAAGCGAGGCGAGAAACTTGGCATGGGCTTCTTCGCGGGCGCGCTCCTCGCGGGCGAGTCTTTCGGCTGTCTTGCGTTCTGCCTGGGCTTGGGAAACTTCGCGCTGGCGCTCGAAGGCGGCATAGAGCTCCTTGGCCGTGCGGCGCGGCGCTGCGGAGGCTGCGGCGGCCGGGTGCTGGGAATTCCAAACGCGTTGAAAGCGCTGCTGAAGCTCGGAAGGGAGGTTCGGCTGGTCGCCTTCCAAGACTTTCAGAAGCCAGTCGTCCTTTTGGGCGCTTGGTAGATCCGCGATCCAGGCGGCTCGATCTATAGAATTGGGTTGGAGCGTTGCCGTTTTGCCGGAACTTGAGGCTGCAACTTTAATGAGGTCTTTTTCGAGCCAAAGAAAATCCGCCAGGTCTTGTAAAGGGCCCGAGAGTTTGCCCATGTTGGGCGGCACGGGCGGCTCCCGATCTTCTTCTTCGCCGTAGCCATAAAGCACGTCCACGAGCCAACCCAGGTATAGGCTGCGCCAATCGCCGGCCATCAGTTCTGCACGAACCGGCAGGAGCGTATCGAGGTAGCCTTCGCCTTCTTCCCAACTGCCTCCTTCTTCAAGATTGGAAGTGAATTCAATGATGACGTGATCGTTCTTCGCGTGGAGCTTAAGACTTTGATCGCTCGTATAGGCCTTGGCGGCCTTCATTTCGAGAAGCGATGCTGGGACGCGCAACATCAAACGATGTGTACCCCAGTTGGCGACATAAACAAAGGCGTCAAAGTACTTCTCCATTAACTTTAGAGGGTTGCCGCGGAAACCACCGTAGCTGTAATCGTTGGTAAAGCTGGTCGGCGTGATTTCTGCCCGCGAGGACAGCTTGCGCAGTTCGTTCATTTGCTTGGACGTTAAAGGACGATCCAGGGCGCGGAATTCGTAATACTGATATTCGCTCATGGGTGATCCTTAGATAACGGGGCGTGAGGCGAAGGCCGAGGAGAGATGCATCGCGCGCCCTGCCAGCCGTGCGAAGGGCGGCTGCGGCTTGGTGTCTTCTGGTGCGGGTGCCAAGATTGCGGGCATCGATAGCGAAATTGCTCAAGGAGAGAAGTCCTCGGCCAACAGATATTGAACCGCTGCCTCATTGGATCAATGCTTGCGGGTCTGCCAGGCCCCCCATTTCCGGGCAAGCTCAAATTGAACTGATTTATGCCGCTTTCCGATTTGTGGAAGGTTCTTTCCCAGTCTGGGAATGAATTGTGTCAAAGCAACGGCGTAGCGAACAGTGTTCACTAGCCGTTTTTTTTGTTTTTTGGTTTTGATGAGAGACCGGCATTCGTTTCTATGCTTTGGATTTGGTGCTTGTTTCGGATTTCGTGTTTAGTCCTTTGCTCCCCAAACAAGCTGAAAGACCCTAGCCGGTTCTTTCCATTTCTTTCCAAGGGGTGTGACCCCCCTGAAATGAAATGAAACGCGGTGTTGGGGCTTGAGAAGTTGCACGCGGTCCCGCCCGCCGAGGTGCTAGAAGGCTGGAGCCTAACCCTGACGCCCAATGTCGTCACCGGCAGGCGGGATTGCCTCGCCCCCTGTGCCAATGCTCTTGCTCCACAGGGTTCCCCCTCAATCGCTTCCGGATTATCGAAAAGCATCCTTTTCCCCATCAGCTAAGTAACCGATTGGCATCTTCATGAACCGATGCAACGGCACAGGGCCCGGCATTTCGCTCCGGCTAAACCGGTTATTGCCCAACCTCTCGCGAAGGGCCTTGAAATCCTCCCAACGGTAGATGATTGACTTGGTCTTGTCCTGGGCTCCTTGAAGCAGCATCCAAGGAAGGCCCCTGTAACAGTTCTCCAAAAACCAACTCCGGCACGGGCCAAACGGAGCCTTGCCCAATTGTCCCCTGAGCCATTCATCGTGCCTTAGGTTAAAAGCGACAAAGGCGTTTGTCACGTCGGCGGGCGGAAATGCAGAAAGCTGGCCGTCAAGGCTGCTTTGTAGAGCGCAGCTTAGCGCTAGCGAAACGGAAAGCGCATCCATGCTTGGGAATCTCCAATAAGGCGGGCAAGAAGGCAAGATAGTACCTGGCTTGATTCAAGCAATCAAGAGTTTTGAGCTTTGAGAATGCCGGCTGCCTTCGGCGCATGAAATAACCGCTTCTGTTGGAAGACGGCGGACGGTTCGTCTTAATTGCGGCGGCCACAAGAAGCCCGGGCCGCCGGTCTTGATTGAATCACCATAGTAATTCTCTTCACCGATGGACTCATCCATCTACCGATGAGCGGCCCGATCTTGCGCGCCTGGTCTGTAGGCTCTGGGAGGACTGTTGCCATGATGCGTCAAACTTGGGCAATTTATCTGCTGGCGATTTTGTCATTTTCTACCACCGCGCGGGCCGTGAGCGACGACACAATCGACCTGGCGAAGAATAATCCAGAGGCTAAGCCCGGCCCAAAGGGATCAGCAGATGACCAGGCCAACCAACAGGCTCGATTAAAGGAACAATTTGACCAGTTTAAGAGCCAGTTGATCCGCCTAGCGCAACGACTGGAACAGAGTCCTGATCCATCAAACAAGGAAAAAGCCAAGGTCCTGCGCCAGGCCATCAGTAAGGTCAATGACTTGGGAACGGAAATCAAATTCGAGAAGTTGGTCAACCAGCTTCGTTTGGCAGGCAAGGATCTGACGCTCGATGATCTGTCTTCCATCATGGAAAAGCAGGCCGACCTGCATGCCGACATCCGTTCGATTCTCGTTATCCTTCTAAGTGATAATAGCGGCCGGCTAAGAAAGGACATTGAATCTTGGAAGCTCCGCATTGCCGCACTGAAACGCATCATCGGCTGGGAAGACCGCATCAGCGCCCAGGGCTACACCGGCAAAGTAAGCAGCGCCAACCTAGCGAAAGATCAACGGGCAACAACCGATGCCACAAAGCGCCTTCTACCTGGTTCGCCAAACGACGGCGGAGACGGCAGCGAAAAGACCGTCTCGCCCAGAGATCTACCGGGCCTGGCAAAGCTTCAGCAGGCAACGGAGGACCAGATAGGAGCCGCCAAGAAATACGAAACCAACCAAAACGAAGACGGTTCTCGGCAGGTCGATAAGGCCAGCAGCCTTCTTAAGGCTGTTTTGAAACAATGGGAAAAGATCCTCGAGCAACTGCGTGAAGAGGAGATCGAACGCGTTTTGGCCGCGCTCCAATCCCAATGCGAGCGCTTGCTCGCTCTGCAAATCTCAGTTCGCGATGACACCGTTGTCCTGGATAGAGCCATTCAGGAGCATGCCGACAAGACTCCTGCCAGGACGGACGATCACAAAGCTCTTCAATTGGCGGATCAGCAAACGGAGCTCGTGCAATTAGCACAAAAGGCGCTCCAGCTCGTCCAGGAAGCGGGCTCAGCCGTTGCCATGGCAGAAGCGCTCACCCAGGTGCGCGATGATATGAAGAACGTCGAGCAACGCCTGCGCCAGGTGGACGCCGGCAACCTCACAATATCCATTGAAAACGACATCATTGCCACGCTCCGTGAAATGATCGACGCGCTCAAAGAAGCTCGCCGCAAGAACGGTGAAGGCAAGCCGGACGACAAGAAGCCGACTCCGCCTCAGGACCCGAAGCTAGTGGACCGCCTTGCGGAGTTGAAAATGATTCGGTCTATGCAGGTTCGGGTTAATGCCCGCACCAAGGTCTATGCCCATGAATTCGACGGCGAGCAAGTTCTCGACATCGGGCAGATTCCTCGGGCCCAGGATCAAGCCAAAATTGAACGGTTGCAGCGCGAGTTCAAGGACCTGGCCACGCGCCAACAGCGGATCATGAGGATCGCTAACCAGCTCCACCGCGAAAAGGATTAATAAAGAAGAGCATTAGCTCCTCGGCGGACGGACCGCATTGAAGGCCTCTCAAAGCTACTGTAAGTCAAAGGGGGCCAGGCCAACTCGGGGCCACCTTTGTCCGACGCTGGCCACCTTCGAGCCCGACGCTGGCCACCTTCGAATTGGCCGAGACCTTCAAAAGCTGCGAAAAAGCACAAAAACCCACAAATGCTTTCTACCGGTCTGTTTTGGAGCGTTTTCGTGGGGGCCTTACAGACCACCGCAATCCGGGTATCCCAGCGCAGTACAATAGCTATCGGGTCCTCTCTACAAGCAAAGGAGAGTCTTGGATGGCCGAGCCACTGCGCCGATCGCTGCTTAAATCGAAGATTCACCGGGCTACCGTGACGCATGCCGACGTGGATTATGAGGGCAGCGTAACCCTAGACGCTCATCTCCTCGAAGCGGCCGATATTCTGCCTTACGAAGAAGTTCATGTGTGGAACGTGACCCGAGGCACGCGGCTGCGGACTTATGCCATGGTCGGCGAGCCGGGATCGGGCATTGTCTGCATCAACGGCGCGGCCGCTCGCCTAGCCCATCCTGGCGACCTCGTGATCATCGCGACGTTCACGCAACTGGACGACGCCGCCGCCCATCGCTTCAAGCCCAAGGTTGTTCTCGTGGATGAAAATAATCGTATTCGCGCTAGAACGGACGAAATCGCGGGGCCCAGGAGAAGGTAAACCTCCCTCCCGAAGGGGGCGCTAGGGATTTCCATCGCTTTTTTCTTTGCGACAAAGCTCCATTGCGGGCTATCTTCTAAGGCTTATGAAAATCGTAGACGTTCGCATCACCGGCTTGACAGGCGGCACCGTGGACGGCGGCTGGCCGCAGGGCAATAAGCCCGAAGAAGATCTCAACACCATCCTCGAAGTTATTACCAATGAGGGCCTTATCGGCATCGGCAGCGCCATGACCAGCAAGGCGCTGATCGAAGCGGCGGTGCAGTTGCTGCGGCCT
Source organism: Gemmataceae bacterium (assembly GCA_045802525.1). Classification (GTDB taxonomy): domain Bacteria; phylum Planctomycetota; class Planctomycetia; order Gemmatales; family Gemmataceae; genus JBJMQT01. The sequence continues at coordinate 19,314 of JBJMQT010000092.1, forward strand.
CACCTGATCGGCGAGCGCGCCGATGAGCCGGCCCGAGTGAGCGAGAAGCTACGGCAAAGCACTTTCTGGCAAGGCCGCGGCGGCGCCGTCGAGCACGCCATCAGCGGCATTGATATCGCCCTTTGGGATTTAATGGGCAAGATTTGCAATCAGCCGGTCGCCCGGCTTCTGGGCGGCTTCTATCGCGACCGAATCAAGCCGTATGGAAGCATCCTTTTCGATGAGCCGGGGCCTCTCCGAGAAACGCTGCTGCAAACCGTCGCTCGCGGCTTCAAAGCCATCAAGCTCGGTTGGCGCCCTTTTGGCCGGCGCAATCGACAGACGGACGAGTTACTCGTCAAAACGGCACGAGAAGCCGTTGGTCCGCACATTGAGTTAATGGTTGATGCCGGCGGCAGCGAGCAATTCTGGCCGCACGGCTACAAGTGGGCCCTGGAAACGGCGAAGATGCTGGCCGACTATGGCGTGGTTTGGTTCGAGGAGGCGCTGCCTCCTGATGACGTGGAGGGCTACATCGAACTGCGCCGCCACGCCCCCTTGCCCATCGCCACCGGAGAAGTTTTGACGCGCCGGCAAAGCTTCAAACCATTTCTAGAGCGCCATGCCGTGGACATTATCCAACCTGATTGCACCAAATCCGGCGGACTCACCGAATCGTGGCGCATCGGCTGGATGGCTTACGAAAACAACATCCTTTTGGTTCCCCACGGCTGGAATACCGCCATTGGACTGGCTGCTGATCTCCATTTGACGGCAGCGCTGCCGGTAGCCAAATATGTCGAATATCTAACGCCTTCCCCCTACCTTGATGAATTGATTACTGAACCGTTTCATCCGGACGCGGACGGCTATTTGCGAACTCCGACCAGGCCAGGATTGGGAATTGAGCTTAATCGAGAGGCCATGAAGCGGTTTGGGAAGTAGGGATGTCAGCCGGATGTTGGCTCTGCTATCGGGTTGTGAATTTCGCGCCATCTTCTGCGAATTTGATCAGGCGAAGCCGTGCCTGTTGTACCAATCTGTTGAATCGTGATCGATGCGACCAAATTGCCGAAAGCTGCCGCGGATTCCAAACCGGCTCCCGAAGCAACTGCGCTAGCAATTGCGGCGCTGGTGCTATCCCCGGCGCCGACCACATCTATGGGACCGTGGACGGGATAAGCCGGGATCTGGACTAGCTCTTTTGGCTCGGCGCCGCGCGGATCAAGAAGAGCGATCCCTTTGTCTCCGCATGTGCAAAATACCGGCCTTCCTGTTTTATCCGCCAGTTCCCGGATGCTTGTTTCTAGACTCATGTGCGCGAAATGCCCTGCGGCGTGCATACATTCGCGCTGATTGGGTTTCAGAGCGACCGAGCGAAATAATCGCGCCCGCTCGCGACTATCAGCCAGAATGAAACTTTCTGGCTCAGCTTCGCTGAGCTGGGCCAGGCGTTCCCGAATCCGCGCGGTAACAACGCCGCACTCCCCTTCGCTGACCTGATCCAGCACCAGCAACGCGTCGACTTTGGGCCATGTTTTGTTAAGCAGCCCCAGAACTCTATCCTGGGCTCCGGGCGGCGTGCGCGTGCGGTTCTTAATGTCCAGTCGGTTCAATTCACGAGGGAGACGGCCCGGCTCGTGCAACATGGGCTTGGTATAGGTCGGCGTCCGTCGGCCTTCCCAAGCAAACACGCCCTCGTCGTCTACCACGCTGAGGGCCCTTAACGCCTGGCGCAACTCATATCCCTCGCCGTCTTCCCCGATGACTGCGATGGCATGGACCTTCCCGACGCCCAGAGCGACCAAATTGTTAATAACAGTGCCCGCGGCGCCGGGGAGAGAGCGCACCTGTACGACCTGGTAAGCTTCTAGACCGGTTTCGAGAGAGGGCTCGGTCAAGCCGTGATCGATTTCTAGGTAGCGGTCGAGAAACAGATCGCCGATAACGCCAATCCGAAGCGAAGGGATCTTGTGCAGAATGGATTCGAGCTGGGCTTCGTCGAGCATGGCTGTGCCTTGTTGGGCTCAAGCCAACGGGACTGGCAAATCTGCCTCGGAGAATTGACGATTCGCGTCTTGGGTTCTTAGCTAAATGCCAATCCTCATTCCGCCATTACGTCGGGCTCGGTGACTGCGCGGACATAGCGAGCGAGCAGCATCTGAATGGTCTGAATGCGTTGCCAATCGGCATAGCTAAGCGAAACTTGGGTGCCTTCTTCATTGGCCCGAATGTTTTCGGTGGCGCCATTGAGATGACGGTGCAAAAAGTCGAGCATTTCCGCTAGACGAGCGGCTTGCGAAGGAGTCAGTTTCTCCGGCAGCGGCGGCAGAGGACGATTACCGAGGAACAAGCTGCCCTGGGTAAGAGTTATCCTCTCTTCGGGATTCAGATCAAAATCCCCGTCATGATCAAATTGGGCAGCAAGCGTATTAGCGTGGACAGTGGCGGACACGGAACCTTCGGCTCCTTCGAGCGCTGGCGGATTTTGAACGAGGGATTCCAATGAAGCCCTGCGGGATTCGATCTCGGAGTCCGAGCCGAATAGGAGGATAGAGCGGCCGATGGCGACACGGTCGCCCGGACGCAGGCGGCGAATCTGGACGACCGTCCCGTTGACGCGCGTCCCATTGGTGCTTTCGAGATCGGTGAGGATAATCTCCTCGTTGTCGGCTTGAACCTTGGCATGAAATCGGCTGACGCGCTCGTCGTTTAAGCGAACGACGTTGCCTTCCTCTCGACCAATGCTGATCGGAGTTGCCAGGTCGCGAAAAGAGCGCCCCTTATCAATTCCTTCCAGGACCTGAAAGGTTACCGTCGCCATCGATTCGCTCCTACACCTTCCTGCGAAAAGGGACTCAGCCGGATGATTCGCAATTCAAGCATAGCCGCGCTTTGGGCCGCAAGGCGCGAATTCTCTTATTCTTTCGCATGAATTCTAGCAAAAAACTTGGCGTTACGAAAGTAAATGCAAAAATGGCATCCCAATAAAGGCGAAGCGGCCGCTGCGATGCCCACCAAAAGGCGCCGAATTATTGCATCACTGAGGGTGCGCTATCCAAGCTAGACCCGCCAATTCCCTGGCAATGGGCTTGCACTGGGGCATGTTGCGAAACCAGGTTAGTTGCCTTTTGGCGAATTGGCGGCTCTGAGTCTGAATAGACCGGATAGTTGTTTCAAAATCGGCGCCACCTTCGAGATATTCGAATAATTCTTTGTATCCCAGGGCTTGCCGGGCCTCTTTGCTCAGCGGCTGAGGCAGACGCAGCAAGCTTTGAGCCTCCTCCACTAAACCGTTTTCCACCATAGCGCGCACGCGGCTGTCAATCCGGGCATAGAGTTCTTTTCGGGGGAGGTCGAGATAGATTATTTTGTCGGTGGTTCGTAGTTCGTAGTTCGTAGTTTGTTGTTGGCTGGGCCATTGCTTTTGCCAAGCGCTTAATGGTCTTCCGGTGAGGCTCCAGACCTCTAATGCGCGAATAACCCTCCGGAGGTCATTGGGATGCAAGCGCTCGGCAGCGATGGGATCAACTTGCTGAAGCCGGCGATGGAGAACCTCCGGACCAAACTCTCGTGCCTCCTGGACCAGCCGTTGTCTGGCCGATTCGTCGGCCGGCGGGCCTTCGAAGAGACCATGAAGCAGAGCTTTCAAATACAAAGCCGTGCCACCGACAAAAAGAACGCGCTTGCCGCGACCTTCGATTTGTCGGCAATGCGCCGCCGCTTGTTCTAGCCACCAGGCGACACTGGAGGACTGCCACGGATCGAGCACGTCGAGGAGATGATGGGAGACGCGACGCCGCTCCTCGGATGTCGGCTTAGCTGTGCCGATGTCCATGCCGCGATAAAGCGTCATGGAATCCATGCAAACAATCTCGGCATCGAGCCGTTCTGCCAATTCCAAGGCAAGCGGAGTTTTGCCCGACCCGGTCGGGCCGGTCAAAATATAGGAATTACGAAATGGTTCAATCATGAACGCTAAGTATTGCTAGGCCCCACAGAGAACAAGCGAATGAAGGCAGCCCTAGCCAGAATTATATTAATCAGCAATTAGCATTAGCGATGGATTACGGCTGCGGTTTGTAGGGACTGGCGGACGGGCGGACCGGCACCCATTCGATCAATACCGGCCCTTGTTCTGCCGGTGAAGCAATGGGATGGCTCACCGCAGGCTTAGCCGGCAACGGCTGGGGAGATGGGATTGGCGGAGAAGGCGCCCAATTCAAAGGTTGAACGACGGTCGCTTCGTGGGTGGTTCTTAGAGGTTGCTCGCCGTAAACAGGCTTGTGAATAACGACAGGCTTTTCCGGTTGTGGAGCGGCAGTTTGCGCGATAGAGGGGACCTCTAAGTAGGTGACAGGCTGGATGACCGGCGTTGGTTCAGGCGCCCGTTTTGATAAAACAGGAGCCGCGATCGGATTGTAAAGAGCGGACCTTTGACTTATGGCAGGCCGGATTGAGCCAGATGAGGCTGGAAGCGCGGCGGGATTAGCCGGCTCGCGCTGCGCAGACCACGACTGCCAAGATGTCTGATGAAATCCGTAGTCTCGTTGCAGCGACGTATTGGCTGATTTTCCCGAATGTGATTTGCTGTCCTGAGCGTACGCCCCGGCATGCCAGAAAACCGCAGCGGCTAAAGCCAGTCCCTTGGCTGGTATTCCCAAAGCCATCCATTTCCGGCAAATCATTATGCCCTCTCCCGTCCCTGGGATAGCGAAGATCGAATGGTAGACGCTTAGGCTTCTTGCCCGACGAACGGCAATTTTCAATGATCGTCGTGATTAGTGACGCGCACCGCCGCCACCCCCGGCTGAGCCGCCCGGCGAGGCGCCACGTGATCCGCCCCCTCCACCGCTCGAACCGCGTTGGACTCCGCCGCCACCGCCGGCAGATCCTCTAAGGCCGGAATAGTAATGCGAAAGGTTGTTGAAGCCGACCGTATGGCCCGTGTCGGGAAGCACCTGCGAGCCGATGTTGGTCATAATCCGCTCGTTGTAATTAACTTGCTGGTTGAGGGTGTTGATGCCGTTGTAAAAACTGAGTTCGGGGCGGACCAAGCCCTGGTAATTCTGCAAGACGTTGCCGCCGCCGCGCAGCAGATTTAAGTACGGACTGTAAACCGGGTGATTATAGGAAGGGACGTTGCGATTATAGGGGCTGGCTACTTGCGCGTGAGCGGTCCCGATCCCGGCATACGCCAAACAACAGAGGGAAACGATTTGGAGAAGAAGCCGTCTGGTCATTTTCCATTCTCCATCTTCAAATGTGAAACTCAGAGGACTTCGCCCCGTTCGGGCGATTCGATATCGGGCTTCCTAGCCGGCCGCCTTTTGCTTCCTACTACTCAGCCTAACTTTTTTCTCGTTTCCGTCAAGAATCAACTGCTAGGTTGAGATCCTCGGCAGGGGCTTCGAGAGGGGACGGTCCCTCTCGAAGCACTCACAAGGTGTTTTCTAGAGTCCGCCCAAGACTCCCGTGTTGTTGTTTGTGCTCCCGCTGCCCCGCTTGTTCTGGAGCTGGATGATGGTCGTATCGCCAAACAACGCGATGCCGAAGAGTCGTTCGATCGGAGTAATGATCTTCGTCAGCATACCGTCAAACTTGATCAGCGGATCGGATTCGACATAGAGGCGATCGCCGGGGAATAACTGATAGTTGGTTGCCGTCGCTCCGCATTTCGAGATAGCCGGATAATCCACCGGCAAAATGGTTTCGCCGCAGGTCGAATCGGGGGCCGGACGGGCCACATGGATCTTCTTTTTGGATCCAACGGAAGGAATGCCGCCGATCTGGGCAAGGGCGTCGAGCACGGTGTCGTTGCCCGTTATGGGCAAACGAACGACCGTTTCACCGAAGCCGCCGTTGTCGGTAATGATGTAGTAATTCTTGCTGTTATAAGAGAAGACATCCACGACCACTTCGGGCTTTTCTAACTGTTTGCCCAACTGCCTTTCGATAGCAATTTTGGCTTCCGTGAGCGTCTTGCCGGTCACATAGGCGCTGCCATACGTCCCCAAGGCTACGGTGCCATCTTGCCGCACCAAGTGTTCCCCGCGGATTTGCTGGAGAGCGCCCGAAGACGCGAGCGAGACCGTCACTTTCGGATCTTTCACGACGGTCTTCAACTGAGCGAGGATTGCTTTTTGAGCATCTTCCAAAGTCATGCCGGCCACCTGGACCACGCCGTAGGCGAATCCCAGGTTTATACGGCCGTCGGGTTCAACCCCATAAATGTTTTCGATTGGGTCGGTTGGCAAAACTTCGCTTGCGTGAATCAGCAAAGCATCCAGCGGCTGGATCTTGTAAGGGCCTTTGGGAACCAGGCGAACGGCGTCGATGAGCAAAATGTCCGGTGGCTCAACCACATACTCCGGCATGGAGACTTTTTTCAGTTCCTTGGGAACGTCCGCAGGGTTAATCTGCGTACGCTCATGGAGCTCACTGATACAACCGGAATTGATAAGAGACGCTCCCATGACTACCCAAAGCAACGCGCCGAACGGATGAGCTCTTTTGGACATGGATCGACTCCTAGGCTCTCCTGGACATACCTGGCTTCATGCCGGGCGCGGGCTTTTCCCACGATTCGAGCCGTCACGCTCCCGACTATCCCTCTGATCGGCATTTTGCTTAATTCCTGTGCAACCCTTTTTGTCGTTATTGTCGGAAGACTTTACCACCGGCTCGTGACCGTCCCTGCCACCGTTTCGTTTCATTTCATCTCACGGACACCCCCGATTTGCCATAAGTCATTGGCATTACCCTGAAAACGAATGAAACGAAACGGACCGGTCAGCCCCCGTGAAACGAAATGGAGTCCCTTTCCGCTCAGCCTGGGAGCCGAACGGGGCTGCGGCATCATCAAAAGCTTTGCCGTATGAAACGAAAAAGCCCACGGTTACTCGTGGGCTAATCGTTTTTGAGTGAATGTAGGATAGGACTGGCTTACTGGTCCATTTTATGGTCGCGAGCAATCGTGCGCAGCTTGTTCATGATGCGAACGTTGAGCTGGCGTACGCGCTCTTTGGTAATTCCTAGCCGCTGGCCGATTTCCTCCAGCGTCATGGCTTTGGCGTTGCCGTCATCAAGCCCGGCCCGCATGCGAATGATGTCCCGCTCACGCGGTTCCAGGTATTCCATCAGGCGATTGACGCGATGGGCCGCCTGCTCGGCGGTGGCCAGGCATTCCTGTTCATCGGTCCGCGAATCCGGCGCCGAGGCGAACAGTTCATCCGTGCCGGTGACGTAGCGCTCGCGGCGATGCTTCTCTTCGGGGATGCTGCGAGCGAAGTTTTTCATGATTGCCCAGCTCGCATACGTGCTGAACTTGAAGCCGCGCCCGAAATCAAACTTTTCCACGGCGCGGATCAACGACATATTGCCGTCGGACAGCAACTCGAAGAAGTTCTCCGTCTGTCCGGAGTGCCGTTTGGCAATGGAAACGACCAAGCGCATGTTGGCGTTTATCAGGATGTCCTTTATTTGGTTGGACTCCTCCTGTAAATCCTCGATCTCCTTGAGGTCCTGAATGCGGGCTCGCGAGGGATCCAGAACGTTGCGCAACTGGCCGGCCTTGTGCTTCAAGAAATTCATCTTGCGGAACAAATGCTGTTCCTGATCCTTGTTCAGAAGCGGAGTCTCATACAAGGACGAGAGCTCCGGCGGCACATCTTTGGGCACCTTCATTTCTTGGCGCTTGGCATCATAGGCCTCCTGATCGGGCATGGGCCCGAGGATTTCGGCTTCCATGGCCGGATCGTCGAACGACGAGTGATAAATGTAATCGAGCGGCCGTTCGAGCAAATGTTGGGCGCGAACTTCATTAATGACACGGTACATCGAGGTTCGTGTTCGTCGAAATCTTCTGGCTAAAGTATCCACGGGAATCCCCCGTCTGTAAGAGCTAAAGATGGTTTCTTTGGTCCCGGCGTCCAGCGGCCCAGCCATGTCGGGAAACACGGCCAAGTCGGGATAGGACCGGTCAAAGTTCTTAATGGTGTAACGAATCGTTTCAGGGGAACGCCCTAAGCGGCGGGCGATCCGTCGGGTAACTTCGGTTAAGGTTCCTCCGCTCACATGGGCGAGGCGTTTGGCCCTGCGAAGAACGTCTTCTTTCTCCAAATCGGTCATCTGCGAAAAGCGACCGCCGCGCTCAACGCGGTCCGGGTTCGTTGCCAAAAAACGGTCCACCATGGACTGCACGAAACCCATTTGCCGCTTGCCGTTGCAAAGGATCGGCCGAGCGCCAACCAATCCCTTCTCACGCCACCGGCTTATCGTCTTTTTGGAAACATTGAGCCGCTTGCTCATCTGCTCCAAAGTCAACACAGGTTCGGCCACTTCTTCCATCGGGATGGCCGGCATGGACTTGACTAAGTCCTTGATGACCAGGTATAGGTCGTGCCGCAAATCGCTTCCTTGGATCACTAGGTCCGCATGGGAGTCGGGACGATATTCCGTGATGCGAAAGCAAACAAACTGGTAAGGATATTGCCTATTCGAATCAATTTCTGCCAGCAGCCGTTCGGCTCTGTTGAGCTGCTCTAACCGGCGAGCGGGCGGGGCGAACCGAACCTGCTGGTCCGTCAGTTCCTTTATTGCCTGGCTTTTGTAGGTTTCCATGTCTGGTCGCTCCTTCGTTTCGCAGGTGCATCCGTACTGCGCCGGCAGACTCCCTTGCTCCCAAGCGGGGCTTGGAGCTTAAGAAAATAGGATGTTTTTAATTCACGGGGGCTCGGAGAGGTCCTTCTCTTCTGTTCCTTACTGTTCCGGCTCTGGCCTCTATAACTAATACGCTCGCCCGGTCGAATAGTTACACAAATCGGAGTGGCTATACCTCGTTTTGCGTACAAGCCTTCCATTCCTATAGATGCGCTAATAAGGCTGTCGGTTCGCTTCTGGAAGGCACTCGATTCGACCTATCTTTCCTGGATGGGGTAGTCCAGGAGCCAGCCTAATTAAAAAGGCGGCGCTGTCGAGTTCCTTCTCGCTCCGAAAGAGTCCATTCCGTTGGCTATTGACGTAGCAAAGAGCGGACCAATCTTGGCCGTGAAATACGGGAAATCCTAGCGCACGGAACAGTCCGCCACAAGTCGTTCAGCATCGCTAGCTTGGGTCGCAGCCTTACTAGTTTTGCCTACAAAAATCGGTATCGTGGACACCGAGAACTGGCTCCTTCCTGTACCTTTCTACACTTCCAGTGTTTCAAATTGCAATCTTGGCAGGAGCTATTTGGCAGGGGCTGCCAAACTTTGACACATCCAGGAAGGCGAGACACGGCTGAAATGTAAAAGGCTATGCCACCCAATCAAGAGGTCAGCGCCTTGAACTCTCGGGCGAGTCATTCTGTTGACCATACGCACCAAGCCATCAACAATGAGACGACACGCTTTGGATAGGCAGTCCCTTTCGGGAGGCTAAGAACATGATCCGCTATGCTTGGGTTCCTTTCCTCGCCGGGCTTTTGATTTACTTCACTGATTCGGCTCGAGCAGAAGAGCGGGTCCGTCTCAAAGAGGATTTTCCGCCGGGTTACCAGTACCACGCCAGCACCCGCACGGAGTTGTCCGGGAAAATGACCCTGCCTCCTCAAAAAGATCAAAAGGAACCCCAGTTATTACCCTTAACCGGTGAAAGCGCGCTGGAATACGACGAGAGGGTCCTAAAGACGGACAAAGAAGGGCAGGTGGAGAAGACGCTGCGAGTTTACCGGCGGCTGGCCCTGCATCGGAAAGTCGGGGATCAACCTCAGGAAGCATCTCTGCGGCCGGAGGTTCGCCGTCTTGTCGTTCTCCGCCACAAAGGCGTCGAGGTGCCTTTTTCGCCCGACGGCCCCCTTACGCCGCCGGAAATTGACCTGATTCGGACCGACATTTTTATGCCCGGTCTGTCTGGGTTGCTCCCAGGCCAAGCCGTCAAAGCCGGCGAGCGCTGGAAGGCCTCGCCGGCGGCGATTCAGAACTTGACCGATATGGTCAAGATCGAGGAAGGAGAATTGGAATGCCGGCTTGACAAAGTAATGACTATGGAAAAAGGCCGCATCGCACGCGTCGGTCTATCCGGCACAATTCGCGGCATAACAGAGGATGGCCCTAACCAGCAAAAGCTCACCGGGTACTTTGATTTTGATCTCGACTCCAATTTTGTGAGCTATTTCTATCTTAAAGGCGTGCACCTTCTCCTCGACAAGGATGGCAAGGAGGCGGGCAAACTCGAAGGCCGGCTCATCTTGACCCGGCAGGTCAACACGCGCTGCAAAGAACTGACCGACGCCGCCGTTAAGTCCGTGCGCCAGGAACCTGACGCGGAGTTGATGTTGCTCCTTTACGACAATCCCGAGCAAGGCGTCCGATTTCTCTACCCCCGCCGCTGGCACGTGGCCGAGGACAATGACAAGCAAATCACCATGGATGGTCCGGACGGCAGCGGCTTGCGTTTGACATTTGACTTGCCTGGCCGGATACCGAAGGTCGAACAATTCCTCAAAGAATCGCACGATTGGTTTAGCGATCAAAAAGCCAAGGTGCTCCGCGTCGAAGATCCCGAGCGCGTGCAGTCCAAACCCACGCCGCTCGATCGCTTCGGGCTGGAGGTGGAAATCAAGAATCAAAAGGTTTTGATGGCGTATTACGTCACGCGACAGACGGAAGGGGGCGCCACTTTGGCTGCCCGGTTGACGCAAGAGGACGTTGCGGAAGTGCGAAAAGAAGTGCAGACGATTGCCAAGAGCCTGGTCCTGCGGGGCCCGGCCAAGAAAAAGTAAGCCGGCCCTTGATGCATCCCTCCACTTTTGGCTGACCTTGGCAGGATCGAGCCGTAAGGTATATAGGCCCCAATCCCAAGCAGGTATTCGGGGGCATTACCTTATGAGCCAAGTGCCCGAACCGCCCATTCTTCCTGCTTACACCACGCGCCTCGGCCGAGCTTACCACGCCGGCGCCTTAGCCGTGTTAAAACAGGTGCCCGATGATAGTGTGGCGCTTGTTGTCACGTCGCCGCCGTTCGCTCTGCGCAGGAAGAAGGCCTACGGCAACGTGGTGGCTACCGAATATGTCGAGTGGTTCTGGCCGTTCGCGCAGGAGATTTTTCGCGTCTTGCGGCCCGATGGGAGTTTCGTCCTAGAGCTGGGCGGCGCTTGGAACCCCGGCATGGGCACGCGTTCCCTCTATCAATACGAGCTGCTTCTCCGACTGACGCAGTTGTTCCACTTGGCCCAAGACCTCTATTGGTACAACCCGTCGCGGCTGCCCACGCCGGCGGAATGGGTGACCATCCGGCGGACGCGCATTAAGGACGCCGTCAATTTGGTCTGGTGGCTTTCCAAAACAGAAAACCCGCAAGCGGACAATCGCCGCGTGCTAAAGCCCTACAGCGGCTCGATGCGGCGCTTGCTCCGGGACGGCTACAAGTCAGCCCGTAGGCCGTCCCAGCATCAGATCAGCACCCAATTTCGGCGCGACAACGGCGGAGCCATTCCGCCGAACTTGCTGACGATTCCTAATACCTGTTCCAACGATGACTACTTGAAGCGCTGCCGCATAGCCGGTGTGCCGATCCATCCGGCCCGGTTTCCGCCTGGGCTGCCGGAGTTTTTCATTCGGTTTTTGACCGAGGAGGGCCAGCTGGTCGTCGACCCGTTTGCCGGCAGCAATGTCACCGGGCAGGTCGCCGAACGGTTGGGCCGCTCCTGGGTCAGTATCGAGATCAACGGCGATTACATTCCGGGCTCGCGCCTGCGCTTTGCCGACACGGCGGCTAGCTCCGCACCGCTCCCCGATTCCTTAGCAGGTTAAGGTGGCGCGAGAAGCGATCCTCAAGGTATTCATTCACGGCAGTTAGTAGGTTCGTGTCATCGCGGGAAATGGACCGGCCGTTGCTGAGGTCGGCGCTCCCCGTGCCAATCACCTTTTCCAGCTCGGCCAGCTTGCCTCGGAAGCGGTCGAGGCGAGCCGTAATGCCCTCGCCGTGGTCGTTGTCCGTGATGCCCCAAAAGCGGCTGGCGTCGGCAAAGACCATTTCGTCTTTGCGCCCTTCCTCGAACTTCCGGACAGCGCTGCTGGCCAGCTGAGCAAGCAGGAACTTTTCTTGGTCGCGACTAATCTTGGCCGTGCTTGGGGTAGGTTCCGGTTCATCGGCCGCTTTTTGCAGGCGCAAAACGACTTGCCGGCCTTCGCGCGACAAGGCGTAAAGTTTTTGCCCCATCTTGGAAAGCCAGCCGCGCTTGGCCAACCCGCGTTCGCCCATGATGGAACTGAGCACGCGATTGGAATCGGGATAGTGGTCGCCATAGCCCTTGAGGCCGAAGGCGCGCGGGAATCTTTGCCAGGAAGCCACAATCAACGCCTCGGCACTGAAGGGCGACTGTCCTTGTTCTTCCAGTTGAAAGGCGGCGAGCAGAATCTTCTCCGGGACGGTGAATTCAGAGACGGTGTTCACGCTTCACTCCTTGGCAGTAAACGGTGGATTGTCGGTGCATCTCCCAATGCACACCGCGCATCTCCCAATGCGCGTTGCATCTCCCAAGGTGTGATAGTCGCGGATGAGGAGCCGGTTTTCAAACAAAAATAAACTCCACGCAGCTGCATTAACCCTGTTCCAGGCCTTCCACTCGTTACAATCCGTTCCCCCGACGGCATACTTCGGACAATAAAAAGGATTTGAAGAGTCCGCATTAAAGTGCCTGTTTTCCGGCCCAATCACGTGCGTTTCGTGCGAAACCAGTGCTCAGTTATACGGTTCAGTCGGTTGTCCACTAGGTTTTGTCAAAGTGCGAATTGAGGAAATACCTGGTGAGGTGGTAGTGTCGTTCGCGCGGCAGCGGAAAAACCTGGAGTGTCCAGCTGACACGAACCCTCCAGCTGCAGCACTCCAATCCGCTTCTCCGCGGTTGCGATTGGCGCCGCTATCTCGTACAACCAGGTTCAAGAAACGGTGTCTGATTTCCCCTCGTAAAGGGATTAAGGACTGCATTTGTCCGAAAGGAAGGATCAATGACCTTGCCCTCGCTGCCTTGCCGGTTCGCTCTAGCGGTTTTTTTCTCGCTGTCAGCTTGGGGTCCGGCTCAGGCCGATCTCTTTGAATACGTCAAAAAGCCCGAGCCGAAATTCGCCTGGAAGATCAGGGAGAAGATCAAGAGCGAGAGTGGCGTCATTTATGATTTGCACCTGGTATCTCAGGTTTGGCACGACATCGTCTGGGAACATCAGCTTCAAGTTTACAAACCCAGTAATGTTGATCCCAATGCCACCATGCTGTTATGGAACACCGGCGGCGTTGCTAACCCAGGCAACATCGCCTTTGCCATGACGCTGGCCGACAAGATCAAAGCGCCCGTGGCTTTTCTTTACCAAATTCCCAACCAGCCGCTTTTCGAGGGCAAAAAGGAAGACGCTCTAATTGCGGAAACATTTATCCGTTACCTGCAAACCAAAGACGACACCTGGCCTCTCCTTTTCCCGATGGTCAAAAGCGTAATGAAAGCGATGGACGCCCTTCAAGCCTTCGCGCAAGAAGAATGGAAGACGCCGATCAAGGGTTTCATTATTTCCGGCGGTTCCAAGCGCGGCTGGACGAGTTGGCTGACCGGCGCGGCTGACCCACGGGTCGTGGCTATTGCCCCCCTGGTCATCGACACGCTCAACATGGCCAAGCAAATGGACTATCAAAGGGAATCGTTCGGCGATTACAGTGAACAGGTCAAGGACTATACCGAGCGCCAACTGGTGCCCATCCCGAAAACCGACACGGCAAAAAGGCTATGGCAAATGGTGGACCCTTTCTTCTACCGAGACAAACTGACCATGTCGAAGTTTCTGATTAACGGCAACAACGATCCTTACTGGACGGTTGATGCCCTTAACCTCTACTGGGGTGAATTGAAAGGGGACAAATACGTTTGCTACGTGCCCAACGCGGGCCACGATTTGAAGCAGCAAACGGCGGAGGGCAAGGAAGACCGCTCGCGCGCCACTGACGCCCTGGCCGCGTTTGTGAGGATGCAAACCACTCACAAACCACTTCCCAAGTTGGCGTGGAAGCACGATAACGACGGCGCCAAGCTGCGCCTAACGGTTGAGGCGTCGCCTGCGCCCAAAGGCGCTCGCCTTTGGGTCGCCACGGCGCCGACGCGCGATTTCCGCAAATCGGCTTGGGTCGAAAGCCCCGCTTCGATAAGCAAGGGCACCGTTTCAGGTGAAGTAGCGCCGCCTGCGGAGGGCTGTTTAGCGTTCTACGCTGATTTGGATTATGAAATTGACGGAATCCCTTATCATTTGTGCACGCAAATCCGGGTAGCCGGGAAAGCGAAATAAGCCGGTTCGGAGCTGCTGCCGGTTCAATCCTTCGCGGTATCGCGGGTTGATGCATTATTGAGCCGGTCTGGCTTCGTAGACGGGCTTTTCCCGTTTGAAGAAACAGAGAACTGATTCACATTGGGCCAGGTTGTGTGCTCAATGAACAACAATATTTCCTCGAACGGCCCATAGCAAAATAACCAGCTTGCTAAGATCTGTAGTGGCCTATCCTGAAAATTGGTGATCTATCCATTCGACAACCTGAAAAGCGCCTATTCCCACCAATATCAGTGTGATTATCGCCGCCAGTGCTAAAATCATATAACCGGTTCTTCCCAATTCACGTCGTTTTCGCGGTTTTGGCCATGGGTCCTCGGTGAGAATAATTTCAATTAGACCAATACCGGTCTCTTGCTCCACCGAACCGTCTCCGTGCACTACAACCTGCACGTCATTTTGAGTAGCAGCTTTTGCCAGGGCCACTCCAAGGCGCAATAAACCGGCTCGATTAGCAACTCCGCGAAGCGCTCTTTGACTAGAGCGAACATCGACCTCCAATTTAACCATCGGGCATTGCCCACGTGTATTTTCCAAAAGCTCATCCAATACTGGCTCATGCAGTCTTGGATCAAATTGTTCGGATTGCGTCGGAAGAACATCTTTCATAGCTTTTTCCAGCTTTTCAACCAAAATACGGCGCGGCGAGGATCGAAACGAATCATTGGCTGTCCTCGTGAACCGTCCGTACGACGCTCTAATAAAAGACATTAATGATGATGTTGGTGCTCGCCTTGGAACAGCTTGTGGTGTTGATCGCCGCCTGCCTGAACATAGGCAACTAGGTCGAGGATCTCCTCCCGCGTTAGTTTGTCCAGAAGCCCCTTGGGCATGATGGACGTTGGCAGCTTCTTTTTCTCCTCGACATCCGCCTTTTTCAGCACCACCGGCTCCGCTTTAAGGAGCGGGTTTTCGATTACTTTGTAGGTCGTCGGTGTTTCTTCGAGGATGATTCCCGATAGCGCCTTGCCGGATTTCAGTTCGAAGCTGAATGTTTGGTACTTCTCGTTGATGCGGAAAGACGGCTCGACGATGTCGTGCAGAATCTCGATGGGGGTGTGCTGCTTCGGATCGATCTTGGTTAGGTCGGGGCCGAATTCGATGCCGACGCCGCCCAGCTTGTGGCACGAGACGCAACTGGCCACCTGGAACATTTGCTTGCCGATGTTAAACGACCGGCCGGTTTCCATCTTTTCGACGGCGGAGGTCAGTTCTTCGAACTTCCATTCCTTGCGCGGGCGGTTGAATTTGAGCAGTTCGTCCACGACCGGCAGCGGATGCTTAGCCAAGTAGGCCTCGGGATCCGCCTGGTAATCGTCCAAATCATCGACGACATAAAGCGCGCCGTACATGCGCCGCCAGTGGCCGGGATAAGTGCACACATAGGGATAGACCCCCGCCTTCGCCGGCGCCGTGAAGGTGAGCTTTTGCGCTTCGCGCGGGGCAAGCAATTTGCTGGCAACCAGGATCTTCTTCGACTCGGGCACGTAACCACGGGCTTGAGCGCCCGGCTGCGTGGCTGTCGTTTCGCCGAGGACGCCGACTTCTTCAAGCGATCCTGGCTGGATCACGACAAAATTATGCGGCATCAAATCGTTATTCTCGAACAAAACCTCCACAGGCTTGCCGGCTCTAACGGCGAGACGTTCCTTGTCAAAGAGCATTTGGTCGGTGACCGTACCCAGGCGCAGGACGCGGACGCCGAGTTCACCGAGTTCCTTGCGCGCGTTCTTGGCCTTGTCTTTGGGCAAAAACGGAAGCAAGGCGTCGGCCAATTGCAGCGTATCCAGAATGGCCGGCGAAGTCCGTTCGGCGACGGGAACGTTGCGCACGTATTCGAGAATGCCTTCGAGCAGAGGTTGGGCTTCCTTGGCGGGCCATTGATCCGTTGGGATTCGCAAAATCGCTTTCACCGCGGCATGACGGTCCTCACTCGTGCGCACCGTTTTTGCCAAGAGGGTAAACGAATGTTCCTCCTGGCCGCGCACGGAAGTAAGGGCTAGCATCGCGGCTCGCCTTATTCGGCTATCGATGGAATCGCTGCCAATCGAATAATTCTCCTTGCCCTTGGGGACTTGGAGACCTTTCTTCTCGTAAACAACCTTGCGATTGTTGTCGAGGACCCGAAGAGTGAACCCGTCGAGACGGTGTGATAGGAAGCCTTCCGTCCGGTTATAGACGGCAATGGATTCGATGGAATACTCGCCACCCAGGTCGACTTCCCACCAGGGATCGGCGGTGTTTTCCTCAGTATGGGTCTGGCCGCCGTCGCCATAGTTGCCGGACGTATTGCCGTCAATAGCCTTGGCGGCGTCGCCGCCGTGAGCGGTGTTTTTCTGAGACGCCTTTCCTTGTGGGGCAATGTTGCGGCCTTCGCTAAATACCTCGACCTCGGCCAGCGTCAGCGTCCGGCGCGGACCAGGCAACTCGATGCGGACGAAACGGCCTTCGACGGCTTTGCCTTTGCTCGGCGCGGCAGCAAGCTTTTTCGGCAATCCTTCCAGAAGTGGCTCGATTTTGGGATACAGAATGGCCCTTTGGTTCGGGTCGCGGATAAGCGGCATGGCACTTACTAAATCCAAGAGCGCGCCGGCAGACTTCATGCCCAAATCCCAGGCCTTATCGGTGTTGCCGTCCGCGGCAATAAGAGCGACATAACCCAACTGGCGCGTGACGGGCGATTCGCTGCTAGTGGCCAGCTTTTCCAAATCCGACCGCGCGCCGGCCAGTTGCTCGGGTCCAAAACCGGTCAGCAAACGCACCAGGTCAAAGGTCACGCTGTCATCTTGATTGCTCTGTTGCTCGTCATGGGTGCGAATGGCGCTGACGAGCACATCGAGGTCTCTCTTTTGCTCAACCTTAGCCAGGCCGGCCAACGCTTCCTTGCGGAATTCATCGCGAACGCCTTTGCGGAAGAGCAATTCCAAAAAGACGCCGCGAGTGCGTTTCATTTTCAGAAGATCCTCAGTGCTCACGTTTTTCAAGAAATAGCGAGCGGCGGCCGGGCTGCTGAAGCCAATTTCCTTGCCCTCGGCAATCGCCTTCTTCACATAGGGATCCAGGGCCCGCATCGTTTCCTTGCGGACAAAGTCTAGGTAAATATCGGTGGGCTGGTCGGCGGAGAGAAGAGGGATTTCAATCGCCTGGGCCAACGGGAAGAAGCTCGCGGCCCGGACTGCTTCGAGGCGGACGCGCGGATGCGGATCGACGGCCAGCTTCTTGAGTATTTCCAGCGCATCAGGAATTCGGTCGCGCCAGTAGCACAAGACGCGCGTCGCCGCCGCGCGAGCCCGGAATTCGGGCGACTTCAGCTCGCGCTTGAGCAGGTCTTCATTGACGACGTTTTGGTTTTGGTAGACCCAGAGGCCTTCCAGCATGTTGTGCTCGTAATGAGCGTCTTTGCGATCTAGAGCCGCGATCCACGGTTTTACCGCCGCGATTACCTGATCCGTGTCGCGACCGCCCAATTCCATCCGAGCCCGGTAACGCACCCGGTCTTCGGGCTCCTTGAGGAGGTCAAGCAGTTTATCTATCGGTTCGCCGACGATCTTCTTCGGTTCGAGAAGAGCCCGATCCTTGCACGTGACTTTGTAGATGCGTCCATGCGTCCGATCGCGGTTGGGATCGCGGAGATGATGTTGCAAGTGGCCGATGATGGGATTTTGCCAATCAAGAAAGTAAAGCGCGCCGTCGGGCCCGATCTTGAGGTCAGAAGGGCGGAAGTTGGCGTCGCTGGAGTACAGCAGCGGCTCGACTTCGGTGCCGGCGAAGCTAGCGCCTTTATCATCGATCCGATACTGGAGGATTCCTTGAAAGCCGATGACGTTGGCGACCAGGAGGCGGCCTTGCATGTTATCGGGAAAATGCCGGCTTGAAAGCGTTTCGACCCCAGGACAGGGCCGCGTGCGCTGCTGATAGACCTGCGGCGGCGTGCTGTGCTTCTGGGGATAATCGAGATGGCCGGAGAACAGGGCCGCATGATACGGGTTGGCGCCGGTGCCGTCGTAAACGATATCTTGACCCCAATGGTCGAAAGCATGGCCGTGCGGATTGGCAAATCCGAAGGTCACATAGACGTCAAACTTTTGCGTGCGCGGTTCATAGCGATAGACGCCCGCGTCCGCGCAGCGCACGGGCGGACCGTAAGGCGTTTCCACTTGCGTACGATGAAACGTGCCCTCCTGAAAATACAGGGCGCCGCCCGGATCGAGTGCGAAGCTGTTGGCCGTGTGGTGCGAGTCGGCCGAATCGATGCCGTCGAGAACGCGGAGGCGGAGGTCGGCCTTGCCGTCGCCCTTCGTGTCCTTCAAGAAGACTAGGTCGGGCGCCTGGGCCACGAGGACGCCGCCGTTATAAAACTCAAAGCCAGTTGGGCAATGGAGGTGGTCGGCGAAGACCGTGCATTTGTCCGCCTTGCCGGTCCCCTTGGTGTCTTCAAGAATCAGGATCTTATCGTTCATTTCCTCCTTGGGATTCCAGTGGGGATAAGTCGGCCACACCGCTACCCAAAGCCGGCCTTTGGTGTCAAATTGCATTTGCACCGGCTTGGCGAGTTCGGGAAACTCCTTTTCGGAGGCAAAGAGATTGACCTTCATGCCGTCGGCGACCGTCATTTTCTTGATCGCTTCTTCGCCGCTTAGAAAGATATGTTCGCCGTTGGGGCCGGGGCCGGGCTTGTTTGTCTTGGTGGGGATAAAGGGCGGCGTGTTGTCGTCGTCGACTTTGTAATCCCTACCCTGAGCCAAGGCCCAAACGCGCTTATCACGGTTCGCCGTCATCACGTCCAGGACTTCCATCTCGCGCTGCATGACGACGCGGTTGGTTTGCCCTTCGGCATAGCGTTCGTCGGCCCGGTTGCCGTAGATGTTGTACCCATCTAAGGTGCGATAGCGGTTGAACCAGTAAAAGTTCTTGTCGCGAACAGCCCGACGAACGCGATCGAGCACGGCCGCAGCGTGCTTCTTTTGGAGTTCTTTAGGAAATAGAGTTTTGTCGATTATTTCGGCCACCAACCGGTTGCCTTGTTCGTTGAGGTGAATGCCATTGATAGTCAGCGGCCCGGCCCCGTTTTCATACAGTTCGCGCGTAGGCCTGAAGAGGTCGACAAACGTGACATTGTTGGCCTTGGCCACTTCGGCCATGGCTGCCGTATAAATCTCGAGACGCTTGTTGTTCTCTTTGCCGTCGGGCAGATTGCGGTCTCTCAAGTTCTCGTGGGCGATAGGCGAAAAAAGCACCAGGCGAGGAGCGCTTTTGCCGTTGTAGCGTTGGTTCAGCGTGTGCTTGATGAAGTCTTGCAGATCGCTTTTGAACTTGGGGAGCCCGGCTTCCCCGGCGAAGGATTCGTTGTAACCGAAGAAAGCGAAGACAACATCGGTCTTGCAGCGGGTCAACCAGTCATCAGGGCTGCCAAACATCGACGAGCGCAGACGGATCGTCAGTTCATCGCCGGCAAAGCCCAGGTTGCGAAATACCAGTTCCTGTTTTGCAAAACGGCTTTGGATGAGGGTCTCCAGCCAGCCATCGTGCTGCATGCGATCGGCGAGCGTATTGCCGATCAAGGTAATGTGGTCGCCCTTTTGAAGCTCCAGAGGGGCTGCCTGGAGTGGCGCCGAAATAAGGCATAAAACGGTTACGAAGCCGTAGCCTTTTTTGCATATCATGGAGAGTATCCTTGGAATCGTTTTCTTAGCAGGCGGGAGAGTCAGCAGATATTACGTTTACTTGAAAGCCGTCGGATTCGCTAGGGTGTATTCCCATTCTTACATTGAGCGCGATTTTTCAGAGCCGGGAGCGTGAGCGAGTCGGCCCACGACTCGCTCACGCTCCCGGCTCTGAGACGCCCACGGCGCGCTCATTACTCCATGTCATCCAACAGATGGCCAAGCTTGTCCTTCTTGGTCTGCAGATAGCGCCGATTCTTGATGTTGGGGGTGACCAAAATAGGCACGCGCTCCACAATTCGCAAGCCGTACCCATCCAGGCCGACGACTTTCTTTGGATTGTTCGTGAGCAGACGAATTTGACGGACGCCGAGGTCGGCGAGGATTTGAGCGCCGATGCCGTAATGGCGAAGGTCGGCGCCAAAACCTAGCCGGTGGTTGGCTTCCACCGTGTCGAGTTTTTCTTCCTGTTGGAGTTGGTAGGCCTTCAGTTTCGCCAAAAGGCCTATGCCCCGTCCCTCTTGGCGCATGTAGAGGACGACGCCTTTGCCGGCGGCCTTGACCTGTTCCATCGCGTCGTGCAGTTGAGACCCGCAGTCGCACAACAAACTGTCAAAGATATCGCCGGTCAAGCACTGGCTATGTATGCGCACCAAAACAGGTTCCTCCTGCACGGGCACGCACCCGCCTACTTCTACGCCAACGCCGCCCATGCACAAAGCGAGATGGGGCTCGGGATCGACGAAAGAAGAGTAAGCGATCAGGTCGAAGTCTCCATGTTTGGTCGGCAATTTGACCGCCAACTCCCGGCGAATGAGGCGTTCGCGCTGACGACGGTACTTGATCAAATCCTCAATCGTGCACATCTTCAATTGATGTTTGGCCGTGAAGGCGCGCAAATCGGGAAGGCGAGCCATATGGCCTTCGGGCGTCATCACTTCACAGATGACGGCGGCTTCCTTCATGCCGGCCAGGCGCGCGAGATCCACGCTTCCTTCCGTATGCCCGGCACGAACCAGGACCCCGCCTTCGCGCGCTCTTAGTCCGGGAACATGCCCTTTGCCGATGACCAGATCGTCCGGCTTGGTGCGCTCGTCGATGGCGACCTGAATCGTGCGGGCGCGGTCATACGCGGACGTGCCGGTCGTGATGCCCGTCCGGGCATCGATGTGCGGGGTCCAGGGAGTCGCTTGAGCGTCAACATTGCGGCCCGGCAACGGCTCGATCCCGAGCCGGTCGCAAATGGCCGCAGACATAGAAAGCCCGAGAATGCCGCAGCCGTTGCGGACCATGAAGTTGATTGCTTCAGGCGTCACTTTTTCGGCGGGAATTACGAGATCGCCTTCATTTTCGCGATTTTCGTCATCGACCAGCACAATCATGCGGCCAGCGCGTAATTCCGCCAGAGCTTCTTCAATGGTACAGAAACCATCGTTGGTCCCGGCCATAACAATTACCTCGAATCGATAACGTTTGAATATCGTCTGATGGACGTCTATCCGTTAGGCCCCCACGTTAAGGGATGGAGGTGTTCCAGCAATTTTGAGGCCCGGCTGCTTCATCGGCAACCATGGCCAATTGCGAGAAGCAAGACAGTTGAACACGGCCGCCTTTTGATGGCTGCCATCTTAGCCAGGAAAACACTCAAAAACGCTCAAAAACAGACCCGTGGAAAGCATTGTGGGCTTTTGTGCGTTTTCGTGGCTTTTGAAGCTCTCGGCCCATGACCCTGTTGCCCAAGTGACCCACCCTCTGGTCCCACCAACACTGCGCCAGAGGGTGATCAATAATTGAACACCTGATGCCGACTTGCGCTCTTTCGTTGTCTTGGGCGTCTCTCCTTCAAAGGTGGCCAACGTCGGGCTCGAAGGTGGCCAGCGTGGGACCAAGGCGGCCCCGCAGTTGGCCTGGCCCCCTTTGATTTTAAGAAGCATTGGGACCTTAAAACCTTGAACGCGGTCCCGCCCGCCGAGGAGCTATTTGGGAAAGCAATCATTATTATTGTAGCGTTCTTGAACCTAGGCGGCTGGTTGGCAACAATTTGACGGAATCCACGGCACACAAAGACTGCTTCTCGGATCGGATTGTGACCCTGCCGGACAGGAAATCCCACCGCCGATCGCCCGGCACAAGCGCCTTATTCTCTCCGTCTTTGTGTAAGATGATTAGGAAGCGATAGCTGGCCCGAGCCGCCTTGGCGTGCTATCGGGCCTAGTGCCTCTCCTCCAATTTGCACAGTGTGCTTCATGAAGCAGGGTCGTGTCGGTTTATGGTTGATCGGCGCCTTTGGCGGCGTAGGCACAACTGCCGCTCTTGGATTAGCTGCGCTGGCTCGCAAGTGCACGGAGCAAACTTCGCTGGTGACCGCTTTGCCGCTCTTTCAAAACGTGGCCTTGGATGAGGCCGAGCAGTTCGTCGTGGGCGGCCATGACATTCGGCGCACCAGCTACAGGCAATCCATTCAGGATTTTCAACAGCGGTCCAATGTTTTCGATCGACAAATCACTGACGCCTGCATGCCGCAAATGGACGAATGGGCAGACAACGTGCGGCCCGGCACCATCGTCAATTCGGGCCAGAGCATCAGCCGGCTTGCTGATGAGCCGGCCGCTCAACGCCCCGAAACGCTTCGTGCGGCCTTCGAACGGATTCAAAACGATTTGCGCGCTTTCAAGGACAGGAATCAATTGGACCAGGTCGTGGTGGTCAACGTATCCTCAACCGAGCCGCCGTTTGAGCTAAGCGACGTTCATCAAACCATTGAGAAGTTGACGGCCGCGCGCGATAAAAACCAGCCCAACTTGCTGCCGGCCAGCTCCCTTTACGCCTGGGCAGCGCTCGATCTCGGCTGGCCGTATGTCAATTTCACCCCGTCGCCCGGAGGCTCCATGCCGGCATTAATGGAGCTGGCAGTCGAGCGCAAGGCGCCCATCGCGGGAAAGGACGGCAAAACGGGCGAGACACTACTGAAGTCCGTCTTGGCCCCTATGTTCGCCGCCCGCAACTGGGAAATCCTCAGTTGGGTCGGTCATAACATCTTCGGCAATCGCGACGGCATCGTGCTGGACGATCCGGAGAATAAAGCCTCGAAGATCAAAACCAAGGATGCGCTTGTTTCTCAGATTGTCGGCTACAAACCGCAGACACACGTTTCCATCGAATACATCCAATCGCTGGACGATTGGAAGACGGCCTGGAACCACATCCACTTCAAGGGTTTTCTGGGCACTAAGATGATCATGCAGTTCATCTGGCAAGGCTGCGATTCGATCTTGGCCGGTCCCCTCGTCATGGACCTAACGCGGCTAGCCCTTTTCGCCCAACGTCGCGGCGAATTCGGCGTCCTCCGCCACCTTGCGTGCTTTTTCAAGAATCCTATGGAAGTTCAGGTGCACGATTTTTTCAAGCAGTTTGCAATGTTAGAGGAATATGTAAAGGCAGTCAGTTGTTAGTGGTTCGTGGTCAGTTGCAAAGGCAATCGACTGACAACTAGCAACTAACAACTAACAACTGACAACTAACCAACCCATGAAACTCGCCTTTAGCACTAACGCCTATCTCAAATATACCTTTGCCGAGGCGGTTCGCCGCCTTGCTGAGATTGGCTATAGCGGCGTGGAGATCATGGCCGATGTGCCTCACGCCTGGCCGGCGTGTTTGCTGGAAGAGCAAAAACAAGGTATACGTCAAGCGCTGGCTGACAATCGCCTGCAAATCTCGAATATAAACGCCTTCATGATGAACGCCATCAGCGACCCTCGCCAGCGCTACTGGCATCCCTCGTGGATCGAGCCGGACCGGCACTATCGCCAGATCCGCATCGACCACACCAAGCGCGCCCTAACCCTGGCCCGGGAACTGGGCGCCAAGTGCATTACAACCGAGCCCGGCGGCCCAGTGGAATCCGGTGGATCGTGGAAGGCGGCCTTAAGCCTGTTTGTCGAAGGCTTGAAACCTGTTCTTGAGCACGCCGAGAAAGAAGGTGTCTTGCTGCTGGTCGAGCCGGAGCCGGGGCTCTTGATTGAGACAGCCGACCAGTTCGAGGAATTCATGGGCCATGTGGATTCGCCTGCGGTTGGCCTCAACTTCGACATCGGGCACGCTTATTGTGTCGGCGATGAGCCGGCGCCGACGATCCGCCGAATGGCTAAGTACATTCGGCATTTTCATTTGGAGGACATCGCGGCTACGCGCGTCCATCACCATTTGGTGCCCGGTGAAGGAGCGATCGACTTCGAGGCCACGCTCGACGCCATTCGGGACATCGGCTATGCAGGCTGGATCACCATCGAACTGTATCCTTACGTCGACGACCCGGATCCTGCTGCACGAACCGCACTTGAGCGGGTTCGTCTGATCATGAAGCCCGCGACCCCCGCCGCCTCATGAGCCGACTTCGACCCTATCTTCAGCTTGTGCGCTTTCCGGCTGTTTTCACAGCGCTGGCCGATATTCTTCTAGGCGCGCTGGCTCTAGGCGTACGAGGCAGTCAGTGGCTCACAGTCGTACTCCTGGCGCTGACTTCAGCATGTCTCTATTTAAGCGGCATGGTCTGGAATGATTTCTTTGACTTGGAACAGGACAAACGCGAAAGACCTTCCCGGCCTATCCCTTCCGGCCGCATGACTCGCAGGGCGGCAGGCCGATTGGGCACCGGGTTAATGACGGCGGGATTGGCCCTTGCCTTGGCTGCTGGGTGGACCATTTCCTACCCGAATCCTGATGAGGCAGACAGTTTTTCATGGATGCCAGCCAAATTAGCCGGTTATTTAGTCTGCGCCATTTTTCTTTATAACGGCTTCCTGAAGCAAACGTGGGCCGGGCCGGTCGCCATGGGCGCGTGCCGATTTGTTAATGTGTTGCTGGGGTTGTCTGCTCTTGGACCTGCTCTGCCGGCCTGGAGCCTCCGCATGGAGCTGCCGGTTTGGGGCTTCCACCTGGCGGGCATAATCGGGCTCTACATCATCGGCGTCACCTGGTTCGCAAGCCGAGAAGCGGTCAAAAGCAATAAGGCAGGGTTAATCGGCGCGAGTGCGGTTATGCTGGCCAGCGCATTACTGGCCTTAGCGCTTCCGGCCCGGCTTGCCCCCGGCACATCGTCGCCCCTGTTTCCCTATTTGCTCGTTGTCCTGCTATTTCTCGTTGGCTTCCCAGTTTACCGGGCTATTGCTAATCCGTCGCCTACTCTTGTCCAGGCAGCGGTTAAGCGCTGCCTACTGGGATTAGTGGTGTTTGATGCGGTGCTCGCAACCATTTGGGCCGGCTGGCTGGGACTACTTATTCTTCTTTTGCTGGTCCCCATCCATTTCCTTAATCGCTGGCGCTGGCTGTACATGACTTAAGCTGGAAGGCAAATCCCCAACGGAATCGCCTGGCATTTTTTCCAGCCGCTGCGCAATATGGCCAGCCGGAAGAGGCGTCTGGTTTGGCTCCCTATCCCTTTGCGCCGAGGTTCGCTTTTCACTCATGCTCGGCCGCATAAAACCTATATCTCAAGTGAAGCATAAAGTGGCACGAAGCCTACTATTTGGATTCTTGGCCTGTTTGGTTTTCGGTCTGGTGAGCCTGGGCCTCCTGGGATCGCCTCCTTTGGGCGACGTCTCGCCCATTTTGCCCCGGCGCGTCGTTTTCCTGGGCGGGGAAATGTCCGCGGAGGCATTGATTCAGTTCACCAGTGCGGCGGCGGCCCGAGACGACAATTCTGTCCTGCTCTTCGATATTCCCGATTCCCAAGTTTACACCAAGGCCTTTTTGAAGGCGTACCATCCTGACCGGGTGGTGCCCGTAGGCATTTTTCCTCAGGGTATTAATGACCTAGAAAGGCGACTGGAGCTTCGAACGGAATCAGCCGTTTCCTGCGCCGGCGATCCGCCGCTGGATATGTGGAAAAGAGTCTTGGGCAAAAGCGAGTCTCTCGTCATTTGTCCTGATCAGCCGCGCTCCCTCGTTCTCCAGACGGCCGCCTTGGCGGCGCAAATGAAGGCGCCACTTTATTTGTCACACGGTAGACCGGATGAACCGGACCGAATTGAAAAACTGGTTCAAAACTGGCGCCCTAAGGACGCCTGGGCCATCGGCGAAACAGCGAAACTCTGTCGGAATTTGAAGAATTTGGACGTTCACACCTTGGCGAAGGAAAGCCACGTGGCTTCTCTGGCGCTCAAACTGGCGGCGAGAATGGGGCCCCTCGAAACAATTGTCGTCGCCAATCCCGCCGACTTCCGCGAGGGGCTGGGCAACATGGCGACATTGGCGCCATGGGTGGCCGTGCGCCATCGGGCCGCTTTGGTTTTGACTAATCCCACCGGCGACGACGTTGAAGTAAAAGTTTCCCAGGCGCTCGAAAATCGTCTGCTCCATCGCGCCGAGTCTTTGATTCTTGTAGCCAGCCTCAAGGGCGTTCCCATGAAGCAGCGGCCCAACCCGATCCCGGCCGACAAGGATCCGGCCATCGAAATGGAACCCTTTACTCCCACGGGCTTCCAGCCGGCAACTTTTGCCACCGGCCGGCTGTTTCACGAACAGCCCGCCATTCTTCCTTTAATACTCGCTCGCCAGCAACTTTGGACGGATAAAGATCAGAGGCCGCGTAAAGCCCTTGTCGCCAGCAACCCCGGCGGCTCCCTGCCTTTGCTGGAAGCTTTTTCCCGCAATACCATCAAGGAGCTGCACAACGCGGGATTTGAAATCACCTCCCTGATCGGCAACCAGGTGAACAAGGACGACCTTCGGCGGATGCTGGGGGAAAACGATTTATTCCTATGGGAAGGGCACCACAACACTCTCATCCGCGATTACGCTTTCCCGGAATGGGATGAGCCCTTACCGCCATCCCTGGTATTTCTCCAGAGCTGTCTGGCTTTGAAGGAAGAAAAGGTCTTGCCGCTTTTGCAGCATGGAGCCATCGGCGTCGTCGGTTCGTCAACGCGCGTTTACTCCGCGTCGGGAGGCGCTTGTTCCTTGGCGTTCATGGACGCGCTTCTCTACGACAACCAATCGCTAGGCGGGGCTTTGCGGCAAGCGAAGAACTTCTTGCTGGCCTATGCGCTCTTAAAAGAAAAGCGGCTTGGCGACCAAGCGCGCCGTTCCGGCGCCAACTTGCGTTCAGCCTGGGCATTTACTCTGTGGGGTGATCCGACGCTGAAGTTGCCGCACCCCGAGCTGCGTGAAGACTCCTTGGCGGGCCTGGGTCATGAAGTCCAAGGGAATACAATCGTACTCAAGGCGCCTCCGCTCCAGCATGACCGCGTCTATACCAGCAAGTACCAAGTGCAAATGCCGCCCAATGGACGACTGGCCGGTTTGATCCATCGCGACGGCGACGAAGATGGATTGCCGCTCGTTCCCATGTTCTTTGCCGAAATCGCACTGCCCAAGGCGCCGGCCGGGAAAACGCCCCATTTGCAAAGCCGCATTCCTTCCAATCGATACGTCTTCACCTGGGATGAAAGGCGAAAAACGGGTTATCTCCTGGTGCTGCCCCGCCTCGCTGACCATAACGAACTGCGGTTTTACGTTCACTGGAGCGCCCAGGTGCAGTCTGCCGGATAAAAGGGAAAAAAGGTTTGATGTCACGGACGACCTTGACGGTAATGACGGCCATTTTCCTGGCCCTGGGATCGGCGAGCGTTATGCTTGTCCGCTACCTGGTTCTGGGTGAAGACGTCAAAATGCCGCATGGGAGCTGGAAAATCACGCTCCTGGCTCAAGGGGTCAGTCACGGCGACGCCCGTCTTTTGACGACGACGCCTCCGGATTTTGGCCGGCAGCACATTGCCAACGAAAACTGCCAGAGTAAAGAGCTTATTCCAAAACTTCCCGATGCCCGTCATCCCGAACGCCGGTATGTGCTGTGGACGCGTCGGGGCGGACCCGGAGAAGGGATGTTTCGAGCCCATTATCAATTCAAGTGCAAAATCGATATGCACCGGCCAACCCAGGCGATGACCAAGGGAACCGCCTCGCTTTACGCTCCGCCGGCGCCTGGGGAATACCTGGAAACTCACTCGCAAAGCAAAGAAGACTTGCAAACGTTATCCGAGCGCGCCCTGCACTTGACGGCAGACGCGGAAGGAACTGCCGATCAGGCGCTTGCCCTCTATCATTTCGTGGAGCAAGAGATTGCCGATGAACCTTCTTTAGACGCGACTGCAGTCAGCGCCATCGATTGTTTGCGAAACGGCAATGGCGATGCCGGCGGCAAGAGCCGGTTGCTCATCGCGCTCTTGCGGATTCGGAGCATTCCGGCCCGTTTGGTGACCGGCTTAATCTTGGGCCGTAACCAACGCGAAGAAGTGGCCCATCAATGGGTCGAAGCCTGGGTCGATGAGGAATGGTTGGCCTATTGCCCGTTCAATCATCACTTCGAGCATGTGCCGCCCAACTACTTGGTGTTGGGATTCGGCGATACGCCTATCGTCCGGGGCCGCTGTGTGAGCGATTTACGCTATAAGTTTCTGGTTGAGCGCAACAATTTAGAGGAATCGCTGGGAGAAGTATCGGCTCTGCGGCGCTGGCTGGTGCGTTCCTCGCTATATATGCTGCCGCCGGCCGAACAGCGTCTGGTAGAGTTTTTGCTGTTATTGCCGCTGGCGGCTCTCATAGTTTGTCTTTACCGCAATGTAATCGGTCTGGCGAGCTTTGGCACGTTTGCCCCGGCCTTGGTCGGCTTGGCGTTTCGCGATCTTCACAGCCTGCCCGGCATGCTGGTGTTCGTGGCGATTGTGCTGATCGGATGGGCCATGCGCCGCGTGTTAAACGCTTTTCATCTCCTTCAGGTGCCCAGGACGGCGCTGCTCTTGAGCCTCGTCGTCGTTGTGCTCATTGCGGCTATCATCGCGGCCAACTTTCGTGATCTGCCTGCCACGCGCTATGTGGCCTTATTTCCGATGGTCATTCTCACCGGCATGGTGGAACGGTTTTGGACCTTGGAGACCGAAGACAGCACGGCGTCTTCC
The DNA here is from genome assembly GCA_045802525.1 of Gemmataceae bacterium. Taxonomy (GTDB): domain Bacteria; phylum Planctomycetota; class Planctomycetia; order Gemmatales; family Gemmataceae; genus JBJMQT01. Next base: position 48,261 of record JBJMQT010000092.1, read on the forward strand.
TTCAAGACGTTGCTTGGAACGGTCATCATCGCCGCCAGCATTGCGCTGTTCCTGAGTTTACACGCCGTCGTCATCGTGATGTTTCGATTCCCCGAGACGCTGGGGCTCATCATGGCTTGTCAGTTGCTCTTAGGCCGTTACACGGGCTATCGGCTTTCCGAGCTGTATCGGTTTCGCGATTTTCTTAAAACGCCCCCGACACGGCTTTACCTGCATACCGAAAGTTAGTCCATGCACTGGCTCTTTGGAGCGCGGCGGCTGAAGGAATTGGGCATCCTGGGGATGAACCGGCGCAATGCCGCTTGCATTCTGGATCACAATCCGCGCCGGCTTTTTCCCCTGGTCGATGACAAGATTCGTTTGCAACAGCTTTGTAGCCGGATCGGCGTACCCACGCCGTCCATCTATGGCGTGATTGCTTATCATTCTTCCTTGCGATACCTTTCGGAAATATTAGGCGAGCGGGGCGATTTTGTTATCAAGCCCAACTGTGGTTCCGCGGGGCGCGGCGTCCTGGTCCTAACGGGACGGCTAGGCCCGGATTACCTTCGTCATAATGGCGATAACATTCGGTTGGAGGCTATCCGCCAGCATCTCTCCGACATCCTCTCGGGAATGTACTCGCTGGGCGGCCGGCCGGATCAAGCGCTTTTACAGCAACGCGTCCGCTTGCATCCGGCTTTTCAACCGGTTTCCTGGCAAGGCATCCCGGATATCCGCGTGGTGCTTTATCGCCAAAAGCCCGTAATGGCCATGCTGAGGTTGCCGACGAAGGAATCCAACGGCCGTGCCAATCTTCACCAGGGCGGCATCGGCACGGGCGTTGATATGGCAACGGGAATGACCCATCATGCGGTGCAGCGCAATCGCTTCATTGAACGACATCCCGATACCAAGATCGCCGTGACGGGCATGCGTGTTCCTTACTGGAGCGAAGTTCTTGACTTATCGGAAAGAGTGGCTGCCGCGGTCGGACTCGGCTACTTGGGAGTCGATATTGTCATAGACGCCGAGGCAGGCCCGCTCTTGCTCGAGGCCAACGCCCGACCTGGATTGGCCATTCAAATCGCCAACGACCGCGGTCTCATTCCGCAACTCCAAGCTGTGGACAACGAGTTGGCTTCGGAGACGATTCCGGCACGAAAGGCGTCACAAAGAAAGCGCCAAGTTAGGGAGCAAGAATTGCAGCGGCAAAGCGCCTAACCACCGGGGCGCTATTGCCAGCAACATCAGGCCGAAGCGCCAACGAGCGAGCTAACGAATTGCCTTGCTGGGGCGCTCCTCACGACTTGCATGTCGTCATTTCTTCTTCAGATGCCTGTCGACAAATCGGTAGGCCGCCTCGCGAATCTTCTCGGGGAAGTCGTGTCCGCAATCGGGATACACGGCCGCAAGATTGTCTTGTGCATTCAGCAACTCGAAAATCGGCTTGGCTGACTCAATGCAGTCCTTGACGCCGGACACTTCAAAGTTGTCGTCGTGCATCGGGGCGTTAATGAAGACGGCGCGGGGAGCCAGTGCGGCGAGGATTTCAGAAAAGTCAAAGGGCATCTTCTTCGGATCTTTGCCATATTCGGTGGCGATCAGCGGCATGTAGCCCTTATGCGACCAGCCAGTCAGGTCGCCCTTGTAGTATTTTGCAAATGAGGTGAATCCGCAGCTCGTGACAGCGACCTTGATGCGCGGATCGAAGGCAGCCACGAACAGCGTATTGTGGCCCCCCAACGAGTGGCCAATGCAACCGATGCGATCTTTATCGACCTCCGGCAGAGACTGCAAGAGATCGACGGCCCGCATGTGGTTCCAAATGCCTTTCATCGTGGCGCTTTGGTAGCCATGAGCATAGGGATCGTATTTGTAGTCGCCGAAATTGGGATAGTCGGGCGCCAGCGTGACATAGCCGCGCTCCGCAAGCTCCAGGGCATATTTCAAGTTTTTCTTGCCTTCAACTCCCGCCGGTTCCCCCTTGCCCAGGGCGGTCGTTTGGTGCAAACAGAGCATGGCCGGCACTTTATTCTTCAAGTTTTTCGGAATAAACAGGTAAGCAGGGACTCGATCCCCTTTCTCGGCCGCGAAGGCAATCCTTTTACGGACACAATTGACTAATTCTGTTTTTTCCGACTCTTCTAATTCCAAAGGAGTTTTACGCGCCTCGTCGGGAAGCGGGCCCATTGCCTGCTGCATGTTGGCCAAAATATGAGCCCGGCGTTTTTGCCAATCCGCAGCCGTCTTGATGGGCCGTTCCTTGGCCGCCTCCTTAAGAACAAGGAGATTTGCCTTATCGGGATAGAAGGGAGGCTTGCCGGCTTGTGCGTTAGCCGTCGCTGCGCAGAAAAGCAAAATTATAAAGGTTCGGCATGTTGATTGACTTGCGTCCATTCAATTCTCCCGACCAGCGCGGTCATCGCCACATGGAGTCCCCATGGCGAGATGCTGTCATGAACGGAATTACGGCGCTTATCGCCGGGTAACACGTCATGCTACCTGTTTCTCGCCAAAGGCGCTTGCTCCATCCGGACTTTCGAGTATTCTCATTTACCGGTGACGCTAATCGCCCTATTACCCTCTCCAACGAAAGACGAGCTACCCCCATGAGGTCTCTCCGTATTTTGGGATTATTAGTCTTTACTTTGACCGTTCTTGCTCACTTGCCGGGATGCAGGAGCAAGTCCGGGCGAATCAAGGTCGCTTTCATAAGCAACAATGAACACGAATTCTGGCAAATCGCCAAGCGGGGCACGGAAGCGGCGGGCAAAGAAGCAGACGTCGATGTGGAGTTCAAAATGCCGTCGGGCGGCGGTTCGGCCGAACAGCAGCGCCGCTTTATCGAGGATCTGCTTTCCAAGGGGTGTAAAGGCATTGCGATCAGCCCCAATGACGCTGGCAACCAAGTGGATTTCTTTAAAGAGATTAACACTCAAGTGCCGCTGCTTGCTGTCGATAGCGACGTACCGGACCCTAGCGCCCGACGTTGTTACCTTGGGACAAATAACGTCGAAGCCGGAAAAGCGGCGGGCGAGCTCGTCAAGAAAGCCTTGCCGTCCGGTGGAAAGATCATGATTTATGTCGGCAAGCTGGACGTCCGGAATGCCATTGAGCGGCGCGAGGGAGTCGTTACGGCACTTGCCGGCGGCAAGGCCAAATGCGAGGAGCAGATTAAGCAAATGGAAAAAGGTGACTACCCCGTCCAGTTCGGGGATTACAAGCTTATGGGTACGATGACCGATGACGGTAAATCAGAAGTCTGCCGGACGAAAGTCGATGACACATTGACCAAGTATCCTGACGTTAAATGTCTTGTAGGCCTCTGGGCCTATAATCCACCTGCCATGCTGGAAGGCGTCAAGGCCGCAAAAAAGCTGGGGCAAGTGCAAATGGTGGGCTTTGATGAAAATGAAGAAACCCTTCAGGCTGTCCAGGATGGCTACATAGTAGGCACTATAGTTCAGGATCCGTACCATTTCGGATATGAAGCAGTCAAAATCCTGGCCGGACTGGCCAAGAGCGACAATTCGGTTCTCGATCGCAAGGACATGGAGGCAAACCATTGCATCTATGTCAAGCATAGAACCATCACTAAGGATAATGTGAAAGATTTCTGGGGCGATTTGAAGAAACTCAAAGGTCAGTGACTCCACGGAAGCGATAGGCGGCGAGACGGCTAACACGATCTCGCCGCCTACACTTGATTTCATTTCTCCTTGGCGAAAACACCCGTGCCAGACGATTCAGCATTGCTTCTTGAAGCGCGCGGCATTTCGAAAGCATTTCCTGGAATCCAGGCCCTTCAGAATGTCAATTTGTCCCTCCGCCGCGCGGAGGTCTTGGCGATTGTCGGCGAGAATGGAGCGGGCAAATCAACCCTTATGAAGATTCTAGGGGGCGTCTACGTTCAGGATTCCGGCGAGGTGCTTCTGGATGGAAAGCCCGTGGAACTGGGAACCGTTGAAGGCGCCCAGAATCTAGGCATCGCTTTGATCCATCAAGAATTGAACTTAGCCGAAAATCTCGATGTCGCAGGCAACATCTTTCTAGGTCGTGAACCCCGCTGGGCCGGGCCCCTGAAATTAATCGACCGGAGCATTTATGGAAACGCCGCCCTGATCACCCGACGCCTGGGTCTAGAGTGTTCCACCCGCGCCTCGGTGGGCCGCCTTTCGATAGGACAACAACAATTAGTGGAAATCGCCCGAGCTTTATCGCTGAAGTCGCGGATATTGATCATGGATGAACCGACTTCGAGCTTAACCCAACGCGAAACCCACCGGCTCTTTGAAGTTATTCGCGATTTGGTCCGAGAGAAGATGAGCATCATCTATATCTCGCACCGCCTTCAAGAAGTGGAACAAATCGCTGACCGCGTAAGCGTTCTCCGCGATGGCCGCAACGCGGGTGACCTTGACAAAAGCTCCATTCGCCATGATGCAATGGTCCGCCTTATGGTGGGACGCGAATTGAAGCAGTTTTTCCAACGGACAGAGAAATCCGTTTTACCGTCGAGTGCACGGGCCGCTCCCTTGTTGCGGGTCTCGGCTCTTATCACCAAAGTAAGCAAAGGCAAACCGATCAGCTTTAACCTGAAGCCGGGAGAAATTGTCGGCATGGCGGGGTTGATGGGCGCCGGCAGGAGCGAGTTGGCTGAAGCCCTTTTCGGGATTGATCCCTCTTTGGGAGGCGAAGTCTTCCTCGATGGTCGGCCGATTGGTGTCCGCACGCCGGCCCAAGCGATTGAAGCGGGTTTATTCCTCCTGCCCGAAGATCGGCGAACTCAAGGGTTGATTCTTGCCGCGAGTGTCAAGGACAACATCAGCCTGGCCTCCCTTGATCGAGTAAGTTGGCTAAGTTTTATCTCGCGCCATCGTGAAAGGGAATTAGCTCAGGATACCTGTGAACAGCTAAATGTCCGCACGTCGAGCATCGACAAAGCGGTGGGCCTTCTCAGCGGAGGCAATCAGCAAAAAGTGGTGCTGGGAAAATGGCTTTGCCGCGAGCCCCGCGTCTTGATCCTTGATGAGCCGACGCGTGGAGTTGATGTTGGCGCCAAGACTGAGATCTATGGTCTGATAGACAAGTTGGCCGGCCAAGGGGTTGCAATCCTTATGATTTCCAGCGACTTGGAAGAAATACTGGGCATGAGCGATCGAGTCTTGGTTATGCACCAAGGGGGATTGGCCGGAGAGTTGCCGCGTGAGGAACTATCGGAGCAGGCCATTATGCATCTGGCAACGGGAGGATTTGGCAGGCCATGAAAAAACTTGTGGGTATTTTTGCGTTCTTAATTGTCTTGTATGGGGCTGTCCTGATTGCCGATGAAGGCGCTCGATCGATCCAAAATCACTTCAATTTAGGGCGGCGGATCGGCTTGTACGGCATTATCAGCTTGGGCGCGGGAATCCTCATCATTTCAGGAGGCATCGATTTATCGATTGGATCTGTTGTTGGATTATGTGCCACGTTGCTTGCTATGTTAATGAAGGAAAGGGCTTGGAATCCAGCGCTGGCTATGGGGACAGTACTACTTTTGGGGGCCGCCATCGGTCTGGTTAACGGATTGCTAGTGACCAAGCTTCGTGTGCAAGCATTTGTAGCAACCTTGTGCGGTCTTTTCATTTACCGAGGTGCGGCTCGCTGGATTGCCTCTGATCAACCCAAGGGTTTGCAAAACGACTTCGTGGACTGGAAATATTGGCTCTACAGCAGCCGCGACGTTTTGGGCCTGCCGATGTCGGTGGTATTCCTAATCACTTTGGCTTTGCTGGCGACGCTTTTCCTGCATTTCAGCGTCTATGGACGCTACCTTTACGCCATAGGCAGTAATGAACAGGCAGCGCGATATTCGGGAATAGCGACGGACCGCTATAAACTGTTGGCTTATGTCCTTTGCTCGACCCTGGCAGCCCTTTTCGGCATTCTCTTCCTGCTGCAGGAAAACTCGGCCCAGCCTTCCGATGCTGGCTCATTTTTGGAACTTTACGCCATCGCTGGAGCGGTGCTTGGCGGATGCAGTCTACGAGGCGGCGAAGGGACTGTCTTGGGCATTCTGATCGGAACCGCTATCCTTCGCATCCTGCAAAACCTTGTCAATATGTGGGACATTCCCGCGGCGCTGGAATACACCGTAATCGGCACCGCCCTCTTAGTCGGAGCCATACTGGACGAATGGTTGCGTAGGCGAAGTTTGAGCCGGCTGGCGACTTAACCAAGGTAAATGGCGCTTTCCAACTCCAAGCACTAATTGTCCCCCGTATCTGCTAACAGCGTTTGGCGGCGGCCGGGGTTTGGGCGCAGAGTCGACCATTTGGCCGTGCAGCTGTACTCTTTGAGCCCGCACCAGATGGTTCACAATGTGGGGAACGAGGTCAGGGAACATTCGGATTAGCGGGGGGCCAACATCGCCGGGTGGCCAGCCAAAGCGCGGTAGTGGCTCCCCTGAAACTAATTGTCCCACATCGTGCCCGTTGTAACATCAAGGAACCTGGGCATGAAACGAGACGAAAGCGCAGAGAGGGGCAATGAGGCGCACCAGGTCGCGGGTCCCGCCCGTCTAGGCAGGGACTAACCGCCAACCGTCCGGAGGGGGGGGGCCCGGGGTTGAAATGAAACGAATTCGGGGCGACTCCGACAGCCTGAGTATACGGTGGAACCCGATTGCTAGGGAAGCACGGTTGAGGCGCTAGACGCTCCGGGCCAACCCTTGTAATCCTGTGGCCCAAGCGACTCACCCTGTGGTGCACCAAGATTGGGCCACAGGGTTAGAGGGTCGGCAGTTGCGCTGACTTGTTCTCTTTGGCTATCAGAAGGAGTCGGCGTTCTACCCTCTGGCTCAAGCGCCCCACCCTCTAGACCCGCACACATTGAGCTAGAGGGTCAGAGGGTAGGCCGTTAAACCCAAAAACGTTTTTTTTTGCCACGACGGCCTGGCCTGGTTTGCTATTCAAATAGCTTGCTAACCGACTCGTTGTAATGGATGTGATCGATGGCGTTGGCGAGAAGTTGTGCGACGCTTACCACCTTGATTTGCGGCAGCTGTTTGTTGGGCGGCAAAGGGATGCTGTCGGTAATGACGAGCTGCTTGATCGGAGATTCACGCAGGCGTTCAATGGCCGGGCCGCACAAGACGCCGTGAGTGGCGCAGGCGTAGATTTCCCTGGCCCCGTTCACCTTGGCGACATGGGCCGCGCCGACAACGCTGCCGGCAGTCGAAATCATGTCATCAAAGATCACGGCGATCTTGCCGTCCAGCGAGGCGCCGATCAAATTGGCTTGCTTGGTGTCGGTCGCGCTGGAGCGGCGTTTGTCCACGATGGCGATGGCGCCGCCCAGTTTGTTCTGATACATCAGCGCTTTCTTGATGCTGCCCTCATCCGGGCTGAGAACTACAAAATCCTTAGACGGTATTTGCAGGCTGCGCACGAAGTCGTTGATTACCGGACCGGCGTGGAGATGATCGACCGGGATATTGAAGAACCCCTGAATTTGGGCGGCGTGGAGATCGAGCGCCAAAACCCGGTTAGCGCCGGCCGTCGTCAGCAAATCCGCTACGAGCTTGGCGGTTATCGGCACGCGGCCGACATCTTTGCGATCTTGCCGCGCGTAGCCATAGTAAGGCAGCACGGCGGTAATGCGCGCGGCGCTGGCGCGCTTGAAGCTGTCGATCATAATCAACAGCTCCATGATATTGTCGTTAACCGGCGGGCAAGTCGATTGCACGAGGAAAACATCGCGGCCGCGAACGTCTTCATCGATCCGCACCAGGATTTCGCCGTCGGGAAAGTTAGACAGCGTCAGCTTGCCGAGTGAATCGCCCAGACAATGGGCGATCTTCTCCGCGAGCGGAATGTTGGCGCGGCCGCTAAAGACTTTCAGTTTGTTGTTATTGCCAAGAAACACCTAAATGAACCTCAGCAGCGGTCATGAGGGGGATGCAATCTCAATTCTAAGAATCAGGACACAACCGGAAAGGTTTCGGCTTATTTCCTCAAAGAAAGGCCAACAGACGGGATGAACCAGAGGGCCAGTTAAGATACTATTAATCTCACAACATCTAGAACAAAACAGACCGTCGTCTCTTTTTTCAGGAAAATCCGATGTTTGATCTAGGCGCAGTTCAGGCGGCTATTCAGCAAGAACGCCTTGACGGCTGGCTGCTCTATGATTTCCGCGGCCTCAATGTGTTAGCCCGGCGAATTATTGATCTGGGAACCGGCGCCATGCTGTCGCGCCGCTGGTTCTATTTCATCCCCGCAAAAGGTGAGCCGCGCAAGCTGGTTCACTTTATCGAACCGCGTGCCCTGGATCATTTGCCCGGTTCAACCACAAAGTACTTGCGCTGGCAGGAACTGGAGCAGGGCGTGGGCCGGCTCGTTAAGGGCGCTCAGCGAATTGCCATGGAATACGTTCCGCGCAACGCCAATCCCTATGTTTCTCGCGTTGACGCCGGGACGATCGAATTGGTCCGTTCTTTCGGGGGCGAGATCGTTCCTTCGGGCGATTTAATTCAACTCTTTGAAGCTTGCTGGAGCGATGAACAATGGGCCATGCATCTTGAGGCGGCTAAGCACACGCGGTCGGCTTATGACGTTGCATTTCAATTCATTAAGGATCGAGTTCGCGCAGACGGTTCCGTCCATGAGACGGCAGTTCAGAAGCGCATCATGGAGCATTTCGCCGTCAACCACCTTGTCGCCGACCATCCGCCGCTTTGTGCCGTCGGCCCGCATAGCGGCGATCCCCATTATGAGTCTGTGCCAGGACCGGAAGGAAATATTCACGCCGACGATTTCGTGCTAATCGACCTTTGGGCCAAGCTGGATAAGCCGAACTCCGTCTACAGCGATCTGACGTGGACTTGCTTTGTCGGTTCCAAGGCGCCCGAGAAATATCGCAAAGTCTTTCAAATTGTTGCTCAGTCGCGTGATGCGGCTATTGAGCGTGTTCGCGAGGCGTTCGCGAAGCGAATTACTTTAAAGGGTTGGGAGGTCGATGTTGCGGCTCGGACAGTAATCGAAAAGGCGGGTTATGGCGACGCGTTTTGCCATCGGACCGGCCATTCCATCGGGCAGGAAACGCACGGCAATGGCGCCAACATGGACAATCTTGAGACGCACGAAGAAAGGCGTGTCCTACCTAGGACATGCTTTTCAATTGAGCCCGGAATTTATCTTCCCGAGTTCGGCATACGCAGCGAAGTGAACATCTATGTGGACAAGAATGAGCAGGTTCATGTTACCGGAGGCACACCGCAAACGGAGATTGTCGCATTGCAATAGCGGCCAATTCGGGATAGCTAGCTACGGCCAAATTTCCCGCATTAGAGCGACTCTCCAGGTCGTCCGAACGGTTATTTTCGTTAATAGTCCTTAACAACCTGTAAACCGGTCTGATAACGGGTCTTTACCGGCGCACCAAAATTACGTCGTGCGAAGGCGCCAAGACAAAGGCCGCTTCCCCATTTCCCGTCAGCATTTCCTCAAGGAGCGGTTCAGACATGCGACGCTCTCAATGGCGCATTCATGAGGCCATACTTTTTCATTTTCTTGTAAAGTGTTACTCGACTAATTCCCAGCGCGTTTGCGGCCCGCGCCCGGCTGTTGGCATTGTTGGCAAGGGCGCGCTGAATCACGTTGCGTTCAAGGACTTCGCGATTGTGAAGGAGTGATTCACCGCGCGGAGTAGATTCCCCGTTAGTGGCAGGCATGTATTCGCGGATGGGTTGCGGGAGATGTTGCAAAAGCAATTCCGGGCCCGTGCTTACGAGCACGGCTTGCTGAACAGCGTTTTCCAACTGGCGGATGTTGCCCGGCCAATGAAAAGTTTCCAAGGCAGCCATGGCTTCCGAGCTAATGCGGAACAAGTCCTTGCGGAATTTGGTGTTGAATTTGGCGGCCATTCCTCGAACCAGCGGGGCGATATCCTGAATGCGCTCGCGCAAGGGCGGCAAGTGAAAAGCCATGCCATTGAGGCGGTAATACAAATCAGGCCGAAATCGGCCTCCGATGGTCGCTTCTTGAAGGTCCCAGTTGCTTGCCACGATGACCCGAGCTTTGCAGTAATTAGTCTCGTTGCTGCCGACTGGCTCGTATTCTCCCGTTTCAATGACTCGGAGAAGGCTCGCCTGCTGCTCCAGCCCTAGCGTATCTATCTCGTCTAAAAGAATGGTTCCCTCTCCAGCCGCGGCAAACTTGCCGAGCTTTGCCCGATCGGCGCCGGTGAAAGCGCCCTTGGTGTGGCCAAAAAACGCACTTTCCACCAAGTTAGCCGGTTGGGCGCCGCAAGGAACCACCATGAACGGATTGCCGCGCCGTGGCGAGCAATCGTGCATGAGCCGCGCAAGGAACGTCTTACCAGTGCCTGTCTCTCCAGTAAGTAAAACGGTCACATCGTGGGTGGCTGTAAGCGTAATTCGCTCGACGAGGGGCAATAGCGAGGGCGTGTGGCTTACCAAGCGGCGGCTGATGATGTCCGAAATGCCTTCGCTGTGGTCATCATCGAGAAAGCCCGCTCCCTTGCCAACGCGCTCTTTGATCAAGGTCGTTAGCAATTCACTCCCCAACGGCCACCGAAATCGATGGATGGCAGGCTGATGGAGACTAATAAACGCAGGCTGATCTGTGCCAAGATTCTCTCCTTGGATCAGAACTGAGTTTACTGGGTATTGCAAGATAGTTATTTCTTGCACCAGGCGGTGAGCCTGCTCCAAATCCTGCGATGTGGCGGCAGCGAGGACCATGACGCCATCGGTGTCACGACCCAAACAGTCGCGAACAGCCTGGAAAGAACGAATCGGCGGGCAAAAACCTAGGTTTTTCTTTAGGGCAGATTGAATGGACGCCGCAAGGGTTTGGTCATCTGCGACCAACGCTAAACGATTGGCTGACATCGTAATATTCGAGCTCCCCGTTGAGTTAACGCAGTCGTTTGGAAGGGTTACCGCCCCATGCCGTAGAACGCGATAATGAGAGCCACTTGCGGCAATCAAGGACGGTAATTCCAAGTCAAACCTGCATGGTCAGTTTTCACGAAGATCACGAAAACCGAGGCGCAATGTCCTCGACACTTGCCTAAGGACAATCATTTCGGCACTACTTCAGGGGAGTACCGATGGACTGGGGGGGAAGTATGGTTAAGCTTTTGAGATCAAGTTGCTCGTGGCTAATGCCACGATGATACACACAATTGCGACCACACTCAGTTCAAAGACATCAAATACAAACCGAGATCGGGCTTTCCGGTTCCAGGCCCGCAAAGGCCTTGGAGATTGCTGTCGTCAAGCCAGGCATTATTCCTCGGGTTGAGTCCTTGTGTCCACTTCGGTGCGAAAACAAACGGAAGGCAGACTTGGCCTCGCGCTCGGGCGACAAAACGGTCACCCTCTATGCCAGCGTTGCGTCCTGCATTGCTCATAATTCACCCAGCAACGGGGCTGAGCGGTGTTTACGCGTGTTAACTTTAATTGACGTTTCCCCATTTTGTCAAGAATTATCTCCGCAAATTCAAAAGTTAACAGTTTTGCAGGTCGTAGCGATTGCCCATACCTGCTCTTCTCAGCACAGAAACGAAAGGCTTTGGGAAACCTTAACTTAGCGCATTGGTTTACACCTGTAAACTCACCTCAGCGCGCCAATTGAAAATACCGAATTCTATGCCAGTCGAAAAAAGTCCTCGCGGTCGGTAATTCGTCGGGCAAACCAGAGAGGGCGTCACCTAGGGATTGTCCATTACGTTTTCCAATCCGCCACAAGGCGATAGGCCAAGATCCTGATTTGCGGTTGTTCCGGAACCTTCGGGAGAGAGTAGAGCTTGTGTGTCGAGCAAAGATTGGGCGATATCTCGGATCTGACGGCGCTGGCGGCGCGACGATAGGCGGAGTCGCTTGTACGCTTCGTCTTCAGTAATGCCCAACTTTTGAATTAGGATCCCCTTAGCCCGCTCGATGACGATACGGTCGTTGAGGCGATGCTGAAGAGCCGTCACCTGCGCCTGCCATTCCTCTTCCCGAATTCTCTCATACGCCAGTCCATGCAGAGCCATCGCAAGACATTCCGGCCCCGAACTGGAAGGGATGAATGAAACGGAATGGCGCTTGGCTAACAAATCGAAACGATCGGCGGGAAAAAGCGAGGTAACGATAAGAAAACAGGCATTCAGATCCGCCAGTTCATTCAAGGCTCTTCCGACCAGCGAAGCGTCTTCGTTAATAACCACCACATCGGGCTGGCGATCGCGAATTTGTTTAACATGTTCAAGCTTGGCCGGGCTGGATCCCAGGAAAAGAATCCTTTCCGAATGTTTCTCGACCAATTTTTGCAAAACCGGGCAGAGACTTGCGGCATCGCCTGCATGCTCGTCTTCCAGCAGCCAGATCTTTTGCATGGAAGACTTAGCAGACGAGCTCCCGTTCATTTGCCGACACGAAGATTCCATGAATCTCACTCAATGCAAAGAGGCGGCCAATGCCGCTTCGCGGGGCCTGGCGATAAAAAATAGGGCCTTTTCTCACTCTTTCCGAGGATCTTCGTTTTACTGGCCAAGAATCCATAGCTCTCGATGGCCTGTCCTAGCATTTCAGGAGCCGCATCTGTTAATGAAACCCCATGCGTTCTCGGGGCATTATCATACCACACCGTTTCAAGCCACAAAAAATCCTTTGGTCGACCAATCGATTGTTTGTGTTTTTGGCACATAGCTTGCTATGGTAGGCTGCCACTACGCTCTCTCGAAACAGATTTAGCTGGCTCGACTGGCTCGATCGGGACATCAAAGAGTTCATTGCTCGGAACTTCCCGCCTACGCAACGGGTCAAATGACCCGAGTTCGATTTACGCCAACATCAGCCCTTTGTCGTGATTGGACGCCCCAATGGCCACTCTTGTTCCAGGATCGGCGAAGATATCTGAACAAGACTGGTTCCCCTCCCGATTGCAAGAGATTCTCAAATCACTAATGGGATTCACCGGCGCCGGCGCTGCCTGGGTTGGAATCATCGGGCATGATGGCAGGCTGGTCTTTCCGTCCGCCTTGGGAGATTTCACTAGCGATTGGCTGACAAAACAACAAGGCTCCCAATCGATTTGGGGCTTCACTTTTCGTGAAAACTCGCCAACTCTCCTCAACGATGCGCCCCCGATCCCTGGATTCGGAAAGCCGCACATCAGAAACGTTTTGTCTAGTCCGGTATTCTTGGCCGGCAAGCCCGTAGGTCAAATCGTGCTTGCAAATAAGGCGGCGGGATTCACTTCTCATGATGCCTCTGTTCTCCAAGCCATGGCTCACTTGGTTGGCGAGCATGTCGTAACTTATCGGACAGAGCAGAATGAAGCGCCAAATGATCGATTGGCCGGGATCTATCGCGCGTTGGAAAAATTAGAGGATGGGATTGTCGCTTTCGTGCCAGGGGCGGAGATTCTTTTTGCCAACTCGACTTTCCTGAACTGGTCGGGCTTCGAAAAAGAGGATTTACTTGGCCGACTGCCTCCTTATCCGTTTTGGATAAGCCATCGCTCTCTTTACGCGCTTGCTCGCGAGGTATCCCATCCGTGGGCTGAAACTAGCCTCGGAGATAACGGTCCCGCGCTTCTGCCCTTTCGCAAAAAGGATGACTCCATCTTTTGGCGCCACATCCAATCTTTGACGGAGGAAACCGGCGATCGGGAGATTTCCTGGGTCGTTTTGCGGAAACCAGAAACTAGGGAACCAGTTTCAAATCAGACCGTAATGCCACAACCCGTCACCATGCCCGAATGCCGCGAACAAGAATCTAAAAATGCTCAAAGGTCATCTGCAAGCCTTGTATTGAGGATTGAACCGGGTCGGGAAATTGACCTCTGGGATAAGCGCTGGGAAAACCTTACGGGCTTAAATAAAGGCGATGTCGCCGGAATGCCAAGCGAGTTAGTTTTGGACTGGATTTTCCCGATCGAAGCACAGCGAAGCAAGGTGGCCGATCTGCTCCACGGGACATCACTGCCTGGCGACGACATTGTCCTGGACGTCCTAACACCTGCAGGCAGCAGTCCATTTTGCAGTACGTGGTTGCCTGTCGAAGGAAAGGAAGGACGCCATTGGATTGTGCTTTTCGACAAAGTGAGAAGAACCGTCAGCGACCATCCCGACTCTGTTCCTCCAGGCGGAGCTTCCTTCTTGCGCGGTTTGAACCGGCTTCTCAACCATTATTTCCTCAGGTTGGTCAGCCTTGCGGAAGGGGCGCTGGAACAAAGTTCGTTGTCTTCGGCTGTCGCCAGTTCGTTTGAGCAAATTCTTGACCTCTGCCAGCAATCCAGTCGGTTGTTGAACAACCTTCAAGATCTGGCTCTTGTTGCGCCCTCCGAATGTCGCGAAATGGACTGGGGCGAATTAGTTCAAGAATTCCTTCACGAACAGAGGCATAGGCCGGCAACACTTAACTATGAGCTGGTTGTCGACCTTCCCTCGGAGAACCTTCCCGTTCGAGCCAACCCGCGAATGCTCAAGACGGCATTGCGGCATCTTTTCGTGAACGCGGAGCAAGCGGTCGCCGGATCGGCGCTTAGAAGGATCAGTGTTTCCTTAAAGGGAAGATCCGGGGAGCTGATTTGCACAATTGCCGACACCGGCGAAGGCATTCCGTTGGGCGATTCGTCCGCGCTGCTCGCTCCCTTCATTTCGACCAAGGGGCCCTTTGGCCGGGATGCGACTCATGCGGCCATGGAAGCGACCGGGTTGGGTTTGACTGTCACTCAGCACCTTCTCAGAATGCACGCAGGGCGGCTTGAGCTGGCAAGGGACCCGAAGGGCGGAACGATAGCCACCATTTTCCTTCCTCGCTCGGACAGTAGCACGCCATCCAAGAAGCAGGATAAAGGAACAATACGCACCGATACGCAAGAGCCGCTCGCCGCACCTGCTGCCAAGCGTCTGCATTCTAAGACGATTTAGTCGCCGTCGCCCCCAGTGCAAACAAAGCACTCGCGGGCTGGCCTGCGGCTGAAAGGGCGAGAAGGAAGGGATTCCTCTTCAACATAGGCCGGCTTCAAGAGTTGCGTAAACAGTCATCTTTTTTGTGGCGGTGGAAACGAGCAGCCGTTTTCCGTTTTTCATCCCCCGCTCACCCCTGATGAAAAACGGAACAAACTGGTGAAAAACCGAAGCTAGGAGTGAAAAACGGAGCCTTAGGTTGAAAAACGAAACCTAAGATCTAGCTCGCCGGGAAGGCCCGTCCGATTTGGTTCTCTCCATTTCGCCTGACCGTCTGTGGAAAGAAATGGAATGCATTTGGGGCGGAATACCGCTAAAAGGACGGAACGGACGAATTAGTTTGGAATTTGGGGAATTCCGGGTCGACTCAAGAGAACCAGCATTTCTACGCGAGCTGGTTGAGTCAGGCTGGAAAGATTGGCTCTACAGGCTTCGGTTAAGCGCCCTGTATGCAGCAGGATTCGCTGACTTGCCAAAGATGGCCGATCACCAATTGACACGTTCGGCAGCCGCTCCGGTTCCCAGGCGGTAGTTGAGTTGGTCGAAGGCGTCCGCATAGCGTTCGTCGGTGCTGTGAAGGTGCTCCCCCTCGGTAATAAGCTTTAGCTCATCGTCACGAAGTAAACCGAACTGACGAAGGACGCGCTCAAAAGGCTCCAAGTCGTGGGCATAGACCACCAGCAGCTTGTGCTCATCGAATTGGACTTCCATGGGCTCGTTCGTGCTAATGACGGCCACACCGGAGCAACCATCGTGCATTAGCAACTCTTCATATTCACAAAAATGGCTCATCAAAATAGGCAATTCGATTTGTTCCCGATGAAGGTCGTCGTGCTTGTTGTCTGCCGAATGATGGCTGCTCTCCAAGACGACGTCTACGACTTCCCCTAAGGGTTCCAAAAGGGCCAAAAACACATCAAACAGGTGCTCCCGAGAAACGGCAGCCGCCATTACGGGCACTTCGAGCTTATTTTGCTTATCCCGGTAGGTTTCAATCCTAAAACCTTCTTTGGGAATAATTTGCAAGTCAAGCGAGGGGCGAATCGCGTCGGTCAAGCGGAATTCGCCGTAGGAATCGACTTGAAGGTGAGCGGCTAGTTTCTTGACTTTCACAATGGAACCCCAAATTGCCTGCCGAAGATGAATTGTAAGCTCGGTCGGGGCGATAATAGGTGGGGGAGAACCGTGACTTGTCCAACTATAGGTTGTGAATAACCTGAATGCCAACCTGCCGGCTCGATTGTAGGGTCGAATCAAGGGTTGTGCTTTAATTCCTTGTCATGGAATGCGTTACGCGAGTTGGACGCTCCACAAAGCGGGACAATCGAGTTGGGTGAAAATGGGTTAACCTTTTAGCGGCTTAGGTTCACGTTTCTGTGGTTGGCGGAATTCCCCAAGCGCTTATGATGGGTAGCGGAAAGACAATTCACGGCCAGAATGCGTGCCAAAAAAATCGGGGTGATCAGGCCAGCAAGGAGTCGGCAATGCGGAAATGCGGCACAGGAATTGTGGTCCTCCTTTTTGTCTGGCATCCCAGCTTTGCTGCGGAGCCGAAACCCTCAAAGGTTAGCGAAAGTTGGGATGCCGCATTCCTTGAAGGCAACCGCATCGGTTTCTTTCATACCACCACCCGAGAGATCGAGCGCGACGGTCTGAAAGTATTACGGACGACGCTGGAAATGGATTTGACCGTCAAGCGCTATGGTTCCAACGTTCACCTCCGCATGGAGAATGGGACTGAGGAAACGACCGACGGAAAGGTTATGGCCGTTTCCATGACCATGTATCAAGATGCGGGGAAGAAGCTGGTCCTCAAAGGGACGGTAGAGGAAGACCAATTGCATGTGACGGTGGATAGCGCCAAGATCGACAAGAGAATACCTTGGAACGACAAAGTAATTGGACTCCATCAGCAAGAAGGCCTTTTCAAGGCTCGGAACGCCAACCCCGGCGACAATATCACCTATCTAACCTATGAGCCTACTTTAAACACCGTAATCACAGTTCAGGCTAAGGTGCTCGAACATGAAGTGGTGGATTGCCTGGGCATTAAACGGCGGCTGCTCCGGGTGGAGGCAAAGCCGGACAAAATCGAAGTGTCCAATATGGCGCCCATTCAGTTGCCTGGCATAGTGGATTGGTTGGATAAGGATCTAAAAATAGTTCGATCAGAAATGACATTGCCGGGAATGGGTTCGGTCGTTCTTTGCCGAACCGATCAAGCCGCCGCCAAAGCCCCAATAAATCTGTCGAAGTTGCCCGATATAGGACTGAACACGCTTGTCCCCCTCAATCGATCCATTTCAGACCCCTACAACACTAAGGCCGCTGTTTACCGAATTACACTCAAGAATGACGATGCCAATCCCACAACCGCCTTCGCGAAGGACGATCGACAAGAAATCAGGAATGCCAGAGGCAAGTCTTTTGAACTCCATATCACGGCGATCAAAAAGCCGAGATCTCTAGATAACGACAAGGCCATCGGCCCGGAATTCGCCGAGAGTAATTACTTTCTTGATTGGGACAACGCGAAGATCAGATCCTTGACGCGGGAGGCTGCGGGGGAAGAAACCGATTCCTGGATGAAAGCCAAGCGGATCGAAAACTGGGTCTATCAAAACGTGCATTCCAACAATGGCGTGCCTTTCGGCCCTGCCAGCCAGGTTGCTGACAAGCTTTTGGGGGATTGCCGGCAGCATACGCTGTTGGCAGCGGCCATGTGTCGTGCGGCTGGCGTGCCTTCGCGAACGGCTGTCGGCCTCATCTATCTCGACGACGTGAAGAAAGGTCCCGCTTTTGGATTCCACATGTGGGCAGAAGTGTGGACTTATGGACAATGGGTTTCCATAGACCCCACGTTTGGCCCGGGAAAAGTGGGGGCGACTCACATTAAGATCGCGGACCACAGCTGGCATGACACGCAATCCTATACTCCGCTGTTAGGCGTTGCTCGGGTGATTGGAAATCTTAAAATTGAGGTCGTCAGCGTGGACGGCCGCGGGAAATAACGAAAGGATTTGCCTGAGAAGCCCCTTCGCGAGCCAGGTAAACCCTCGCCGTGGAAGGAAGGATTCTCAATTACTTCCTGCATTTCGATAGTAACAGACTTCCTGGGCGTCTATAATCGTGGCGTTGCCCATCTGGAGATGCGCTGCCCAGATGTATTCGCTCGATTTCTCTGAACGCTCGAATCCGCGGCACCGCTAGGGAGTCATCGTTGGAGGAACGCTTCTCCAGGATTACTGGCCCGTCCCAAGAAACAGCGCCTCTTATCCCGTTGGTGGCTCTCCTGGACAATCCGAAATAATCTCATCATCAAACCGGCAATTAAAAGCGCAGTTTCTTCAGGGCCCCTGCGGAAACTGAGTTGCCGATATAATGGGGCGCTTGTTCATGCGAAGTACTCCAAAGATGCCTGATCTGCTCCCAAGCTTCGATATTGCAACAGAAGAGCCGCGAATCGTTCGTTCAGCCCCAACGAAGGATTTCCGTCAGCAAGTGCGTCCGAAGAGTTGGACTAAGGATTTGCGATGAAGGACGGGCCACGGAACGCCCAGACTGCGAGCACGGCTCTTTTAGACCCCTCAGGGACAAATCAAAGAGAATCCCCGCCAACTCCGCATTTCAACGGCGGCGAGATGGCCTTGTCTGCCTGGCAGCAACTCTTTCACCGCATTCCTTCGGAGCAGAGAAAAAACCTGCTTGATGAGGCCAGTCGTCAAGGATCCGTGTCATTAAGCGACATTCCCGTTCTCGTAAACCCGGCTGAACAGGACCCCCATCCGGCATGGCTAACAGACATTCTCGCAGGCCGAATCGGAGACTTGGAGCCCGTGCGTGCAGGGCCGATTGAGTGTTTCGACTCGTGTCTTGATGAAACCCAGCGCCGCGCGGTTGCTGAGGCCCTGCAAACGCCGGACGTTAGTCTGATTCAAGGTTTGCCCGGAACCGGCAAGAGTCGCGTCGTCGCCGAAATTGTCCATCAGGCCACCCTTCGAGGCGAACGAGTCCTCTATGTCTCGCCCTGGGAAAACGCCCTGGATAGCGTTTTGATTTCCCAGGCCGGTAAGGATTTCATCTTCCCGTGGCGCTTGCTCTGGCCGGACGAGAATCCCGATTTACTGTCGCCCTTAGCCCGTTCCTTTACGCGGCAAGAACGCTTACGCCAACTCAAAGATCAAATCGTCCCCGATGTCGGCCATGAAGTTCAGGAGGTCACGCAGCGACTAAAACGCCTGCGGCCTGTGGAAACAGTTTGGTCTCATTTGCTTACCTTGGCGCGCCAACATGGTGAATTGACGAAACAAATCGAGAAATTGTCCCGCTGTCGGCTGGAACTGGTGGCCAACGTTGAAGCGGAATTCGCAGCCGGCGGCGAAATAGGTCTCGGCGACAATCGCTTGAATAACCAACCTGCCGCTCTGCGCGATAAGCGATCAGAAATTGGTCGGCTAGAAAGCGAATTGAAAGACTTGCAGTCGCTAATCTTCGAAAAGCAGAAAGATGTGCAAGACCTAGACGCCGAGCTAACCCCCCTAAAGCCCTTGATTGATGCCAGGACGCAGGGCCGCTTTTGGACCTGGACGTGGTGGCAGACCATCTTTGGCGGTGCTCGATTAGCCCAAGCCCGGGGATTGCAAGAACGCTGCCAGCAAGCACGTCAGGTCATCGAAAAACTAACCGATCGAGACAAGGAAATTTCTGGTCAAATAAGGGAGCTCCAGCAAGTCTTTGAATCCGATCGAAGGTCCTTAATCGAAAAGGAAATCGGGGAGCGGGTCACGGAAGTAACGAAAACGACGGAACGGCTCACGGAGGAGTTAGGCGCCGTTGAGGAATTATGGCGCTCTACTTGTCTAGATCTTCCCGGTGAAGTGTCCCCGCCCTTGGACATTTCAGAAGAAGCCGTCGCGACAGCGCAACGTGGCTGGCAAGACAACCTGGGAAAAGAATCCGCGCGGGAAACTTTCTTAAACCGGTGGCTTGACCATTTGAGGAAAGAGCCGGAAGAAATAGCGGATACGTTATTCCATGCAGCCAACCTTGTTCTGGGCAAGACCGGCTCTATCGAACCTTCCGTCTTGACCGGACCAACTGCCGGCGCCGCATTCGATTTATTAATCATTGAGGGCGCCCAGAAGGTCACCGATGCGGAATTCTTGCGTTTGGCGGAGTGCTGCCTGCGCTGTGTTCTAATTGGGGAATCTTCTATTGAAACGCCTATCGTCTCCTTGGCTACTCGAAAACAAAACCATCCTCAGACCGCTAAGGCTTCGAGCAATAAACCGTCGGTTTTCCAGCGACTGTGGAGTCTCCTTCATTGCGATCCTCGGCAACTGCCTTATCAATGGCGGATGGAACAGGATCGCCTCTGCTGCCAACTTCGCAGTGTCAAGCCTGACCAGCGGCATTGGCTGGAATCCGAGCCGGTCGCGGATCATGCGGATATTGAATTGCGCATTCTGAATATGCCCCGAAAGGCCCCGGTTTTAGCCGAAGTGGCGTTTCCTCGCTCGGTTTCGATTGTGCAGGCCAAAGAGTATGTATTCAACGAGATCCAGGAGCTCGCGGTCCAAGCCGCCGGTGGAAACGTTAAATGGACCGAACATCCGGATCGAATAGCGTTTAGCCTTTCGGACCGGTGTTCTCATGAAGGGACCGCCGTTCCCTTAACGGCGGGCGTCTTTGAATTAATCGAAGCTTCACGATCCAACGGTGGGTCAAATCCCTGGCACACTTGTTGTCTGGAATTTCACCGGGAATCCGGCTGGCAACGTTTGCAAGCAGAGGCGTGGGTGGAAAGGCAACTGAGTCTTCGAGATCTGGGACGCACCGTTTGCCTGGAAACGGCTTACCGCATGAGTCCCGAGCTCGGACAATTCTTTTCGAATCTCTTGTTCCAAGGCTATTATAGCAATCCAATCCGAACGCGCGGTCGAATTGATATCGGGGCACAGGACGAAAACGTAATCGGGGACGCATCCGTTGAGTTCGTCCCTGTACCCGCATCAGGCGGAAAAGGAACAGTTCGGCCAATCAGCTCTCGCGATCGCCCTTCGCGGGTTCACAATAAAGGAGGCGTCGCCGGCGCCCTAGTCCGGGACAGTCTCCGTACCGCCGGGATGGAAGTAGACCTAGCCGACTTCACCCAGCGCTCGCGACTGCCTGCTGAATTGTCCCTTAATTTGCCTGAAAAAGGTCTTGTTAATTATGACGAAGCGTTGAGCATGATTCATGCACTTGAATCCCTGGCTAGCTCAATTACCACTTCCGGACAAGTATTCGAGCCGGACGATTCGGGCCGGCCGCTATCAATCGGCGTTACAGCTTTGTACCCGGCCCAGGTCGAACTGCTTCGTCGGCTAATAGACCAGATTCCCCGTTTGGCAGCTTCGCCAATCTCTGTTGTCGTCGATGTCCCAGAGGGCTTTCGAGAACGAGAATTTACGGTTGTTTTACTGGGCGTGACCCGAAGCCATGGCTACCGGGCGACCAGCCTTGGAGGCGATCCGCAGGCCCTCGTTCTGGCGCTGACGCGCGCTAGAAAAAACCTCTTTCTCTTTGGTGATCTCGATACCTTGATCCGCCGCAGTCAATGGGATGGGCCGGTAGAGAACTTGGATGAGCAGGCCTCGGCACTGGAGCGAGGCATAGTAGCCCGGATAGTCCGTCACATCCAAGAACAAGAAACGAATCCCAGTAGCTTTCGCGTTCGCCTGGGCGGTTGGACATGACGGTAGCCCTTTCGATGCAATTCCCCGGGAGTCGTGTCCTGGCGGGTTGGTGGCGCCGCCTTGCTCCCTTAAATCCTGTCGGCCTTTGGATAGGCAGTTTTCTTTTTCATGATGTAGCAGCTACCGTTCAGACGACCCGCCCGGCTGGATTAAGCCGATTTGCGCATCTAATCGTCCAAGGCCTAGACATTGCTCAAGAGAAGACGGTTTCCGGCCTGTCTAATCTGCTTTTGCTAGACGAGCACGCCGTTCTCCAGGTGCTAAGTGGATTTGAAAGAGACGGCCTGGTTGAAGCTGACACGTCCGGAATCCGGCGATTGACACTCAAAGGAAAGCGCGCGCTTCAAGAAGGAACCTATCCGACCTCGCCTTTAGAAAGGCGATTGTTCACTTTCATTCAGACATCGGAAAAAAAGAGCCCCGCTTACGTCCTCCTTCAGAATGGCGTGGCATTCAAATCTCCGTCCTCCTTACCGTCGAGGTTTGAAGTGGCCTGGCTGACGGAGTGTCTAAATCAAACGCCGGAGTGGAAAAAACGCCGCCAATTTCCCCAGGATGTCGTCCAACTCTTAAGGCCATCTCACCGAGAAGAGATTTCTTCGCTCCAACAGCCAATAGTGCCGGTTACGAATGCTTTCAATTCACAAGGAATTCCAACGCCGGCAGCGCAGATCCGTTCAGCGCTCCTGGAGGATTGGCAATGCATCATCCTCACCCACGCTTGGCGTCAGACCGTGGCGATCGTGTTAACTCAGGATGCCGGCCTTAAGGAAGCCTTGCTCGCATTTCCGGTCGAAGGACCTCAGTGGGATCTGGACGCAAAAAGGCCGCTGTTCACAATCCTCGAGGGCTGGAGGGAAATCTTCGATGAACTGACAGCGGATCCACCCCAAGAAGCCTGGGCCCGAGCCTGGCAGGATTGGTGTCAACCACGCGGCCTCCCCTTCAACGAAACGAGTCATGGGATAGTCGGCAAAGTCGGCCACAAGCTGCACGTGACGGCTTCCCGGCGCATGATGGACCAACTCCGCAGCCAGCGGAGCGATGCCCTCAAGGGTGAGGCCTGGCTCTTAGCCGGAACCGGCGATCTGCGGACTGCGGGGCTGCTGGAGATAGTTGAAAAGTCGTCGGCAAGGTGATCGATCGGAGCGCGGACAAGTCACGTTTGACAAAGCGACTGTCGAGCCTTCAGGCGGAAATTCATACGCTGTTCGCTCGCCAAATTGTCGGTCACAATTTACATTTCTGTCCCGGCGAAAAACGGACACCCAATTCCACCAAATTATCGAGGAAAACAGCGTTCCCCAGTTTGACATCGCAAATCCAGTGATCTAGCTTTTCTAAATGGTGGGATGCCCGTCGGGCGGGACCTCGAGGTCAACCGGCGGAAAAGTAGTAAGCTCTTCATCCTCGAAAAGGCAAACCACTTGCAAGAGTGGGACGCAAAGCCATGGATCCGCGCGAGCGCCGACAGGCGCGGAGCGGATCGCCAGGCTACCGAAAGGGTGAGCGGACGCACAGGGCTGTGAGACGCGGTTCGCGTGGAACAGCGGATCTCGTCCGCCAACTTTCTTTCCGGAGAAGAGCCTTCATGCATCATCCCATCTCTGCCCGCCGGCATTCTGCCCCCACGGGGGTTGGTTTGCCCCATCCCTTCAATTCCCTCCTCAAGTTCAAGCGAACGCCTTCTTCTGTACCCGCGGATGCCGTACCGACGCCGCTATCTAAAGAGTGGCCGACATTGGTAGGTCCGTAGCAGTCTTTCTCTCTAACATTCATTCCGATTTATCCAACCCGGTACAGAGCCGTGGCCGGTTCGCCGTCACACAAGCGCCGCCGGCTATGACGAAGAGGAGAAGTTAATGCGTAAGAATTTCAAACCGCTGCTGGAGATACTAGAAGACCGCCTAACGCCTTCAACCTTTGGCGGCGTCTGGCCCGACCCGGGCCACTTGACGCTCAGTTTCGTTCCCGATGGCGCCGATGCCGGTGGCACGCCTAGCAGTCTCTTTCATTTGCTCAACGCTCAAGCCGCGACCAGTGTTTGGGAGACGGCTATTTTGAGGGCGTTCCAGACCTGGGCGGTTAATACTAATGTCAACGTGGGCATCACCGCCGACGGAGGTCAGCCTCTGGGAGCGACCGGTGCGGTTCAAGGAGACACACGTTTCGGGGACATTCGCATCCTCGCCAAGCCGCTCCAGTCCTCCGCTGTTTCAACAGCATCCCCCTTCTCGTGGACAGGCACAACTTGGGCAGGCGACGTTGTGCTAAACAGCAACTACAAATTCAACATCGGCGGCAAGGCCGGCGCCTACGATCTCTTTACCATCGCTTTGCACGAAGCCGGCCATGTCTTCGGCATTGAGGACAATACGACCGACACGCAGTCGGCCATGTACGGCTCGTACATCGGTCCCCGCACAGGGCTGGGCGGTCCGGACCTCGCGGATATCCAGTCCCTTTATGGCGTCCGCGAACCCGACGCGTTTGACAAGAGCCACTCCAACGGGAGTTTCGCCACGGCCAGCCTAATTAGCAATTCGGCGTCGCAACTGGCCTTCCAGGCAGACCTGAGTTCACTCACCGACGTCGACTACTACAAAATCGTCAGTCCGCTCAATCTGCTGCCAACTTCCCTTAATATTCAATTGAAGACCTCGGGAGTCAGTTTGCTGATGCCGACGTTGTCGGTTTACGATGCCTCTTACCACTTACTCACTAGTGCCGTCGCTTATAGCTCGCTTACCGGCGACCTCAACGTGACGTTAAACAACATCAATTCGTTTGCGACCTATTACTTCAAAGTTGACAACGCGACACCCGACGTTTTCGGCGTTGGCTCTTACCAAATCAAAGTCGCTTATCAATCCCTGACGTCCCTCGTGAGCGGTGTCCTGTCGTCGCCGCTGGATAATACCCTGACGAATACGGTCCTCAATCTGGCGACCGTGCTGCTCCCCGATTTGGCGAACAAGACCGATCAACGCTTCGATTATGTCCATGAGGCCAGCATCAATTTGTTGGCCCCCCAACATTATTACCAGATCCAAGCGCCGGCCGCGTCTGCCGCCGGACCGTACGTCCTGCACGCCATCGCCTGGGGCACGGAGGTCAACGGGCTGGCCCCCGTGATCCATTTATTTGACGGCAATGGCAAACCGCTTTCTGTGCAAGTCCTGGCCAACGGCGGCGGTTTTTATTCGGTCCAGATTCCAAACGCCCCTGCCGGCGTCCCATACTACGTCGAGGTTGCCGCTCTTAATCCAAAAGGGAACAACAATACAGGCAACTTCGTGCTCGGCATCAAATTTGACGCCAGTCCTCCCGTTGTCTTAGACGCGATTGGAAGCGGGGCATTGTCTTCACTCGCGAGCACGAGTTCTGCAACCTTGAACATGGCTCAAAACGGCCTATTCCACTTCGTCCTGGCCGCGGACAACGGCTGTTCATCATCATCGGCCAACGTGACCATGACGGTTTATGACCAAGCCGGCCATGTGGTTCTGACGCTCAACGTCCAAACCGGCCAGCCGCCGATTACCGCAGTGGTCTACTTACAAGCCGGTCTCTATACGATCCGCTACAGCGCGGCGAGCACGTCCGGCGCCTTTGTGCCCGTGAATTTCTGGCTGTTGGGAGAGATTTTGAGTGACCCGATCGGCCCTTATTACACGACGACCGGCTCCGGGTCCAACTCAGGCACCAGTTCCCCAAGCAACTCGGGCGGAAGCTACACTTACTCGGGCTCTTCGACAGGAGCTTCGCAGCCCCACTACTACTAGTGCCCTATTTTCATGAAGCGGAAAATGAAAGCTACCCAATGATGCGGCTGCATGGAGGGCTTAATTCAACCGCTTCGATCAATTGACATCCTAAGGGGCCGCTGCCACCATGCCATCCAATGAAGCTTGGCCGAAGACGCTCGTAAGTCCTCATCTTCAGGCCGCCGAACTGCCGTCGCCCCTGCCGCCGACCGTCCGCGCGCGCTCGGGGCCGGAATTTGAAGAAGCGGCCCAAGCCTATCTCGAATTCCGGTTGTTGGATGCGGACGGACACTCTCGATCTCTCAGCTCCTGGCGTCCATCGCTTGATGGCTGCCAACGGCACGTTGATTTATTCCGTGAGATGCACGAGGCCGATCACCAGGCGGCCTTCAATTTAGCCCAAGCCGCGACCGCGCTCCCCAGCGTGGGCAGTGACTTTCTTGGCTTTAGCTTAATCGAGGAGTTGGGCAGAGGGGCCTTCGGCAAAGTCTTTCTGGCCCGCCAAGGCGACCTGGCCAACCGCCCCGTGGCGCTCAAAGTTGCGACCGATATTTTCGGGGAGTCGCAGACGCTCGCCCAACTCCAGCACACGAATATCGTTCCGATTTACTCGATTCACCGGGCCGGCGCTTTTCAGGCCGTCTGCATGCCTTACTTCGGGGCGACGACGCTGGCCGATGTCCTTCAGCAGGTGCGCAACGGCGTCTCATTGCCCGCCTCAGGGAAATTCCTCGTCAGCACTCTTAACAACCGCAAGGCTCTTACCAGCCGAACCGACAGCTCAAAGCCTTCGCGCCCCTCAGCGATTGCTCCCGCGCAGAAGCCCTCCGGCCATGAGTCCGGCGATCCGACGGGGTTATCGGAGCAAGCTAAAGAAGTTCCGACGCTGCGCGACTGGGAAGGCATGACCTATGTGGAGGCGGTTCTGTCGGTGGGCGCCCAGTTAGCCGACGGCCTGAGTCATGCACATGAACATGGCATCCTGCACCTCGACCTCAAGCCGGCCAACGTCCTTTTGACCGACGAGGGGCAGCCGATGCTCCTGGACTTCAACCTCTCCCGCGACACGAAGGTGCGCTCCGCCGCCTCGGCGTCCGTTGGGGGGACATTACAGTACATGGCGCCGGAGCACCTGGAGGCTTTTCGCGACCGCGCGCAGCCGGTTGACGCCCGCAGCGATATTTTCGCCCTGGGCGTGATCCTCTATGAAATGCTGACGGGCAGGCACCCATATCCGGCTTACCTCAACGTCTCCAAGGCCGTGCTTGATGACATGCTGGAAGATCGGCACAAATCTCCACCGAGCTTGTGCCGCGCCAACCAGGCCGCTTCACCGGCGGTTGAAGCGATAATTAATCGCTGCCTAGCGCCTGATCCAGCCTGCCGTTATCAATCGGCCCATGACCTGCACGAAGATTTAGAGCGGCAACTGCACGACTTGCCCCTGAAGCATACGCCAGAACCGTCGCTCCGCGAGCGCGGGCGCAAATGGATTCGTCGCCATCCCCGGCTGGCGTCCATGACCACCGTCGGATTCGTGCTGGGCGCCGTGCTCGTGGCCCTGACCGTGTCGTTCATCATTCGCGGGCAGCGGTTGGGGCAATTGCAAGCTTCGGAGAACCTCCATCAGTTTGATGACGATATGAAAACGGCCCAAGTTCTACTTTACGGCCGAAACTCGGATGCCCATCAGTTGGACGGCGGCTTTGCAGCGGCTCGTGCAACGCTCGCTCGCTATCACGTTTTGGACAACGCGGCCTGGCGCGAGCAATCGGCAGTGCGCTATCTTGCGCCCGAAGACCGAGACCAGCTTGACGATAAAGTCGGCGAACTGCTTTTCCTCCTGGCCCGCAACACCGCCCAGCACGCAAAATACCATGCCGAAGCATCCAAACGGCCTGCGGAACTGCGCATGGCCCTTCACTACAACACGCTTGCGGAGGGTTGTTACTCCCAAGACCGCGCTCCGCAAGCCCTGTGGGAGCAGCATGCCGAATTGGCGCGCGAACTGGATGAGAGAACCGAGGCCGAAGCGTTAGGCATTAAAGCTACCCAGTGGCCCTTGCGGCCCGATAAGGACTACTACCTCCTCGCTCACGGTCTCGTCCTAGAGGGAAATTACCGCCAGGCGCTGGAGTTGCTGCAAAAGGCCACGCAGCACGATCCGCGAAACTTCGCCGCCTGGTTCGTGCGCGGCAACTGCTATTACGAGCTCTTGCGCGATGGGGAGGCCGTGGCCAGCTTCAACGTCTGCTTAGGATTGCGACCCAGCTATTCTTGGGCTTGGCTCAACCGCGGCCTGGCTCATGTCCGCCTCCACCATCATCGCCAAGCGTGTGAAGATTTCGACGAGGCGCTCCGTCTCGATCCGAACATGATGGACGGCTACCTCAACCGCGCGCTTGCCCGAGAAGAGATGGGGAATTTCATTCAGGCCTTGGAGGATTTGAATAAGGCGCTGGAAGTTGGTCCGGCGTGCAGCCGGATCTATTATCGGCTCGCGCGGGTGTATGACAAAAAGGGCGACAAGGTAGAAGCGAAGCGCCAGCTATCTGAGTGCATTCAATCTCAACCGGCCGACGAATATGACTGGATCGCGCGCGGACTGGCTAAAAAGGACGAAGACCCTAAAAGTGCCCTTGCCGACTTTGATCGGGCCTTGGCCCTCAACCCTCGCTCATTTGAAGGATTGCAAAATAAAGCGGCCCTGTTGTCTGACAAGTTCGGCAAAGACGACGAGGCGCTCCGTGTTCTAAACGAAGCCGTCAAACACTATCCCGATTCCGTACTGGCGCGCGGCGGTCGAGGCATCCTGCTGGCCCGCCAGAGCCAAAGAGATGACGCCCTTACTGACGCGCGCGAAGCCCTTGTCCTCGATCCTTCGCCGCTTATCGAATATCAGGTCGCCGGCATTTACGCCCTCACCTCAAAACAAAATGCCGACGACCGCACGCGCGCCTTACACCTCTTGTCATCGGCTCTTCGCGCCGGCGCAGGCCTGGAATGGGTCGATGACGACCACGACCTCGACCCGCTCCGTAAGGACCCCGAATTTCAGCGGGTCGTGAAAGCCGCGCGTTCCCTTCAGCCGGCTCCTTTGAATGCCGGCACGAAGTAGAACCCTGCCATCCCGCCGGGCTCCGCTCGATCTCTGGATTTTCGTGGAATTCCAGTCCGATAGACGTTTTAATCCAGGCAGGTGGAAGAGTTTCCTCGGCCCACCGTGGAAGGTTTGCCCATCGATTGGGATGGAGGATGCCCATGCTAAAGCGTGTATTGCTCGGCCTTGGTCTTTGTGGATTCTTTGGCGCCCTGGCAGCGGCGCCGGCGCCCGACGAACCAAAGATTCTCTTTTCGTCCAAGCGCTCCGGCAACTATGACATCTATTTGATGAACCTCGATGGCAGCGATGCCAAAAACCTCACCAATAGCAAGGCCTACAACACGTTTCCGGCCTGGTCGCCCGACGGCAAAACCATTGCCTTTTGCCGCTATGACGAAGGTCAATTGCCCGCTATCTGGACTATGGACGCCGACGGCAAAAACGCCAAGCAAATCACCAAGGGCCATGACCGCGGACCGGCTTGGTCGCCCGACGGTAAAAAGATCGCTTTTTGCCGTCACGACGGCGGCAACCCCGAGATCTACGTCATGGACGCCGACGGCTCCAACGCCGTCAACCTGACCAAGAACCCGGCCTTCGACGCCGACGTCAGTTGGTCGCCAGACGGCAAGAAGCTCGTCTTTACCTCGGACCGGAGCAACGAGGGTTTCAAGATCTACGTCATGGATGCCGATGGCGAAAACGTGAAGGAAGTCACCAAGACGGGCAACAGGCTGGGCTTCGCCTATCCCGCCTGGTCGCCTGACGGCAAACGCATTTCCTATGCGGACCAAGCCAAAAATAACTTGGAGATCTTTGCCTGTGATCCTGACGGTGAAAACGTCAAGCAGCTAACTAATTTGGGCGGACGGAACAGCTATCCCGCCTGGTCGCCGGATAGCAAGCAGATCCTATTCCGCCATCTTGATGGCAAGGGCGAGGGCCCTCTGTACATCTGCGATGCCGACGGCGGCAACCAAAAAATTGTGCTGAAAACGGAAGGTGATATCGAAGGCAGCCGGGCCGCCTGGCAACCGAAATGAGTTGCCAAGGCGCTCCCTGGCAATCTTTGGGTGGCACGCTCTGAGGTACTCCGAAGGGCGTGGAGGGCCCGCGAGACGCTGCACGCCCTTCGGAGTACCTCAGAGTGTGCCACCCAGACTAGGCAGACCTTAGCATCTGAATTGTGGAATGCCGCCATAGGGCGGGCGTCATGCATTAGGATCCGTCCGGCGATTAAGGCACACGAGGTTCCCCATGAGATATCCTGCCCCCGCGCGGCGGCTCGGTTTTTCTCTTTTCGAATTGCTAGTCATCATCGCCGTCATTGCGATTCTGATTGGTCTTTTGCTTCCTGCAATTCAAAAGGTGCGGGAGGCCGCCGATCGCATGACTTGTACCAACAACATCCACCAGATCGCCTTGGCCGCTCACAACTGTCAAGCCACTTTGGGATTTCTTCCGCCCGCGATACCCCCAACAGATTCCAAGGCACAGCTCGGATTCTTCTTTTGCCTTTTGCCGTTTCTTGAACAAGACAACTTGTACAAGACTGCCGGGGACGAGAACGGCGTAATCTCCGTTTGGAGGAGCGAAGTTCTAGACAAGCCATTGAGAGTTTTTACTTGCCCTATGGATAGGAGCGGGGGCAAGGATCAACTTTATCAAGGCTGGCTGGCGACCGGCAACTATGCTGCTAGCTTCATGGCGTTTGGAACCGGGAGCGCCAAGATTACCGACTTCACGGATGGCACTTCGAATACCATGATCGTTGCGGAACGCTACCAAGTTTGCAATGAGACGCCGTGCGCCTGGGCTTATACAGGCGCGACCGACTGGGCCCCGATATTCGCCTATGGGAGCTACGAAAAATTCCAGGCGAATCCACCCCAAAATCAGTGTAATCCGGGGCTCACGCAAGCCATTCATCCCGGAACTATCAATATTGGAATGGCTGACGCCAGTGTTCGCGGGGTGTCGCATACAATTAGCTCCCAAACCTGGTATTACCTGTGCACGCCTTCAGGTGGCGAAATAATCAGCTGGGACTTTTGAGCTAAACATTCTTTAGACTGAGGACCGATTCATGATTCCCAGAATTGATTCCTTGCGGCGCGCCTTTAGTGTCTTTGAACTTCTGGTCATCATTGCCGTTATCGCCATTCTCATCGGCATGCTTGTTCCGGCTGTGCAGAAGGTGCGCGAGACGGCCAACCGCCTCACGTGCCAAAACAATCTCAAGCAGATTACCCTGGCAATGCACATTATTAATGACACCCATAATCGCATCCCAGGCGCCATAGGCGACTTTCCCAATGAAGGCTCGCCCGGCACTTATTTCTTCCACATCCTCCCGTACATCGAACAGGACAACCTCTATAAGAACGCCGCGCTGGACAGTGGCAATGGGTTTTCGGTATGGCAAAACGAGACTTTTAGCAAAACGATCAAGTTGTATTGCTGCCCCTCGGACGGCAGCACCGGCGATCGCCATCTATTCCATGACTGGCTAGCCACGTCGAATTATGCCGCCAACTGGCTGGTGTTTGGCACGACCGGGGCTCGGATTCCCAATTCGTTCCCCGACGGCACATCGAACACGATCGTTTTCACCGAGCGCTTTCAAATCTGCAACGACACGCCGTGCGCCTGGGGCTACAGTGGCGGCACAGAGTGGGCGTCCGTCTTCGCTTATTCCAGTCAGGCTAAGTTCCAGGTAGATCCTCCATCTTGGCTATGCAACCCCGCGCAGGCGCAGTCGGCGCACAACGGGGGAATCAACGTCAGCGTTGGAGATGGCAGTGTGCGCTTTGTGAGCGCCAATTTAAGTCCGCAAACGTGGTACTTCGCCTGCACGCCGGCCGGCGGCGAAGTTCTTGGACCGGACTGGTAAGGCTGTCTTCATTTGATGTTTTCAGAAAAGGATCGGAGCCATGATACGCTCGAATAAATCATCGCGGGGTTTTTCGCTCTTTGAGCTGCTGGTCATCATTGCCGTGATCGCCATCTTGATTGGGCTGCTGCTGCCGGCTGTGCAAAAGGTCCGGGCGGCCGCGGCACGGGTGCACTGCCAAAAGAACCTGAAGCAAATCATCCTGGGCATGCACAATATGAACGACGCCTACAATGGCATCAGCCCCGCCTTCGGCGAGTTTAACGGCTCAACAGGAACCTATTTCTTCCACAACCTGCCTTTTATCGAGCAGGACAACCTCTACAAGTTAGCCATGATCGAAGGCCAGGCTACTTCGGTTTGGAACAACGAAGTCTATAGCAAAACCGTCCCCACCTATTTATGTCCGTCCGACGCCAGCGGCGGCGACGGCCATCTGTTCAACCAGTGGCTGGCCACGTCCAATTACGCAGCTAACTGGCTGGTGTTGGGGACCGGCGGCGCACGGATTCCGGCCTCCTTCCCCGACGGCATGTCGAACACAATCGCCTTCACGGAGCGCTACCAGGTCTGTAACGACACACCTTGCGGCTGGGGCTATAGCGGCGGAACCGAATGGGCGCCGGTCTTTGCCTACACCAGTTTGGCTAAATTTCAGGTGCTTCCCGCGCCCGGTCAGTGCAACCCGGCCTTGCCGCAATCACTTCATGCAGGCGTCATGATTGTCGGGATGGCTGACGGCAGCGTGCGAACGGTGAACCCAGATGTTAGCCCACAAACATGGTATTACGCCACCTGTCCGAATGACGGCATGCCGTTTGGAAACGATTGGTAAACACGAGAATTTACTTCACGTGGAAAGGATATGCCCATGATTCGAACAAAGAAAATGGCTCCTGGATTTTCGCTTTTCGAACTCCTGGTGATTATTGCCGTGATTGCCATCTTGATCGGCTTGCTATTGCCGGCCGTGCAAAAAGTGCGCGAGGCGGCGGCTCGGATGCAATGCAGCAACAACCTCAAACAAATAAATCTGGCTACGATCAACTGCTCGGACACCAACGGCGGCGCCATGCCGGCAGTTTTTGGAGCTTATCCCAACGGCATGACCTATGGCACCCTTTTCTATCACATTCTTCCCTATATCGAGCAAGACAACCTCTACAAGCACTCCGACGACGGCAAGGGCAGTCTGTCGGTGTGGAACAATAACACGTTCAGTTTCCTCATCAGGACGTATGTTTGCCCATCTGACGGCAGTGGCGGGGCGAACGGCCTCTATAACGATTGGCTGGCTACGAGTAATTATGCCGCTAACTTTCTGGCGTTCGGCTTTGACGGCGCCCGCTTTCCCGCTTCTTTCACCGACGGCACGTCGAATACGATTATTTTCACCGAACGCCGCCAGCTCTGCGATGGGACGCCCAATTCCTGGGGTTATGCCGGCGACAGCGACTGGGCGCCGATCTTCGAGCGCGCTAGTTTTGGCAAGTTCCAAGTTGACCCCAGGCCTGGCCAGTGCAATCCCGCTTTGCCGCAATCACCTCACACGGGCGGCATCAACGTTGGCATGGCCGACGGCAGTGTCCGATTCGTGAATCAGGCTATTAGTCCGCAAACCTGGTATTTCGCCTGCACGCCTAATGGCGGCGAGGTCCTGGGAAATGATTGGTAAACCGCTACCCGCGCCCGTTACGGTGCGAACGACTCCGCAGGCTGAATCCTACGCCTACAGTGTTATTATTTTCCAAAGAGCATGTTCACATCTTCGAGGTATGGCGCCATGAAAAAATGGAGCGTTTTCGGTTTGGCTTTCATGTTTATTGTTTCGTTTAACGCCCGGGCCGCCGACAAAGAGGAGGCGGCTCAGGAACTCGGCAAGCAGCTTCACGGCAAGGAGCCTGTTCGGACTGCGGAACGTCTTGCCAAAATGGGCAAAGTGGCCGTGCCGGTCCTAAAGGCGGCCGTTAAGGAAAAAGACGCCTTCCATCGGAGCATTGCCGCCAATGCCTTGGGCCAGATCGGTCCCGATGCCAAGGACGCGGTTCCGGAAATCGCCGAGGCGCTCAACGAGCAAAACGAGCCTTATGTCATTTCCGCCTTGGCGCTCGCGCTAGGCAAGATTGGCCCAGGGGCGGTGCCGGCTCTTCGTGAATTGCTTAAAAACAGTAACGTAACCATCCAAAGCGAGGCGGCCGGGGCTCTCAAGCTTATAGGCCCCGATGCCAAGGACGCCGTGCCCGAACTGATCGACGTCGTCAAGAAACGTAAAGACGCGACGGACATGGCGGGGCTTCAGGCAATCGACGCTCTGGGCAAGATCGGGCCTGGGGCCAAAGAGGCCGTGCCGGAGTTGACGGAGGCGCTCAAGGATAAGGCAACTCACAGCCCGTTTCGCCTGCGCGCCGCCATGGCGCTGGGCAACTTGGGCCCGGCCGCCAAGGATGCCGTGCCTGCTTTGGTGGACGCGCTCAATGCCGAGACAGCCAAGTACGGGCCGCTGCGTTTCCACGCGGCGACGGCCCTGGGTCAAATCGGCCCCGATGCCGAGAAAGCCGTGTTGCCGTTGCTCGATCTGCTCAACGATAAAAGCGCAGGGCCGGCCCGCCTCCTCGCTGTTGACGCCCTCGGAAAAATTGGCCCCGGCGCTAAAGACGCCGTGCGCACGTTGAAGGAAATTGCGGGGAGCGACGATAAAAGCTTGGCCACGGCGGCCAATAAGGCGCTCGAAAAGATTCAGAAATAAATTCGTTTAGCGGCGCGCCTCCAGATTGCGTGCCACGGGCGGACAAGCCGCCCATGGCACCCAAAAGTCCACCGGGTTTGCCTGCGCTCGCCGCTAACCGTTAAAGCGCTTTTAGAAACGCAACTAGGTCGCGCAAATCATCCTTTGTCAGCCCTAGCGGTTCCAAAATCGGATCGCGATGGGGATTGGCTCCGCCTCCGCGGTTATAAAACTCCACTACGTCTTCGAGCGATTTCAGGCTGCCATCGTGCATATACGGACCGGTCAAGGCAACGCCGCGCAGGGTGGGCGTCTTAAATTTACCGCGATCCTCCGCTCGCTTCGTCACGGCGAAACGGCCGAGGTCGACGGGTTCCTGGCCCCAGCTTACGCCGGTGTTATGGACCTGCTCGTCGGTGAAATTGGCGCCGGTATGGCAACGCCAACAGTGCGCCTTGCTCTCGTAGAGCCACAGACCGTGACGTTCCTCCGGCGTCAGGGCCGCGAAGTCCCCCTTGCGACGAAAACGGTCGACGGCGCTGTCGCCGCGCAGTAAGACGCGCTCGAAGCTGGCCAGAGCCTTGCCCAGATTGTCCGCCGTAACGCCCCCCTCGTATGCCTCCTCGAAGCGACCTTTGTAGTCCTTGTGGTCCTGCAAGCGTTTCACTACATCGGCGACTTTCGAGCCCAATTCCGCGGGATGTTCAATGGGGCGCAGGGCCTGGGATTCCAGCGTCGCCTCCCGGCCGTCCCAGAAAAAAGAAACGCCGAAAGCGCGGTTGAACAAGGTCGGCGCTTTGCGCGCGGTCCGCTGGCCTCTGATACCGCGTGGTTTGGCCTCACCGCTGGAAAAACCGTGCGCCGGCTGGTGACAGGTTGCGCAGGCGACCGTGTTGTCGGCCGATAAGATAGGATCGAAAAAGAGCTTACGTCCGAGCTGGACGCGAGCCTCAGACAACGCGTTGCCATCAGGAACTTTACGGGCATCCAATCCTAAGGGAATAGCATCAAACCCGAGCTTCGCTGGAAGCGTATCGTTGATGAGTGGTGAGGGCGCATCGAGGTCTCGACCGGCCACGGCGAAGCCGGTCAACAAAACTCCCACTGCCGCCAGTTTCAGTGAAGTCTTCAGGTGGAAAACAGCTCGCTCCAATGAACTCATTTGGCCACATAGCCACCATCGACCATTAGGTTCTCCGCCGTGATAAACGACGCTTCGTCCGATGCCAGAAATAGGATGGCATAGGCGATCTCCCGCGGATCGGCGAGGCGCTTGATCATGTGCGAGGCGCCGAAATCGGGATGCTTGTCGGCGGCCTCGCGGTCCAGGCCGCGTTCGCGCGTCAGGCGCTCGACGATTTGCGTCCAGACGGTGCCTGGGCACACCGCATTGACGCGGATGTTATCGGGCGCCAGGTCCAGGGCCATACAACGCGTCATGTTGGCAATGGCGGCCTTGCTGGCGTTGTAGGTGACAAATTGCGGCTGGGCGATGAAACTGGATATCGATCCCAAGTTGACGATAGCCCCGCCGCCGACTTTACGCATTTCGGGCACAACATGCTTGGCTACGAGCGCCGGTCCCATGACATTGACGTCAAGAACCTGCCGCCATTCCTCCGGCGTCGCCTCGATGCCTTTGAGAACAAAGATGCCGGCGTTGTTGATGAGGATATCGATGCGGCCAAATCGTTTAACTGCCGCTTGCACCATGCGCTCAACGCTGGCCTCATCGGAGACCTCGGTCTTCACGAAGAGGGCCTTTTCGCCGGCTTTGTTGAGCTGGTCCGCTACCGCTTGCCCGGTGTCGGAATTCCTTTCGGCAACGACGACTGCCGCCCCCTCCTCGGCAAATAGCTCGCACGTCGCCCGGCCAATCCCCGCACCGCCGCCGGTGACAATAGCCACTTTGTTTTTGAGACGGTTCATAGGTTTGTGCCTGAGCTCTCGCAACAAAGGTCTCGAAAGGCGCCTTCTCACCAAATGAATCTACCGCAGGTTTGGTAGGTCGGCAACGACTCATTCATTTAGTCTCAACGTTCCAGCCGTCGTGACACTTGGCTCGCCTTGGGATACGATGCCAGGAGAGAATTGCAAGCATTTTATCACTCTTTTGCATGGTCAGCTCATGTGGCCCCAATCTCCACAGACCCAGGACTTGCTTGACCAAGCTCGCCAAGGAGCGCCCGCCGCCGTCGACCACTTGCTGAATGCCCACCGCGACGCCTTGCGCCACATGATTGCCATGCGTATTGACCCGGCCCTCGCCCGCCGCGTTGATGCCAGCGACGTTACGCAGGACGTGATGCTCGAAGCCAGCCGGCGCTTGCAAGACTACCTCCGCGATCCCAGTGCCATGCCGTTTCACCTATGGTTGCGCTACATCGCGCTCGATCACATCAAAGACGCTCACCGCCGGCACCGACAAGCGCGGCGCCGCAGCCTGGACCGCGAACAAGCTCTCGTACCGGCCGGACTGGCCGATCAATCTTCGCTCGATCTGGCCGCTCAATTTATTGATCAAGAACTAACGCCGGCCTCGGCGGCCATGCGCCAAGAGATGGAAAGGCGCCTGCACTCGGCTCTCGGTCAGCTTGAGGATGACGACCGTGAAATTCTTCTCATGCGCCATTTCGAACAGCTTTCCAACCAAGAAGTGGCCCAGATCCTGAGATTAAGTGAGCCGGCTGCGTCCATGCGTTGTTTACGCGCCCAGCGTAAACTGCGAACCCTTCTTGTCCCGGATCCGGAAAGCAACCCGGAGGCCGAGGCATGAGCGATCCCGCTGTTGCGCAGAGTGCCAACCGTGACGAACAATTGGCGCGCTTGCTGGCCGATTTGACCGATCAGTTACACCACGGTCGGCAACCGGACCTGGACGGGGCGGCGCTGGCGCATCCGGAGCTAGCCGGCGAACTGCGCGAATTGTGGGGCACCGTTCTCTTCACCGAAGCCCTTGTTAAGCCGTCGTCCGATGCCCCATCGACGTTGCCCTGGCCGTCGCCCGGCCTCGCGTCCCCTCCGCCGAGCAATCTAAAGGATTACGATCTGCTGGAAACTCTGGGCCAAGGGGGGCAGGGAGTGGTTTACAAGGCACGTCAGCGCAGCCTGAATCGGCTGGTCGCTCTCAAGACGATTCGCAGCGACCGTACTGATGAGGAAAACCGCTCGCGCTTTCGTGCCGAGGCGAAAGAAGTGGCGCGCCTCGATCATACCAACATCGTGCCCGTTTATGATGTCGGCGAATGCGACAGCCAGCTTTATTTCAGCATGAAGTATGTTGATGGCCTGACGCTGGCCAAGCTGCTGGCAAACGGACCCCTGCCGCCGCGCGAGGCGGCCCGGCTGTTAGTCGCAATCGCCGACGCGATTCACTATGCCCACGAGCACGGCATTCTGCATCGTGATCTCAAACCATCGAATATCCTTCTCGGGCCCGTTGCCCCCGTCTCGGGTCCCAAGCCGGCCGACAGGCTTTTGGATCAGTGGACGCCTTACGTGACCGACTTCGGCCTGGCCAAGCGGGTTTCCAGCGATGAATTGCAAGCCTCAATCACGGGAGGCGCCGGCGCACGCTTGACGGCGACAAACGCCATCCTTGGCACGCCTTCCTACATGCCGCCCGAACAAGTTGACAGCCGGCGCGGGCAACTGCGTCGGGCCAGCGATGTCTACAGCCTGGGCGCGATTCTTTATGAGATGCTAACCGGCCGGCCGCCGTTTCTCGCTGCGGATCCCGTTGACATTATCTTTCGCGTCCTCGATCAAGACCCGGTCGCGCCGCGCCGGCTCAACCCGAGCGTTGACCGCGATTTGGAGCTGATCTGCCTCAAGTGCTTGCAAAAACCGGCCGAATTGCGCTATGCCACGGCGGCTCAGTTGGCCGACGACCTGCGCAAGTTCCTCAACTATGAACGCCCGTCGGTTTGGTCCGGCAGCTTTATGAACTTAATTAGCACCGCCCTCCGGGAGACGCATCATGCTCCGGTTTTGGAGAACTGGGGCACCTTATGGATGTGGCACAGCCTGCAAATCTTGCTCTTGTGCGGCCTGACCAATGCTCTGGCCTGGTGCGGTGTTGAGAGTCATTTGGCTTATGTCGAGTTATGGTCGCTCGGTCTGTGTTCCTGGGGTGTTATCTTCTGGAACCTGCGCAAGCGCGGCGGGCCGGTGCAGTTCATTGAACGGCAAATCGCTCATGTGTGGGGCGCCGCCATCATCGGCACCATTGGCATTTTCATCGTCGAAGTCCTCCTGGGATTGCCGCCGCTCAAGCTCTCTCCGCTCTTGGCGGTCATTGCCGGCATGACCTTTGTCGTCAAAGCCGGCATGCTGTCCGGCCTCTTCTATTTCCAGGCAGCGGCCCTGTTCTTGACCGCAATTCCAATGGCCCTTTTCCCGCAAGTCGGTCCCTTGCTGTTCGGCCTCGTAACGGCAGCAAGCTTCTTTATCCCCGGATGGAAATACTCGCGTCAACGCGAGCGCTCCGGATCCGCGTCCTCTTAGGCCTCCGTGCATGGCACACGGGGGGAAGTAGGCGGGCCCACGGCTCCTGGGGTTGAGGAAGTTCTCTTGATCCAAAGGACTACAAAGAGCGCTCGAGCACCGTTTGTGTGCAAAATGCTGTGCAAATCAGACACCCCTCTGATTGCACAGAAATGACGATTTTTGCACAGAAACGCCAATTATTGCACAGAAAGCACTTTTCTTGCACAGAAATGACCTAGTTGCACAGAAACGCAGTCTTCGAGAGGGAACCGGCCGGCGCGGCCGACTCGGAAGGAAGACACTTCCCCGTTTTCACAAGCCCACCCGCGCCCTGCGCCATCCTCACTAGACCCTTACGCGGCCGAAGGGTTCTTGTCTTCCTGAGCTTTATTCTCTTCCTCATTCAGTAGGCGGTCCGCATAACGCTTCTGCAATTCTTGGTAATACGCAACCAAGCGTTCCGGGTCATGGCCGAAGCGAGCGGAAATCTGACGTCGCAGGGCTCGCACCTCGTCAATGACAACGTCATCACTTAAGGAAGTGATGTGTTAAGTACAAGGGCTTTCACTTGAAGCGTCCCATGTGAAAGCTTATTGGCTTGCTCCTCCAATAGGTCAATAGCTTCTCGAAGCGTGACTTTTGGAGCTTTCTTCGAACTATTCGAAGGATCCCATTGGGGACAGTTGAACCAGCCGACCAAATAAAGGCCGTGTTGAGCATGCGACTCATGCAAATAACGATCTGCAAGCTGCGTCTTCATGGCAGTCCAAAGGTCCTTATTCCAGCATCCCTTCACTTCAATCACTACTGTGACGATGTCGGATTGGCCCGGCGCGGATCCAGGAACAATCGCATCGACGTGTATATCAGTTCGTTCTCCTGGCTTATTGCCTTGACTTCGCCTTATTACAACCTCTCGGTTAAGTACAACTCCCTTGGAACGGAGTTCATCTTGGAGGTGCTGCTTCACGTTGTCAGAGAGGTGTTCTTCGCTTCTGGGTTCCCTAACTCCATTGGACGGGTCGTTCCAGAGGTTCGACACTAATGGGGTTTCGCCTCGAAGCTTTTTCTCCAGATTCTCCAGTGATTCGATTATGATGGCGAGAAGATCTTCACCATTTCGGACGAGTCGCTTAGTCGAATCCCTCGCCATCTGAAGGATCTGTTCGGGTTCGATAGGTTTCCAGCTCCGGACACGCGTCGATTCCCGTGCCGCTTGGAGCGACCATTTAAGATAAGTTAGGTCAGGTCGCTCGGCCATCAGGCGAAGAATTGCTTCGCACGCCTTCTCTGTCCCCCGGGACTGAAGAACTTGAAGGATACCATTTCGGTAGCCGAAGGCCTGATCTCGCGATCCCATCCATACCGCTCCTTCTTGCGGTTCCTCTTCCGGGTAAACCTCTAGCAACCAAGGAACAAATCAGCAAGCTGATCTTCACCAAGTTGGGTTGTCAAAAGGGAACCCTGAAAATCGATGCGCGTGGCAATCGAGGAAAATACCGCCTTACCAAACTCCCGGTCAGTTTGAATGACCGGCCAAATCACTTGCCAGCTAGTGCTGGAGGGGAAACGGAGAAGGGCCGCAGCGGCGCTAATTGCAAGCTCTCGCTGTCTCCCTTCTGTCGGCAATGGCATTCGCAGAAGCGAAACCGCCAGAGATTGCGTAGGGGCGTAACCGTGTGCCAACAAGAAATCGAAAAGAACAGCGATGAAAGTAGGTTTCAGCCCTTCATCTTGGCATTTAGCATGCAAAGCCTCAGCCAATTCGGCGTCCCAGCAGCCCTCTATTGCATCGAGTAGGATTAGGTGGTCAGATCGCTCGTTCTCCGAGTCGATAAGAACCAAAGTCGCATTAACCAATTCGCGCGATGCGAAGGCATGTGCTCTTTGAAGCAATTCTCGGTTAAGTGCGACTTGGTCCGCCGTTCCAGAAGCGCGATAGGCGAGCAAGGAGCCAGCCCACTTCCCCCATACTCCGTTATCGAATCCTTGAAGGGAGCTTGGTTGCTCGCGCAGCAAAAGTAAGAAGGCCCTCGCACCTCCCCGAATTGGACGAGGGCGACATCCTGATCGCCGACCGCGGTTTCGCCTCGTTCGCGCATTTGGCCCTGCTTTTTCTGCGGAATATGCACGGGCTGTTTCGCTGCCACCAAAAGCAGATCGTTAGTTTTCGCGTCGGCCGCAAATCTACCAAGCAAACAAAACCGCGTAAGGGTTTGCCGCGCTCGCGCTACGTGCGCCGTTTGGGACGCCGCGATCAATTGGTCGAATACAGCAAGCCCAAGACCAAGCCGACCTGGATGGGCCAAGCCAAGTTTGCTTCTCTGCCCGAGACGCTGCTCCTTCGCGAACTGCGTTTCTTCACGCCGCAACGAGGTCATCGCACGCGCGTCATCACCTTGGTCACGACACTCCTGGACCCGATTGCTTACCCAGCCACGGCACTCGCGAAACTGTACCTGGGTCGTTGGCAAATCGAGGTCAACTTCCGGCACCTCAAGACGACGATGGGCCTGGAAGTGCTGCATTGCAAAACGGTCGCCGGTGTGCTTAAGGAAATGTACATGTTTGCCATCAC
>JBJMQT010000093.1:0-8777 GCA_045802525.1 Gemmataceae bacterium
CAAGACGAACTCAACATGTTTCTGGACACGGAGGTGCTTGCAGGGCTCGTGGATCCCGATGACATTCCCGGTCCTCCCGAGGATGCGGTGAGCAAACCCGGCGACCTCTGGGTTCTTGGAAACCATCGCCTGCTGTGCGGCGACTCCTCCAAGGCCGAAGATCTGGATCGGCTCCTTGACGGCGCGCCGGTCCATCTAGTCAACACGGATCCACCCTACAATGTGCGGGTCGAGCCCCGGTCCAACAACGCCATCGCCGCCGGACTGAGCTCGTTCTCAGGGGCCAAGAACCATCAGAAACTTGATGTGGCCCGTCACCCTGAGAAATCCAAGCCGACAGCTAAGAAGCTGCGGGCGCGTGACCGTCCCCTCGTTAACGACTTTCTGTCCGAAGACGATTTCGGCCGCCGTCTGCGGGAATGGTTCGGCAACGCGGCGCGGGTCCTGCTGCCGGGCCGGAGTTTTGTAATTTGGGGCGGGTATGCCAACCTGGCCAATTACCCCTCCGCCTTGCGGGAGTGCGGCTTGTATTTCAGCCAAGGCATTGTCTGGAATAAGGAGTGGCCCGTATTAACGCGCAAGGATTTCATGGGCGCCTATGAACTAGCCTTTTACGGCTGGAAAGAAGGCGCCGCTCACCATTTCTTCGGGCCAAATAATGCCACGGATCTTTGGCACATCAAAAAAGTCACTCCCCAGATGATGGCGCATTTAACCGAAAAGCCCGTGGAGCTGGCCATTCGGGCTTTGCAATACTGTTCCCGGCCAGGCGAAAACGTCCTCGATCTTTTCGGCGGCAGCGGGTCGACCTTGATTGCCGCCGAGCAGACCGGTCGGCGCGCGTTTCTCATGGAACTTGATGCGCTTTATGTCGACGGCATTGTGAATCGGTGGCAGAAGTTCACAGGGCGCCAGGCCCAGCGCGCGGCCAACCCTGGCCTGGTGGCGTAGTTTTCTTGCGGACGTGTTTGGGCTTGGATCACTGGAGAAGGGAAGCTTCCCCCTGACCCGGAAAATCTAAGAGGTGAGCAATGAATGACGAGGTTATGCAGCCGCCCCTTTGGGAGCAACGGGCCGGCGAACCGAATCGCTGGTACGCGCGCTTTGAATCCTTTCGCCTAGCCGGGCCGAACCGGTCGCTCCTAGGCAGTGTCAACGCCGACCGACTCGCACGAGGAGCAAACCGAACCAGGAGCATTCCCCAGGCTTGGGCGAAAAATGCCAAGCTCTGGAGCTGGCGGGAGCGCGCCCAGGCCTGGGATGAAGCGCAGCGGCTCGAGGTGCGGTTGGCCCGAGCCCACACCATTGAGGAGATGAATCGCCGTCACCTGCATGAAGCCCAGGCGCTTCAGAGCAAAGCTTTTCAACGTCTCAAAGCGCTGGAACTTGAGCGCCTTTCCCCGGCCGACGTGTTGCGCTACTGCATCGAATCCGCCAAGCTCGAGCGCACGGTCATGGGCGAACCGGAAATCATTGAAGAACAACGCCTCACCGGCAGCGGCGGCGGACCGATAACCTTCTCGGTGGAGGATGCCGTACGCGCCGATCAGGAACTAGAGGAATTTGAACATGCTCGCCTGCAACAACCAGGAAGCTCAGCGCTTCCAGAAGGAAGTTTACAAGTGCCGTAAGTCCGTCGAGTACTTCCTCTGCACCTATGGCCAAATCTATGATGCCACTTCATGTAAGTGGATGCCCTTTGCGCTGTGGCCCGCCCAGCAGCAGGCTCTGCGGACGATTGTGGCTCATCCGCTTACGGTAATCCTCAAAGCGCGCCAGTTGGGGTTAACCTGGTTGGTCCTGGGGTATGCTCTTTGGCTCATGCTTTTCTTCCCCCAGGCAACCGTCTTGTTCTTTTCGCGACGCGACGAAGAGGCCGTGGACCTGCTCAAGAAACGGCTCCGCGGGCTTTACGAGCGCTTGCCCCAGTGGTTGAAGGTAAAGGCCTTCATCACGGACAACGATCATGAATGGCATTGGAGTAACGGCTCGCGAGTATTGGCCTTTCCAACAACGGGCGGCGACTCGTACTCTGCCACGCTCGTTATTGTCGACGAGGCCGACTTGGTTCCCGACTTGGACCTCCCTCATGGCCAGCGTCAAACCGACGATTGACGGCGGCGGCCGGATGGTGCTGGTTTCACGCGTGGATAAAGGTCGGCCGCGCTCCCAATTCAAACGCATCTACCTGGCCGCCCGCAAAAAACAAATTGGCTGGGAAGCTGTCTTTCTTCCTTGGTCGGCTCATCCCGACCGCGACCCGACCTGGTATGAAGTCCAAAAAGCCGACATCCTGCACCGCACCGCCGCGCTTGACGAATTACATGAGCAATATCCGGCGACGGATGCTGAGGCTCTGCTGCCGCGCACCTTGGACAAACGCATCGCCCCCGATTGGTTGTATCAGTGCTACCAGGAGCAATCTCCGTTGCTTCCTGTGCCCTCCGGTTGCCCGGCTCTGCCGGAATTGGAGATCTACGCGTTACCGCAACCGGGACGCCATTATGTGGTCGGCGCTGACCCCGCCGAGGGCAACCCAACCTCGGATGATTCAGCGTTGACTATCTTGGATCGAGACAGTGGCGCGGAGGTTGCCTCACTGGCCGGCAAATTCCAGCCTTCCACGCTGGCCGCTCATGTCGATGCCTTGGGCACCTGGTACAACAGGGCCGCCGTGCTCGTGGAACGCAATAATCACGGGCATGCCGTTTTGCTGGGACTACGGGAACACTCGGGGTTGATCCGTCTCCCCGGCCACGACAACCGCGAGGGCTGGCTGTCCAACAGTAAAGGCAAGGCGCTTCTTTATGACACGACCGCCGACGCCTTCCGCGAACGGGCCACGCAATTGCATAGCTTTGCAACCTTCACCCAACTGGCCAGCATTGAAGGCGCTACGTTGCGCGCTCCCGAAGGCGAGGCCGATGACCGGGCCGATTCGTACGCTTTGGCCTGCGCGGCTTGCCGGTTTCGACCTCCCGGACCGTACCTGGGCCCC
This sequence comes from Gemmataceae bacterium, assembly GCA_045802525.1. Classification (GTDB taxonomy): domain Bacteria; phylum Planctomycetota; class Planctomycetia; order Gemmatales; family Gemmataceae; genus JBJMQT01. Next base: position 2,999 of record JBJMQT010000093.1, read on the forward strand.
GTGGTATATTGGCCACTCGTGCCTTTCGGCTCCAATCCGACGGTGGACCAATGGGGGGACGTGCTGGAGAATCAATTTGGCCCTGGGCCGAAACCCGGCGAGCCGATTTGGCTCCATGTATTCAGGGACCTCAACATTGATCCGGACGGTGATTCGTAAGAACCGCAACTCGTTGAAGGGAGCGAAAGGGAGCATTTGTCGCTCCCACTCCTCCCCGGTAAAATGGCCTTTCGCTCTTCTTCGCTCCTATTCGCTCCCGCTGATTGCTCCTTTTCGCTCCCTTTCGCTCCAACGAGCCAGTTGGGTCCATGGCTAGAGTTAGAAGAGATCTTTTCCTTGAGTAGGGATCAGGGAGCTACTTGATCTATACGAACTGGGCCACATTCCAGTTAACACTCTGCTCGCGCCCTTTCCTTGCGTTTTTCGCAAGGAAAGACGAATATTCCTCCGACGCAGAGAGTGGTTTTAGTAGTAGCGATAACGTTTGGTGCCTTGTTTGGCGGCAAAGCTGGGAGTCATGGCGCCGCGGGGGTTGCTCTTCGGGCTGCAGCAGCACGCGGCCCGTGTTGAGCAACATGGGATAGGCTTTGTCAGGCACTTCAGAGGCTGACATGCTTGATCGGCGTGAATAATCCCTTTCCCCGACTGAATTGATTCGTATGCAGTATAAAACCTTGCAAATCGGAATCCTGATTTGAGTAGTTTCGGGCTTCGAGTCGAAGACGGTCAACTCGAAACCCGAAACTCCTGATTCACTTCTGGCACAAGCACGACGCCGATATCTTCACATCAGCGTGCTTCCAAATTTTATCGAAGTTCGCGCGGACAGCGGCGGCTTCAGCCGTCTTGCCTTGCGTCTCCAGGCTCGCGGCCAGGCCGAAGAGCGACCAGCCGTTGTCGGGCCAGCGACGCAAATCCTCGCGGTACACTGCCTCCGCCTCGGTCGCCTGCCCATCCTTCAGTAAGAACGTACCGAGCGCGTGCCGCACTGGCACGACCCAGTCCGGCGGCTCGCTGTAGCGCAACTTGTCTTCCTTGGCCACCGCGGCTCGCAGCGCCTTGATCCCCGCCTCCATCTTCCCTTCGCGGACGAGGATTTCACCTTCGAGCATGTCGTCGCCGACAGCGAACAGGTCGGTGGCCTTGTTGTTGCCGAAAGTCGCGTCCTTCGCCGGCTTTTTGGCCGCCTCGCGGAACGCCTTTTGTTCCTCGCGAGCCTTGGCGGTTTCGCCCTTTGCGGCGTAGGCGATGGCGCGAATGTGATGACGCATGGCGCCGGCGATCGGGAAGATCTCGGGCGGCGCCGGTTCCTTGAGGATCTCGTCCCACTGACCGAACCGCTTCATCACTTCCAGCGGCGCTGCGACGAATCCATCGGCAATGGCGGCGTTCTCCGGCAAGGCGACCCAGTCTTTGGGCACGTCCGCGAGCATGTCGCGAACCGCCGTGAGTGCTCGTTTCGATTCGCCCTGCATCATGGCGGCGAACGCCAGCATGTGGTGGTTGTGGGCCATGTACATGCGGTAGAAACCTTGTTCGGGAACGGTCTTCGCATAGTTGCTATCGGCAGAGATGGCCCGGTCGTTCGCCTCGATCGCGGCCTGCCAGCGGCCACGGCGAATATCGATGTGCGAGGGCATATGCACCATGTGGCCGAGGGTCGGTTGCAGGTCGCGCAGCCGATCGGCGGCGGCGTCCGCCTTTTCGGGATGCGGCGACGCCTCGCAAGCGTGTATGTATAGGTGGTTGGCGAGCGGGTGCTTCGGATCGAGTTCCACTGCCGCTTGGAGAGCTTTCAGGATCTCCGGCGTTTCCGGCTGCGGCTTGCCGTCAATCGTCCACAGGTCCCAGGGGCGAAGGTTCATGAGCGACTCCGCGTACAGCGCGCCGATGTCGGCATCCTTCGGGAACTTCTCCCATACGGCCTTCATCGCCTTGGCGTACGCTTCCTCGAGCGGACGAGTTTCCTTGGGCAAGGGGTCGGCATACCGGGCGGCCAGCGCCTCGACGAGCGCGCGATTTGCTTCCGACTCGGCGTTCGCCTTTGCGCGAGCCGACTCAAGCGCCTTCCAGGCAGCCTTCGCCTTTTCCGGCGGGAAGAGGGGGTAGTTGTAGTTCTTACCCATGCTGAGAGAAATCCCCCAGTGGGCCATCGCGCAATCGGGATCGAGTTCCGCGGCCCGCCGAAAAGCACGGACCGCCTCATCGTGATTAAACCCGTACATGAAGTTCAGCCCTTGGTCGAAGAACCTCTGCGCCTCGGCGTTCGATGTCGCCACCGGCCGCGTGTGCTTGCCGAGCCCCTTGTACAAGGTGACCTTGGGTGCGGGCTGGCTCCCGGGCTTGGCCGGTTCGGCCAGCAGACTACCGGGAACGTTGGCCAGGACCAGCATTGCCGCAGATGTCAGAATGAATCGGATTTGTAAACTCCGTTCAGTGGAAGCTGGATTAGCCTCCGTGAGCTTGCGGACCATCTCCTGCTTTTGGTTCGGCGTGAAAACGCCTTCGATTAATCGGTCTTTCACGAGCGCCATTGGCGTGTTCCCTTCTGCAATTTCGAGTTGCCTTGGTGATTCAGCACACACCGCAACTCATATGTGCGTGCAGAACTTGTTCGAGTCGTCGGACACCTGACGTTCAATGATTCATCTCGCAAGGGACACAGCAGATACTGAAGCAAGCGTGGTGGACGCCTGACGAGTGGATTGACGGCCCCCCCAACAACGGCTCGCAGGCTCGGCCCGCGTTCTTCTGTTCCTATTAGATGCCCGGCACCCTAATCCGGTAAGTTGACTTGTGGTACACTCCGGGTTGACCTGAAGTACACCGTGAGGTCGATTCTTTGAGCTGCGGGGGTATCGCCGAATGCAATCACCAACGCGCCAGCGACTGACCGAGGCAGCGGTACGGCGTTTTTACCGTGACGGCTTCCGCAGTGTTGGGCTGGACCAGGTACTGGCGGACGTGGGCATCAGCAAGACCGCCTTTTACAAACATTTCGAGAGCAAGGAAGACCTCGTGCTAGCCGCCCTGGAGATGAAGGGTCACTGGTTGCAGAACACCTTCCGCGACATGGTTCGCAAACGCGGCGGCCCCTCCGCCGTGGGCCAACTGCGGGCGTTGCTCGACGTGGTGGATCAGATTATTGACGCCGACGAGTACCAGGGCTGCATCTTCGTGAACGTCGCGATGGAGTTTCCGCTGCAGCATGAACCGGCGCACGTCGCCGCAGCGCAGCACAAGCACGACATGGAGGTGATCGTGCAAGACTTGGCCGCCTGCGCCGGGGCCGCCGATCCGCGCCAGATGGCCCGAGAATTGTGCCTGGTCATGGAAGGCGCTTACGTGACGCGCCAGGTCACCGGCGACAAAAAGAGCGTTGAAGTTGCCCGGCGGGTCGCCGACCTCATAATCGCCGCCCATGTTCCCGAAGCCGCCGCCGATCCCTTCCCAGCCCCAGACATCGGCAATAATTGACCTGCCCATGATTGCCCTGTGTTCTCTATGCGTTCTTGTTGGATAATCACAATCTCAGCGAAAGGGAGGGGAATCGCATGGCCGATAGCGGACCGGTCTTCGCTACCGGGCAGTCGGTCAGCTGTTTGGAAGATGGAAGAGCCTATTTTGCGGCGTCTCCTTTCCCAACGCTCACGGCAATGCTCGTCAGCTTCCAGCCGCCGCGTTCATTCGCGTACTTCAGTTTAAACCCAACCTGCGAGGGCTGGGTCGGGTAATGACCTGCCATCTCCAGTACGCCCATGTCGCTCACCGCCGGGGGCGCAATCTCAGGCTTGAAGTCCTTGATTGCGCCGATATCGATGTTCTTGTCGAGAAACTCCTGAAAGGCCTGCTTCAGCCGTAGAGGAGTAGTCTCCTTCTTCCAAATGTCAGACAGCCTGCCGTAAAAGGCAGTGAAGTCCCCCACTCGAACCGCCTGGTTAAGACTCAACAGAGCTTCCGCTGCCATTCGCTCCTGCTCCGCCTGGGGAGGCACGGTAGGCGGAGCCTTAATCGTTATTAGCTCGACTCCTCCATACCGTACGTCAACGACTTTCCACTTGCCCTCTTCGTGGACTAACCGGATGGAGACCGGCTTGGTGCTGCCGTTTTTGGTGGTGACGATCCCTTCGGCAGTGCCTTCCTGGTTTTCGATTACGCGATTGTGCCAGGCCACCGAGGAGTAATCGGTGAGACCGAGTTGTTTGACCGCTACGATGAACGAAGCCTCATCCTGCTGCGCGCGGAAGCCGCTTGCAGCGGAAGCATATGCTTCGGCGATTTTTTCCTGACCGAGCAGGGCGAGGAATTGCTCTGATGCGTTCACGACCGGCCGCGTCAAGGCAAAGATCCCGCTAACGAAAAGGATGCCAAGGGCAGCACAGGCTCCAATGCCCAGGATGCCGAAAATGCCGCAGCCAATCAGCCAGCCTTTTTTTTTCATATCAAGCTCCTGACCGGCTAAGACATTGACAAGGTGTGATTGTATCTGGTTCGGGGCCACTGACCGATCCGAGAGTCACCGTGATTTCGTTAGTGGCCTTGATTGTTTTCGCCCACATCCTGAATGGTATGCAGCGCCGCTTCCATGGTATCTTCCGAACCTCAATAGGTCGGGCCGTGTCCTTGCCGCTGGCGGGAACCGCAACGATATCGGAGAACTCAGGTGGACACGAAGAAACGCGAACACAAGGAAAAGTCCAGTAGGTTTTACAGCATCCTCCACGTCGAAATCATGTTCTACCATGCTGCGCGGCGCCATCTGAAGTTGGCAAAAGAGGGTTGGCCTCCCGTTGAGAAAGCATTGAAAGATCTCAAGAAGGTCGACGACCAGTGGGAGCGCCTTCAGGCGGATGAGGGCTTGCCCCCGTATAGGCCTGGCTCGCTCGTTTCGACCTTCCGATGTCAGCGCGCGCTGACATAGAGAGACATCTTTGGTCTTAAATGCAGCAATGTAGCAATTAGCCGTTCGGGCGCCGAATCGAGAACCCTGCTGAACCGCCCTTTGCCTTGTACTTCAAGGACACGAAGTAAATGCCAACTTATCGAGGGGAACCGGTTATCAAGTCGCAGAAGCCGAATACCCTCTACTTTGTAAAGTGTGAGCAATGCAGCCACAAATTTCGCCTAACCGTTTTTAGAGAGGACGGCTTTTCGGAGCTTCCAGCGGATGAAGTGGCTAAACGGTGGTCCTATCTGGCTGACGAATTAGATGTGCATGATGCAAACTGCCGGCCGACGGCTCTATCCTTCTAGAACCTACGGGGCCGGACTAGCGCCAAACGCATGAATCCGTCCCCAACTTCATAATCTGGGTGCCCTGCCGAAAGTTTGGAACTGAAATCGGCAGCCTCTGTTAGCGGCTCGCCCTGATCCCATGGTTCCTATGGGAGCGTCAATCCCCCAGAGCTTCAGTTCAGCGACGGGATTGGGCTCGACTCCTATGAAGAGGCTTGTGGGCTCTACCCAAACAATGGTTTTAAGGCGCGAAGGTTCCGTGGCCTGTGGGCCAAGTGACCCGACCTCTGCTCCACCGAAATTGGTCTAAAGAGTAGCTGAAATCAAAAATCCTGCTTTTGGTCGCCTTTTTACAGCAACCAAAAAAGCAGGGTTTTTGAATTCGAACTATTTGGAACTATGAACCGCTGACGTTGACAGCGCTGCCCACGGCGGTGAAGGTGCCGTTGGCGTTGCTGCCCAGCGTCGTGATGGCGGTAATGCACACCACGATGATGAGGGCCAGCATGACAGCGTATTCAACAGCAGTCGGGCCGTCTTCACG
>JBJMQT010000094.1:0-43519 GCA_045802525.1 Gemmataceae bacterium
AGAAGTTCACGAAGAACTGCGCAAGCTCATTGGCTACTTTGAGAACAACCGCCATCGCACCGACTACCCGGCCTACCGCAGCAACGAGTGGGACATTGGCAGCGGCCCAACCGAGGCGGGGTGCAAAATCATCGGAGAACGTTTGAAAGGATCGGGCATGCGCTGGGTCGAGGATGGAGCCGCGACAGTTGCGGCGCTGCGTGCGCTCTACGTCAGTGGCGGTAAACTCTGGGACGGCTTCTGGGGCCAACCGCACCGGGCGGCGGCCTCATAGTCACCCAAACAAAAGACTCACACCCCTGTCAACAGCAGCGAAATGTTCCTTTCCGCCCTTCAAAATACCCAACGCAGAAAGTGCCGTTCCTCATGTATTCCTGTAATCGAGAAGCTAGAATGCCATGATTGAGGCATATGGTAGGCATTGCTGATTCTCAACCTAGCACCGGTTTCAGCATCGAGGTGATTCATGACCGCTGCGCTCCAAGCCGTAGACACTTATCGGAAACTGGCGGACTGGCACCACAACCATGGCCAGCCGCAACATCGCGATCGCTTTTTGGTGCTGGCGGCCGACAGCGCCTGGGCGGAAGGGCGGGCTGATGACGCCGAAGTCCTTCGCCAACGGCTGCTGCGCGTCAATCCTCACCATCTGCTCAAGCCATTCTCGTCCTTCGGACAAGCCCTGAGGTCGCCGGACGTCGAAAGTTATGTGGGCGATTTGCGGCGCAGTTATCCGATTCATGTAGCTTCGGACTTGCTCGCATCCTTGCCCGGCAGGGCAGACATCGGTCCCCAACGTTCGAGTAAAATCTTGCCGCCGACGCAGCCGGTAATCGATATCAGCACGCCTTCGGACGGCGCCGACGCGGTAGGCATTGATACGTTAAGAGTCTACTCCCTAAAACAAGAATCTCCCGAAACTAAACCGACGCCGCGGCCGCAAACGGTCATGGCGCCGGCGTCAATTCCAATGCGAAAACCCGCGCAAGCTAAGCCGGTTCGTGCGGCCGGACAATTGTCCCATGGCTCCCAGCCAAGATCTGCATCGGAGTCGTTCCAGTTTCATCCGCCGACTCCTGCATCTCGTTGGGCGTCGTCGGGCGGCGATAGCGAGAACCTGGTAAGTTCCGGCCTATGCATGGCGTTGGCAGCAGCAATGGTTGCGGCCAGTTTGACTTTGGCTGGTTATGCGCTTATTGGACCGATTTTAGGCAAGAGTTGAAGCGGCTATGGTCGCGATAGGTCGTCGATCGACCGCATTGCGCGGCCGACTTGCCGCTTATTTCGTCCAAAAATGAACCTAACGGCTGGCGCTGTCGGCTAACATTCTGCCCCGACTGTCGATTCCTGGTATTAAAAGTTCAGCGCCGTCAGGCAACCGATCAGGCGACGTGATCACCGCTCGATTGGCGTTGAAGATCTCCATGAATCGATCGCCATCTCCATAGAACCGCTGGGCCAGGCCAATCAGCGTGTCGTTGGGCTGGACGCGGTGGTAATATCCGTTCTTGCCACGCGAATTCCGTACGATTGGCTCAGTGTTGTACGCAGGCGGGGCTAAGAGCGGACGCGACCCGACAGTGGCTGGAAGAGACGTGGAGGCGACTGTCTCCGGCTTTCCCTTTAACGGGCGACCGTTCACGTCTTTTTTGTATTTCACCAGAGCGAAAGCGGAAATTAGGCCGACACCGGCCAGGATCGCCAACTTAACGTCGTTGGACATGACTCCACCTCCGGGCGGACGCTCAGCCCGTCTAATGCCTAATGGCTCTGATCTGAGAATTTGTAAGTCAAATCATTCTTGAGTTTACTTATTTGTTCGCTCCAATAAGCATCGATTTCGGGGACTTATGACGATTTTCACCTGTGTCGCATCCTAAAAGCCTTAAATTGGATAGAGTCGACCAATCCTGCATTCTTGCTATTTTGATTCAAAGCGTTGCTTTATAAATTCAGTGGCGCTGCGAGTCGATCTTTGCCAAGTTAGGATAGTTAGGCTGTTTTTCGGCAAAGACGGACAATGTCCCAAGACAGCGGAAGCGCTTGCCATAGATTGAAGATCAACCCAGATTTTCCGGCGCAGCCCTGTTATTCCTTGCAGAAGTGGGGTAATCTGCCGCGTGATCCGCATGGAATAGCAGGCAATCTTCGGAAGTGAAACCAGGAGATCGGACCCATGGGCGTCAATGCACCTTTAGATCGCAAACTCCGTATGGGATTGGTGGGGGGCGGCCAGGGAGCCTTCATTGGAAAGGTTCACAGCATTGCCGCCACGCTCGACAACCAGGCCACCCTAGTCGCGGGCGCCCTATCCTCCGATCCGGTTCGCGCCAAGGCTTCAGCGCCTGATTACGATATCAAGCTGGACCGCGCTTATGGTTCGTACCAAGAGATGCTGGCCGGAGAAGGCAACTTGCCAGCATCAGAACGCATTGACTTTGTTTCCATAGCGACGCCCAATCATCTGCACTTTGAAGTCGCCAAGTCGTTTGCCGAGGCAGGCTTCAATGTCATGTGCGACAAGCCGATGACGTTCGATTTGGCCCAGGCCGAGGAACTCTACAAGGTGGCGCAAAAGACGGGTGTTGTTTTCGGCGTCACGCACAACTACACAGGCCATCCTCTTGTCCGCCAAGCCCGGGAAATGGTCATGTCCGGCGAATTAGGGGAGATCAACGCTGTCCGGGCGTTTTATATCCAGGGCTGGCTCCGTTCTCGCCTGGAAAAGGAAAATCAGAAGCAAGCCAGTTGGCGCACTGACCCGAAGCGCTCCGGGGCAGCCGGCTGTTTCGGCGACATAGGCACTCACGCCTATAATCTTGGCCGATTTATCACCGGTTTGCTGCCCGATCAGGTAGCCTGTGTTCTTAAGACTTATGTTGAGGGAAGGGCGCTGGACGACTATGGAACCGCACTCATTCGATTTCAAAACGGCGCGCTAGGCACTGTCACGGCATCACAAATCTCGCACGGCCGGGAAAACGATATTTGGATTGAAGTAGACGGTACGAAGGCATCGTTAGAGTGGCATCAGGAGGAGCCCAATAAGATGTTCGTCCGAGCCAACGGCCAGCCCCACAAGCTTTATACGCGCGATCCTAACGCGGCCTTCCAATCCACGCTTGCGAGAAGCTCATGCCGAACCCCCAGCGGCCATCCCGAAGGATATCTGGAGGCCTTCGCAAACATCTATGTCGCTGCTTTCCAAGATATGATCAAACGCGCCTCCGGCGAACGAATCGATAGTGCCAAGAGTCTCTATCCGAACGTGGCCGATGGCCTGGATGGGATGAACTTCATTACCCAGTGCGTCGCCAGTTCCAAGGAACAGGGGGCATGGAAATCGTTGCGCCATCCGTCAAATCGAGCGTAGAGATTTAGCCGCGGCATGCCGGCTTGCATTGCGAAACAGTTTGACCGGAGGTGAATGCCGGCAGACAGTGGCACCGGGCTGTCACTTCGCCAAGTAAGCCCGGCATGAAGACGGGGTAGTTGAAGAAAGTCCGTAGGGCACCTATAATTACCGCGCTTTCCCTGTGAGGCGGCAGGTGTGGAACGGACTGAGGATGCACCCCGCAAATCCTGCGGTTTGATCGCGCCCGGAAACGCTATACCTTGCACCTGCATTCGCTTTCTGTGGAAGGAGTTCAGTCTGTGCAAATCAAGATCGCGACCCGTCATGGGCACATGACCGAAGCAACCCAAAAATTCATTCAGGAGAAAGCCCAAAAACTTCTGCGCATTTTCGAACGGTTGACGATGATTGAAGTCACCGTTGATATGCAGAATGATGCGAAGATAGTCGAATTTCTGGTCCAAGCGGAGCACAAGCACGATTTCGTGGCGCGCGAGACTCATACGGATCTGTTGGCCGCCGTGGACCTTGTTCTTGCCAAACTGGAGGGCCAGTTGCGCCGTTACAAAGAAAAGATTCAAGACCATCGCCGAACGCCCTCGACCGGCAAGGTGGCGGGAGCGCCCACTCTCAAGGACCAATCAGGCGAGGAATGAGGGAGACTAGGCATGCGCATGTCGGATTTCGTTGTCCGCGAGGCGATTATTCCTGATCTAAAGGCGGCCACTAAGGAAGGAGTAATTCGCGAGATGGTGGAAAGTCTCAAGGCCGCCGGGCAATTCAAAGCGGGCGATCCAGAAGACACCGTCAAAGCCATACTCAAACGAGAGTTGTTGGGCTCTACCGGCATTGGCCGCGGGGTGGCCATTCCCCATACTAAGCACACCAGCGTCGAGCGCCTGGTGGGAACCGTTGCTCTTTCTCGCGCAGGCGTGATGTTTGATAGTCTTGACGGCGAGCCGGTGCATGTATTCGTCTTGCTTGTGTCCCCCCAGGATCGTCCCGGCGATCACTTGCGTGCGTTGGAAAATGTATCGCGCACCCTGCGCGACGATGGATTTGTGCGTGCTCTGCGCTCGGCAACGACGCGCGAAGAAATCTGGTCGCTCTTGGACGAGTCCGACCAGCAGCCAGGATAAAAGGAGTAAAGCTACGGGCGCCAGCATTAACTGAGCCTAAGGAACTGGGTTGAGAATAATGAAAGTCTAAGAGGGGACGTCCTTTCCTCCATGAATGGAGAGTAATAAGAGAGACCCGGTAGATTTCCGGTTTTTGGCTCCAGGTCCATCCAAGGCGGCATCGGTGACCCATGACCGGCGGAAAATCTCCCTTTATTGCCTCACGGCTTACCTCCATAAACCGCGGCGCGGTAGAAGATGCTCGCTCTTCCGTGATCCAGGAGAGCCCGCCTGTCATGAGCGGTGACACCGTCGAACATAAGTTGATAGTGACCAATCCGCAGGGTTTCCACCTGCGCCCCATGGCCGCCTTTGCTGAGGTCGCAAACCGTTTTCAAAGCACCATCAATGTCAGCAAGGAAGATAAGCAGGTTAACGGTAAGAGCCCCCTCGAACTGATGTTCTTGGCTGCCGAGCAAGGCTCAGAGTTAATGATTCAGGCAACCGGTCCCGATGCCGCGGACGCTTTGAAAGCGCTAGTAGATTTAATGGCCAAAATGAGCTCCGAAGAACAGAACTCGGAAGAACCTCCTTTGCCGCGCAAAGGATGAGCTTGCTTCCACCCATTGCCTCGGCGTTTAAGTACCTTTCACGCGGACGGTTTACCATCTGACCATGGAAATCAAGCGCGGCATTCCTGTTTCTCCAGGCGTAGCCATTGGTCCAGCCTTAGTGTTGGACACAGAAGGCTACCGCATTCCTCAGCGCTCCATCGACCCAAAAGCCGTTCCTGAGGAACTTCAGCGATTGCGCCGCTCCCTTTCCGCTGCCGCCGCTGAAGCCGAAGCCAATCAGCGAGCGGTCACGGAAAAGCTGGGCGCCCACTATGGCGCCATTTTTGGCGCGCATGCCTTGCTGGTCCAAGACAAGACTTTGGCCCGCGAGTTGGAGTCGTTGATCGAGAATCAACACTTTGCGGCCGAGTATGCCGTCAGTCACGCTTTGCGCCGCTATGCCAAGGCCTTAGAAAGTATCGAACACGGTCATTTTGCAACTCGCGCAGCGGATTTTTTCGATATCGAAAGGTCAATTCTTGGCCATCTTTTAGGTCAGCAACGAGAAAACGTACATGATCTTAAGCAACCCGTCATTATCGTAGCTCGTGATCTAACGCCTAGTGAAACGGCCGCGATGGACCGGCGCATGGTGCATGCTTTCGCTACGGAAGCCGGTGGCCGTGCCAGCCATACTGCCATCATGGCCGGAGCGTTGGAAATTCCTGCCGTAGTAGGTATTGGGAAGTTTGTGACCGGCGTCTCGGGTGGAGATCTGCTAATCGTTGACGGCAACGAAGGCGTTGTCATCCTCGATCCCGACGAGAAGACCATTCGCCTTTACGAAAGCACTCGGAGCAGCTTTCGTAAATTCGAGACGAAACTCGGCGAGCTTCGTGATTTGCCGGCCGAAACCCGCGACGGAGTCTTGATTTCGCTTCTCGGCAACATCGAGTTTCCCGAGGAAGCCTTGCATTGCCTCGAAAGAGGGGCGGCCGGCGTTGGCCTGTATCGCACCGAGTTCCTCTATTTGAACAAAATAATCGACCCGTCGGAAGAGGAGCATCTGCAGGCTTATTTGAAAGTCCTGGAGACGCTCGGTAGCCAGCGACCCGTTGTAATACGGACGTTGGATCTGGGCGCTGACAAGTTCGCCTTGGCGTCTGAACCGGTCCTGCATGAGCGCAATCCGTTCTTGGGTCTGCGGAGCATTCGCCTTTGCCTGCGGAATTTGACCTTGTTCAAAACGCAAATGCGTGCCATTCTGAGGGCCAGTGCGTCCGGCGACGTGCGCATACTTTTTCCCATGGTCAGCACGTTGCTGGAAATCCGGCAATGCAAAATGATCTTGGCGGAAGTTAAGGAAGATTTGGAAGAAGAAAACGTTCCCTTTAATCGCCATTTGCCAATTGGTACTATGATTGAAGTGCCTTCGGCAGCAATCATGGCCGAGCAAATGGCTCGCGAGGTGGACTTTTTCTCCATCGGCACCAACGACTTGATTCAATATACCCTAGCCGCTGACCGAGGAAATGAAAACGTTGCCTCGCTATACAGCCCCGGGGATCCGGCCGTCCTGAGACTCCTGGATCACGTGGTCAAAGCGGCAGGACAAAACAAAATTGCAGTCAACGTATGTGGCGAGATGAGTGGCGATCCCGTTTACACTCAATTGCTGTTAGGATTAGGACTTCGCCAACTAAGCGCTACCCCGCATAGCATCCCGGAGATTAAGAAAATCATTCGCTCTACCACCATTGATGAAGCCAAGCGCGTCGCTCAGGAGGCCTTGCGTCTTGATACGGCGCGTGACGTTAATAATTATTTGCGGGAGCAGACCCGGCGCATTCTTCCTGAATTAGTGGGATGAACGCCGGGGCATGAGAAAGCGGGCCTTGAGGCCGGTTTTCCGTGTCCCGCACGACGTGGCCAACCGAAACCGAACCTACCCGCGGAACCTTGCTGCCTCTGTTGTACATCGGATTCCGCCTCCTTTGGGTATCAGGTATTGCGTTCGCCATGCCGCTGCCAAGGGCTCTGCCCCTCCTCTTTTTGAGAGGAGATGAGAACGGGCGGAGTTGGGAAGCGTGCAACCGTCCGCCTCTTCGGCGAACCTTGTCGCTCCCGCCTCCATCCTTTCTCTTTTCAGCATGGTTTGTGACAAAGTGCGTATTCGTTTCCGCAAAGGCGGCGATCTGCGCTTGGTCAGCCATCACGATTTGATGCGCTGTTTTGAGCGCATGCTTCGCCGGGCAGCCCTCCCTTACCACACTACCCAGGGATTTCACCCCAAGCCCCGCCTGGTTTTCGCACTGGCTTTGCCTCTTGGAGTCATTGGCTGCGAGGAGGTTTTGGAATTAGAGCTGGACGAGCAACTGCCTCTCGATGACATTTATTCACGTCTGACCCAACACACACCACCCGGCGTGGAGATTCTGTCCATCGTGCGGATTGGCGTCAAAACGACCGCTCAAGTCGACAGCATGTGTTACCGAATTGCCCTTTCGCCGGGAATCGTTTCAACGGCCGAAAGTGCAATAGCCTCCGTTCTGAGCCAAACGGAGTGCCTTGTGAAACGAATTAAGCCCGCTGGCCGGACTGTTGACATCCGCCCTTATATTCGCTCCCTTCGTGTTGAAGGGGGCTACCTGGATATTAAACTGTGGGTCACATCCAAAGGTACAGCACGCCCTGAGGAAGTCCTCGGACTACTCGGCCTGGAACAATTAACCGCCGAAGGTGCTGTTTTGGAACGCACTCAGTTAGCATTGCACGATGAATTAGATTGTCTCGCTGAAATTGGACAGGACTCCTAATTGGAGGACCGCTGTACTTTTTCGCTAGACAGTCACAACGACTTTTGTCTATTCGGAAGGAAAAACATGAAGAAGGAAATGTTGATCAATGTTTTGCAGCCAGAGGAGTGCCGGATCGCCATACTCGAAAACGGCCTACTCGAAGAACTCTACGTCGAACGCACAAGCCATGAAAGCTACGTCGGCAACATATATAAAGGTCGAATTGTAAATATCGAGCCGAGCATCCAGGCAGCATTTGTTGATTTTGGAGTTGGTCGCAATGGCTTCTTGCACGTTTCCGACGTAGAGCCGGCTTATTACAAACATTTAGAGAGCCGCCGCTTCGAAGGAGTTCGCAGGGGCAATGGCCGTGACCGTTTTCGGGGACAGGGCGATGCCGAGAGCGGACGCGGCATGGTAAGGGAAAGACAAGCGTCGCCGCCCGAGGACGAAGACCGGCTTTTTGATGAAACGCTTTCCGAAGAAAATACCGCACCCACGGAGGAATTGAATCATTCCGCCCCCGTTCCCTTTGTTGAAGAAACTGAGCAGGTGGAAGAAGAATCGATTCAGTTTGGCTCTGGAGTTTTGGCCGATCCTTCGGAGATCTCATTATTGGGTGAGCCGGACCTGGGAGACGTTGAAGTAAGGATTCACGAAGATTCACAAGCCGAACCCTCTGCGCTAGAAGCTTCGCCCGCTGAGGAGGCTGAAAAGGAAGAACCACGCGGGCGCCGGCGTCCCCGCGGAGGGTCCCGTCGGCGGCGTGGATCGTCTAATAGGAAGGCAAAGAACGTTGAGCCGGCATCCGAGTCTTCGCTGAATCCCGAAGAAGAGAAGGTTTCCGATGAAAGATCGGAAAAGCCCAAGGCCAAGGATGAGCCAGGCGCTAAGCCCCGGCTGATGGATTCGGCAGAAAGGCGCACCGAGGAAGAGGATGCAGACAACGAGGCGGCTTCAAGCGTCGCGGACGATGACGTTTTTTTTCCTCGTTCGTCTCCAAGCGAGTCCCCCGAACATTCGGCTCATTCTGAAACTCACGAATCGTATAGAACAGAAGATCGAATTCCGGAAGACCCTGTGAAGCGCGCGGAAGAACCATTCTTTGGCCGGGAGGTGCAAACGGATCCGGAGGATGTGAAATCTGCCATCCGGCAAGATACGGCCGCCGATTTGGAGTCAGCGGAAGAAGTTGAGCAAACCGAGGACGCCGAGGAAGAATTAGTCGGCACCGAATCATCGCAGGAAATCTCCGACTTTGAAAGAGATCTGGTCGAGGAACCGACCGGCCGGGAGCGGCGCGATGATCGGCGGCCCAGCTTTGACGAGGATTTGGACGAGGAGCCCCGGCGGCGTCCTCGGCAAGGCGATAGCCGCCCCGGAGACAGCCGGCGCGGCCGCCCGCAAAATGGCAAGCGCGGCTTCAGCCGCCCCGGCATGGGCCGACCCAAGCCGCTCATTCAAGACATCTTCAAGCGCGGGCAGGAAGTTCTGGTGCAGGTCATCAAAGAAGGCATTGGCACCAAAGGCCCAACGCTCAGCACCTACATCAGCATCGCCGGCCGCTACCTGGTCTTGATGCCCGGCCTTAACCGCGTTGGCGTGTCGCGCAAGATCGTAGACGATGAACAGCGCCGCCGATTGCGGGAAATCTTCAATGAATTGCAACCGCCCAAAGGTCTCGGTTTCATCATCCGCACGGCCGGCATCGACAAAAACAAGAAAGAGTTACAAAACGATTTGGCTTACCTTTCACGCCTCTGGCAAGTGGTGGCCCGGCGCATTCGCAAAGTCAAAGCGCCAGCTGAGATTTACCAAGAAAGTGATATGATCACGCGGACTATCCGCGACATCTTTACCGGCGACATCGACACGATCTTGGTGGACGAGCCGACTGCCTACGAACATGCGAAAGAGTTTTTGCAAATCGTTATGCCGCGCTATGCCAATCGCATCAAACTGTATGATGACCCGGCGCCGTTGTTCCATAAATACAAGATTGAAGATGAAATTCTCCGCATCCAGCAGCGGCATGTGCCACTGCCAAACGGCGGGTCCATCGTGATCGATCAAACGGAAGCGCTCGTGGCAATCGACGTCAACAGCGGCAATTTCCGTGCGGATAACAACGCCGAGGAAACCGCCTACCAGATGAACTTGTTGGCTGCCAAGGAAATCGCCCGCCAGCTTCGCCTGCGCGACTTGGGCGGCGTGATCGCCAACGACTTCATCGACATGCGCGATGACAAGCATCGCCGCAACGTGGAGCGGGCGATGCGTGAAGCGGTCAAGCGCGACCGAGCCCGAACAAAGATCCTGCGCATCTCTCAGTTCGGCATCATTGAAATGACCAGACAGCGCATCCGGCCCTCCCTGAAACGCAGCATCTACCGGGAATGCGCCAGTTGCCGTGGCACCGGCCACGTTAAGACCAGTGAAAGCATGAGCATTGAAGTGATGCGCATGGTGCAATTGGCCGCCAATAAGGGCCATTTGCGTCAAATCAATGTCAAGGTCACCGAAGAAGTGGCAAACTACCTGTTAAACAAGAAGCGCAAAGAGATCGCCAAACTGGAAGAGCTGGGGGGTATCCAAGTTCATGTGACCGGCGTGACAGGCGCCCCGCCGGAGACGCTTGAGTTTACTTGTTTTGACAGCAACAACAACGAAGTCAAATTACTGCCTCAACCCGAAGAATTCCGGCCTCGCCGCAGATGACCTATAAAGAAGTATTACACAAACGCGAAAGCGTGAGCGAGGGATACCGCTTCCCTCGCTCACGCTTTCGCGTTTGTCATTAATGGGCAAGCTTGCCGGCGCTGAACCTACTGGACTTGACGACCCCGTGCGACTTTCTATATTCCGCTGCTCGCCGGTTAGATAAAGTCAATGAGTTAAGCCGTCTGGACGAAGGCGAGCCTGTCAAGACAGGCCAGGACATAGCGGGTTTCATTTGCGGGAGGCATCGAGGTGGGGCGATCCATGGCAATCCGTCCGCTCAGCGCCTTGCTGACCTGGGCAGTTTTGGCAAGCTTTCTTGCCACTGCTCGAGCGGATGAACCCCTGCGCTTGGTTCGCAATTTACCGGGCGATTCCAAACCTATTCAAATTGATGCCGATGAAATTACCACATGGAAGGAAGGGAATAAGCTCATCGTCTTGATGAAGGGAAAAGTGCTTGTTCAACTGGGCGTGGTTCAGGCCCGCTTTGAGCAAGGCGCCGCATGGATCGACCTGGATAACCAGCACCAGACGCGGGTTCTCCATTTGGAGCTGGGCGCCGAAGGCGACGTTTCGTTGGCTGATGGCCGGGATTCCAAGACGGGCAAGCAAGCGGTCGTGGATCTCTACACCCGGGGCGAATTCAAAATGAACGCCCATAAGGGCAAAGTAGCTCGCGAGGCAAGGACAGATGATCCCGTCTATCGCCGCCTGCTCACGGAAAGAAATGCCCGATCGGCATCGGCTTCTAATGAAACCGCAACGCCGAAGGGCAATCAAAAGCCGGTAAAAGAGCAAGATCCCCTCCGTAAAACGTCGTACCAAGAGACTCCAAGGAGTGGGTCTTCGAGATCGCCCACCACGCCGGTTCAGCAACCGGGACAGGTGAATAATCAGCCGCGAGGCGGTCAGCAACCGCCCGGATTGCCGTTGCCGGATCCACCGCCGGACTTGCCGCCGCCGGGTCCGGCTCCGCCGGGTCCGGCTCCGCCGGGTCCCGCGGCGTCGGACATCGAGCTGCCGCCGGATTTGCCGCCTCCTGGTTCTCCTCCTTCTGCACCAAGTATTTCAAATCCGGCCTCCGCTCAAGCCCTCCCAATCAATCCGGCATTAGCACCGCCTCCTCCCTCCCAACTGCGTCAGTTTGTAATCCTGCCGCGCACGCAAGGGACGTTTCAGGAAAGAGCGGTCAATTTGCCCAGCGGCCAACAGGCTGTTGTCTTTACGGGAGGAGTCATCGTTAATGTCCGAGGAGTTGGAACGGTTAGCGTCATCGATATTGAAGCCGATCGCATGGTCCTGTGGATGAGGGGCCGGCCGGATCAATCTTTAGCCAACCTTCGCAATCCTGACGGTCAGGTAGGCCGGGAGTTTGAATTCTATCTTTCCGGCAATGTCGAGATCCGCGAGCAAAACGGCAAGGACGTTCATACGTTGCGGGCCGAGGAAGTTTACTATGACCTCAGCCGCAATGTGGCGGCCGCCGTGGGCGCCGACTTGGAATTCCGGCAGCCCGGCCTTCCCGATCCCTTGCACTTGCGCGCCAGCGAACTGGAGCAATTGGCCACCAACCAATTCAAGGCGATTCAGGCTGAATTCTATTCTAGCCGCCTGCCATCAGACCCCGGCTTGAAGCTGGTCATGGCAGAGGCAACGCTCGAACAAAAGCGCATTCCGAGGACGTCAATTTTTGGCGAGCAGTATACGAACCGGACAACCGGACTGGTTGAAACCGAAGAGCAGCAGATTGTCCATGGCGACAACGTCTTTCTGAAGCTAGAAGACGTGCCCATCTTTTATCTGCCCTTTGTGCAAGGCGATGCCAACGATCCGCTCGGTCCGATCCGCAGCGTCAATGCCGGCTATAACCGGGTCTTCGGCTTTCAGGCGGGCGTCACTCTAAATGTATTCGATCTATTGGCGATCACGCCTCCCGTGGGCATGAAGTGGGATTTCGGCATCGACTATTTGTCGCTCCGCGGGCCAGCCCTGACAACAGAGTTTGATTACAACGTCGAGGGTCTTTTTGGATTGCCAGGCCGATATATAGGCTATGTCAAGGGCTTCGCCATCGACGATCATGGCAAAGACATTCTCGGCGCCGGCCGCGGCGAATTCGACCATCACCCCGAACAGCGCGGCAGTCTACAGTGGTATCAATCCATTCGAGGCCTGCCGGACGGTTTTTCCGTTCGGACAGGCCTGGGCGCTTTCAGCGACAAGAATTTCTACGAGCAGTATCAGAAGAATTCGTTCGATACGGACTTCAATCAGGAAACCTTCGCCTACATCGAGCAGCAAAAAGACAACTGGGCCTGGACGTTTCTACTCGAGCAGCGAATTCGCAATTGGGTGACGGAAACGGACAGGTTGCCGGAGGCTCAGGGCTATCTAATCGGGCAATCCTTCTTTGACGTGCTGACTTACAATGCTAATGCCAGCGCCGGCTATTACCAACTTCAAACCGCTCACACCATTCCGCCGCCCTACTGGATCACCGACCAAAACACCCAAACAGGCCGCTTTGATTTGGCCCAAGAGCTAAGTCTGCCGTTCTATGCCGGTCCGGTCAAAATGGTCCCCTATGGCGTCTTGGATCTGACGGAATACACGCAAGATTTGAACGGAGACACGGTTGGCCGCGCCTATGGCGGCGGCGGCTTACGCTTCAGCATGCCGCTCACCAGGCTTTATACCGACGCGGAGAGTCAGCTATTCAACGTCAACGGCATCAATCACAAGATTGTCCTAGGCGGCAACTATTACTATGCGAAGTCCAGCGATCCGTTTACGCGCTTCCCACAACTGGATCGCCTGGATGACGACGCGACCGACCAGGCGCGCCGAGACTTTCACCCTGTGCTTCCCTTGTATGATCCCAGCGGTTTTCTTTTGCAGAATTCGCCGCTGTTTAATAATCCCCAGGTTCAAGCTATTCGCCGCTTGGTGGAAACCCGGGTCGACACGCGAGATTCCATAGAGGTTTTTCAGGCGGACGTTTTTCAGCGCTGGCAAACCAAACGGGGCTACCCGGGCCAGCAGCACATTGTGGACTTCGTTACCCTGGATATGTCGGCGTCGTTTTTCCCGCGCGCGGATCGCGACAATTTCGGCTCGAACTTTGGCTTGCTTCAATATGACGCGACCTGGAATGTCGGAGACCGGACCGCATTGGCGAGTACAGGTTTTGCCGATCCGCAAGGTTCGCGCGTCTTTACTATCGGCGGGTATCTGAATCGGCCTGATCGAACCAACCTCTTTCTAGGGTATCGCCAAATCGACTTGGTGGGCAGCCAGGCCGTCACCGGAGCGGTGAGTTATGTATTTAGTCCTAAGTATGCCATGACGGCCTCCAGCGTATATGATTTCGGGACACAACAGGCTTTGTCCAATTCTTTGATTCTGACGCGCATCGGATCCGATCTGCAAGTAAGCGTCATCCTGACGTACAATGCTTTGCAAAACAATTTTGGCTTCAACCTCGAAATCTTGCCCAACGCCATGATGAATACGCGCAAGATGATGGCCGGAGTTCCTGCCATGGGAATGGGCAGTTTTTTGGGACGGTGAGGTCCGCCCGCGCTGTGTTTTTCTTAGACGTTGAATATAAAGCCGATAAGGAACAACTCGGCAATTACTGCTTGAATCGGGTAATTGTTGGCGCTATGGCCACGGCATTGCGTGGGCCACGTGTCCTCTGATTCATGCCCACGCTAAAGCCGTGGGTCATGCACCCGGAATCAATTATCATCCCTGCCGCGTTGTTCGAATTGCGAGGCGCCATGATGCTCCTGAAAGACATACCCCAGGGCGAATTGTCCTTGGCGGACCCGGCCACGGCGCCCCAGCGGCGTCGATCCTGGCGGGCCAAGTTTCGCGTTGCTTTCCGCGGCATGAAGCTCGGTATTCGGGGCCATTCGAGCTTTTTCGTCCATTTCTTCTTCAGCGCTCTGGTAGTCGCCGCAGGCGTCATTCTGCGTTGTGACCTGATGGAATGCTGCGTGCTTTTAGGTTGCATGGCCATGGTCATCACGGCAGAGCTATTCAACAGCGCTTTGGAGACGCTATTCCGCGGGCTGGATGAAGCGACCAGGAAGCGCGTCTGGCCCGCCCTGGACGTTGCCGCCGGCGCGGTCCTCTTCGCGAGCATCGCCGCGTCGATCATCGGCTGCATCGTTTTGCTGCCCCATCTAGCTACGTTATTCAAGTAAAGAACGCCGATTGCGTTGATGGCCTGCCAGGAAGACCAAGCCCCTTCCCGTTGTCTCATTTTCCCCATCTTGCTACCTTATCGTTTCGCCGCTTAAGCCGACCATTCGCTGCGAGGACAAGGTAATGAAGTGCGTCGTAACCGGAGCCGCCGGATTTATTGGCTCACATCTATGCGAAGCACTCCTGAAGGCGGGCCATGAAGTGGTCGGTCTGGACGCCTTCATCCCGTACTATCCCAAGCCGCTCAAGGAGCGCAACCTTGCCGCCGTTCTGGGGCACACCCGGTTCAATTTTCACGCCCTCGATCTTCGTCAGGATTCTTTGGACGCCGCGTTAGCGGGCTCCGAAGTGATCTTTCACTTGGCCGCCATGCCGGGACTCGTCAAAAGCTGGACCGATTTCGACCTCTATAACTCTTGCAATGTCCAGGCCACCCAACGGCTCCTGGAGGCCGTTCGTCAAGCCGCCCCACCGCTGCGCCGCTTCCTCTACGCCTCGACTTCTTCGGTTTATGGCAAATTCAGCACTGGCGATGAAACGTTGCCGACGCGGCCAACTTCTCCCTACGGCATCACTAAGTTAGCTGCCGAGCATCTATGCCGCGCCTATGCCGAGAATTACGAGTTGCCCCTTGTCGTATTGCGCTATTTCTCCGTTTATGGGCCAAGACAACGGCCCGACATGGGCTATTTCCGCTTCATTCAGGCGCTGCAGCGCAATGAGTCCATCACGGTCTTTGGCGATGGTCAGCAGGTCCGGGGCAACACCTATGTGACCGACTGCGTCGCCGCGACATTGGCCGCGGTGGAAGCCCCGGTCGGTGAATCGTACAACCTCGGCGGCGGCGAATCGGCCAGCGTTTGGGATATCCTTCACAAGCTGGAAGCTATTGCCGGAAAAAAAGCCCACACCAAACAAGAACGCGCTCGCCCCGGCGACCAAAGGCAGACCCTGGCCGACACCACCAAGCTCCGCAACCATTTCGGCTGGCAAGCCCATATTGGGTTAGACGAGGGCCTGCGCCGCCAGTGGGATTGGCAGAAGGAAAATGCCCTTGGCTCGAATAAGGGTTAGCCATTCCCCTCGCTGGCGCTTCGACCTCACAACTCTAACGCGTTTCTTTGTCAGTCCTTCTTGCTTTCTTTCTTGGCCTCTTCCTCCAGGATTTTACCCTTGGGATCAAAGGTCGTCTCGAAGGTTTTCTTGTCGGCGGTGACGAGCAAAACTTCGTAACTCACTTTGCCGTCTTTGGTGATCTCCTCGACCTTTTTAACGGTTGCCTTGGGATATTTCTTGTCCATCGCGGCGACCACTTCTTTGGGTAGGTCCTTGAGCGAGATTTCCGCCTCGATGGCGGTAATTTCTCCTTCCGGGGTCAAAAGCACATCAATATTTTGGTCTTTGTTCTTGATTGCCACTTCATAGGAGGTCTTGCCGCCTTCCACCTCCTTTTCGACGCCCATAATCTTGGCGTCCGGGAACTTCTTCTTGACGGCGTCCATGACGGCTTTGGGTACCTTATCCAAGGGAACTTTCTCTTCGTCGGCCCGCAAGTAGGCGCCACCGGCGACTAAAGCCACAAAAGAAAGGACCAACCACGAATACACCCATTTACGCATTGTTTGGTTCTCCAACAGGGGTCCAGGCGACAACGGGCCGCGACTAAATAGCCGGCTAATCCATTGTCTATTGAAACGTAGTGTAACCGCCCTGGATAAAATAATCGTGAAACGAACATAAACTGATTCTCATTCTTTATGGGAACCGGTCTGCTCGAAATATGAGGTCATTTCGACTCCGCAGGGGGACCGAATAGGTTGATTTGAAGTGACGCGTTTTTTCGATCGTCTGCCTTTCTAGCCCGACAGAAGGGAGGCCCGCTTGAACGACTTCATGCGCACTTGGTTTCCGTTTTTCATCCCGCCTACACCCCCCGTGTGAAAAACGGATGGAAAGAATCCTTCACGTCTCTTTGCGCGCTTTCGACAGCTATTTTCGACTTTTTCGTGATCGGTTTGCAACGCGATTCGATAAGCGAGGAAGGCATCGAATTCAACCCTTGGTTCTTTTGGCGGTATTACAGAGAAGAAAACAGCCCTTCACCAAAGGCTGATGAAGGGCTGTTAGCTTTCAACCGGGGAAGGGCACCTTAATATCCTCGGCTTTTCAAAACGGTGCGATTTAACTTGCTTCGCGCAGGTCGGCCAATTCTTCCTTGACCGGCGAATAATGGCTGGGTTCCATAACAAACGCTGCTGTGCCGCTCGTGAAATTGCGGAGTTCGCTGGTGTAGCCGAACAGTTCGGCGAGCGGAACATACGCGTGCAGCATGCAACGGCCTTTTTCAAGCGTTGAGTTGAGAATTTCGCCGCGCCGCCGACTGACATCGCGCGTTAGGTCGCCCAAGTATTGGCCGGGGGCATGCACGACCACATTCATGATCGGTTCCAAGAGCGTAATCCCCGCTTTGACCTGGGCTTCGCGGAAATTCTCCTGGGCCGCCAGCTTGAATGCGTCCTGCGAGCTGTCAACGTCGTGATACTTGCCGTCGGTCAGCGTCACCTGGATGTCGACGCAGGGGAAGCCGTATTTCGCGCCCTTTTGGCATCCATTGCGGAATCCCTGTTCCACCGAGGGAATATATTCGCCCGGCACAACGCCGCCGACAATCTCATTGATGAAATAGATGTTGTTCGGATCGGGCTTCTCCCCTTGCTCTTCCAGGTATGTGTTCCATTCGGCGATATCGTCCTTGGAAAGCGGCTTATACTCCATGTAAATGACGGCGAACTTGCCGCGGCCGCCTGATTGCTTGATGTAGCGCGTTTCCAGTTCGACTGGTTTGGACAGCGTCTGCCGATAGGCAACCATCGGCTTGCCGACAGACACCCTTACGCCGGGATTGCGCATGAGCTTTTCGACGGACACTTCCAGATGCAACTCGCCCATGCCGCTGATGATTAGCTGGTTGGTTTCCGGATCGGTGCGCGCTTTGAGCGTCGGATCATCGCGCACCAGCTTGCCCAGAGCGTCGGCGAGCTTGGTTTCATCGGTTGTCTTGTCCGGAACAATGGCCTGCGAAATCACCGGCACGGGGAAGCGAATGTCTTCCAATGAGATCGGTTTCTCATGGCTGCAAAGCGTGTTGCCCGTGTGCGTCTGCTTGAGACCGACCACAGCAACGATTTCGCCCGGCCCGGCCACGTCGAGAACATCTCGGCGATCGCCCATCATGCGGAAAATCCGGGCAACGCGCTCGCCCCGTCCGACTGCCGTATTGAGCACATCATCTTTGGGATGAAGTTCGCCCGAGTAAACGCGCACGAAGACCAGGTCGCCGGTCGGTTCGCTAATCGTCTTGAAGGCCAAGGCGGAAAACGGTTCTGTCGGATCCGGTTTACGCTCGGCCTTCTCTTTTTCCTTGCTCTTGGGAATGAGACCAGTGACAGGCGGGCGTTCGGCCGGTGAAGGCAAGTAATCCACGATCGAGTCCAACAAAAGCTGAACGCCGTGAAAGTTCTTTGATGACCCGCACAGCACAGGCGTTAGTTTGCCGCTCAGCGTCCCGGCGCGTATGGCTTTGCGCAGAAGCTCCTCAGAGACCGGCTTGCCTTCGAGGACGAGTTCGAGAAGGTGATCGTCAGCATGCGAGGCGGCTTCGAGCAAATGCTGATGGTATTCCTCCGCCTGGGCTTTGTATTGCTCGGGAATCTCAATTAGGTCGTACTTGACGTGCGTCTTGTCGTCTTTGTCGTTGAGAATGAACTTCATTTTCACCAGGTCGATAACGCCCTCAAAGGCGCTCGATTGGCCGGCCGGCAAGGCACAAATGGCCGGGATGATGCTTAGCTTCGTCTTCATCTGCTCGATGCAGTCAAAGAAATCGGCGCCCATACGGTCGAGCTTGTTGATATAAGCGATGCGCGGCACACGATGCTTGTTGGCCTGATACCAAACGGTCTCGCTCTGGACCTCGACGCCTCCTACCGCACAGAACACGCCGACTGCGCCGTCCAGGACGCGCAGAGAGCGCTCCACCTCGGCCGTGAAGTCTACGTGGCCAGGCGTATCAATGATGGTGATTTGCGTATCGCCCCATTCAATGGCGACGGCGGCACTATTGATCGTGATGCCCTTTTGCCGTTCCAGCGGGTCGAAATCGGTAGTCGTATTGCCCTCATCGACATCGCCAACTTTGTGCTTAGAGCCGCTGAAATAGAGGATGCGCTCCGTCGTGGTGGTTTTGCCCGCGTCGACGTGGGCGATGATGCCGATGTTTCGCAGTTTTTCGAGCATGATTCACTTTCCAGAAGTCTTAAGTCCCAGCGTTGGCCAGCCGGCGGTTAATGCAATACCTTCCCTTACCCGTTGGTTTTAGTCTTGCGACTTTGGCCAACGAGACAGGGGGTTAACCGGTAGTTTCCCCAATATGATTTCCAGCCAACTTTATCGGAAGCTGGATGAGAGCGGCGCGACACCTGCCGGCGGGAAACGATGCTGACCTTTGTCCTGGGTTCCCGGGCGCCCGGAAAAACCAGGATAGAATATTATATTGCCGCATGGAGAATTGTCCAGGCAAACCGTGAAAACGGCATGAAGGTTTGCCCGGCTTGGATTTTCCCACTGAAATCCTTGTGGCGGGCCGCTGAAAATTCCGTGCAAGTAAATCAACTGTGGGTTAGCGCCTTCGGCCTCCTTTGAAGGCTGCCAACGTCGCACCAAGGGTGCCAACACGTTGGCTGCCTTGGTTTGGCTGTCGAAGTGCGTCCTCAACGCTAGAAATTCGGCATCGTGTCAACAAACAGCGTGAAACGTCTCACTCCTACCCCAAAATCAAGGCTTGGGGACGCAGTAGTGCTTTGTCACCCCGGCAGAATTAGGGTGCGTAGCACAAGCGTCTCGCTTGTGCGCTTGCCCAACACAAGCGAGACGCTTGTGCTACGGTCGAATGGTCCGCCCTAGAAATCTGGTATGACAATGCAGT
Source organism: Gemmataceae bacterium (assembly GCA_045802525.1). Taxonomy (GTDB): domain Bacteria; phylum Planctomycetota; class Planctomycetia; order Gemmatales; family Gemmataceae; genus JBJMQT01. The sequence continues at coordinate 19,743 of JBJMQT010000094.1, forward strand.
AGCTTGCCGGATTCGTTTCAAGCTGGCTGAGGGGGGGTGTGTGAGGGGGTGGAGAAACGATCTTTCCTAAGTTTCAAAGTCATCTGCCCTTGCGACAAAAAAGATCGTTTTTCAGACTGGTCCGGGCTCGTGAAACGAACTTTGGAGGCCTAGTGCGTTCTCAAAGGAGACGCACAAATTCACCAAGGCGATTGGCGGACGGGCGGGAGTTACGGGTCGAGCCGGCATGGAGAAAATCGCCCTTTTTTGCTAGAATTATAGGTGAATAAACACCAGTTGAGCACTGTCAAGGAGGCCACTCTTGCCGGATGAAACCCCACCCGCCATTACGCCGCCCACGATCCCGCAGACAGCTAACGGGGACGGCGATCGCTACGATCCCCTCAATATCGCGGACGAGCTTAAAGATAGCTACCTGACGTATGCCATGAGCGTCATCATCAGTCGGGCGTTGCCCGATGTGCGCGACGGCCTCAAGCCCTCGCAACGACGCATATTGGTGGCCATGCATGACCTGGGCCTCAGTCCCACCTCAAGCACGACAAAGTGCGCCGGCATCGTCGGCGAGACGATGAAGCGTTACCACCCGCACGGCGAAATGACGATCTATCCAACCTTGGTTCGCATGGCCCAAGACTGGACCATGCGCCATCGCCTGATCCACTCCCAAGGAAACTTCGGTTCCATTGCAGGCTTGCCTGCCGCGGCCATGCGCTATACCGAAGCGCGCCTCGCAGCCACCGCCTGGGAAATGCTCCAGGACCTGGACCGTGAAACGGTCGATTTCATCGACAACTACGACGGCAAATACCGAGAGCCGCTGGTCTTGCCCAGCAAGTTTCCCAATTTGCTCGTCAACGGCTCTGATGGCATCGCAGTCGGCATGGCGACCGACATCCCACCGCACAATCTTCGTGAGGTGTGCAACGGCCTCATTCGGTTGATCGATGAACCAACTGTCGGCTTGATGGAGCTTTTGGAAATCATTCCCGGTCCCGACTTTCCTACCGGCGGCATCATCTGCGGCCGTCAGGGGATCATCGACGGTTACCATACCGGCCGCGGCAAGATCACCTTGCGCGCCCGCGCGGAAATTCGTGAAGAAGGCAACCGCTCTCAGATTATTATCAAAGAGGTCCCCTTCCAGGTCACAAGGAACAGGCTTGCAGAGCACATCGGCGAACTGGTCAAGGACGAACGCATCAAAGGCATCAGTGCCATGCGCGATGAGTCGAGCGCCCGCGGCGGCGAGCCCGTCCGGCTCGTGATCGACGTTAAGCGCGACGCCGATCCCAATCTCGTTCTCAATCAGCTTTACGAATTTTCGCCGTTGCAAAAAACCGCGAGCATTATTCTTCTCGCTCTGGTAGACGGCCGGCCGCGTACGCTGACGCTCAAGGAGATGCTTCAGGAGTTTCTCCGCCATCGCGTCACGGTCATTCGCCGCCGGACCGAGTACCTGTTGCGCGAGGCGAAACGGCGTTCGCACGTTCTTGAAGGCCAGTTGATCGCTATTTCGTCACTCGATGAGGTTATTGCGATTTGCCGGCAGGCGCCGAGCCGAGCCGAGGCCAAAGTCCGCCTGCAAAACTTGGCCGTCGCCGCGTCCATTCTCGAACGCGCCCTGGGAGCCGAGCATTTTGCTTCGCTAAGGCGTGAAATAGGCGTTCAAGAGAGCTATCGCATGAGCGAGGCTCAGGCGGAAGCGGTTGTTCGCATGCAGCTGGGCCAGTTGGCGGCTCTGGAACGGGATGAAATCTTCAAGGAGTACAACGATCTCCGCGAAAAGATCATCGGCTACGAAGCGCTTTTAAGCAGTGAACGCAATATTCTCAATGTGATCAAATCCGACTTAATCGAGATGCGCGATAAGTTTGGCGACGACCGCCGCACCGAGATCATCGAAGCCTCCGGCCGGGTTAACTATGAAGAGCTGATTCCGGAGGAAGATCAGGCTGTTACCATCAGCCACAATGGCTACGTGAAACGGCTGCCGCTCAACACTTACCGCAGCCAGCACCGCGGCGGCCGGGGGGTCTCAGGCGGCCAGACTCGGGAAGACGATTTCATCGAGCATTTCTTTGTTGCATCGACCCATGCCTATTTGCTCTGCTTTACCAATAAAGGCCAACTCTATTGGCTCAAAGTGTACGACATCCCGTTGATGAGCCGAACAAGCGCTGGACGTGCGATTGCCAATGTGCTTTCCCTGCGGCCCGACGAAAAGATCTCCAGCGTCATCCCCGTCCGCCAATTCGATGCCATCCGACATCTTCTGTTCGTCACGCGGCGCGGCATTGTAAAAAAGACGGCGCTTGACGATTACAGCCGCGTGCGTGCGGGCGGCATCATTGGCATCAATCTTGATGAAGACGATTCGCTAATCCAGGTCGTCCTAACGCAGCCGGGCGATGAGGTCGTTCTTAGCACGCGCAACGGCATGGCAATTCGCTTTGACGAAGCGGATGCCCGTTCCATGGGGCGTAACACACGCGGCGTTAAAGGCATTAACCTCTCATCAACCGACGAAGTAGTCGGCATGGTGGTCGCCAACCCGGACGGTTATCTCCTTACGGTGTGCGAAAACGGTTACGGCAAGCGGACGCCCTTCGGGGCCAACACCGCAGGCGTCGAAAATGCCGACGAGGAAGTCGAGGAGTCTCCGCCAGCCGCTGAGGAACCGCAAGCGGACGGCGAAAATGGCGAGGATGAGCGCTCGGCCATGCGTTACCGCAAGCAACGCCGCGGCGGCAAAGGCGTCCGTGACATCCGCACCAGCGACCGCAATGGCCCAGTCGTTGGCATTTTGGCGGTCAATGAAGCCGACGATGTCATGCTCATTACCGCCCAGGGCATGGTCAATCGCACACACGTTAGCGAGATCCGCATCGTCGGCCGCAATACCCAGGGCGTGCGCGTCATGAACCTCAACGAAGGCGACAAGATTGCATCCCTGGCCAAAGTGGCTCGCGAAGAGGAAGAAGAATCGCCGGCGGCCGATGAACCCAGTGATGTGCAGCCAGGCCCGGAAGAGCCGACGGCTTAACGAAGGAGATCAACATGGCGACCGTCGAGGACGGAGTAGAAGCGTGGGTTTGGCCGGCGGAGGTGATTCAACTTGCCGAGGAAAAAGGCGTTGCACAGTATTTGGAACCGATGTTGGAAATGACAAGAAACCATTTCCAAAATGCTCGCCGCCTAGCCGTCTCTGTGGATGTTGACTGGGAAATTCCGGACGAGCGAACCATCCTTTTTGAAGTCGAAATTGAACCGTTAAGTGCCGACAAATATGTACAAACCAGGCACGACTACATATCTAAGTCGTTCGAAATCTGCCCGGCTAATTTAATCTGCACGTTTGGACTTCGGTTGATACCGATTGAGATATGAACGGACGCGCTTTCCTCACGGTGGCTGACGCCTTGATCCTCCAAACCTCGGAGGCGTCATGGCGATCCGCTGTGAGCCGTGCTTATTACGCCGCGTTCCATGTTGCTCAGCAATTATTTCACGACCTGGGGTTCACGGTCCCGCGCGGTGATAGAGCACATGGTTATTTGTGGCTTCGCCTCTCAAATTGTGGAAACTCTCAGGTTCAAATTGCTGGAAAAGACTTGAAGGACTTACGAGGCGACCGCAATTGGGCCGATTATGATTTGAGTTTCCTCCTCACACAGACATTAGCTAGCAATCAGATAAATGCCGCCAAGGGGATTATTCGTTTATTGGACAACGCCAGGTCGTCTATAGGCCACCTCTCCCAAATCGCAGATTCGATGAAGATTTACGAGCGCGATGTCCTGAAGGACGTAACCTGGCATCCTTAATTCAAAACCGCTTCAAGAAAAAGGCCCAACCCTGATGCGTGTCCTTCTCACCGGCGGGTATGGCTGCATCGGCAGTTGGATCGTTCGCAACCTTCTCGAGCGCGGCGATGCGGCGTGGATTTACGATTTGAAAGAGGATCCCCGCCGGCTACGGCTCCTTTTGCCGGAGCAACAAGTCAGCCAGGTTCACTTCATTGAGGGTGACGTTACTGACCTAACCTGTTTGCGGACCGCCATTGCCAAGCCCGGGATAACGCACTTGGTTCACCTGGCAGGCCTGCAAGTTCCAACCTGCCGTGCCAATCCAATCCTCGGTGCGCAAGTCAACGTTATCGGTACGCTCAACGTTTTGGAAGCGGCCCGATTATCAGAAGGACAGATTCAGCGCGTCGTCTACGCCAGTTCAGCCGCGGTATTCGGGCCGCCCGAGTTGTACCCGGACGGACCACTGGGCGACGAGGCGCCCCTCCTGCCCACAACGCATTACGGCTGTTTCAAAGTCTGCAATGAGGGCAACGCGCGGATTTATTATCAAGACTACGGCCTATCGAGCATCGGCTTGCGGCCGTGGACTGTTTACGGCGTTGGCCGCGATTTTGGCATGACGAGCGAACCGACCAAGGCCATAAAGGCCTTGGCGATCGGCCGAAAATATCACATTAGCTATGGCGGCTGGCAGGACCTCCAGTTTGTCGATGATGTCGCCAAGGTTTTTGTGCGCTGCCTCGCAAGGCCCTATCAGGGAGCAAAATCTTACAACATACGCGGCCATGTAGTTGATCTGTTAACCTTTCATAAGGCTTTGTGCGCAGTCGATCCAACTGCCAAACAATTGATTACTTTCGGTGATCGACAAATAGCCATCGCATACAACCTGGACGACAGCTCTTTGCAGGAGGACATGGGCCCGATTTTGCGTACTCCCTTGGAGGCGGGAATTCGGCAAACCTTAGACGCATTCAAAGATCTTAAGGCACAAAACCGTCTTGATACATCTGAATTGGACGGTTGAACCTATGGATATCCGCCCTATCGATCTTGATTCACCTTTAGGTCGCGCTTTACTCCAAAAGGCGGTTGCAGAGCTTAATGCTCGTTACGAGGCTCACGAACACAATCCTGGAGTGCTGGATGCGGAAGCATTCCGTCCTGCAAATGGCGGGCCGTTTCTGGTGGCCTTTGTAGATGATGAACCGGCTGGGTGCGGGGGGCTTCGCCGAATCGATCCGAATATCGCCGAGGTGAAACGGATGTATGTAGAGCCGGCATTCCGAGGCCGAGGCATAGGCCGTCGCGTTTTAGAGGAATTGGAGTTGTTTGCTAAGCGCCTCGGTTATCGAATCGTCCGCCTGGAGACCGCTACGCGTCAACCGGAAGCGATTCGGCTCTATGCCTCCTCCGGATATCGGCGTATTCCCGGCTACGGTGTATATGCCGATAGTTCGCTGAGCGTATGTTTCGAGAAGTCTCTCGAATAACGGTTTGCCGGTCGAGCTGTTCCCCCGCTTTGCCTTCCGTTGGGCAAGTTTCTTGACCACAACTGCTGGCGAAGTTACTCTTTGTTTGGCATCTGTGCTGCCCCCGCCTTACCTTGCATGCCTGCCTCGCGCCTGGAAGGACAATGTTCCATGCTTAACCGCCGCGATGCCATGATCCGCCTGGGCCAAGTTGGTTTGGCAGGTCTGACGTTGCCTCAGATCCTTGAGGCGCAACAGGCAAGGGCAGCGTCCCCAGGGATCAAAGGGTCGGCGGATGCCTGCATTTATGTCTTTCTTTGGGGTGGCCCGCCGCAGCAAGATATGTGGGATCTAAAGCCCAACGCGCCGCAGGGCATCCGCAGTCTTTTCAAGCCAATCCCCAGTGCCGTGCCGGGCATTGCCGTTAGCGATCAGATGCCGCTTTTCGCTCGCCACACGGATAAGACTGCCCTTGTGCGCTCGCTGACGCATCCGAGCAACGTCCATGAAGCGTCGGTTTATCACGTGCTAACAGGGCAGCAAAATCCAACACTGGTCATCCCTCGCAATCAGCGAAAGCGAAGCGATTTCCCCAACTTCGGCTCAATCGTGTCCTATTTCAAAGAGCCGGGCGTCCTTCCTGCGAGCGTAGCCATACCGCGCCCTCTAGGCCACGATGGCGTCGTCTATTCGGGAACTTATTCCGGCTTTCTCGGTCCCCGGTATGATCCCTTGGAGCTGAAACCGGCTAATTACTCCAATGAGCCGGCGGCTCACGGCACATCCTTGGCGGCCGGCCTTTATGAGTCACGCATCTTAGCGCGCCACGGTCTTCTCAATCTCCTGCAAACTCAAGATCACCTACTCCAACAAAGCCGAGGCGGGAAAGACCTAGATGAATTCCGCAACCAGGCTTTGCGCATGATTTCCTCTCCCGCCGCGCGTCGGGCTTTTGATATCGACAAGGAATCGCCTCGCCTGCGTGATCGCTATGGTCGCAACGAATACGGCGAAAGCTTTCTTCTGGCGCGTCGGCTAGTCGAGGCCGGCGTCAAAGTCGTATCGATTATCTGGATGCACATGGCCAAGAACGGCAAAGTATACAACGTCTGGGACAACCACGGCGGCACGGAACCGCTCGGTTCGATCAGCGGCTACGCCATGCTCAAAGAGAAATACTGTCTGCCCTCGCTGGATCAGGGATATAGCGCGTTATTGGAAGACTTATCCGATCGCGGTCTTCTAAATCGAACGCTTGTTGTCATGGTCGGGGAATTTGGGCGGACGCCGAAAATCAACGCCGCTCAAGGCCGAGACCATTGGGGCATGTGCGGCGGCGCTGTCTTGGCCGGCGGCGGCATTAAGGGCGGGACGGTTTACGGATCCAGCGACAAGATTGGCGCTTTTCCAAAGGACGATCCGGTGGCGCCGGAAGATTTACTGGCGACCATGTATCACGCAATGGGCTTGGAATCCGAAATGCAAATTTCCGACCGTGAAGGTCGGCCTCATCGACTGTGCGAAGGCAAACCGATTACAGAGTTATTTTGAGCTTCATGCCCTTGAGCCAGAAGTCCAACTATCCCGTCCAGGCACGTGGAAACTCCCGTAACGGCGCTTGGGAACGCACAATCGGGCCGGTATACTCAAGGGGTGAGCGGGGAGAGCCGGTTTTCCTTCCTCGCCTTTTAGAACCGCCCATGTAAAGGACGCTTTCTTCGTCGCGAATATGTATCGGCGCAGTGATAGAATGCGGAAATGCTCCTAGCTATGAAGACCCACATCTTCCAGTTAACGAAACTGGTTCGTTTGATCAATCAGCGCCAGGCTGGAACGCTCCTATGTGGTTTGCTCGTACTCTTTGCAGGGGTCGATTCGCAGCTCCTTCATATGCAAGCCGGGGGACTTCCGGCGCCCAGTGATTCCCCCTGCCGCTTGCTAGACCCCGATGACGATGACGAGATGGTCAATGTCACTTCCGCCAAGGTGGGATGGCTTGCCTTTCAAAAGCAGATCCGCTCAGCTTCCGCACTACCGCCTAGACTTCTCGCTTGTTGTTTATTTTCACCAAGCGTGTTCAATTCAACCAATGCACATTCGCTCCCTGCTTTATCAGAATTCCAATTCCGCAATGGCATTGGAACACTTCTGCGCTGTTAAGGCGCGAATCGCGCAACCTGCCATTTGGCGACTGCTGTCTCTGCCGCGCCAGTGCCGAGCAACGGGCGGTCTGCGATTACCAACCAACAATTGATTCACAAACCTTCGGGCCAACAACCTGTAATGGCACTGCCGTCATTACAACGGTCTCGCGCATCGGCTTGTATGGATCCGCCAATGCCGGATACCGAACGGCCTAAATCCAGGTCTTGCGGTTGCTCCTGTCCGGAGAATCAACATGCCCTCGATAGTTTGTTCCGCCTGCGAACACCGCTTCACGGTCAGAAACAACGCAGTAGGAAAGCGCGTAATGTGTTCGAATTGCGGGGAAATGATTCTGATCAGCCGTAAGTTGGCCAGCGCCCCTGACGACGACCGTAACGATCATCCCGCGGGCGCATGGCCACGAACCTGGGGAGACCAGTCTGGACAGCTTAGCAAAATGCTGAGCGAGCCAAGACAGCTAGGGCTTTTAGCGCTAGCCATGGGGCTGCTGGCAATCCTTCTCATGTGCCTGCCGCAGCTAGGCTACTACGCCGGGTTGGTGCTCAGTGGGAGCGGTTTGCTCCTCTGCCTCATCGGATTGATTCAGGTTATTATGGGCCGCGGACGCGGCCTCATCCACCTGCTCGGGGGTAGCAGTGTCTGTCTTCTGGCCATTCTCCTTATCATGCTTCCACGTCTTTGGAAATGAGATGTGCCCGATTCACATTTGGCATCGTCCGACACCAATTCAAAGCCTCTTAAGCACCGGTCCTTTCAGGCCATGATCCAGAACTATCCGAACGTGAAAATTACCCGGTTCCTGTTGCCCGCCTGACAGCTGAACCAAATTTGCCTTCTTTGAGACCGGGTAGAACCCTTTAACAGTAGAAAGCGCGCCAGAATCACCTTGCTCTCCCGGTTCCAAGACGGCACGATACGGAGGGTTTATCGAACATGTGCGCAGCTGTAGCTGCATGACCCCGTGCTAGATAGCTCTAACCGCAAGGAGGTGGCGCGACCAAGACAACAGGGGTCATCATGGCTGCTCGCTCGAGTTGGAAAGGCTTTCTAAAGCTCAATTTGGTAACCGTGCCGGTCAAAGCCTACACCGCCACCTCCAGCGGCGGAGGCGATATTCATCTCAATCAACTCCACTCGGTTTGCCACAGTCGCATCCAGTACAAGAAAACCTGTCCTATTCACGGCGAAATCCCCAAAGAAGAGATCGTCTCGGGCTACGAGTACACCAAGGGGCAGTACGTAGTCATAGACACCGATGAGCTGAATAAACTGCGCACTGAAGACGACAAAGCAATCAGCATCGCTACCTTTGTTATCCCCACGGCAGTCGACCCGGTCTATTACACCGGCAAGACCTACTACCTTGTCCCAGACGGCCCCGTGGGCCAAAGACCCTATGCCTTACTGCAACAGGCTATGGTGGACGAGGAGAAGTATGCTGTAGCGCAGGTGGTTCTTCATAACCGCGAACAAACCGTTCTCTTGAGACCCCTGGACAACCTGCTGGTCATGGCGATTCTTAATTACGATGCGGAGGTGACGAAGCCGACCGCTTTTGAAGAAGAAGCGCCCAAGACGCCGGTTTCCGGCGAAGAGCTTAAACTGGCCAAGACTTTGATAAGCGCCTCGACGGAAAAGAAATTCGATTTTGCCCGCTTCAAGGACACTTACACCGAAAAGCTGACCCGCCTCATTGAAGCCAAGGTAGCCGGGGAAGAAATTGTGGCGCCGCCCGCGCATGAGCATCCCCATGTCATTAACTTGATGGACGCTCTGAAGCAAAGCCTTGCCACCATGCAAAAGCAAGAGGCGCCATCCAAAGCGGCCTCGGGCAAGCCTCCCAGGAAAATGGCGCCAAGCAAATCTGTCAAAGGCCAAGAAACCCGCAAGCGGAAATCGTCCTGACCGCGGGTGTAATAATCCGCCACTGCTCCATCAATCTAATCCAATGCCTTTGGCATCGGCGCTGGGATTGCGTTATCCTGCACGCTGGGTTTCGGCGATTTAGTTCAGGAGGATTGGCCATGGCCGAAGGAACGCAACCGGCCAAACGCCTCACCGGTCACAAAGTCGCTCTTACCGGCAAATTCGGCAGTCTAACGCGTTCCTCATTAGAGGAACTGATCCGATCTCATGGCGGCGACATTATGGCCACCGTCAGCCGGCAAACCTCCTTGCTGGTCGTAGGCCAGGAACGGTTGCCGTTACGGAAGGATGGCCGGCTGAGCGCGCGGCTTGTGGCTGCGCGGCGTCTCCAGCACCAAGGCGCCATCACGATCTTAACTGAGAATGAACTGTTAGAGCGGCTGGGCCACGAGAGAGCCCCATCCGGCTCTTGCCGTCTTTCCATCCAACAACTGAGTCAACTTCTAAAGGTCTCCTGCCCGCGAATCCAGCGCTGGGTTCATGCGGGCATCTTGCAGCCCGCGGAGATTTTCGGGGACATCGACTTTTTCGATTACCAGCATGTCCAATGGGCCAAGAGCTTGCGAGATTTCCAAAAAGCGGGCGTCTCGGCGAAGCGGGTTCAAAGAAGCATCGAACGCTTGAAAAAATGGCTGCCTGCCTTGGGAGAATCTTGTACGAATCAAGGCGTCATGGAGAGAGACGGCCGTTTGATCGTGCGCTTAAAGGATGGCCGGCTTGCGGAGTCTTCGGGCCAGCTCGTATTCGACTTCGTGGAAGAGGGCCACCATCCCGCCTTGGCCGTGGCCCATTGTCGTCAACCAACCGCTGAGGACTGGTTCCAAATAGGTTCGGAAAAAGAGCAAGCCGGAGAGTTGCCAGAGGCAGCCGAGGCCTACCGAAAAACACTGGTTATCGGCGGTCCCGACGCGATTACCTGCTTCAACCTAGCCAACGTTCTCTATGAGATGGGCTACGAAGAGCAGGCTGCCGAACGTTTTCGCCAGGCGACGGAAGTGAATCCCCAGTTTGTGGAAGCCTGGAACAATCTAGGCAATACCCTGGCAAAACTTTCTCACCGAAAGGAGGCCGTCCAGGCTTTCAAGACCGCCCTGGATATTGATTCGAATTATCTAGATGCCCATTTCAATTTGGCGGACGTCTACGAGCAAATGGGAAAGAGGAAAGAAGCCTCGGCTCATTGGCAGATCTATGCTCGCTACGATCGCGCCAGCGAATGGGGAAGGTATGCACGCCAGCAAGCTTCTCAACTACGGAATAGGGGCTAAGCAACCATGGCCACCGGTATTCGAGGCGGCGCGGCCCTAAGAGTGCTCTTCATTGGCAATAGCTTTACCGCCCGCAATGACCTTCCCGGCTTGATCGCGCGATTGGCGGCGGCGCGGGGCAAAACCCTTCACCATCGTTTGCTGAGCGCCAGCGGCGCTTCCCTCCGCAGGCACTGGAATGCTGGCCAAGCGCTCCAAGCAATCAAGGACGGACGTTACGACTACGTTGTGCTCCAAGAGCAAAGCACACTGCCCATCAAGAATGCCAAGCGAATGCACGAAAACGTCCGTCTCTTCGACGAAGCGATCCGAGCCTCTGCCGCTAAACTGGCGCTTTATATGACGTGGGCACGTCGCAACGCACCGGATTCCCAGCAAGCCATCACCGATGCGTATACCAGCATTGGCCGCGAACTGGACGCGACCATCGTCCCAGTCGGGCTTGCTTGGCAGCGCTTTCTCAGCGAGCACGAACAGCCAGTCTTGCACGACCGGGACATGAGTCACCCTACTCTTGCCGGGTCGTACCTTGCTGCGTGTGTCTTCTTGGCTGTGCTGTTCCAAGAAAACCCCGTTGGAATTGGCGTTGAAATCGCCGGCTTAGCACGGAAAGATTTGGCTCTGTTGCAGAAGGCTGCGTGGCAAGCGTCCAGGTTGATCACCTGAGAGGAGACTTGACGGCTGCTCCCGCCCTTTGACCAGTTCTCTGTTAGTCATGACTTCAGCTGATGAGTGTGTGAAGGGCGGCTAATAGAAGTCATCAGTCCCAATCAGTAATGCCACGCGATGGGCTAGCAGTCAACTCCCCGACGTGTGGCATGCCATTTGCCCGTTTGATCGAACCGAGGCTCTACTCGCTGTCATTTGGGAGCAGCCATTGGAATCGGAGTAAGACGATCGGTGTATTGAGAAGGAATGCGCCACCTTTCTCCTTTATCGTTTTCTCCATGTTTCCGGCTCCTAAAGCGGTGCGCTTGTTTTGACTTTGATTGGAAAAATGAGCTATGGTCTCAAATAAGGGACTCAAGGCAGAGGCTGGCCAAAGCGCATCGGCTTTGTGAGAATATACTTGCTATCTGTTGCGCGGCTTCCTTCGCAAGATCGGCTTTCGAAGATTTGCAGGCGCTAGACAACCGGAGAGGCGAATTCAGGCGGCGTAACGATGCTCTAAAGGCGGCAGGCCAATGCAATCAGCCAACGACGGCGAATGGATGTTGCCTCCCAAGCTTTCGGAAGCGGTAATCCGCATCCTGCGACACGAAGTAGGCGATTTGCTTCAGACGGTTTATTCGGCCGCCGCCGTATTGAACCAGCGCTTACCCCCCGGCTGGGAACTAGAGCGTCGCGTGGTCGCCGACATGCGAACCCGGGCTGAAACCTGTCGCAAGTATTTGGACTATACCCACGATATAGTTTGTTCCCTGCGCATTAACAAAGAACAGTTTGACGCAAGCGATTGCTTATCTGATTTGCTGACAAATACTACAGCCTCTTATCCGGCTATTCGAATCCAAACCGACATTGCGCCAAAATTATCCGTAAACGCGGATCCCAGACGGTTGGAAACGCTGTTTCAATTGTTGATCGGTTTCGCCTGTGAAGCGGCGAGCAGTGAGGTCTGGGTCCAAGTAAAGCCGGGAGAAGAGCCATTATCTTTGGACGCAGCCATTGAGTACAACGGCGCCGAAGTTTCCACTGAAACCTGCGAGGCCCTTCTTGGCCTGAATCAAACGGGCCAGAATGCCAGATCCCGGCTGGCGCTATTGCTCGCGCGAAAGCTTGTGAAGTTACAAGGAGGCAGCCTGGAAATCATGCCCCGGAGAGGGGGCGGTTTGAAGATATGCATCCGGCTATCGGATCAAAGTCACGCCGAAATATCTTCCCATGAGAGCGGAGCTAGTCTAAGTAGCGTAAACGGGGATTGATGCCCAAAGCTGGACGATTATGGACCAAGATCTAAATCGAGCGCCGTCTTCGCAAGCGAGCTCCTCGTCCGCGGGCGCGTCGCTTTTGACTCAACGTAAGAACCGACTAACCGGGAACGACCCCCGGGGAGCAAGAGGGATGGAACAGACAATCGCGGCAACGCCCAAGCTCAAGATAGTCGTCGTGGAAGACGATCCGACCATTCGTATGTTCCTCAAATCCTCCCTGGAAGAACAGCTAGGCCATCAAGTCATAGGAGAAGCGGCAACGGGGACGGACATGGTTCGAACCGTTCTTGATTCGGACCCGGATATTGTCATTTTTGACATCCATTTGCCCCGGCTTAACGGCCTTGACGCTCTTCGCCAAATCTACCAAGAGCGCATCATAGCGGCAGTGGCGATAACGGCCGACCGCGATCAAGAATTGGTCCGGCGAGCTTTGGAAGAACACGTCCTGGCTTTTCTAGTTAAGCCCGTGGAAGCCCATCAACTGGGCGCCGCCGTGCTCGTCGCCTGGGCGCGATTCGACGAACTGAAACAACTCACCGACGAAAACGCCACGCTGCGCACATCGCTACAAAACCGCAAGATCATCGAAAGAGCAAAGGGCGTGCTGATGAAACGGCACCGGTGGTCCGAAGCGGAAGCATTCCGCCGGCTTCAGCGCGCCTCCATGAACAATCGGACAACCATGATCGACCTGGCTCAAGCTGTCTTGAATGGTAAAGAAGTGGAATTGTGAGATGCGGCATCTGCCAGGGCAGCCTGGTAATGTGAGTTTGCTTACGCGCTACCATTTCTCGGCGATCAGCGTTTAGCCCCATCCAACTCGGCGACAATGCGCTTGTGCAAGCGGCTAGCCTGGTAAGCCCAGGTCCGATTGCGCCGGCGAATGGGGCCAGGCAGGAAGGCATGATCCTGAAGCGAATGCTCTAAAAGAGTGCGAGCTTCCTCGTGTTGTCCGCCAACCAGCAAGTGCTCGGCCAAAAGACACTGGTGCTGGAGCGTCGGCGCCACGCGAGCTAACTTGCGGCACTGATCCAACGCCGTTTCTTGGTTCCCCGTCAAAGCCCGTGTCTCGATCAAAAGATGCCAGCCGGCGTAGTTGGAATACCGGCAATCGCGGGCCAGTAACTTTTCCAAAGGCTCCAAAGCCAACTCGGGATGACCCATATCTTTATGGCATTGAGCCAAGCTATACAGAGCAGTCGGATGGTCAGGCTCTTGTTTTAGCGCCGCCTGTAGATGCGGGATGGCTTCTTCGTGATCGTCCAGCTCCATAAGCCGTCTCGCGAGATTGACGTGGTTCGTCAAGGTCGGCATGTTCAGCGCTCGGTAGCGCAATTCTTCCAGCGGAATCTTTCGTTGAAAGAGGGGCCCGAGATTGAAGGTCCGAAAATCGGCTAATTTGATGGCGAAAAAATAGACCCAGGCGCCGACGAACGGCACAGCCAAGATCAGCCAATACCAATAGATCTCCGTCTGGCGACGGTAGGCGTCCACCAGCATCCAGATCATAAAAGCGGTCTGGGCCAGCGAAATCGCGGGATGGGCCTGAAATATTCCGAATAAGAGATCCACGGACTGAACCACTGCGAAAAGGTGAAGAGATCCACTGTACGCTTTAGCCTATCTTGCAAGAGCTGAATCGCAAGAGAAAAAGTGGCCCCGGCCGGAATCCTTGCGGTAAAAACGCGGAGTGCCATCGAATCGAAGAATTCGAGGCACTCGGGGCAAGGGCGCCGCCTTGCGCACGGGCCTGGCTCAGGCGCGGGGCGAAATCGCCATCATTCAAGACGCCGATCTCGAATACAACCCCGCAGAGCCGTGCGCAGATCAAGCGCTAACCAACTCGGAGGGGGCGTCCGGGGGTTGAAATGAAACGAATCCGGGCGACTCGAACTACGTCAGTATACCGACTCGATTAGGCGTTCCCGAGCGCCGTTGCCGGAGTTCCGCATGGCTGAACCGCCGAGGCTCTGCACCCTATGGCCCAAGCGCCCCACCCTCTGGTCCCCACACACTGCGCCACAGGGTTTACACCTGTAAACCTATACGCTCCGTTGGCGCCTTTGACGAGCATTGATTCCAAGGTGGCCAGCGTCGGACCAAGGGGCCCGCATTTGGCCTGGCCACCTTTAGTATTAGACATCTGATCGCTCTGGACGTGCACCCATGGCCCCCAGAGCCTGGAGACTGAACCGATTAGTTTTTTGCTTGGCGTTGGCCAGTAAAGTCGTTACGGTATCTCTTTTGCCGGGTTAGGCTGCCGAATCGGCGCCATTAGGGGAGGATGGAAGGAGCCTGATCGAGCAGAGTGGCCGTGGGGCTCCGGAAGGTGCGTTCGCTGTGTTTTTCCTGACGCCACACGGGAAAGCGGCATGGGCCAGATTTTTCATCGCAGCTTCAACACGATCTCCAAAGCGAGCGTCTTCGGGGCGGTCTTCATCCTGGCGGCAGTCGGCTGGGCGATGACGGTTGTCTATCGCTCATCCTATGTTACGGCATCGGAAACGGCTTACGTGCAGCCGGTGCCCTTCAGCCATCAGCACCATGTCGCCCAACTGGGCATCGACTGCCGCTATTGCCATACCTCTGTCGAAACCAGTTCTTTCGCGGGCATTCCACCGACCAAGACCTGCATGAACTGCCACGAGCAAATCTGGGTGGGCAGTGAAATGCTCGCTCAAGTGCGCGAAAGTTACCGCTCGGGCGTGTCGATCCCATGGCAACGCGTTCACAATCTGCCGGGCTTCGTTTATTTTAATCACAGCGTTCACATCCATAAAGGGATCGGTTGCGTCTCCTGCCACGGGCGGGTTGATGAGATGCCCCTGACTTGGCAAACGCAATCGTTGCTCATGGATTGGTGCCTGGATTGCCATCGCGCTCCGGAGCAGCATGTCCGGCCCAGAGACCAGGTTTTCAGCATGACGTGGACCTTGGACAAAGAAAAAGACGCCTCGGGCCAGCCGTATACGCAGGAAACGTTAGGTAGAGAATTGGTGGACAAGTACCACATTCAAAGACTTGAAAGTTGTTCGACGTGTCACCGATAGAAAACGCTTTAGAGCCGGCTAATTGGGATGCTCTCCGTGACCGGTTGGCCGCGGGGGACGGCAAGCCGTTTTGGCGCAGTCTGGAAGAGCTGGCCGAGTCGCCCGCGTTTGTTGAGTACATGGAGCGCGAGTTCCCCGACCAGGCCGGCGAGTGGACCAACCCGGTGACCCGGCGGCAATTCTTAACGCTTATGGGCGCTTCGTTTGCTCTGGCGGGCCTGGCCGGTTG
Organism: Gemmataceae bacterium; assembly: GCA_045802525.1. Classification (GTDB taxonomy): domain Bacteria; phylum Planctomycetota; class Planctomycetia; order Gemmatales; family Gemmataceae; genus JBJMQT01. The sequence continues at coordinate 35,603 of JBJMQT010000094.1, forward strand.
TTCCGCCCAGCCGGCCCCGGCTGAAAAGATCTTGCCTTATGTTAACCAGCCCGAGGCGCTCGTCCCGGGCAAGCCGCTCTACTTTGCCACGGCTTTTTCGTTAAGTGGCGTGGCGGCCGGTCTGCTTGTCGAGAGCCACGAGGGCCGGCCGACCAAGATCGAAGGCAATCCCGATCACCCTGCTTGTCCTGTACCCTACAAATTCGGCTCGACCGATCTTTTCGCGCAAGCCTCTATCCTTGATCTCTATGATCCCGACCGGTCGCAGTCGCTGACCTACGCCGGCCGACCACGCGCCTGGAACGATTTCTTGGTGGCTATGCGAACAGCTTTCGGCGAACAACGCGCCGTCCAGGGCGCAGGCATTCGCATCCTGACGGAAACGGTCACGTCGCCAACGCTCGCGCAACAGTTGGTCGAGTTCCGCAAGCCGGATCAGTTTCCGCAAGCGAAATGGCACCAGTATGAGCCTGTAGGGCGAGGCCACGCCCCGGAAGGGGCCCGGCTGGCATTCGGCGAATATGTCAACACCATCTACAACTTCCGTGATGCCCTAGTGGTGCTGTCGCTTGACGCCGACTTCTTAGGCTGCGGTCCGGGCCATCTGCGTTACACGCGCGAATTTGCGGCCCACCGAAAAGTATGGACGGCGGATAAGCCCGATCAGGCCAAGATGAATCGCCTTTACGTAGCGGAAGCCGCGCCCACGAGCACCGGCTCCAACGCGGATCATCGCTTGCCAATACGCTCGGGCCAAATCGCGGATTTGACGCTGGCGCTGGCAGCAGAGTTGAAGGTGAACGGAGCCCCGCCGGCATCGGCAAAGCTCTCCGATAAGCATCGAGCTTGGGTTGCGGCCGTGGCTAAGGATCTGCAATCCCAACGCGGCGCCAGCCTGGTTCTCGCCGGTGACTGCCAACCCCCCTTCGTTCACGCCTTGGTCCACGCGATCAATCAAGCTTTGGGCAACGTCGGCAAAACAGTCATTTACACCGACCCGATCGAAGCCGCCCCGGCTAACCAGGCGGCCTCGCTTGAGGAATTGGTTGACGACATGAGGGCGAAGCGCGTCGAGATACTCCTGATTTTCGGCGGCAATCCCGTCTACTCGGCGCCGGCGAACTTGGCATTCACCGAGCACCTTGCCAACGTGCCGCTGCGCGTGCATCTGGGGCTGTACCAGGACGAGACCGCGATTCAATGTCATTGGCACGTCCCGGAGGCCCATTACCTGGAAGCCTGGAGCGACGCCAGGGCGTTCGATGGCACCGTGTCAGTCGTGCAACCGCTAATTGCACCGATCTATCCCAGCGCGAGGTCAGTCCATGAACTGCTGGCTGCGTTGCTGCAACAACCGGAGCGGCAAGGGTACGGTTTGGTCCGCAATTACTGGCTGGATCGAATATCGAAACAAGGAAGCGCGGCGGGCAGCGGAGAGGCCGCCTGGGAAAAAGCCTTGCACGACGGTTTTATTGCGGGCACCACTTTTTCGGCCAAAGAGGTCGCGCTGAAGCCGGACTGGGCACGGCAAGCTCCCCAATCCGCGGATTTGGCCGGCGGTGAAATGGAACTTAATCTAAGACCTGATCCGACGCTTTACGACGGGCGGTTTGCCAACAATGCCTGGCTTCAAGAGCTTCCCAAGCCTGTGACCAAACTGACCTGGGACAATGCTGTCCTCATCAGTCCGCGAACGGCTGAAAAACTCGGCATCGCTTACGCTAAGACCGGCGCTGCGGGCATACCCGGTACCCACGGCGGCGAGCATGGGGAACTGCACGTCGATGTTGTGGAATTGCATTATCGAGATCAGCCGCCCCTTCAGGCGCCGGTGTTCGTTCTGCCGGGCCATGTCGATGATGCAGTGACCGTCCACTTAGGCCATGGCCGAAGCCGGTCAGGTAAGGTTGGGACGGGAACCGGATTCAACGCCTACGCACTGCGCACCTCCTCGGCGCCCTGGTTCGACAACGGTCTAGCCGTTCGGCGGACAGGAGCGACTCATGTCCTGGCTTGCACCCAAATGCACCAGGCCATTAAAGATCGCCACCCGGTTGTCGCAGGCAGTCTGGAAAAGTTCCAAGCCAATCCCAAAAACTTTGTGGAGCCGGACGCCAGTCCAGAAGCGAACCTTGAGCCGACCGATAAGAAATTGGCTTTGTCGCTTTATCCCGAGTATCCCTATGACGGCTACAAATGGGGCATGGCCATCGATCTAAGTTCTTGCGTGGGCTGCAAAGCCTGCGTGGTGGCGTGCCAGGCCGAGAATAATATCCCCGTCGTCGGCAAAACGGAAGTGACTCGTGGCCGAGAAATGCACTGGCTGCGCATCGACCGTTACTACGCCGGCAAGAACCTTGACAATCCGGACACGTATTTTCAGCCTGTGCCCTGCATGCACTGTGAAAAAGCGCCTTGTGAACTGGTCTGCCCCGTCGGCGCAACCGTGCACAGTCACGACGGCCTAAACGATATGGTCTACAACCGCTGTGTCGGCACGCGATATTGCTCGAACAACTGCCCGTATAAGGTCCGCCGTTTCAACTTCCTGGAGTATGCCGATTACGCCATCCAGAGCGTGAAGTTGCTTCACAACCCCGATGTGACAGTTCGCAGCCGAGGCGTCATGGAGAAATGCACTTATTGCGTGCAACGCATCCGTGCCGCGGAAATCGAGGCCAAAAACCAGGGCCGAGAGGATCCCAAGCGCCCCGGCGTGGCGCCCATTTACGACGGCGAAATACTGACCGCTTGCCAGGCCGCGTGCCCGGCGGACGCGATTGTCTTTGGCGACCTTAATGATCCCAACGCCCGCGTAGTGAAGATGAAAAAGACACCGCTCAATTACGCGCTATTGGAAAATTACAATACCTGCCCGCGAACGACCTATCTCGCGGCGGTGCGCAATCCTAATCCAGAAATCGTCAAGTTGGAGACCGCGTGACATGACGCCGGATGTCCCAACCCGGGAAGCTCCTCCGCCGGCAAGCCCTTCGCCGCCCGTCATGCGAGGCAGTCATACCTTTGCGTCGGTCACTGACAAGATCAGTTCGATCGTCCTGGCAGGCAAAACGCCGCCTGGCTGGTGGTACGGCTTCACGCTTTCTTTCACGCTATTGATGGTTCTTCTTTATGCCGTGAGCTACCTGCTCGTTAAAGGGGTCGGCATATGGGGCATTAACATTCCCGTTGCCTGGGGTTGGGCCATCGTGAATTTCGTCTGGTGGGTCGGCATCGGGCACGCCGGCACGTTGATCTCCGCAATCTTGCTTCTTTTGCACCAGCAATGGCGAACGTCGATCAACCGGTTCGCCGAGGCGATGACGCTGTTTGCGGTCGCCTGCGCCGGTTTGTATCCGCTGCTGCACCTTGGCCGGCCCTGGTTCTTTTATTGGTTGCTGCCTTATCCCAACACGATGGCGCTATGGCCTCAGTTTCGTAGTCCGCTGATTTGGGACGTATTCGCTGTATTGACGTACTTCACCGTCTCGTTGCTCTTTTGGTACGTGGGCCTTATCCCTGACCTGGCCACGCTGCGGGATCGTTCAAAAAGCAGGGTTGGTCGGGTGATTTACGGCGTCCTGGCGATGGGCTGGCGCGGCTCGGCATATCACTGGCATCGCTACGAGACGGCCTATGTGATCTTGGCGGCGCTGGCGACGCCGCTGGTAGTTTCCGTGCACACGGTCGTCAGTTTTGATTTTGCCGTTTCAGCGTTGCCGGGCTGGCATTCGACCATTTTTCCGCCCTATTTCGTCGCCGGCGCCATCTTTTCCGGATTTGCGATGGTGCTCGTTCTTGCCATACCGCTGCGTCTCTTTTATGGACTGGAAGATTTCATCACGATGCGGCATTTGCAGAATATGGCCAAGATCCTTTTAGCGACCGGCATGCTAGTGGCCTACGGCTACGGAATTGAAGCATTCATGGCCTGGTACGGCGCCAACAAATTTGAAGAATATGTCCAGGTCAACCGTATGCTCGGGCCTTACGCTCCGCAATACTGGCTGCTGATCACTTGTAATGTCCTTATTCCACAGTTGCTGTGGATTAAGCGAATGAGGACCAGTCCCCTGGCCCTCTTTTTAATATCGCTGGTCGTACTGCTCGGCATGTGGCTGGAGCGCTACGTCATCGTGGTCACGAGCCTGCACCGAGCGGATATGCCTTCCATGTGGGGAATGTATTCAGGCACGATTTGGGACTGGGCGACGTTTGCCGGGACCATCGGGCTTTTTCTGAGCCTCTTATTCTTGTTCTTGCGGTTCTTGCCGATGATTGCCATTTCGGAAATGCGCATGCTTCTACCTCAGGCTGATGTCGAAAACGGTGGACGTCCGAGGGAGCCAGCATGACCAGGAATCAATTAGCCAGCTTGGTAATCGCGTTGTTTTTGTCGGCTACAGGCTGCCAACAGAAAATGGCGCAACAGCCGAGTTACCGGCCTCTCGAAGCCAACAGCTTTTTCGAAGACGGGCGGTCGGCGCGGCCGCTCTTGCCGGGGACCATCGCTCGTGGCCATTTGCGCGCTGATCAACAGCGCTTTATAGGTAAGAAAGGACCGGGTCAAGCGGTTGCCGATTATGTCGATGTGTTTCCCGAGCCGGTCACCCAATCCATGCTCGAGCGCGGCCGACAGCGCTACACCATTTTCTGCGCCGTTTGCCACGATCCTATTGGCTCGGGCAATGGCAAAATCGTGGAGCGCGGTTATATCAAGCCGCCGTCATTCCACACCGATCGGTCGGTCGGGTTCGGCATTCGGGGAATCAAGGTGTCTTTGCGAGATGTTCCTGTGGGCTATTTATATGAAGTTGTGTCGAACGGGTTCGGAGCGATGCCGGATTACGCTTCCCAGATTCCGTCGGACGACCGTTGGGCGATCATTGCCTACCTTCGCACGTTGCAAGTGAGCCAAAACGTTTCGCTTAACGATCTCCCCACCGAGGTGCAAAAAGAGGCCCGCGAGAGCTTGGAGGGCAAGCCGTGACGATGGCTGTCCCTCAAAGCGCTCCTGCGGAATGGGATCGGATTCAACGGCAAGCGCTGTTGATCGGGGCCGCTGGGCTGGCGGTCTTGCTGGCTGGGGCTTTTTGGAATTTGGACCAATTCTTTCGGGCTTACTTGGTGGCTTTCACTTATTGGTTGGGCATTGGTCTGGGCTGCCTGGTTATTTTGATGATTCAGTACCTAACGGGGGGCGCCTGGGGCGTCGTCTTGCGACGCATTTTAGAATCCGGGGCCGTTACGGTCGCAGCACTGACAATATTCTTGGTACCCATTTTATTGGGCCTCCCGAACATCTATGACTGGGCCAAGCCGGAGGCCGCAGCCCACGATCCGCACTTGGAACACAAAAGGCTTTATCTCAATGTGCCGTTCTTTTTGGGTCGCGCGGCGGGTTACTTCGTGATCTGGCTTGTCCTTGTTTACTTTTTAACGCGTTGGTCCGTGCAGCAGGACCAGACCAAAGACCCGCGCACCTGGCGACGATTCCGCCTCCTGAGCGGTCCGGGAATGGTTCTGTATGGACTTACTATTACGTTCGCTTCGATCGATTGGGCGATGTCCATCGAGCCGGATTGGTTTTCGACGATCTATCCCGTCCTGTATGCGACCAGTCAATTGCTTACAGCCATGGCCTTTGCCATTGCGATCTTGATGTACCTGGCGGGTCGGCCGCCCATGTCGGAAGTGATTGCTCCCAGTCATCTTCGCGACCTGGGCAATCTGCTCCTTACTTTCGTGATGCTGTGGGCTTATATGCAAATCTCGCAGTTTCTCCTGATCTGGTCGGGGAACATTCCTGAAGAGATTCCTTGGTACTTGCGGCGCATTCGCGGCGGTTGGGAGTGGGTGGCCCTCCTAATCGTCCTGCTTCATTTTGCTTTGCCGTTTCTCTTATTGCTTTCCAAGGACGTCAAGCGGAACCGGCGAACGTTGGCGGCGGTGGCCGTCGGGCTCATGGCCATGCGCTTTATCGACGTGTTTTGGTGGATTGAGCCGGCGTACCCTCACGAGGGCCAGTATTTTTTCTGGCTTCTGGATCTAGCCGCTGTGGCCGGTCTGGGTGGCATCTGGATTTGCGTCTTTTTCTGGCAGTTAAGGAAACAGCCCGTTTTGCCAATTTACGATCCGAGCTTGGCGGAGACGCTGCATCATGAGTGAGATCGATCCTGTGCAAACCGGAAGTCATCCCAACGCCGGCCATGAAAGGAGCGACATCAGCGTCCGCGCCGTCGTTTGGTTTGTCATTGGGTTGGCATTGTCTGGAGGGGCCCTGCATCTCTTGTCGCATAGCCTTTTCGTATACCTGCAGAACTTCGAAACGAGAACCAAGGCATCCAGCTTCCCTCTCGCGGACGAAGAACGCGGCAGGCCTCCCAGCGAACACGAGTTGGAAGGCATCAAGAAGATGGAAGCCCGTACGGAAGCCGGTCGAGCTGGACCATATGTTAGCCCGGAGGATTTGCAACCATCCAATCAGCCGGCTCTCAACACGTTCGAATGGGTCGACAAAGAAAAAGGAATAGTGCGGATTCCAATCGTCCGCGCCATGCGAACTGTCTTGGAAAAGAACCTTTTGCCGGCGCGCAAAAAAGAGCCGGTTAAAGATATCCAGCCTTCAACGAAAGACCGACCATGAAGCACGCTCTATTCGGCGCGCTCTTTCTTGTTTTGCTTGCACCGGCGCTTGCCCGGGCCGACGAAAACTCCGTTGCCGGTCTTGAAAGCGTGGGCATTGTCCAACGGCTCGACGAGCAAGTTCCGCTCGATTTGGATTTTTACGATGAAGCCAGCGAGGTTGTCTCGTTGGGCAAGTGCTTCAACGGCAAACCGGTGATTCTCGTCTTGGCCTACTACCGCTGTCCCATGCTTTGCAATGAAGTATTGAACACGCTGCGGGATTGCATGGGCAGCCGCCAATTTGAACTCGCTCTGGGCGAGGATTTCGAGGTCGTGACCGTGAGCTTCGATCCCGCCGAAAAGCCGGATCGCGCCGCCGCGAAGAAGGCCAACTACGCGGAAAGTGTAATGAGCCTCGGCCAGTCCAAGGCCGAGCAAGGCTGGCATTTTCTTACCGGTTCGCGCCTTTCCATTAAAGCGCTGACCGACGCTGTGGGCTTTCATTATGCCTATGACCAAGAAAAAGATCAGTTCGCTCATGCCAGCGGCATCATGGTGCTGACGCCGCAAGGAAAGATTTCGCGCTATTTTTTGGGTCTGGACTACCCGCCGCGGTTTGTGCGGCTCGCTCTTGTCGAGGCGTCGGAGGATAGGATCGGCACGCCTGTGGACCAGGTTTTATTGCGTTGTTACGAATACGACGCGGCCACCGGAAAATACACGCTTGCCGTCATGAAAGTCGTTCGGGCGGGCGGGATTTTGACGTTGTTAGCGCTCGGTGCATTTTTGCTGGTGATGTGGCGGAGAGAGCGCGGGCGAAGAATGGGATCGGCGGTTTCAAGCGCGGCGTGTCAGGGCTCCGGTCGAGAACAGTGAAACCAAATCCGACCCCGGCCGCCTCCAAGTTTGCAAAGGATAGCCATGTTCGCGGAAGTGCCGTTATTTCCCGATCAAGCTTCAGCCCATGCTAGCCGGGTTGACAACCTTTTTTTCTTTATCCTCGCGATCTCGGCGGCAGTATCTCTGCTGGTGACGATCCTGATATTCACTTTTGCCGTGCGCTATCGCAGGAGGCCTAATAACGATTACGATCCGCATATTCAAGGTTCGATGAAGCTTGAACTCTTCTGGACCATAACACCCTTCTTTTTCTTCATCGCCATGTTTGTCTGGGGCGCACGCGTTTACTTCGATGTCGCCTGGGCGCCGGAAGACGCCATGGAGGTCTACATCGTCGGCAAGCAATGGATGTGGAAGATGCAGCATCAAACCGGCCAGCGCGAAATTAAC
>JBJMQT010000095.1:0-21455 GCA_045802525.1 Gemmataceae bacterium
CAGCAGCCTCTCCCAGTCCAGCAATCTTATCCCTGCAACGGGGGGCGATCCGAATGCGCAGGCTGTTAACTCAATCAGAGAGCTCCAGAGAGTTTTGGCAAGAAATGCGCCTAAGGCGCCCAGCCCTGGGCTAAAACTCATCTCTGTTTCGGAGGAATAGGTGACGTTCCTCGCGAAAAACGCAAGTAAAGGGCACGAGTGGAGTGTTAACTGGAATATGGCCCAGTTCGTATAGATCGAGTAGCTCCCCGAATAGGACTCGAACTAAAAACAGAGGAGTTACCACATCCCCAAATACACGCTGTTTTGCTTTTCTGGGAATGCCATCGACAAACTGTGCATTGGCCAGTTCAGGAGGTGAAACTAGATCGGGTTGCTCTACGGGGACGGATTCTAAACCCAATCATTCACTCTTCGTGACGGCCTCCTCGGCTTTGAGTTGCGTCTCAGCAACGAACCATTCATAGAGAGGCTAAGGCTAATCTCCTTACCATTCCGTTGGCGGCATCCTTTCTTGACCAAATGCCAGTAGATCGCGTCAAAGGTGAACCCCTTGGCGCGCCACTCGACAATCCGACCACCAAAGTGGCGCGTCCAGTCATCCCTGACTATCTCTCGCTGATTAAACTTGGATGCCTGCGGAAAATATTGAAGTGCCGCCGTAATAGTTGGTTGTCGTGGCCATGATGGTTTCGCCGAGGCTAGTCGCTCCAAGGATAGCGGTAAAAGACGTGGATCCGTTCATATACCCTCCCGTGAAGACAACAGTCGTGCCGATGTAGCGTTGGATACCGGTTGAGCTGACGGCATAGAAATCCACCTCGAGGCTCTCGGCCAAATAGTCCGGTACGAAGCCCTGCACCACTGTGGTGGAACCCGAGGCGGCGTAATAAAGTATCGGAGTGGGCCGGCTGGCATCCGTTCGGATTCTCAGTCCGCCGTCGCCATAAACTGAGTTTCCCCGCATCGGGTTGTTGAACATCCTGGCACCTTGCTCCCCAATACCGTCCTGCAGATTATAAGCGATGACGTTGCCGACTCCAGGCGTCACGGGTCCCCAGGTACCGCCGTTCAGCCAAGGGGCAGAGTCGCCAATTTCGTTCCCGTAGGAGTTGGAGGTAGCGGCCGGGTCCGAATGCAAGTAAACGCCGTCCAAATGGTTGCCCAACCCGATTCGCGATCCGCTTATGTCCGTGCCGATCCAGTTGCCTTCGACCTTGTTGCCAATCGCCGGCAGTTGTTTGAATTGGCTAGTGGCACCTAGACAACCGGTGATTTCGATGCCGTTTTTGCCGTTGGCTGCTATGACATTGCCGGCTCTGGGACCACCGATCAAGTTATTGGAAGAGTTATATATGGAAACTCCGTTTCCGCCGTTGCCCAGCCGTGCCGTGCCGGTGATGTCCGTGCCAATCTCGTTATTCTGCACCACTGTTCCCGATGCGCTTTCATTGATGCCACCGATGGTAATCCCATCGCCACCGTTGCCAGAAATTACATTCCCCTGGTGATAAAAATGCTGGTCTCTGTAAATGTCCGGTCCGCCAATTGAGGTGCTCACGGCAGAATCAGTCACAGAAACGCCAACGTGGTAGTTGCCAAGTGCATAGGTACCTGTTGGATCAGTGCCGATCTTATTACCAATCACCGAATTGTATACTCCGGAAGCGATAACAATGCCGTCAATGTTGCCGGAGATCACGTTGGCCGATCCGGGAAGTATTCCGCCCACCTGGTTCTCAATACCATCATATATGTCGACGCCAACAGTCTGAAAACGGGCGTATGCGTATCGGCCGGTTGGATCGATGCCGATGTAATTGCCCTCGATCACGTTGTAATGGGAGTCATCGACACTGACTCCGTTTCCTGAGTTGCCTGAAATGACATTGCGGTCTGCTGCGGTTGTGCCCCCAATGCGGTTATGGTCTGAGTATTCGAGGCCAACGCCATTACCACCGCCCACATATCCACCTCCATTCAAATCGATGCCTAGATAGTTCCCGGCGATGACGTTGGAGATGCATCTATCCAGAAGGATCTCCCCACCACTGAAGCGATTGATTGCCAAGCCACGAACCGTGCTGTTACCGGCAGTAATGTGAAGTCCGAAAACTGCAGTTCCCGCTGCTTCGCCATCGAGTTGAATGAGAGGCTTTCCTGCGAACCCTGGCTGGGTCGTGCCGTTGAAAATCACAGGATGGGTGACCGTGGGCAAGGCTGATTGTGGGATGATGGTCTGTGCACCGCCGGAACCGACGGCAAATTGGATCACGTCCGTGGCCGGATTAACATCCTGATTGACTGCCATAATGCTGGCTCGCAGCGATCCAGCCCCGCTATCGTTGAGATTGGTCACCAAGAAGGTGGAGGGTACCAACCGTGTTTCCAGGGACTCGACCACCAGCCTGACTTGATTTGGCCGAGGCTTCGAGGAATGGCTTCCTTTGGTCGACTTGTAAAGCCGTTGCAAGAACCGATTCATAATGTAAACTCCCAAATCATTGTGTCTGTATTCGTTGTGACAATCTTTGAGCGTATGTCGCGTCTTCATTCAACCTCTTGTTCGGGCCATTCAGTTAGCTGTGACAGAATGGAGCCGCTTTTTTCAAAAAACTGGATCAGGACCGGAAAGTAGTGAACATCCAGAGGTTTCGAGATGAACTTTAGAGAAAAACCTTATTGGTTGGACATGTTCCAGAGAGTGTCGTACCATCCGAGTCCCCGTTGTCTTCTTAGCAGCCTTTCGCGGTTATGATCGGCGGTGGTTTTTCCGATGAGTCCGGACAGTGATAATGACCACCTGAGCCATATGTCCACCGTCTGGTCGATGGTGCGACAGGCCCATGATGGATCCATGGAGGAAAATCAAGCTGCTCGGAGACAGTTAATCGAGCGGTATTACAAGCCCATCCATCGTTACTTTTTGGCGGCTGTTGGCGTTCCTGAAACGGCTGAGGAATTGGGACAAGAGTTTGTCTTGAGATTCTTGCGCGGCACTCTCAAAGGAGCCAATCCCGACCGAGGCCGCTTTCGCGATTATGTTAAAGGCGTGTTGTCACATCACATCGCAGATCACTACCGAAAGAAAGGCTCGAAAAAGAACTCAGTCCAAGGCGCCTTTCCCGAGCCCGCAATTGAAGATAAGGTCGCTACGGATTTGGATGGCCAATTTTTGGAGAATTGGCGCAGGGAGCTCTTGGACAGGGCCTGGAAGGAGCTCGCCGCTATTCAACGCAAGTCCGGTGCGCCTTTTTTTGACGTTTTGCGTTTCCGGATCGATCATTCGAGTTTGCGCTCCCAGGAAATTGCCGAGAAACTGACGGTGCAATTCGGCAAGCCTGTCAATGCGGCGTGGGTCCGACAAACGCTTCGCCGCGCCCGCGATAAGTTTGTTCAATGCCTTATTGCCGAAGTCGTTCAAACTCTGGATGCCCCCACTTTGGAAAGCCTTGAATCGGAGCTGCTGGAATTGAGCTTATTCGATTACTGCAAAGAGACGATTAAGACCTATCGCTTTCCGAAGTGAACTAAACAGAGAAGGCTGCCTTCCTGTGCAGAAATCAACCCGGCAGTATCAAGCTGTGCCCGTTTGGCCGTCCCTTTATTTCTTCTCCTCCTTGGGTAAAAAACGCAGCTTTGGGAACAAAAAGGAATGAATTAATGGACGCGACCCACGCCTCGTGAACACCTGATGCCGGTAGATTAGGCCAATGGCCCGAACAATAAGCTTATAAAGACACAGCAATTCATGGATCAGGAGTCCGCCTTTTTGTCGGCTTTCTTGACTAATTCCGCGATTTCATTCCAAAGGCTGGCCCACTTGGTTCGTTCTTCTTCAGGCAGAAGCAGAAGACTGGATGAGTCGCGCGGACCGGCAAGATCGGGATCCTGCAACCAATGCTGGACAGACCTGAGCGCGGCAACGCGGGATTTTGGGTTGTTTGATTTTATTAGTTTGCTGAGGGACGCCAGGTCGGCACGCAGCCAGTCAAGGGCAAGGTTTCGCAAGCGCAAGCGTTCCTTGTCGTCGAGTTTATCTTGGAGTTCGCCTTTGCCAAAGCCGGCAAGCGTGGCCGCACAGGCTCCGTTATAACGATAGCCGTTACCAAGATCGCCTAACAGCTTTGGCTGCTGGGAGAACATCTTCTCGAAAAAGTGGGCGGCCTCGCCGTGAATGCGTTTGTAAGCGCACATGATGGTCAAGTCGTTCCATTCGCCGGGAGTTTGGGGGAGATCCTTGCCTTCAAGGAGCATTGGCAATCTTTTTTCCAGGGCGAGATAGCTTTCGGCCTCGCGGATCCAACGTGGAGAGGGAGCGCCCCAGTTTGGCCGGTTGCTGCCAATTTCGTGGCCATGTTTTAGCTTCTCCAAGGCCTCTGCGAAGCGACCGTTCCGTTTCAGATGCTGCCCCCAATTGCAGAAAGCTTCCGCGTAGAGGGGATCTAACTCGGTGGCCTTTCGATATGCTTCCTCGGCTTGCCGGGATTTGCCCATGTCCCGATAGACTTCCGCTGTTCCATAGTGAGCTGTTGCATGCGTGGGCTTAACATAGAGCGCAATTTGATAACTCTCCAGCGCCTCGGCCAGCCGATTTTGGGCATGGAGGGCAATGCCCAGGTTATTGAAAGCCTCCGGATAACATTCCAGTTTCACGCGGGCTTGCTCTGGGGCCATGTAGGCATAGGTGCCAAAAACGGCGCCAGTCCTCGAGGCCATGCCAGGGGAGTTGGTCCGCATGGTCCGGACTTCGCTGGGCTCATTCATTTCTTCGGAAGGAGTCGCCGTGTCGGGTTGGACGAGAACCTTGGCGAGGCCCCAGTCCATAACTTGAACCTCTCCGAACGATCCCACCATGATGTTGAGCGGTTTCAAGTCACGAATGGTTACGCGGCGCGCGTGCACATAGGCCAATGTTTGACAAATTGGTCGAAGATTTTTAGAAAACGATCCTGGCTAGGATTAGTCCGCTCTTTGAGCAACTGAGACAAGGTCTGGCCCCTAATCAGCTTCATCGCAAAGTAGAGTCGGCCTTCCGATGTATTGCCCAATTCGTATACGGGCACGATCCCCGGATGTTGGAGTTGTCCACCAATTTGAGCCTCTTCAACGAACCGGTGGATCATCTCGTATTGGTCAAAGTCCACGGGTTTAAGCAGGTAATGGTCGAAGCCGTCTGTCTCAAACAGGCCTGCTTGCTCGATGTGTCCTGTCATGGCGATTATTAAGGGCTGTTTTCGGGAGTCCCCGTTTTGCCGAATTCGTCTAGCAACTTCGTTGCCGCTAATGCCCGGCAGACCTAGGTCCAGGAAAACGACATCAGGCCATAAAGCCGTCACTGTCGAAGATCGGCGGCTATGGCTGGGCCGAGGTTCGGGGTGTCTTCCAGGTGAGCGAACTCTTCCCGATTTCTGGTTGGCCGTGGAGCCGTCTGTCACAGCGAGATGGAATCCACGAGACGTTCCTGCTCCGACTCCATGGCGCGCCCTTTGTTTTTCCGATATCGATCCGCGTGCAGTTTGGATTTTCTCGACGAGACGATAAGACTCACGGCCCCTTTTGCTTTTTGTTTCCTTTTACCTTTGACACCAACACGTAGCCTAGCAAAGAATCAAAGGGAAAACCGATGAGATAGCACACAACCCCCTTCAAACCTTGCCAGCATGCGCATCACGCTGACTGTTACGGCCGGGCCCCACGAGGGCGAAGCCTTCCCCTTCGAGGGGCATGATACCTTCCTCGTCGGCCGGTCCAAGCGGGCGCATTTTCAATTGCCATCCAAGGACCGTTATTTCTCGCGAATGCATTTTCTGGTGGAGGCCAATCCGCCGCAGTGCCGAATTATGGACCTGGGCAGCCACAATGGCACGTATGTAAACGGCCGACGCATCAAGCAGGCGGACCTTAAGAACGGCGACAGGATCCGGGCCGGGCACACAATTTTGCAGGTCGCCTTCGATGAAACGGCTAAGCTTGTGCCCGCCGCCCTTGCTCGGCAGGCTTTCTTATCAGCGACCGTTGCGGCATCGCCGAAAGCGCCGCCGAGGTCTGGGTCATGTCCATCGTGCGGCCTGGACCTGCCTTCCTCCGATTCGGCCGATTCGCCGCCTGTTTGCCCGATGTGCGAGCAATCCATTCGCGAGCAAACTCAATTCATCCAAGACTACCGAATCATTCGAGAATTGGGCCGTGGCGGCATGGGCGTGGTTTATCTGGCGATGCGCACGGCCGACGGTCCGCCCGTGGCTTTGAAGACGATTATCCCCGCGGGTCCCTGCTTCGGCCCCGAGGTGGAGCGCTTTCTGCGTGAAGCCAGCATCTTGCGTGAACTGGACCATCCCAACATCGTGGCTTTCCGCGATATGGGCGAATCGGCCGGCAAGCTCTACTTCGCCATGGACTACATCCGCGGCCGCGACGCCGGCAAGATTGTTAAGGCAGAAGGCCCTCTAGCCGTGTCTCGGGCCGTGGGCTGGATTTGCCAATTGCTGGACGGGCTCGATTACGCTCACAAAAAAGGGTTCGTGCACCGCGACATCAAACCCGCCAATATCCTGGTCGCGGAGGATAATGGCCGAGAGGACGTTAAGCTTGCCGATTTTGGCTTGGCCCGCTTCTATCACGCTTCACAATTGAGCGGCCTTACCATGATGGGCGAAATCGGCGGCACGCCTTATTACATGGCCCCCGAACAGATCCTCAACTTCCGCGAGGCCAAACCGGCCGCCGATCAGTATGCGGTCGCCGCGACGCTTTACAATCTTTTGACGGGCCAACACATCTTTGATTTGCCGAAAGACATGAATAAGGCGTTCAAGATCATTCTCGAAAACAGACCTGTCCCCATCACTCAGCGAAGAGCCGACGTAGCCAGCAAGATTGCACGGGTCATTCATCATGCCTTGGCGCGCGAACCGGACATGCGCTTTCCTGACACGGTTTCCCTTGCCAAAGCGCTGAGGCCCTTTGCTCGAGAGGAAGGAATCCGCGGGCTTTAGCCTGGAAATGGAGCTGTTCATCCCGCGAATCGGACACGCCGCAAGCTGAAGCCTGCGGGTACAACTCCAAATTCTCGACGCTATTTGGCCTCCGTTAACCAGCTCACGATCTTGTTGTCCTTCTCTACAAAGGCTTCCAGCTTTTGCTTGCCATCCGTGATCAAATTGCTGAAACCGATTTCCGTAAAGATGCTGCCACCGCTCATGCGCTCCAAAGTGATAAGATCTAGACCGCTTTCGACGTCCCAAACTTTGACTTCTTTGTCTGTCGCCGTGATCACCCTTTGGCCATCGGGACTCCAGACCATGGACATTGACTTGTTCCTCGCCTCGGTCCTGACCTCGGATTTCAATTCGCCGGTTGTTGGGTCTAGAATCTGAATTAGCCCACTTCTGGCATTAGCCCGATCGTGTTGAACTATTGCAAGGAAACGGCCATCAGGACTGAAGGCCAAATTATCCAAGCGATGGGAAAAATGCTGGGGATCCGCCTTCAGCAGAGTTAGTTTGTCGCCGGTCGGAACATGCCAAATTGCCACCATGCCGTTTGCAAACAGGCATGCCAAATAATTACCGCCCGGCATAAAAGCGAGGACGTACGGAGAGGAATAGGATTCACGCTTATCAAAGGAAAAAGTTACGTCGAGTTTGCCACTGTCCACATCCCAGATTTGGATGCTGCCCCCACCGTAGCCTATGGCTAGAGGTTTGTGCTTGCGATCCCAATTGAGCGCCAAACAGGCGAACGGTTGTTTTGTCGTTTTGCCGCCCGTGGAATACTTGGGTGCAATATCATTTACACGTTTGTCGAACAGTTCCTTGGTGGCGAAGGGGCTGCCGATTTTGTCGAAGACCTTGATGTGACTGTTCGTCACCGTTTCCCCAGATGTAGAATTAGTTAGAAATGCGACTTGGTAATCTCGGCCAAACGCAAAGGGACCTACTTGATCAAGCGCAGGCGGCAACGTTGTGGCGCCGCCCCCAATGGTGTGAACGATTTGAATCGTCGTTCCATAGGTTGGCTGAGTAACTGAGAATAGAGCCTCCTGCATGGACGGGCTGATTCTCCTAAAGGCATAACCTGGCGGTCTAGTAACTGTTCTTTCTTCGCGCGGTTGCTTTCGAGACTTCGCCCATAAGCGGAGATAATTCCATTCCCACCCGCGCAGTTTTTCCGGGCACGCAGCCAGCGCCTGGTCGGCCTGATCCCATTGGTCTTTTTGGATGTGGGCAGAAGCAGTGTCGAGCAAGCGCATGTAATCGCTGGATCGGGTGTTCTTCTGAAGTTGGGCAACGCGGCTGTTTTCCTTTTTCAAAGCCTCCAGAGTTTCTTCGGCCCGGCGGCGTTGATCATCCGCCTTGGTGAGCGCCTCGGAGGTCTTATTGCGCTGGCCCTCCAGATCGCTGAGGGTTTTTTGGAGTTGGCTCTTGGCTTCTTCCGCTTCTTTGCGCCGGCTCTCGGCGTTTTTGCGTTCGTTTTCTGCCTCCAGACGCTGGTTCTCCGCTTCTTGCTGGGCCTTTTCCGCAAGTTCCCGTTTGTTCTCCGCCTCAGCACGGGCGTTCCCTTCGCGCTGGGCCATCTCACCTAAGCGCACGGCGCCGATCGAGGCCACCACCGCCGTAATGGTCAGACAGAGCAGCACGGTCAACACGGCAACAGCGGTCTTGGGCTCGCGTTTGCACCAGCGGACCACGCGTTCGGGCCAGCTCATGCGCCGGGCCTTGACGGGTTCCCCTTCCAGGAAACGCCGCAGATCATTTGCCAATTCGTCGCAACTCTCGTAACGCTGCTCCAGTTCCTTCGCCATGGCTTTCAGGCAGATGGTCTCCAGATCACGGGGCAGGTAAGGCCGTAGTGAACGCGGCGAAGGAGGCTGCGTATTGAGCACATTAAAGAGTATGACGGGAGGCGGGCCGCTAAAGGGCGTTTGCCCGCACAGCAGTTCAAAGAGCAGAACCCCCAGACCGTATTGATCGCTGGCCGGCCGAGCCTCGCCCTTGTGCCCAGCCGCTTGCTCCGGGGCCATGTAAGCGGGCGTGCCCAAGATGGCGCCGTCGTGCGTCAGTTTCTCCAGCGCGTCCTGCCGAGCGGCCAGTCCGAAATCCATTAAATGCGGCTGCCCGTGGCCATCTATCATGACATTGGCCGGCTTCAGGTCGCGGTGCACGATGCCCTGGCCATGCGCATAAGCGAGCGCTTCGGCCAGATCGCGGACGATGCGTGCCGCCGTCTGGAAATCGAGCCGTTTTTCTTTTTCGAGATAACGGGCAAGAGTGGTCCCGGAAATGAAGGCAGAGGCGATGTAATACTGACTGCCGTCGCACCCCGCCTCATAGACCGGGACAATGTGCGGATGCCGCAGTTGGGCGGCGGCCCGCGCTTCGCGAAGGAATCGCTCCACGCGTTTGGGGCTATCAAGGATGCCTTCCTGAGGGACTTTGAGCGCCACTTCTCGGTCGAGCTGGGGGTCATAAGCCCGATAGACGGCGCCAAACGCCCCTGCGCCCGCACGTTCATGGATGATGAAGCGGCCGATGTGGGTAGGGCAAGACGACGACTTGGTTTGGACATCGCCGCTTTGAATTGGCGGAACTTGGGTTTGCCTAGGCGGGTTATTCAGGGTCGCGTTCGATGCCGATCCTCTATTAACGAAAACCGTCTCCTTAAGGGCATCAGGTTCGGTCGAAACGGCCATCGTGAAACGCGTCCCGCATGCCGAACAGCGCCCTGGCTGGTTGACCATTATGTCGGGAACCCTGCCGGTTTTGCCGCACACGGGATTGGGACATTGCACTTGAACTGGCATCGTAGGCGCTCGGTCTAAAGAAGTGCGGCGACGCGTCCGCGAGCGGACGGTGCGCGGGCGGAAGGCGTCGCACCAGATCCGTGTCTGAACTGGCTACCGTAAGGGTTCAAAAGGCAACTGTCAATTAGGAAGTATCCCCATGCCGCTGCTACCGATCCCCAACTCTAAGAAAACAGTCCCCAAATCGCCTACCCGCTCAATAAGGCATGCCTAGAAATGCCGCCAAAACCAAACAAGCGTCCGTATTCCTGCTCGAGATAGCTCACTTCGCCTCTGTCCTCGTCCTCCCAGCACTCTTTAGAATGACTAAGAATAGAAACATAGGGGGAAGGACTCACGCCGACCAACGCCTCCCCAACCTCAAATCTCCGCGCCTTATTGAGCTCCTTATTCTCCCCGCGCCACAGCCAGCTTCTCCCTCCCGAATACTTGGAAACCGCCCTAATAAACCCTAAACTCACCAAGCAGCGCACCACCTCATAACACTTGTTCCGATGCCATTTAATTGGCAAATCCGAGCAAAGCAAAGGCAACAAACCCACGCAGGCCAGTTCTCTTTCCGGATACTTGAGCACAAACTTAATGACCCTCTCCGCGCATTCATAAGTGTGCTCAACCTCCAGCTCTCCTCTTCCTCGCAAAATGGAATGCAAATGCTCTTTTAATAGCAGCCTTTGAGAATAGTTGAACTTAAACTCCACGTCCGAAAGGTCCAAACCAGTGCTAGGCAATTCCGCATCATCGGCAAGCAAATAAACCGCTGGATTAAAACCCTTTTTTCGCCAGCAAGCAACCACCTCTTGGAAGATCGCCGTGGATTGCTCGGGCTCCGCTTGATAGCCGTTGCCCTGCTCAATTGCCTCCTTCAAGTAAGCAAAGACCCGCCAGAGCTCGTTTTCATCACCAGAAACCCGATCAGAAAAGCTCGTATCGATTCCCAGGGCACGCCACCTATCGATGCAAGCTTGGATTACTTGCTCGGCATCAGCCCCCCAGAAATGGAGCAAGCGCGCCACGATGGCGATGTACTTGCCAATGGTATCCGGGGAAATGATGCCGAGTTTAAAATCCCTCAAGAGTCGCTTCAGATTGCCTTTCAATTTGTAAGGAAGAGCGCCCATGCATCCAGGACGGTTAGAGCGAGCCTTGGTCTTTTTCTTATTGATGGGCTTTTCCGGTGATCCTTCGTGCTTAGGCGTGTTTTTGATCATAAAGTCCATGAACTCCTCCAAAGGGACATTGGCGCCGCTTTGATCCACCCACTCGACAAAGAGGCGCAGATTGGTTTTGGGATCATGAGTCAAGAACTCATTGGTAATCGTGACTCGCCCCAAGATGCCCTCGCGCGTAATATCGACCCCCAGAGGCAACCGGCAGCCCATCCCCTGGCAGTTCTTTTTGCGATGGACCGGGAAGATTTCGATGTGCTGGAACGATTCAATCTCAGCAAGTTTGGGGTAGCGCTTATCCAAGAAGCCAAGGAACTCCTGAGCAGCATCACGGAGCTTAGGAATCCAATGCTCTTTTTTCAGAAGCAAGATGAAGCGCACGCCTTGAATATTGTTCCGTCTGCCTTCCACGAACCAAACGGCGTTTAACTGTTCGGCAAGCTTCGAGATTTCCGTGTAAAAGACCTTGCACCTGGCGAGAAACAGCTCCCACCGGGTGTCCGAGGCATGGTAATCCACATCAAAAATTAGATAGCGAGCGTATTGGTTGCCAATGACGCCAATTTGAGCTTCGCCAAGGACATGCTTGCGCACATCTTTCCAGCCCCAGGGTCGATTGGCGTGCTTGAATTTGGCTGAGTGGTCATCGGGATGCCTTATGAAATCATGCCGATAAGGAGAAAACCAGCCCATGAAGCGATGTAGATCCAGAGTGAATTGATCGCGGAAAGGCTCAGTTTGGTCTTCGCGGTAGTAGTATTTGTGCTGATTGGCCGGCGTATCGCTAGGAAGGAGAAGGGCGGCTTTGGCGACGGTTCCGGGTCTGATGCAACGGCCCTGAAGGCTCCAGTAATAGCGATCATGCACATCATTGGGCAGATCTTTCCAGTGCACGTAAATGGGCATGGAAAGGATCTTGCCGTCGTCTGCAATGTACTCTAGTTGGCATTGTTCATTCATTGGCCCTCGTTCAGATTGCTAGTTCGCGACGCATAATAATATAGTGTTGCTGGTTTGGTTTTTTGGTGATTTTGAAGATGTTTTCACCAAACTGGATTGACTTCTTGATCATCTAATCCCTGACTGCCGTATTTGCATTGAGACCACGTTGCAAAAAGCAGCAGCCAGCAAAAGGTGCTCGGGCAAAACGCTTATGACAAGGCGCTGGAATATTCACGCCGGCATTGCTCAAAGGAAACGGTGCCTTCTTAGGAGTTGGGTGCTTGAGACTGTGGAGTTCCCACTTTTTGCCGCGGGAACTCCACAAGGGCCATCTAGTAATTCCAGTCGGCTTCCTTGAGCCCGCAGCAAGAGCGGGTCGCCTCTACGTCCACGATCTGCCAGCGCTCAGCCTGGCGAATGGGCTTGTTGCCACTGCTCGCACCATCGCGCAGGCTTAGCTCGCGCAGCCTTTGCCTACCGTGAATTCCGCCGGCGCTCATAATGCGGCGATTAGTGAGGCCCATACCAAAGGCGGACTCCAGCCACTAAATCTCGCACGATTGCCAAGCATCGTCGCAAACATCGACCAATTCGCAGCCCAAGCATTCCTCATCAGGTTCGCCAAGTTCATCGCCGAGCGTTTCTTCCCAGATTTCTTTGGCCTCCTCTGCTGAGTCGGCTTCGATCTCATAGACCAGCTCAATCGTTTCGTGGACCACAACTTTGTAAAGCATCGCTCTTGTCTCCTAAACATGTAAAAAGGATCGCCACAATTGCCCCAGGATCGAAAGGATCGCACTAGGATTGCGCAGGGGATAGCGCTTCTGGCGTATTTTTGGGCGAACCACAAACCCCGTGGCTTTTGAAGTAACGCACGCTTTTGTCGTCGAGTAAAACCAAGGCGATAAGATCTTGTCGGCCCAAATCCTTACTCTTATTAGAGTAAATTATTTGGCC
The DNA here is from genome assembly GCA_045802525.1 of Gemmataceae bacterium. Classification (GTDB taxonomy): domain Bacteria; phylum Planctomycetota; class Planctomycetia; order Gemmatales; family Gemmataceae; genus JBJMQT01. The sequence continues at coordinate 12,874 of JBJMQT010000095.1, forward strand.
ATTTTAAGCCCTTTTCTTCCTGTTCTAATCTCGATGCGGAGCAGCGGGAACTCCACAGTGGCCTGCTTAATTAGTTACAGTCGACTTCCTTGAGCCCGCAGCAAGAGCAGGTCGCCTCCACGTCCACGATCTGCTAGCGCTCAGCTGGCGAAGGGGCTTGTTGTCACTGCTCGCACCATCGCGCCGGCTTAGCTCGCGCAGCCTTTGCCTACCGTGAATTCCTTATAGCCACCGCTCTCCAAGATTCCAGCCGGCGCGTCAACCAGGTCATAGAGCCTGAAGGCGTATTGCTCTTCCAGATCCAAATGGTCAAACATATGTTGATCAAGCATAGCTTTCGCTTCCTCTTCTGTACTGGCCCTTAGGACGCCAAAGTCAATCGGGTCGCCAGCACTGTCATTTTCCAAAACCCGGTAAAGCCATAAACGTTTCACTGTTGCACCTCTTTGTTAAAATACCTTGATTCTGTTGGACAATAGAAGATTCGCGTGCACTAACGCAGCACACGCATAGGCGATTTGGATTAAGTTCTACGCAACGTCCAAAACGGCCTTCCCATCAGCATCGCTCGGCCCTAGCTCACGCACCCTTTGCCGTGCCTGCAATGCCGTGTCGAGATCGATTTCTGTCCCGCGCCAACGTCTTCCCGTTCCTTTTGCGGCGGCCGGGATCGCTCCACCGCCGACGTAAGGAGCAACGATGAGATCCCCCGCTCCGTGGTTTTGTTGACGATGGGCTTGCCGCGGATTTGATCCTTGACCTCAATGATAATGTCCCTACCAATTTGCTTCGCCTGGCGGACAGTTCGCTCGCTGATGCCGGCCTGGTTGGCGATCTGTTTGGTGGGTGATCAGATCGGCTGGTGGTCTTTGACGAGCGTGAGGATATCTGTCTGGCTCTCGTCTTTTCCCCATTTCCAATAGGAGTTCATCTCAGCGCAACATTGGATTCAGCGTTCCTCGACCCTGAAGCTGCTAAGTCGATGGTTCCCGGGTCAAGACTTTTTTAGTGCCACCAGGAAATAATCTCTTCCGCGTAATCAGGCGAATCAGCCCACATTACAAACACATCCCCAGTTATTGCCTCTCTAATTCTTATCTCTTTATGGCCGTAGAAGAAATCAACGCCATAAGGGATAAAGCAGGTATATTTCGGTGCGCGTTTTTTGGCTGCATAGTATTTAATCTTGGCGGATTCTAGGTCTAATAGTGCCCTAGGCTCTGTCTCAGCAAGCAGGAAGCAGCCCTCATACCTATCTATTCCATATTTGTATTCGCTGCCCTGAAAGAATGTCTGGGCAGCACTCTGGGTAATGATTACTTTGCATTTATCCGGTCGATACAGTAGCGGCATGTTGCGGGTGATGTAGCTACATGCAAAATCGGTACAAACCGCCGGCCTAGGTTGGTTATGGATACCACACCCATCGCAGTTAAGGAACCTGGATGGCTCGTGGGCCTTTTTCCCTTCAGGCCAATACTCAGGGTTTTTATGCAGCGGATAAGCGATGCAACACTCCCTACAGCCATCACACGTATTTTCTTTTTTAGAAAGAGGCAGTGTCCAGCGCCTCTGAGTTTCTGCAGCAACTGTGCTCATAGTTTCTCTTTCCGAAAAAATAAACCGGTATGACCGGCAGTGCTAAGACGCACGGGACTCGGCCCCGGAAGAATGCCAACGGTCAAGGATTAATACTAAAAGTGTCGATTTTGCGGCAGATTTGAAGTGGAAACTGGTCATGACCAGTGGCCCCTGGTCATGACCGAAATGCGATGAGTAGGTCAGGGCGATTGATAGCAGTTACTTGATTGATCGTCTCTCTGTTGATCCAAATAAAGCTCGATCACCTCGCATGCGTCCTCCTCGGTAATCTGGCCCAGCGATAATTTATCGATAATCGCTTTGGCATGTGAATCAGGCAAATTGTCAAGGAGGCGACTAATTATTTCGTTACGGGCCGGCTGATCGATTGCGTCCCTCATTTGACCAACACTGGCTTCCTCTAGTGCTCCATCTAAACCGACCCGGGTCCGTGGACGCGATGGTCTCGATTTTCTTGAAAGGCGTAATTCTTGGGCAATTTCTTTCCAAGCTTCCGACTTGGAAACCATTGCCGGTGCCCTTACCTTTAAAGCTCGGGCAATTGCATTCCGGCCAAACATCGATTGGGCTGACTTGATGGCCCCTTTCAAGTGCTTCTCCACCCCTTCCTTTAGGTCTTTATAAGAGGTCGCCCTTTTTGCCCTGTACGTGCGAATCGCGGCATCAAGCTCGTGTTGGGTCCAGCTTCGGAGCGATTGCCCTTGCCGTCGCTTATTGCCAGTGTCCTTGTGTGGGATTTGATCGGCATCGTCGAGCGAAACTTCTAGGTAAATGTAGTTGGCTTCCAGACACTCATAAAACCCGGATGCCGGCAACAATTCTTGGGCCAAACGAAGGTCTCCACCACTTAAGCGGTTTATTGCAGCAAGCAATTGGCCCGAGTCTGGCTTATTTCCCGCTTCTAGAGCTAATAATTGCTTTGCCACAACAAAACCTAAGTCGAATAAGGCTTTATGCCTTTCCGATTTGACAATCCGTCCGCATATGAAATGAAGCGTGAACCAGTCATCAAGTTGCAACGAGCGGTGTAACTGCATCTCGAATGAGCTGGCAACCACAGAGTCGTGGTGGGACGCAATAAGATCGTGGCGTCTGTCGATTGAGCTCGAGGCCTTCTTGAATTCGTCGTGAAGCGGACCGCTTATTTCATCAAGGAACGCGAATTCACATCGTCCCAGGATATCCAGGCACGGAGCGACGTCTTTCATGTCGAAAACTGAGTCGCTCCAGATACTTAGTTGGAGGTGTCGAAGCTCCCGAATTGATCTGCCCATTTTCAGAGCGGCCTGAGCCTTCGAATCGATTATGGTACTAATCATTTCCCAGTCCTCTTTTGTTTCCGGATTGGCAATGTAACAAAGCCATATCACCGGGGTCTGCAAACTTAACTGCTTTTGCCAATATCTCCTTTTTCCTGACCTGCTTGTCTTAGCGTCTCCAATGAGGAGGAAGCCGGTCGCCTTTTTTGGTTCTCTCCGTGCATTCGAGCCAGGGCCAAGATAATGTCCCTACTAATTTGCTTCGCCTGGGGGACAGCAGCTCTCTCGCTGATGCCGGCCTGGTTGGCGATTTGTTTGGCAGCTCCTTAGTGGGTGGTTCCCAGCCAGCCTAATATCAATGCCGCGGTTTCTTTTTTCATTGGTCGTGCTATGCCAAAAAAAGCAAGAGGCCACTTAAAAAAACAGCGCCGTTCAAATACACGACGTCCCAACAGAGGAAGGCACTAAACCACCTCTATACTGTGGCGGGAGTTTATCAAATCGGCAAAACAGTCAAAACGAAAAAACCCCGTAAAACACGGGCTCAAAGCTGCCTGCAAAAAGATGCCGGCGCCACGAACAAACTCGACCGCGAATCGAGGCCTACCTTTTTGGGCCATAGCCGGGTCAATCTTGGCCGTCGGGCAACCCGTCGTCTTGGAAATGGGAGCGGCGGATGAATTACATCCAGTGGACATCGACCGAAATTGAGACATTCACAGGCGCTGCGCCTTGCGTTACGATCGGTTATATTTGAAAATCTTGAGACCGACGTGCAGGCCGCATTGCATTTCGGCAAACGGAGTCACGGCAATTTGTCCGTGTCGGGGCATTACGGGGCCCACCAGCGCCGCTTGCTTCGTTGTCGCACGTGTACGGCCCGATTCTCCGAACGCAAAGGGACACCGCTCTTTGATACGCGCTTGCCCGAGGACAAGGCCGTCGCTGTCTTGCAGCATCTGGCAGACGGTTGCGGCGTTCGCCAAACCGGCCGGCTGGTCGGGGTAAACAAGAACACGGTGGTTCGACTCGGACTGGTGGCTGGGCAACACGCCCATCAACTCCATGACGAGTTGGTGGTTCTTTCCCCCGCAAACGCGCGCAATGCAACTCGACGAAAAGTGGTCGTTCGTCGGCAACAAAGGCAAAGGGCGTGACCGGGCCGATGAAGCGAACTGGTTCCGGGGCGACCAATGGGATCACGTGGCCTTCGACCCCGACAGTCGCCTGGTACTGACCGTGGTGGTCGACAAGCGCATCGTGGAAAACGTGGTCTTGGTGCTCGAAGACCTCAAGCAGCGGCTGGATGGTCGGGTGCCGGAGTTGGTGACGAGCGACGAGTACCCGGCTTATGAGGAAGCGTTGCTGGCGATCTTCGGTGAGGAACGTGTGCCACCACCGACGGGTCGGCCGGGTCGGCCGCGCGGGCCGGAGATAATGCCGCCCGCGGAGATGACATATGCGACCGTACACAAGACCCGAGAGAACGGCCGCGTCATGCAGGTCGAGACTCGGGAAGTCTTCGGGGAGTTGGCGGACGGCGCCACGGCCAGCACCTTGAATCTGGAACGCCACAACGCAACCGACCGCAAAACACGGGCTCAAAGCTGTTTGCAAAAAGATGCCGGCGTCACAAACGCAGCCGCTGACAAACCTTGACCGCGAATCGAGCCCTACGAGGGTGAAGCCGGGTCAGTCTTGGTGGCCGGGCAGCAAGAGCTTCGCCGTCCTGCCAAACAAAACTCTTAGCTGCGATTGCCGACCGTATTCTTGGGTTGGCGAAATTCCTCGACTCTGGATAGCCGGCTTACCGGTACGGGAGTGGTGGTCAGAAGCACCCAGATTGTAACCATCGCTCCAGGGCCTCATTTCTTCCAACGATCCCGCCAAGCTAAATTAGAACTCAGTTGCCTCAAGTGTCTCGATAAGGCTCGGGAAGACCGCTATCCCAACGCTGGAGCTTTGGCCAACGACCTGGGGGCGCAACCTTCAAGGTGAGTCGGTGGAGGCTCAGCCCTATGGTTGGTTACAAAGCCTTTCACGTTGGTCGCGACGGCAGCCCGCTCTTGCCTCACACCTGGGGTTCGTCGGCTTGGACTCGACTGGATTGGAGGCGATCTATTGATTTGAATTGCGGTCACCTTTTCTGCTTGCATAACCCTCCAATCTCCGGGGACGAAGAACTCCACGTTAGGAGATTTTGATCGCAAAAGATGCGGAGTACGTTTACCGGTCTGCTTGGCCCTTTGGGAGGTTGGAAGCTTTCGCCCATCTCCTAACTGTTTCACGAGTGACGCCCGCCACCTCGGCAATTTGTCCTGTTTTATAACCTTGTCGCTTGAGGCTTTGGATTCGACGAATCTTTCCCTGGCTAATGTTTGATCCTCCAAGCTTTACCGCATCAGAAAATGGATGTTCAATTTTCGCAAACAAAGGTCGTAATCGCTCGCCAACTCGGTCGCCAGCTTGAAACACAAGGGAAAAGGGACGGTTTGTATAAACATCCAACAATTCATCTTTGACGCTAGAACCATGACAGAGGAATACGGAAGCAATTTCCCCACCCGCTTCTTGCCGAATTAGGTTGCCAGCCGTTTTGCGAAGTTTGTTAAAACTGAGAGTCCTAAAGTTTGGATAATGCTTTCTGACCCTCTTGGTGAGCGAGGCCCAGCAGTTTGGTATTCTGCCGTTGGCGTTATTTCCCTTAGTTGTTCTATACAGGCCACCCCCCCTGCGAGTCACGAGCAAGGCTGTCTCTTCCGAAGGGACGGGCAATGTGGAGCGGTAGCCATGCCACCACTTGATTGCATTTACGGTCTCAGGCCAAAGCCGCCATTCGCCATAAACGCTGCTTTTATGCCGTAGCCGCCGAATCCAGCAATCGCTGTCTGAACTAGATATTCCCAAAAGCCGCTCGTGAGGATGCTTTTCATGGAGGAAGATTTCACTGACCACCAAAGAAGCAATTTCTGCCCGGCCGAATCCGCAATTTAAAGCAAGCAGCATTAGCAAACGCTGGAATGACGTAGCGTTTTCCCAGAGTGTTTGCAGTTCTTCCAGGCTGTAAGTGGTCACTTGGGCGGGCTTAATTCGGCTCGCTTTTTCCTGCGGCGTTGTTGGGATGCGGACTTGGCCATATTCTAAGTCCGTTGGCTTTCGCCAGTCAAAATCGGGATTTTTGTTCAACCAGCGTAGAAAATGCCGTACTCGTTTAAGGACGTTTTTGGTCCACTCCTGGCTAACAGGTTTGCCATCCTCTCGCATCGGACGCAGCCGCAGAGTATTGATGATCTGCTCGATTTGCGTGGAGTCCAAGTCATTGAGTGGCAAGTCGGCCAAGCAGCGGAAGGCTACTTGCCCCAGTTGTGCCTTACCCCATAGAGTAAGTTGTTTTTCGACGGTCAAGAAAGTTTGCTCAATCCAAACGCAATAGGCATCCAGAGCTTGATAAAAGGTTTGAGCGGTATTGGCTTTTAAGAGATTCCTGCCAGCTTCGATAAGTTCCCTGCCTCTGGATTGCCAGGTTTCGTCGCCCCGTCGTTGGAGTTCTTTGTCAGCCAGTTCTAGTTTGATAATCGGAAAGTCGGACTGGATATCCTGTAGCCATGAAGTCATGACTTCGGCATCCTCCGCCAGTTCCATCAAGTTTGCGGGTGGTTCAATGTGAGCGACCGTTTCTCCCTTGATTATCGCTTCAGCGATTGTCAGAGTAACGGTATCCCAAACTGGCTGTTCCGACTCTCGGTGTCGTATCCATTCCTGGCGGTCTTCATCAAAGACGGGAGTTTCGTTTTCCCGCTGCCAGCGTTTCTTAACCTGGTACCATAGTTGTTCAAGTCGAAGATTTGCCAGATTGGCTTTCCGCGGGTCCCGTCCGAGATAAAACTTGGGCTGGGCAAAACCTTTCGGTCCTTGCTTGTAACCAAGATTGCGGACGAACAAGCCGTTGGAGGCTCGACAAAGAGATTGTTTGGCCACCCGTCGGCCCTTCTAAGGTGGATTGCCTTTCTGAATCATCGCCATCATAAGCTCAAAATCAGATAAATCAATCTTGAAATCAGACATGATTTCAGACATCTGCAGCGATTGCTGATCGATTTGATATCAAGAGAATTCGCAAGTCTAAAAATAACAGGACCTTGCGATATATTGGAAGATGATTTTATTGGAGCCGAGGGGGATCGAACCCCTAACCTCCGCATTGCGAACGCGGCGCTCTCCCAGTTGAGCTACGGCCCCGGTGTGAGTCAATTTAGTGATTTAGCGGCCGCTTCGGTAGACCAGATTCTGGGTAAAGCAAGGCAGATGCGGGGCTTGCTAAGCGTAGATCCGATTATGGAGCCGGCTTCTTTTCCTTTTGCGCCGTTTTCTGCAAATCCAGGCCAAGGAACTCCTTGTCGGTGGCCAGGCGTTCTAGACATTGTTGGGCTCGCGTGGGATCTTTTTTGACCTGTTCGAAAAGCTTTGCCAAATGGTAGAGAGCCTTGGCGTGTTCCTCGCGATCCTGCGGGTAAAGAACATCGACGTAGAGATAAAGCCAAAAGGCTTCCTCGAGCTTGCCGTCTTTAAGCTGGGCGTCCGCCAAGGTATTGCATGCCAGGGCTTTGACATCGTTATCGGAGCCGCCGGAGATGATGGAGGTAAGTTGTTTCTCGGTTTCCTTGGAAACGCCGGCGGAGGCATCGCAGGCCGCCAAGTAGACTTGCAGGCGGACGCTCCGCGAATCCTGTGCGGGTAGGTCCTTGCCCAGTTGTTGCAGTTTTGTCTTCGCATCGGCAGCCTGATTCGTTCGCAACAACATCCGCGCTTCAAGAAGCCCGAATTCTTGACGAGTTTCCTTGTCGAGTTCGGGTTTGGCGGCCAATTCTTCGTACAGTTTTTTCACAGCAGCCGTGTCGCCCATGCGCTCTTTGAGCGCGGCCAATTGTTTGGCACAGGCTAGCAATTGCCAGCCGTCAGCGTGATCGGCTTTGAATTTGGTGAGCGCTTCAGCGGCAGCCTCCCGCAGAGTTGGATCGTCCTCTGCCAGGCGAGCCAAAAGGATGGCCCCCTTGAATTGGGCGTGGCGCTGAGCAAACTTCGCGTCGCCGAGTTTAGGGATAAGCTCTTGATATTGCTTTTGCGCCTCTTGCAACAGCTTGAGGCGTTTATCGGCCTTTGTGCCGACCTGGTCGGCTTCTCTCTCCTTGCCGCCTAAGCCCCTATAGTCAAGGCGGAGGCCTTGCGGCACCTGATAGACGATGTCGATGATGTCCCTGGCAGCCAGCTTTTCGGTTCGGCCCGAACTGAGCTTATAGACGATTCCGGCTGGACTCTCTTCCTTGATTGTGACCTGCAGCCGTTCTTCTTGTTTTTTGCCGTTTAGAAATCGGACCTCGTCCTGGGCTCGTGCGGTTTTGTTGGAGAAGCTTGCCACGGTAATAGCGGCTAACACGAACAATAATCGCCTTGGCATAATAGATCCCACTAAGAGGGTGTTCCTAAAGGTCACGCAGCGCGCTTTATCCGATTTGCGGTGTAGCCATTAGCCAATCTCGATTCGCTGGGGGCCAGACGTTGGAGCATCAAATGGATCGAAGCAATTTGCACCATGGCTTCGCTCGAATCGCTCCGCCGTTCGTAGTCCTTGCTCAAGCGTCGATAGCGGCCAATCCATCCAAAGGTTCGTTCGACAACCCAACGTTTGGCAAGCAAGACAAAGCCCTTGCTGGCTTCGGGGCG
>JBJMQT010000006.1:0-12835 GCA_045802525.1 Gemmataceae bacterium
CCGCTCGAACAGCAGCAGGTTCGGCGGAGCGCGAAGCCCGGCCCCGATCATCACGCAGTCGAAGGGCCTAGACGCGAGCGCCTGTAGGATGACGGCCTCGGCGGTTTCACCGAGGTCGACGAGGCAGCTATCCACCTCGTACCCCAGCCCCCGCAGCCGGTCGAGCTGCCCCTCGATGAACGCTCGGACGAGATCAGGCGTGAGGCCAGGGAACTGCGTGAGGTCCGCACAGGCGGGGTCGAGCCCCAAGGCAAAGACGCGTCTCGGCATGTCGCTCCCTCCCGGCGCAATTGAATAGCATACCCGTAGTTTTCAATCAGTTTAGATGTGAGGATCCGGGTAACATAGTTCATGGCAAGTAGATCATAACCGCTTGGATTGCTGGCGGCTATGACCGGCCAATCGCTCCGCCGCGATCAGCGAAACGAACTCATTGGGGTTGTTGAAGAGTTCGCCCATAGCCAGCGGCGTGCTGGTCTGCTGCCGCATGAGTTTGAAGCAGCCGACGTCTTCCGGGCTGAGCGTTCTGACGGACGAAAGGACGCAAGGCCTCGGTCACTTCACCTAAATGGTCCCAATTCTGACTCTGGACATCTTAGATTGGCGGCTAGCCGAATTTCTTGTTTCTTGCTTTTTTCTTCTTTTTTTTTCGTCAATAATGGTGTTTCTTCGCAGGTAAAGAAAGGAAAGCCGCATGCTTCCCGCGGGGCTGGCTGAAGCCGAGGTGCGCGGCCTGCTCCAGCAAGTGCGCGAGGGCGATCGCGCTGCGCTGGACGAACTGTTGGCCCGCCACCGTGGTTACCTCCTCGATTTGGTCCAATTGCGGATGGATCAGAAGATGCGCGCCCGCATTGATCCCTCCGACGTGGTTCAAGAGGCTCAGCTCGAAGCGGCCCAGCGGATCGGGGACTATCTAGGCCGGGAGCCGATGCCATTTCATATTTGGCTGCGGAAGACTGCCTATGAAAATCTGTTGCGACTGAGGCGTCAGCACGTGGAGGCCGAGTGCCGGTCGGTGGAAAAACAGATCGCGCTGCCCGATAGCTCGTCGGCCATGTTGGCTCTGAACATCCTCAGTCGCGAGCCTAACCCTGGCACTCAAGCGGTTGAGCAAGAATTGGCCCGGCGCCTGCACGACGCTATAGCCCGACTTCCGGAAATCGATGCGGAAATACTGCTCATGCGCAATCTTGAAGGTTTGACCAACCAGGAGGCCGCCCAAGTTCTCGATCTCGAGCCGGCCGCGACTAGCAAGCGCTACGGGCGAGCCATCCTCAAGTTGCGCCAGCTTCTCTTCAATGGCGGTCTCAGCGGTTCCAAGATATGAATGAACCGACCAGCACGGAAGACGATGAACTCGAATCACTCGTCGGACAAGTTGCCGACGAGTACACCGACCGTGTCAATCGGGGCGAAAACGTTGAGATCGAGGATTACGCCCAGCGCTATCCCCAGATCGCGCAGGTTCTCAGGCAAATGCTGCCTAGTCTTGGTCTGGTAGGCAAACTGAGTTCACTCCCGAAGGAAGCAGAATGCGGTCGCGGATCCGGAATCGCCGTGCCGGAGTATCTTGGCGAGTACCACATCCTCCGCGAGATCGGCCGAGGGGGAATGGGGGTCGTCTACGAAGCGGAACAGAAATCGCTTGGCCGGCGCGTGGCCCTCAAGGTGCTGCCGTTCCATCGCCTGATGGATCCACTTTATCTCAAGCGTTTTCAACGAGAGGCCCAGGCGGCCGCGCGCCTACATCATACCAACATTGTGCCGGTTTTCGGTGTGGGGGAGCAGGAAGGGACTCACTTCTACGTCATGCAGTTCATTGCAGGGCATGGGCTGGATCAAGTGGTCAAGGAGCTGAGTCGTCTTCGACAATTTCCGGACGAGGCGGGAAACACAAAGAACGGCGTCTCTTGTTCTGAGCGGTCCAATGAGAGCGCTGAGCTATCAGCCCTGTCCAGCCAATCCTTCTCGCAATATTGCCGGAGTGTAGCGCAGATAGGCGTCCAGGTTGCCGAGGCGCTGGCCTATGCGCACAGCCAGGGGATTCTACATCGGGACATAAAGCCGTCGAATCTATTGCTGGATTCGGCAGGCACGGTCTGGGTGACCGACTTCGGGCTGGCAAAAGCCAATAGCAGCGCGGATCTCACGCATACCGGAGACCTGATCGGCACTCTGCGCTATGTTGCTCCGGAGCGCCTGGCCGGACAATCCGATGCCCAGAGCGATGTTTTCAGTCTTGGCTTGACGCTCTACGAGCTGCTGACGCTTCGCCCGGCCTATGACGAAAAGACGCAAGGGCGGTTGGTCCAGCAAGTGACGGCGGCCGAGCCGCCTTCGCCGCGAAGGCTGGATCGTCGCATCCCCTCGGATTTGAACACCATTATTCAAAAGGCGATCGCCAAGGAGCCCGAGGGCCGTTATGCCACGGCCTCGGAATTGTCAAAGGACTTGCAGCGTTTTCTGGAAGACAGGCCCATAGAGGCACGCCGGACAAGCCCGCTGGAATTGATCTGGCGCTGGTGCCGCCGCAACCCGGCGGTGGCGGGCTTAACGGCTGCATTTTTCGCTGCGCTGCTCAGCGGGCTGGGAGCCGTCCTCTGGCAATGGCGCTTAACTGAAAGACAAAGGCAACAAGCCGAGGCAAACTTCCAGAAAGCTCGTGACGCGGTCGATGAATGCTTCACCACGGTAACTATAAATCCCGTGTTGCAAGAGCCGGGCATGGAGGCGGCCCGCCAGGTGCTGTTCCAGACCGCTCTCAAATACTATCAGGATTTTCTCAATCACCGCGCCGACGATGCCGGCACGCAGGCAGATCTGGCGCGGGCCTATTATCGCCTGGGCTACATCACCGAGCGCATCGGTTCCAAGCGTGAGGCCCTCGCTGCTTATGAGCAAGCCTGCACGCTTTTCGAAAAGCTGGCGGACTCGGAGTCTGCCAACTCTCGTTTCCGAGTTGAATTGGCTCAGTGTCACCAGTTTCTGGGAGAGTTGCGAGCACTTACAGGCCAAACAGATCAAGCAGAGACGGAATTGTTGAAGGCCCTTACAGTTCGCGAGGAGTTGGCAGCCGCCCATCCCAGCGTGGCGAATTATAAAAACGATCTGGCCGGCACGCATCAAAGCTTGGGAACGCTCTACCGCACCACCCGTCGGCCGATTCAGGCCGAGGATTCCTATCGCCGTGCCTTGACCATCCGCGAGCAGGTTGTTCATGAGTTTCCGGCTCAGGGCGATTACCGAAAGGCTCTCGCCCGGGATCACTCCGAACTCTCCCGGCTTTATGGAGCCAGCAGTAGACCTGTTGAAGCTGAAGCCGCTCTGCGCAAGGCGATCACTACTTTGGAGGAGTTGACTCGTGACTATCCGGAGGTCTCCGATTACCAGGATAGCCTGGCAACGAGCTACAATGCGCTAGGCAGCTTTATCCTGAATTCAGGCGGCGATTTCGCTCAGATCGAGCCTGCATACCGAAAGGGATTGACCATTCGCGAAGTACTGGTGCGTGATCACCCCAAGGTACAGGAATATCAGAGTGAATTGGCACGGCTGCACAATAACCTGGCCCTCTGGCATTACATCGCCGGGCACGACGACAAAGCGGCCGACCACTACGGCAGTGCACTCATGTTGCGGATTAAGCTCGCCGACAAGCACCCTGATGTAGTGACTTATCAGAGGGCCGTAGCCACGACCCACCACGATTTAGGGTTGCTGTTCCGCCGAGCCGGCCGGTGGGCGGACGCCGAGCGCTCTTTCCGCCAGGCGCTGGCGATCCAGGAGTCGTTGCTCGCGCGAAATCGCGAAATCAGCGATTTCGGTATCGAGCAGGCGACCACGGCGAACAATCTGGGTCTTCTCGCCCGCGGTCAAGGTAATTCTCAGGCTTCGGTTGATTGGTACGCACAAGCGGTTCAAGCCTTGAATGACGTCCTCAAGACTGAACCCCAACAAACCGACGCGCGGCGCTTGCTGGCTCTAGCCTACGCCAGCCGGGCCAAGAGCCTGACCAACCTGGGACGACACGCCGAGGCTTTGGCGGATTGGGATCGTTCCCTGGAATGCGTCAAAAAAGACGCCGTTCCAGGCACACGCATTGGCCGAGCGGCTACGCTCGCCCATTTAGGAAGCTACAAGGAAGCGGTCGCCCTGGCCGAACAAATCACCGCCGACAATAACCTCGAAAAGTTATATCTGAGTGAGTCTCTACGCTCGCGCGTCTTCGCCGCCGCCGCATCTGCCGCGGCAGCGGACTCGCAGCTCCGATTTTCGGAAAGGCTCCGCTTGAGTGGGAAGTTTGCGGCGCGTGCCTTGGAATTGCTGGAACTCGCTTACGACGCACACGAATTCGCTGCCCGACCCGATATCGCCTCCCTCCAGATCGACCGGGATTTCGAGATCCTCCGGTCCCGTCCTGGTTTTCTCAGATTGCTCGAAAAGATAGAAGCAACGCTGAACAAAAAGTGATGGCGGTGAGCGTCGCCGCTTAACACCGTTTTGCAAGGATGATGCAAATCGTTTCTCTTTTTGGATTACCGACCGCGATTGCTTGTCACTGACTCCAGGGCTACGTTCTGTACTACTAATCCTTCGATTCTTCGCGCGGCGCGAAGCTTATTTCATGCGGCTGGGACAGGAGCCCGACCCTAAGGTTTCCTCTTCCCGGCAGGAGGGGGCGCGCGGGCAAAAATATGTCTCATGTCATCACTCACACACCCAGAATGTGTCCCAGGAAGTGTCCGGAAGCATCCCTCAGTTTCATCCCACGTCTCTCAACTCAGCGATGCCCGACACCAACTGGCATTACCAGCCCCGGTCTGCAACTCTGTGACATCTTGTGACAAATGAGACGAAACCTCTCTTACTCGCCGACGGGCGCACCACAGTCGGAACCGTTTTCATTAATTTCAAGATAATTCTCCTGACCGCCGTCCTCAGTCGGCACCTCAGCGCAGGTAGTCCTGGGAGGAAGGCGCCGCTGCGTAAAATCTTGATTCATGCCAGCGGTTCACTTCGCCTCCGAGCTAGCATTGGCGCACGCCCCGGCGCTTTTGAGCCAGAGGGTTTTCACGTTCGCATTAGCCGCAGGCCTCAGGTGCAGCCTCCGTGGGGCCAAGGCAAATGGGGATTGTGGAAAACACTTAGACTGCCTCTCACGGCTTGCATGGATTCTTTCGGCATGAAGATTCTTGTTGTGTACGAGGTTGAGCCCGAATAGAAACTCATGCCGGCGGTGCCCCCGGTCCCTCATCTGGAGGTTGCCACGATGTTTCCAACCTGGACTCCCCTTCTCTTGAAGCACCTCTTTCGCTCTCGCCGGCGGTGTGGCGCCGAATGCCACGCGCGGGTGTTCCGGCCGCGGCTGGAGGCATTGGAGGACCGCACTCTACTCTCCACCGTCACCTGGGACGGCGGCGGCGGAACGAGCAACTGGTCCGACCGATTCAACTGGCAGGGCGACATCGCCCCGGTAGCGGGCGACGATCTCGTCTTCCCCGCTGGCGCTGCCCAGCTATCGAATTCCAACAACTTCGCGAGCGGCACATCCTTCCATTCCCTCACGTTCAGAGGCTCGGGCTACACCATCTCCGGCGGGCCATCTAACGTGCTCAATCTGGGCACGGGCACCAACCTCAACGAAATTTCGTCCGGCACGAACCGCTACAACGGCCCCATCCAATTAGATGGCCAACGCGCGTTCAACGTGTTCTCCGGCAGTGCCCTCGAGCTAGGCGGCGTGCTCAGTGGCAGTGGCGGCATCTTAAAGACAGGTGGCGAGGGTACGCTGACCCTCAAGGGGCCCGGTGCCAACACCTACACGGGTTTGACGGAGGTCCGCGCCGGCCTGTTGCAGCTCGACAAGGGTCCCCAAGGGCAAACGGCTATCGCCATTCCCGGCAGCTCCCTGAATATCATCTCGTCCTCCTTTGGTGTTGGTAGCCCCGCCGCCAACGCCGAAGTGCGCCTGCTCCGCGACAACCAGATCGCCGACACCGCAACCGTGACCGTGACGCAGGGCTCCTCGAGCTTCACGCCCTTACTCAATTTGAACGGCCTCTTGGACACCATCGGGGCGCTGAACCTGACCGGGGGAACGGTGGACACCGGTAGCGGGGGCAAGCTGATCCTCAACGGCGACGTGACGGCGCAAGCGGCGCAAACCGGGATCGGGACCTTCACACCAGCAAGCATCACCGGTTCTTCCCTCTTTCTGCGTTCCACGCAGAAGGTCACGGTCAACGAATTGCCTGGCTCGTTCCTCGGCTTGGAAGTAGGCGCCAATATCGTTTTCGGCCCCACCAATGGGCAGGTCCTGATCAAGGAAGGGGCTGGCCTGCTGTCGCTAAACGCCGCTGCGGTAATCGGCCAAGTCGAAGTCAACGCCGGCACCCTTGCGGTTAACGGTGACTTGCGCATCCTGTACCTGATCCTTCGAAATGACGCCTTGCTGAGCGGTTCAGGAGGGGTTCACGGCGAATTCTTCAACTTGGGCGGCGCGGTGCGCACCCTGGACAACAGCAGCACCGTCGGGTTCACGGCAACCGGAGGCTGGACCCCAGTCACGGGCCAAGAAGGCTTCAGCAACAATTTCATAAGAGCCGCACCATTTGGGGACTCGGGTACTGGGTCAGTGGCCAGCTGGGACTTCACGAATCTGACGCCCGGCCTCTACCGCGTCTTTGCCACTTGGACGAGCGGCTCCGACCGATCCACAGGGGCCCGCTATAGCATCCTCGACAAAACGGTCTCGCGGGGCACATTCTTTGTTGACCAGGAACAGGCCTCGACCAACGGTCCCAGAGCCACAGACCCACAGGGCGTCCTGCGCCAGTTCCAGCAGTTGGGAGGTGCTGTCAACATTACCTCCGGCACCCTGAGGGTGCAGTTGTCCAACAAGGTCGATACTGAGCGCGACGGTGCGGATGTTATCGCCGACGCCGTCCGCATCGAGCGCCTGGCCGGCACCCTCAGCCCCGGCTCCGTGGGGCCGAATGACGTTGGTACGCTCGTCTTTACCACAAGCGCGGTGCTCGGTCCGGGCTCCACCATCCGGGTCGATTTCGTGAACACCGCGCCGGCGGTCAATTCGGTGGACCAGATCCAAGCTCCAAGTTTCACCTTGGCTGATACGTTGCTGGTTCTCTCGTCCAGCTTCTTCAGCCCCCCACCCCGGGGGACTGCGTTTCGTATCATCACGAACGAGGATAGCAATTTATTAAACCATGGACGGTTCTCCAACCTGCCCGACAACCCCGACACCATCGACCTGCTCGCTGGCGGCCAGCGGCACACCTTCAGAATCAACTACACTGCTGGCGACGCTAACGACGTGGACCTGATCTACCTGAACACCGCCACCCAGGTGCGTAATCTGGAGCTGTCGCCCGACGTCATCAATGAGGGCCAGCGCGTGACGCTCCGCGGCGCCTTGACCGACCCCAACCGCGGCGACGTGCTCTCCCTGCGCGTCAACTGGGGCGACGGCACCGTGCAGAACTTCACCGACCTCGGCACCCACCCGTTCCACTTCGCCCATACCTACGCCGACAACAGCGCCCCCGGCGCGCCGTTCCTGGTGCGGGTTGAGTGGTTCGACCAGCACGGCGCCGGCAACTTCCGCAAGCTGTTCGTGACCGTGCGCAACGTGCCGCCGCGGCTGTTGCTGGGCGGGGCCGAGGTGATCCGCGCCGGCGAGGTGATGTACCACAGCGGCCGCTTCACCGACCCCGGCGCCGACGCCCCGACGGCGACCGTGGACTACGGCGATGGCTCGGGCGTGCAGCCGCTGGCGATCCAGCCGGTCCAGGGCCTGCTCTTCGAGCACCGCTATTTGCGGCCGGGCACCTACCGGGTGACGGTGTCGGTCCTAGATGACGACGGCGGCCTGGGCATCGACACCTTCCTGGTCATTGTTCTTCCACCCCTGTGAGAGCGGGTCGGTGCACGTCGGGGAGGAGCAGTCGAAGCCGCGGATGCCGCGTCGCCGACGGTGACGGTGACGTTCGATATCGAGTTCAAAAAACCTTTGGCCGGCTTGCCCATTGTCATTGAAGCTGCTGCCAGCGACGACCTGGGGTGAGTTCCAGGACTTCGCGATGGCCGGGGGAGAGGCCATTCGGTTGAATTGATACGAAAAATCGTTTCTCTGGCGTCCTCAAGCAGCACTTCTGCGCAGGTAATGGTTTGGACGCCGACGACAAGACCATCGATCCATTAGGCAAAGAATTGGCCAGCCAGGAGATAATCATGTTAACGAATTGGTTCCAAAGGCTTCGTGAGAAATCCATTGGCAATCGCCGCTCGTGTCGAAAGGCCCGATCTCGGGTCCGGCTGGAGGTGGAACAACTCGAAAATCGCCTGGCCCCGGCCACGTGGACCGGCGCCGTGGACACCCTCTGGTCCCACGACGGCAACTGGACCAACGGCTTGCCGACATCTGCCAATGCTCAACTTATCTTTCCCGCCAACGGGGTCTTTAATTTCACCAGCCAGAACGATTTAAGTAATCTCAACATTAGCTCGATTCGAATCGAGGGAAACACCGGCTATACGATTAGCGGCAATTCGATCACGTTAGGGACCGGCGGGTTCACCGTCTTGAATTCCACGGCCGCGCATGCGGTAAGCCTCCCGATCGCCCTGAGCGGCTTGGGCGTGGGTTTCGGCATCGCTTCCGGCGCCAGGGTCGACCTGAATGGCGTAATCAGCGGCGGCGGAGGCACCACCCTGAACAAGAACGACCAGGGAACCCTCCGGCTGACGACCGCCAATCCGGACCTTCTCGGCAGCATTAACGTGAATACGGGGACATTGCAGGTAACTAATGCCCAGGCCCTGGGGCCGGCCAACAACGGCGGCGAGACGACGGTCTCCAACGATGCGACGGCGACGTTGCAGCTGTCCGCGGGCGCCGATCACGGCACCGAGAACGTCCACCTGGGCGGCCGGATTCTCGTTGACAGCACCCTCAATTGGGACGGTTTCGTCGATCTGAACGGGTCGCCCCGCACGATCGAAGTGACCGTCGGCAATACGTTCACCCTGACGGGAGCAGGGCCGACCGGGCTTTGCCTGACGGGCACGGGAAGTCTGCTCAAGGCCGGCGCCGGCACGCTGGTGCTCGCCGCTCACAGCAGCTTCGGCGGCGCCGACGTGGCGGCAGGAGTCTTGAATGTCCGGGCGGCGTCGAGCACGGGCAGCACGAAGGTGGAAAGCGGGGCGGCCCTGGAAGTGCAGGACAACATTACCCTGACCACTTCGGGCTTGACTCTCAACGGCACGGGGACCACCGGCAACGGGGCGCTGCTGAACGTCTCCGGCACCAATACGGTCACTGGCGCCGTCACGCTGGCCTCGGCGAGCACCATTGGCTCGACGGCCGGCACCGTTACGGTGAACGAAAACATCAACAACGCCGGGTTCTTGCTCACGGTCAACGGAGCGGGCAACACCATTTTCGATAGCACTGGCGTGCTCAGCGGCACGGGCGGTCTCACCAAAAATGGCGCCGGCACCCTGACGATGTCCGGGACAGGTGTGAACACCTACTCCGGCGCCACGACGATCAATCAAGGGGCCGTGAACATCCGAAAGGCCTCCGCCCTCGGGGCGACCACTGCCGGAACCACCGTGACCGCCACCGGCGCGGCCCTTCAGGTGCAGGGCGGCGTCACTTTCAACGCCGAGCCCCTCACCCTCATCGGGACCGGGATTACCGCCACCGGAGCGCTCCGCAATGTCAGCGGCAACAATATCTGGCTGGGCAACATCACAGTAGGCAGCGCGAGCACCATCGGCTCTTCGGCCAACACCCTCACGGTGAATGGGAACATCGACAACCACGGCTTCTTGCTCACGGTCAACGGGGCCGGCAGCACCGTCTTCGACAGCGCCGGCGTGCTTAGTGGCGCGGGGGGTCTCACCAAAAGCGGCACCGGCACGCTGACGTTGTCCGGGACTGGTGTGAACACTTACGGCGGCGCCACCACGGTCTCCCAGGGGGCCTTGAACATCCAGAAGGCCTCCGCTCTCGGAGCGACCACGGCCGGAACCACCGTGGCCACGGGCGCGGCCCTGCAGGCGCAGGGCGGCGTCACTTTCGATGCCGAACCGCTCACGATCAACGGTACTGGGGTTAGCGGCGGCGGGGCGCTCGCCAATGTCAGCGGCAACAATACCTGGCAAGGCAATATTGCGGTGGGTGCGCAGAGTCGCATCGTGGTGACGGCCGGCGCCCTGACCGTGACTGGGAACATCGACGTCGGCAATCGCCTGACCGTGAGCACAGGCGGCGGCGACGCGACCGTCAGCGGTGTGATTAGCGGCGCGAGCGGCATCGACAAGGACGGCCCCAACACCCTGACCCTCGCCGGCACCCTCGCTAATACCTTTGCCGGCGCCGCACGACTCGCCAACGGCACTCTGGTCTTCAACAAATCGGC
This sequence comes from Gemmataceae bacterium, assembly GCA_045802525.1. GTDB lineage: Bacteria > Planctomycetota > Planctomycetia > Gemmatales > Gemmataceae > JBJMQT01. The sequence continues at coordinate 10,446 of JBJMQT010000006.1, forward strand.
CGGCGTGAACGTCATCGTGAACGCCATCGGTGGGAACCTCGATATTGGGATTGTGGTGCCCGCAACGCTACGCCTGCTCGCGGACAATCAGATTCCGGACACCGCCACCGTCAACACTCTTCCCGGCGGCATCTTCGACCTGAATGGTCACAACGAAACGATCGGACCGCTGAACATGACGGGGGGACGGATCACCACGGGGACCGGCCTGTTGACTCTGAATAGCACGGTGACGGCTACGTCCGCCTCGAATGGCGGGGCGGCGACGGCGACGGTGACGGCGACCATTGAGGGAAACCTGTCTTTGGTTCGCGCCACCCCGACCTTCACTGTAAACGACGGGCCGGAGAATATCGATCTAAACGTCGCGGCAGTGGTCAGCGGGGATGCCGGCGTGGGACTCACTAAGGCGGGCGCCGGCAAAATGGTCCTGGGTGGGAATAACACATACCCGGGCGCCACCACGGTTAACGCCGGCACCCTGGCAATAAACGGTAACCAGGGGGCCGATCCGACTGTGGTCAATACCGGGGGCACGTTGGCCGGCGATGGCACGGTGGGCCCGCTGACGGTGAACGGCGGGGGAATCGTGCGCCCCGGCGCCGGCCTGTCCCTCTCGGTCAATGGCAACGCCACCTTCACCAACGATCACGCCACTTACTCCGCCGATCTGATCGCCACCAGCGTCGGCACGCTCGGCGCCACCCGCACGCTGGCCCTCAACAACGCACTGAGTCTTTTCGATATCAACGACCCCACCCATCCTGAGCTGCTTCCGCCGCTGAACGATCCGCTGCCCATCCTCGGCGCCGCTGCCATCACGGGCACGTTCAACGGCCTGCCCAACAACGCCATCGCGGTCTCCAGCTCGGGCCTGTCGTACCGCGTCAATTACACTCCCACCATCGTGTTCGTCACGCGCATCAGCGGGCCGGCATTTCAAAACCGTGCCATCACCTCGCCGATCAACGAAGGCAGCGTGGCCACGCTCACCGGCCACATCACTACCATCCTGCCGACCGACACCTTTTTCCTGGAGGTGAATTGGGGCGACGGCGGCAAGACGAAGACCTACAAATTCAAGCCGGATGATCCCCGTGATGTCGCTTTGGAGCACCGCTATCTCGATGACGGCGTCTATTCGGTGGGATTGCTCTGGCGCGACCAGCGCGGCAGCTTCAACACCGACACGCTTGCTGTGACGGTCCTCAATGTGGCGCCTCAAGTGGATGCGGGCACGGTGGAAATTCTAAAGAGCGCCATGCTGACACGGCTCGTGACCTTCACCGATCCAGGCAAAGACCATTGGACGGCGACGGTCGATTATGGCGATGGCTCGGCGCCCGTGGCCATCGACGTGCATGGCGGCCAGCAGTTCTTATTGCGGCACCGGTACACTGTGCCCGGAACCTACACCGTCGCCGTGACCGTGGACGATGGCGACGGCGGCATCGGCGCCGCCAGCTTTCAGGTCGAAGTGGTGTCGTCGGCCCATTCCGACGTGATCGACGCCGTGTTCCGGGAGTTGAGCGGACAGGACAGCGACACCGATGCGAGCGCCGCCGCGTAAACCCCCGGCGAGCGTCGAAGCGTAAGCTCGACGTGGGCGCGATCCCACGTCGGGCTGACGCCGCGACGCTCGCCGGATCAGGGTGCCCCAAGGAGCTTTCCATGTTGTTGCGAGTTCTTCGCCCTGGTTTGGTCCGCGCCGCGCCAGGCCCAAGATTTCGGCATAGACGACACCGCCTCAGCAGGGGCAGCCCCCGGCCATCGAGATGAAGTAAATGTGCAAAGTATGCGTCACAACTCGGCTTCGACGACCGACCGCCTCGGACGGCGACGGTCTTCGCGCAGCCTGTTAACTCAATCAGAGAGCAACAGAGAGTTTTGGCAAGAAATGCGCCTAAGCCGTTCAACCTTGAGCTAAACCCGCTCTTTGTTCCCGAGGAATAGGTGACGTTCCTCGGCCATCCTAAATATAGGACATCGTCAATCCTTTTCTTGAAAGCTGGACTTGCGCTAGGGCCACTTCTCGCACATAGTTGAGGGAACGGCGGCTAAACGGTGGGAGTAAAAGGCAACCTCTCTAACAAATCATGTATTTCCAGTTCCTCGTCTTTCCTTCGCCGAGCCATTCCAGCGTGGTTGTCAAGCGCTTTGAGCGAGTCGCTTCTGTCTTAGCCTCGGTGATCCATTCTACATATTCGCGTTTGTGACTGGGGCTGAACTTTTCGAAAGTGGTCATTGCTTTGCGGTTTTTCTCCAGTGCCGCGGCCAGATCATCAGGGACAACGACTTCCGAACTCCTTCGTTGCTTGGATCGTGTCGGCGAGGGGACGCCTTGTTCGTTGAGTTTCATCGCCTCAGTAATAAAGCCTTTGAGAACTCTC
>JBJMQT010000096.1:0-17930 GCA_045802525.1 Gemmataceae bacterium
ACCGGTTCGCCGGCTTTATCCGCCGTCAACCGCGCTACCTCCACATCCTTGACACGCGTCGCTCGGTAGGCTTTTCTTCTCATGGGGATGACCTCCTACATCGCGGCTTCGGCAAATACCACATTTGCCCCTAATCCGCCTATTGAGGCATCCCCCTCTACACTCGTCTATAGCCAACTGTGGTGCACCGCCCGCGCGCCAGAGGGTGATCAATAATTGAACACCTGATGCCGACTTGCGCTCTTTCGTTGTCTTGGGCGTCTCTCCTTCGAAGGTGGCCAGCGTCGGCTTGCAAGGTGGCCAGCGTCGGTCGAAGCGGGCCACGGGTTTGGCCTGGCCCCTTGACCCCGTTACCCAAGTGATAACCCTTCGGTGCACCGCCCGCGCGCAAGAGAGTCAACAGGGAATAGAGATCGGGTCTTTGGGGGCCGATAAGGTACTTCAATGACGGAAATCACTTTCTCGGACCCGTGCGTCCTTTTCGCCCTGCGGCGAGAATCCATGCATTTCCGCCGGGAATTCCGGTCCCATCAGCGCTTTCCCGGGGCGCCTTGCTGGGCGACATTTTGCGGTCCTTCCTGGCTCACGGTCTTGGTAGTGGAAACGGGAATGGGAGCCGATGCCGCTAACCGGGCGGTAGATTGGATCTTGAGTAAGCCGCTCCTAGGCAACGTCCCCTACCGGCCCAAGGTTGTCCTGAGCGCCGGCTTTGCAGGAGGCCTGGATCAGGCGCTCAAAGTGGGCGACATCATTCTCGCCAGTGAAGTCTGCGATGAGGGGGGACGATGTTGGCCGGCCACCTGGCCGGAAATTATGCCGCCTGGAAAATGGGAGCCTTTTTTGCACCGAGGCCGTTTGCTTACCCTCTCAAATCTTGCAACGACGGCGAAGCAAAAGCACGAATTGGCTCAGACCCACAATGCCGTGGCGGTTGACATGGAGGCGGCCTTTATTGCCCGCGCTTGCAACAAAAGCAATATTCCTTTTGGATGCCTGCGCGCCATCACCGATACGGCAGATACCGGGTTATCAACGTCTTTGGCTGATTTGTTGGTTGGGGGACGCGTTTCCTGGCACCGGTTTCTGTTGGCGATGGTTCGGTTGCCAAAATTGATAAGGGAAGTGAGGCGTCTCGCTAAAGACAGCAACCTGGCTGCTGATCGACTGGGTAAGGCTTTGGGTGAATTGCTGACCCTTACAATTGCCGGATTAGAGGACCATTAAGCGCGTCCGAACAGGCTAAAGGCTTCATGAAACGGCTTGAGCGGGCGTTTGCCTAACCCGGCGAACAATGCAGCGGTTTTTGCCGGTCATCTTGGCTTCTTCTTCAGCGGAGGCGGCTTCGATCTCCATGCGATCAAAGGCCACCGGCAGGCCGTCATCGGCCACGGCAAAGCCGACGCTGACGGTTACATGGATGCGATGGGAATTGTAGAAAATGGCCGTTTCCTCAACCGTGCAGCGGATGCGCTCCGCCAAAACGCGGGCGCCTTCGAGGTCGGTCTCCGGAGCGACTACCATGAACTCCTCTCCGCCCCAGCGGCCCAGAGAGTCCGTGGCTCGCAACGAGTCGGTCAGAATCTTTCCGACGGCCTTGAGCACTTCGTCACCGCCTGTAAGCAGGTAGCGGCTGTTGATGTCCTTAAAAAAGTCGATATCAACCAATCCCAAAGCCAGCGGACTGGGGTAGCGGGCATGCCTTTTTAGTTCGGAACGCGCCAAATCGACAATAGCGCGGCGATTGAGCAAGCCGGTGAGCGGGTCGGTAAGGGCTAGGCGTTCTAACTCGTGCGTACGTTGCTCGAGTAGGAAATTGGCTTCCTCGAGGGCCTTGGTTCTGTCCGATACTCGCCTTTCGAGCCCTGAGTTGACCTGTTTAAGCTCGTCGTTGACGATGCGCAGTTCCTCCATCAAGCGTTCTTGATTGCGTTCCAATCGATATTCTTTGGAGGCGTTGCGCAAGATCTGCAAAAGCTCCTCCGTGCGCCAGGGTTTTAGGAGGTAGTAATAAACCTGTCCGCGATTGATTGCTTCAACGGCGTCGTCCAATTCCGCATAACCGGTCATTAGGAGGCGAACGGTCTTGGGATAATTGACCCGGACCCATTCCAGCAATTGCACGCCGGTCATTCGCGGCATTTTCTGGTCAGTCAAAACGATCTGAATATTTTGCTTGGCGAAAACAGCCTGAGCGGCCTCGGCCGAATCGGCCGTGGAAATTTGAAAGTCATTGGCAAGCAAGGCGGCAAGGGTAGGCAGGATGTAGGGCTCATCATCCACTACCAGAAGGGAGCATTTATCCGTGCCCACTTTGGCCTCCAAACGATCAGCCCCAATCGCCAACGTGGAGGGGGCGTTGTTAACTGCGTTTAAGCCGGCAATGGATTTATACCTCAAAAATCGGGCAAAACCAAATCCCACAAAGGCTTCGCTCCAAAAAGGCTGCGATCCAAACGGGGCAAGCGAAGACATAAACTCTTAAAAATAAAGCGTTAAGGTCGTATCGACTTCCCTCGTTGCCCCTTTAGGCCGCCTTAAGGTTCGAAAATAAGCCCGATCAGGCAGCGAGGGATGCGTTTCCCCCTATTACGTGAAATTGCTGAAAAGTCCGGGATTTCCGGTCGCGTAAGGTCATTTGATTGGGAAGTATCGAGGCGAGAATGAGGATTAGAGAAAAAAACCGGAAGTCTTGGATAATAAACCTTGATATCACCAAAGTGCAACTCTAAAATGCAGGGGCTTTGGGGGAAAGGCTCGCTTCCTTAACTTTCCTGTTTGTTGTCAGAGACCTCCGCAAAAGGGATTTGTCGAACCTGACCGATCCCCGGGGTTTCTTTTTTTATAGGTGGCCTAACAATGAGATAAGCAGGGAATCTAATTTCGTTGCCACGCACATAAGTACCAAATGGCTATTGCCATAAGTTTTTGATTATAACTGCGTTACAGAGTTAAGTCGGCTGCCGTTTTAGCAATTGAGTCTCACCAAGCGGGAAGGATGGCCATGAAAACAAGTCGTAAGCGCCCTGCCGAGGAAACAACGGATTTAGCAGTGACGCCGGGGATGGTGTTTTCCTCCGATTTGTTGACCCCCGAGGAAGAACGGCAACTGCTAGCCGGGTTTTGGGATTGCAAGAACGACCTTGTGCGCGTCCTGATTCGCCATTTTCCCCGTTTGCGGCAGCATCGGCCGCCCCTAGAACCCTGGCCCATGGCCCAGTTTATTCGGGATTATTGCCTGGCCGAGTCGCGGCATGTGCCGGCGGTTCGCAGGCTGCATGATCGGTATGTTCACCTCAAGCACCGTCTGGCTTCCGCCAACATCCGTTTGGCAGCCCACGTAGCTAAACGGTTTCGGCATCATGCTTTAAGCTATGCCGACTTGCTCCAAGAAGCCGTTTGCGGGTTGATGCAGGCAATCGATCGATTCGACGTCAGCCACGGGACCCGCTTGGCGACCTATGCCACCTGGTGGATCCGGCAGACGTTGCAAATCGCTGTGGCCCGGCAAAGCCACCTCGTCAGTCTTTCTCCGCATCATTTGCAGGAGTTAGGCCTTCTCCAGCAAGAATCCGAAGCTCTTGCTCATGGCGGTAAGCACCTTCCCAGCCCACAAGAATTGGCCTCCCGTACCGGCAGCAGCCTGGAACACCTGACTCATTTGCAAACAGCCACGCGAACGCCGGTCTCCTTGAATGCCGTTCTTGACGATGATAGCGATTTTAAGCTGACCGAAGCGATGCCCGATAATGAAAGTTCCACCCTTCGGCAAGTTTCTGAACGCCAAGAAGCTCTCCATTTCCTCATGGAGAACCTCCGCCCTCGCGAACGAAAGGTCCTCGATCTCCGCTTTGGACTTACCGGCAGCGGCACCCACAGCTTGCGCCAGATCGGCCATTTGCTGCGAATTAGCAAGGAACGGGTTCGCCAAATTCAGAATCGGGCGCTGGAAAAGCTGCGTTCGTCCGCCGAGCGAGTTGGCTGGGAGCCGAGCCTGTTGCTTGGTTGAAAAACCTAACTGATAACCGATATATAGTGAAGGTCGAAGGGGTTGCGGCTCCTTCGATCTTTTTTTGTTGATGCAGAGTCGGCGAGTCCTTATTCGATGGCCACCTCGCGCCCTTCCTGACCTGATTGGTAAATACCCTCCAAAATGCGCGCAATATTCAGGGTCTCTTCGACAGGAACGGGACTGGGCTTCCTATCGCGAACCGCCAGGGCGAATTGAAGGATTTCTTCGTGGTGGGGAGTGCCCTTAACGGACTCGGTAAGGCGCATGTCCCAGGGGACCTTATTCGTTTCACCGACCAATATCCCATCCGGCCAGATAACGCCCGCTTTGCTGCCGTAGCACTGGAGTTTGATCGTCTCGCGTTCCGGTTGGAACGACATCCAGCTGGTTTCGAGCGTTAACGAGGCGCCATTGTCGAAGCGGACGAACGCTACGGCAAAGTCTTCGACGTCTACAAGCTTCCGGTCCCATTCACCCCAGGCGCTGGAAAGATCTTCGCGAAGGCTTTGGCGCGTGTCCACTTGCGCGGAAACCGAGATCGGGGTTGGGGCGCCGAGGAACCAGTACGCCAGATCGAGAATGTGGACGCCGATGTCCACTGCCGCGCCGCCGCCGCTGAGCCGTTTCTCGATAAACGTCGGCCGCGGCGGCAAGAGCCGCCGTCTCATCCATTGGGCCCGCGAATAGTAAATATCGCCCAGCAAGCCGCCGTCGATGAGAGCCTTAATCTGCATGCTGGCCGAATCAAACCGGTAATGCTGGGCTGCCATCACTAGCCGTTTCGCCTTGATGGAAGCGTCGCGCATCAGGCGCACTTCATCGGCTGTGGTTGCCAGAGGCTTCTCGCAGAGGACATGCTTCCCCTCCGAAAGAGCGGCCAGAGTGATGGGGCAATGGGTCTGGTTTGGGGTGCAAATATCGATGATGTCGAGATCGGGGAGTGCGACGAGATCCCGCCAATCCGAGAAGGTCAAAATCCCGGGAACCCGGGTCACGGCATCCTTGCGGGCAGCCTCGGAAGTGTCGGCGGCCGCGACAACGTCGGCGAAAGGCACCTTGGCCCAGCCCGGCAAATGTTGCCCCCGACCTATATCACCCACACCGATAATGCCGACCTTCAACACCCGACGCGCCACCGTGTTTGTCCCTCCACCGACTTTCTCTCGACTGTCCGATCACTGACCGACTTAGTTGATATATTGGAGTCCCATCACGAAGGCACTTCCATTTGCAGCATTCGCACCTTCCGAGAGGGGTCTGAGCAAAGCATCCAAGGAGGCGAGTTCTGTCGGAGACTTTTCCGTGGGCCCGCACGACGGCATGCACGACATGTCGATGCTGGAGCGCGTCGGCCAGCGTCGCTTAAACAGCCTTAAGTTGGTTACTGCTGCCTTCGCACCCTAACGCAGGAGCCATTCAATGACGTGGTCCAATGATCGTTTATCCGAGTCCAGTTTGAGATGCTCGGTCGCTCCGGCGGCATCGTAAGCCGTCTTGGTCCATTGTTCAAAGCCGTTGTCTTTATGGTTAGACAGGTACAAATCATGAGGGGCGCATAACGCGGAGAAGGCCGGCAAGCCCCCGTACTTCAGAGCGCCCGGCAGCATCATCTCATCGCCCGTGCTGGCCACCTTGTCAAAGCGGAATTGATTGACATCGGCCGTTGTGCGCTCAACGGCGTCGCCGCACAAAGCGCATGCCAAGACCGTCCAGGGGCCGGCCGCCTCCGAGCCGATCAAGTAAATCTTCTTGGCGCCCATGGGGCCTTTAACAAAGGCGACCGCAGTAAGCACATTATCGACGCGCTGCGCCAACAGCGGACGGTTGTAACCGAACGTATAGCCGGCGTATTGCCTGTTAACAGCCCGTGAAGAGTTTTGGGTGTTTTCGCCTGTTCCAGTCAGGTCGGCCACAAAAACGCCAACGTGTTTATCCAAGAGCGCTTGGACGGCGGGAATCGGTTTGTCGTTTTCGAAGACGCTGGCTCTGCCGCGCGGATGATTCCAGACGACAACCGTACCGTTGTACCCTTCGGGGATGAGCCCCATGGCGGGCAAAGCACTGGCTTCTCCCTTGCGGCCGATTAGCGCGCGATGAATCTTGAAGCCTTCGCGTTTTTCTTCATCAGGTCCTTTGCGAATTTCGACTTCGGCGGTTTTTGGCAGAGTACTATTGGCCATTACCCGCAAAGCCGTGCCTAGAACAGTTTGGAACTCCTTTAAGCTCGTAGCGCCCTCTGGTTCCAATGCTTTAAGCTGCTTATCTGATGACTGGGTCAAATACTTGCGAAGCTCGTCGGCACTCAAAGCGTCCTTGGGTCGGGGATGGGATTCGTCGAAAACGGACAGTTCCTTAGGCGGCACGGGCTGCAACGGTTGTTCGACGACAGGATCTTTGAGACCGAGATTTAGATACTTGTTAAACCAGTTATACATGACTTCGCGGCTAACCTGATTGTAGTTGTGGCCGAACTGAGGGAAGCACTTCGCCATGACCTTGTCTTCAGCGCCATAAAGATTGTAAAGGGCCTTTAGTTCCGGCAGTCCTTTCTTTTCGATGTCGATGGTCCAATCGTTGGCCCCGGTCATTCCTAGCGGCTTGGGAGCGAATAAGGCGGCGAATTCGACATTGCCGGTGCCCTGGCGAAGGTAAGAGCAATTCTCGCAGACGCAACCGCCCTGCATGGCGGTCGAGACCATGACCGCGGGGAAAGCCACTGCCGGCCTATCATCGATCGCACAGAGAATAAACGTCTGAGTCCCCCCGCCGCTGTGGCCCGTAACGCCGATGCGCTGAGGATCGACGTCGGGTAGGCTGGTGATAAAATCCAGGGCGCGGATGCTGTTCCAGGTCTGCAAGCCCATGAAGCTTTGTAAGCGCAGCTCGGCTTCCGCGTCGGTAAACCCTTCTCTGTGTTTGATGGGAAAGCTGTCCGCGTAGCCGACCATGTCGTAGTGAAAGACGACGCAGCCCATGCGGGCAAGCTGAGCGGGAATGGCCTGCGAGGGAAATTGACCGCCGATTTTTGTCTTCTCCGCGCCGCTATTGATCTCTTCCTGAGCGGTTTTTTCCCCGGCGTCGTGAAAGCGGCCATTTTCCCAATGGCCGTGCGGATTGAGAATGGCAGGTAGCTTGCCGGCCTTGCCTTTGGGACGATACAGATTGCCGCAGACGTAATGGCCCGGATAACTGGCGAAAAAGACCTTTTCGATTGTGTAACCGTCCCGCTCGATCTTGCCGTGGATCACGGCATTCAAGGGCATCTTCTCGGGCAGGGGCCAAAGACCATTGGCTACCAGGATCTGCTCGCGCACTTGCTTGCGGCGTACTTCCCACTCTTCCCTGGTCTTGGGCGGCTTGAAGAAGAAATCTTTGTCTTCCAGGGTTCGCACTTTGACGGGCTTGATGGGCTGTTCTGCTGGTCCTTTGGCTGACTTTTTTTCCTGGCCCAAGACGACCGAAAAGACCAGGACCAATGTCAAAAGAGGGAGAGAATAGCGCTTCATCGATAAGCTCCTTGCCCAATTCAGTAAACTCCAGGATGTCTGCTAAGAGTAAAGGGGCCGTGAGCCGGCGTCAAACAAACTGTTTGACTGTGAGCTCCGTTTCAGGCTCGCAAGTGGCCTTGCGCGTGCGAAACAGCACGTCGAGGCCACACCGGTTCCAATTGACACTCCCCGCGCGCTGATTAGAATTCATGTCTCACCTGGACATCACCTTCTTTGCCTATTTTCCCAACCGAGAGCCAAACTACCGTGTCTGAAACGCAAGATACTTTTGAGTCGAGCCGTCTAGAGAAGCTGCGCAAAATCGAAGAGCTGGGACTGGACCCGTGGGGCGCTCGATTCGACGGCCGTCAAGCCATCGGCGCGATCCGTGAATTGCCTTTTGATGCTCAACCGCCCGCGCGTGTCCGGGCCGCGGGGCGGATCGTCCTGCGTCGAGGGCAAGGCAAACTATTCTTTCTCGACCTCTGGGACTGGACCGGGCGCATTCAAATTATGCTCGGCCAAAAGCAAGTCGGTGAAACCGGCTGGGCGTTGGCTCAGCAACTCGATTTAGGCGATTTAATCGGTGTCGAGGGGACGCTGGGCAAGACGCGCACCGGCGAGCTGACCCTTTTTGCCGACGCGCTCCATTACCTCGGCAAGTCATTGCAGCCGCATCCCGACAAATGGGGCGGCATGCAAGATATGGAATTCCGCCTCCGCCATCGCTATCTCGACCTCATTTACAATCCCGAGACACTGGAGCGGACGCGCAAACGCATCACCATTGTCCGCACCATTCGTCGTTATCTCGACGAGCGCGGTTACTGCGAGGTCGAAACACCGACTTTGCACGGCATCGCCGGCGGCGCGGCCGCCCGGCCCTTCACGACGCATCACAACGCGCTAGATATCCCGCTCTTTCTCCGCATCGCCCTGGAATTGCCTCTCAAGCGCCTTCTCGTCGGCGGCATCGAAAAAGTCTATGAAATGGGCCGCGTGTTTCGAAATGAGGGAATCGACGCCCGGCATAATCCCGAATTCACGATGCTCGAGCTTTACGAAGCCTATGGCGATTACCAGACCATGATGGACCTGACCGAGGGGCTGATCGTGGCTTGCGTCCAGGCTTTGGGAGGGACCTTGCAACTGCCTTACGGTGACAAGACGGTTGCTTTCACGCCGCCTTGGAAGCGGGCCGCTTACGCCGAGCTATTTCACGAACATGTTGGAGTAGCCCTTGACGACGCCGACGGCGTCCGCCGAGCGGCCGAGCAAACCGGCTTCCCGACGGCGGGCAAACATCCGGATGTCATCGTTCATCATCTCTTTGAGGAAAGGGTCGAGGATAAACTGAGCGGCCCGGTGTTCGTTTACGATTATCCCGCCGCGCTGTGCCCGCTCACCAAGCGTAAGCGCGGCAATCCGGCCATCGCCGAGCGCTTCGAACTTTATATCGAGGGCATGGAGTTGGCCAACGCCTACACCGAGCTTAACGACCCGGTCATGCAAGAGGCGACGTTCCGCCAGCAGTTGGCAGGCCTGCCCGAAGAAGATTCCATGGCCAAGATGGATAAGGATTTCGTCCGCGCTCTGCGCCACGGCATGCCTCCCGCAGGCGGCCTGGGCGTCGGCATCGACCGCCTCGTCATGCTGCTGACGAACGCGCAAACCATCAGAGATGTGATTTTGTTTCCTTTACTTCGGCCTGAAAAGAAATTGTGATTTTGTTCGTGGTTCGTGGTTCGTGGTTCGTGGTTCGTGGTTCGTGGTTCGTGGTTCGTTGCAAAGACGGGCATTATTCTCATAGCGGCATACTGAACATCCGCTAACAACGAACAACGAACAACGAACAACGAACAACGAACAACGAACAACGAACAACGAACAACAAAAACGGACCAGCCAATGTACAAACTCCTGCTCTGCTGGCGTTACTTGCTGACCCGGTATCTGGCGCTGGTGTGCATTATCAGCGTCATGCTCGGCGTCGCCACGTTGATCGTCGTCAACAGCGTTATGAGCGGTTTTAGCACGAAGTTGCGCGAGCGCTTGCATGGCATGTTGTCGGATGTGGGAATGAATTCAAACGGGGTCGAGGAGGGTTTTCCCAACCCCGGCGAAGTGATGGCCCGGATCCGACGCGACCCTTTCCTCAACGACCAAATCGTGGCCATGACGCCGACTATGGAAACAGTCGGCATGTTGCGCTATAGCTACATGGGCCGCTCTTTTTCGAAGCTCGTGCGCGTCATCGGCATCGATCCCAAAGGCCGGACGGCGGTCTGCCGTTTCAAGGAATTTCTTTGCAGCGAGCGGAACCGGGAGAATCCCAGCTTTGAGCTTTCTCCGGAGGCCCAAGCAAGGCAGAGTCTTCTTCATCCCAGTATGCCCCAATTCAATCTAAACAAGGCGCCCAAAGTTGGATTAGACGATAAACCCGACCCGGACCCGCCGCCGGAGGAGGAATTCGTTCCCGAAGGAATCATCCTCGGGATCGCAATGACCTATTGGCGCGATCCGAAGACGGGTGAAGAGGATTACTTTTTATTGCCCGGCGACGACGTGCACCTCGCCATCCCGACGGTTACGGACAATGGCCCAGGCGAGCCTCCGACCTATGGCGCAGCCAAAACGCGCATGGTCGTGTGCGATTACAGCAAAACAGAAATGAGCGAGTACGACAGCAACATCGTCTTTGTATCGCTCAAGTATCTACAGCAGCTCCGCACTATGGACGACCGCGCCACCAGCATCCAAATGCGCTTGAAAGACTATAGCCAGGCGAAAAATGTGACGGACAAGCTTAAGGAGATTTTTCCGGCCTCCTACTTTCAAGTACAGACGTGGGAAGAGATGCAAGGGCCGCTGCTGTCCGCGATCGCCGTCGAAAAAGGAATTCTAAACGTCCTGCTCTTCATGATCATTGGCGTCGCCGGCTTCGGCATCCTGGCGATCTTCTCGATGATCGTCATCGAAAAGACACGGGACATCGGCATTCTTAAAGCGCTAGGCGCTTCCAACGCCGGGGTTATGAAGATTTTTCTCGGCTATGGCCTTTTGTTGGGTCTGATTGGGGCCGGTCTTGGCACTGGCCTGGGCTTGACGATTACCGACCAGATCAACCCCATTGAAAAATTGATCACGAGGGTTAGTGGCCACGACATCTTTCCTCGGGATGTCTATTACTTTAAAGACATTCCAACCGATATTCAGGCCTGGAGCGTTCTCTTGGTAAATGTGGGAGCGATAGTCATTGCCGTCGTCTTCAGCATTCTGCCGGCGTTGCGCGCGGCGATGCTGCACCCGGTGCGGGCGCTAAGGTATGAGTGATCATGTACGTGTCTTTCCCAGAAACCTAACGCGGTGAAGCCGGAAATTCGAAATCCGAAATCACAAACAAATCTGAAGTCCGAATGTTCGAAACACGGCATCTTTTCACTTGGATCATTAGGATTTTGGATTTATTTCGGATTTCGAGTTTCGAATTTCGGATTTTCTCCCCAGGTTGCTGCCGGATTCGGAAGCAGAGTTTAATCGGAGTCCCACATGCTCAGCGCCGTCAACCTGCATAAGACCTATCGCAAGCACAAAATCGAAGTGCCCGTCTTACGCGGTCTGGACCTGGAGGTCTTTGCCGGCGAGTTTCTGAGCATTGTCGGCGCTTCGGGTTCGGGAAAGAGCACGTTGTTGCACCTCTTGGGCACGCTGGACAAGCCCGATGAGGGCTCCATTCATCTAGAAGGCCGGCGAATCGATAATGTGCCGGCGCACCAGCGTGAGGCTCTTCGTAACCGCACGTTCGGCTTTATTTTCCAGTTCTATCATCTTTTGCCCGAACTCACGACGCTGGAAAATGTCCTGATTCCAGGCATGATTTCGCACTCGCTGGTCGCTTGGTTCAGTGAGCGCCGAGCTTTGCGCCGCCGGGCGAGCCAGCTTTTAGAGCAAGTGGGACTTGGCCACCGGCTGCGGCATAAGCCCCGCGAATTATCGGGCGGCGAGATGCAGCGCGCCGCCATTGCCCGCGCCCTGATTAATGAGCCGCGAATTCTCTTAGCCGACGAGCCGACCGGCAATCTCGACGCCGGCAATGCCGCCGAGATCATGGGCCTGCTCCGCGACTTGAACCGCCAAGAAGGGCTCACTATCATCATGGTTACCCACAATCACGACCTGGCGGTGGAGACTGATCGGGTCGTGAAGATGACGGCCGGTCGAATGGAACACCAAGGCCCGGATAGTTTCCCTTCGATTCTCCAAACCGAAAGCGTTGAGCACCCATGACCAAGGTCTACATCAACGGCAAGCTCTTCGATAAGAGCGACGCCAAGATCAGCGTTTACGACCACGGCTTGCTCTATGGCGACGGCGTCTTCGAGGGCATTCGCGTATACAGCGGCACGGTGTTTCGGCTCCGTCAGCATATTGACCGTCTTTATGATAGCGCCCGAGCGATCGCCCTGGGAATCCCCATAGCCCCCAGCGAAATGATTGACGCGGTCAATAATACCGTGCGCGCCAATAACAAACGCGACGGCTATATTCGGCTCGTCGTGACTCGCGGGGCCGGCACGTTGGGCCTTGACCCGCGCAAGACCTCGGAACCGCAGGTCATTATTATCGTCGACGACATCAGCATGTATCCGCCGGAGTTGTACGCCAACGGCCTGGAAATCGTGACTGCCTCGACCATCCGCAATCACCCGGCCGCGACCAATCCACGCGTCAAATCGCTCAATTATTTGAACAACGTTCTCGCCAAAATGGAGGGAATCCGCGCGGGCTGTCTGGAAGCGCTGATGCTCAATCACAAAGGCGAAGTCGCCGAATGCACGGGCGACAATATCTTTCTCGTCAAGCGCGGCGTGCTGCGCACCCCACCGTTAGACGCGGGCATTCTCGAAGGCGTCACCCGCAATGCCGTTATCGAGCTTGCGCAGGCCGACGGCGTCGTAGTCGAGGAGATGAGCTTAACGCGCTACGACGTTTACACCGCCGATGAATGCTTCCTGACAGGCACCGCCGCCGAAGTGATTCCGGTCGTCAAGATAGACGGCAGACTCATCGGAACCGGCAAACCCGGCCCGGTTACCAAGCAACTTCACGAAGGGTTTCACAAGCTGGTCCGGCAGTAGAAGCAAGGTGTATTACCAACACCAGCCCGAAGCGTCAGGCGAGGCTTCCAATGGAGTCCCCATGATAGGCGGCATTCCCAGTTACGGCGACTATGTGCGCAAAGGCACCGGCGGCCCGGAAGGAACCTGCCTCGTCTGCCACTATGAAGGGCCCATGGATCACGGCTTAACGGGCTACCTTTGTGCCAAATGCAAATCTATGAAGCTGGCCCTCAAACTGAAAGATAACCGCATCTATCACCAGATGAAGGGCCTGGCCGAACCGGCTTCCGGGCCGAGCGCTTGAGCCATAAGACATTTTCTCTTCGCCTCCTTACGCCGGAGGCGTTTCAGCAATTAGCCGGTGGTTGAGCGCAGCGACACAACCGGTTCACAATCGCACCAATCCAACGACCCCGGGAGGGGTCGCAGCGCCAGCGCCCTTCGCCGGTCGGGCGCGTGAGCGAGGACGTTCTGGCGCTATTCGAATACATACCTTTCGCCGGTCTTATAGGTCTCCACATTCAATTGCCCGGCCGCGCTGTGAATGGTGATCGCCCCATGCGGCCACGTGCCCAGGTAGCGCATGCCGCGCTCGGTGTAAGGTTCCGTCTTTCTACTGGGCCAGCGTGGCGGTCCCTGGCAGGCGATGACGACGTGGGGGTTGGCCCACTCCGCAAGCTCCTTCTTGTTGGCGGCCAGACTGCCGTGATGCGGCGCCATGAGGATGTCCACGCGCTGAGGCGGCAGGGACAAGACGCGCTCCAGCCCGGCGCCTTCCAAATCTCCTGTCAAAAGCAGCGTATGGCCCTCGTGCTCCAGGAGCAACACTAAACTGCGGGCGTTTTCGTTGCCCGGAGGCCCTTTTGCTGGAGGATGCAATACTTCCATTTCGACTGGGCCGGCCGAGAGCCGGTCGCCGGCTTGCACAATACGGACCGGAATCCCCCGCTGCTTTAATTCATTCATAAACACGCGCACCGCTTCAATTTCCTTAATCGCAAAGGAGGGGGTCATCGTCACTTGGCCGACCGCGAAACGCTTGAATAATTCGGGCAACCCATTGAAATGATCCAGGTCGGCATGCGAGAGAATGACTTCGTCGATACGGCGAATGCCGCGCTGCCAGAGAAAAGGTGCGATTTGCCGGCGCGTCACGTCGGGCCCGCCCAGCGCTCCCGCATCATAGAGGATTGTTCGGCGGTCCGGCGTTTCGATCACCGTGCAGCCGCCGTGGCCGACCGCCAAGAACGTACATCGCAATTCGTTCGCTGTCGGCCGCGCCGAACCGGCTAGCAGCCCAACGCAGAGCCAAGCCGCCCCGGCCGGCACGGTCCAACGCCACTGAGTGCGCAAGCATTCCAACCACAGAATGCCAAAAAGAGAGACGTAAAAGGTCCACAGCCACCATTCCGGGATATCGGCCAAGTACCAATGAGCGCCGGGAAGATTGTCCGCGATACGCACGATGCTTTCGCAACCGGCAAGGCTCCATTTCGTCAAAGTGGCGAATGGAACGGCTAGTGGCCGGCAAAAAGGCCACAGCAGCAACAGAAGAAACCCGGCGAGCAGCGCCACGGATGTCAGAAAGACGACAGGCGGGCCGATAAGCAAGCCAACGGGAGAGATGAGATGGTAGCGGTCCGCCACGAGGGGCGCCGCGGCAAGCCAGATGATGAGCGTAACCGCATACGCCATAAGAATGTGCCGGCCAAAGGCGCGTAGCCAACGCTGCCAATTGGGACGGCTTTCTTCGATCAATTGTTTCAATGGATCGCGGTCGCTTCGAGGAATCCGGCTAACGCCCCAATAAAGGATCGCGACGGCCAGGAAAGACAGTTGGCAGCCCGCCCCGAAGAGGTCGGCGGGATTGAGAAGCATCACAATAAGCCACGACAGGGCGAAGGAATTGGCCGTCAAGACAGGACGGCGCAGCATCATGCCGCCGCAGGCCGCGCACACCATCACGGCCGAGCGCATCACCGGCGGCCGGCCTCCCGCCAAAAGCGCATAGGCCAGAAGAAAAACCGCGACAAACAACGCGCTCCGGCGACGGCGGACGCCAACGACGCGCAAGACAAGCCAGATGAAGCCGCCCAGGACAACCAAGTGTTGCCCCGAAATCGCCAAGACGTGGATGACGCCGGTGCGGATATATTTGTCCCAGTCGGCGTTCGTCATGGTCGACCCTTCGCCCAGGAGCAATGCGGTCGCCACGCCGCCTTCGGGCTCAGGAATCGCTTCCATAATGGTGCGCTGAGCCCAGCCATGCACGATCGCGAGCCAGCCGAGGACCGACCGTGGCCATCCCACGGCAAGCCGCATTATGCCGTCGGGCGTCTTGCGAACAGCGATGACCGCTCGAATGCGCTGGTCCAGCAAGTAGGCACGGTAGTCGAATTCGCCGGGATTCATGGCGCTGGCCGGACACTGAACGCGGCCCACGACCTCGATCTCATCGCCAACGTGGAGACCCGTCATATGCCCGGCAACAACCAGGCGGGCTTTTCCTGAAAGCCGAGTCCAGTGATCATTCAGAAGCGCTTCCTTGGCTCGAAGGACGCTGGACGTTGAATCGCCATGCGAAAAGGATTGAAGCGGATCGGCAGGCGGTTGCCAGGCAATGGTAGGCTCCTCATCCAACACGCCGCGAACCCGCATCAAACGGGCGTCTTCACTCGCGTAGTTGCCGATGTCGTCACCGGCAAAGATTGTGCGAAACCAGTGATGGTAACTCGAACCCAAAGCGAGCGCAGCGAGCCACAGATAGAGCGGCGCGTAAACTCCGCCTTTGCCCAGGAGGGCAAGGGTCCAGGCGACCAAACAAATGACCGCGGCCAGCAGACTGAAGCCGAGCGGAATGCCGAGGTAGCGGTCAAAAACCACACCCGCCGACGAGGCCAGAGCGATGGGGACAAGGGGGGACCGCCACACCGAGGGCGTTTGTAAACTCGGCCCAGGACGAGAAGTGGAGGTTTGCGCAGGGGATCCGGTCAGCGCCATCGCAGGGGACATAAACGAGCAGGAAGTTAGGGACCTTGATCTACCCAAAAAGTGCAGTTTTCAGCGCTCGCAGTTCGCTGTCAACGAAAACATGGGAAAGGCCATCGTTTTCCAAGGCCTTAAATGCCCAGCGCCTGTTGCAAACGCTGGATTTGCTCGGCCATGGGATGGGGCGGCCGCGGGGTTTTTTGGCCGGGACGGCCTTCCACTGAAAGCCAGACGACGACGGGACCGGCGCCGAACAAGGCTTCGGGGGCGCCTTTTTGCCATGAAGCCTGGTCGGTAAAGGTGTAGACGCGCTTTATGCCCGACCCGCGCGCCAACGCGGCAAAATCGACATGGCCGCTGCCGGCCGTCGGTTGACCGCCGGTTACTTCAAACAATTGATTATCGATGATGACGAGATAAAGGCTGGCCGGCTGATTGGCCAGCGTCACCAAGCTGCCAAGATTCATAAGCATGGAACCGTCGCCGTTAATGACGATAACGCCGCGCTGCGGTTGGGCCAGAGCCAGGCCCAGGCCCAGAGCCGGTCCTTCACCCATTGCCGACGGCATATAGTTAAAGTCCAACGGCGTGTCAGATAGACCGGGCCACTGGCCGACCGAAGCCATAGTAGTCACTACGATCCGGTCGCCGCGATGAGCCGCCAGGCCAGCCAGGGCCTCTTCTAAGGACATCGGCATCGTCTCACTCCGCGATCAGGACAACGGCGGCTTGGTTCTTGGAGGCGGCGCCGCGATAGGCGTTCACCAAATCGGCGGCGCTGGACCGGTTATCGAGGATGGTATAAGGCAGGCGCCAGGCTTGGAGAATCGGCTCGATAAAAACGGGACAGGAATCGTTTGACGCCTTATTGGCGTGAGCGTAGTAGCTGCGGACGCCGACCAAAAAGAAAAGGGGCAGCTTCAGGTCATGCACGAAGTTGCGCAAGGCATCGCCGGCCTCGAATAGCCCGGTGCATTGGACGGCGATGACCGGTTTGCGGCCGCCCAGGTACAACCCGCCGGCGATGGCGACGGCTTCACCCTCCCGGCAGACGCGGACGACCTTTAGCGACGGCTCGGCGAGCAAGGCGGGCTCCCAAGCGCCCAGCTCGCTGTCCGGCAGCCAGGTCAGATGAGTGACGCCGCATTCCTTGAAGGCTTTGGCGACCGAAGAGCCGTCCAGCATGGCAAGGCTCCAAACGAGTAAGCCGGCCATAGCGGCCGGCTTGCACGATTAATCATCGTCACGCCGATTACTTACCGCGATGAGCCTTGTGGCAGTTCATGCAAGCCGTTTGCAATTTCCTGTGAGCGGCCACAGCGGCCTTCTTGTCCATCTTGTCGGCTGCTTCGGACAAGGACTTGGCGTTGTCCGCATAGGCCTCTGTTAGCGTACTCCACGATTTCGCATCGCCCTTGGGCGGCTTATTTCTGCCTAGGGCCTCGGCAAAGGTGCAAAACTCCTTCGATTGCTTCTTGATATCATCCCAGGTCGGCTCATCGACGTTCAACTCTTTGCCGATGGTTGTCGTCAGCGAATTAGGGCCCTTGGTCAACTTGCCCATAACTTCCTTAATCGTCGGCGTCTTGGTATCTTGCGCTTCGGCCGCCAAGACCAGGCAAGCGACTGTAACCGCCGCCGCCGTGAAATAAACCACCTTGTTCATTCATTCGCTCCCTAGAAAGACCTTTCAAAATCAAGTTTGGACAAGCCTCTTCTACTGAGAATTCGCAGATTTGTCAACGAACGCTGGGGAATGGGGCGCCTGTGTCTATAGGGCAACCGGCCTTCCTCGTCTGGGGCGAGCTGACAAAAAACCAGTCGTCCAAGAGCGTAGACCTTGTCCTGCCCTGGACTGATGATAACCATTAAGAAACGCGCACGAATCGGAATGTTAGGATGTTAGGAAGCGTAGCGCATTTCCCCCCCACCCCGACCCTCCCCCAAGCGGGGGAGGGAGCAGGACGTGATGGATAGTCTAGTCCCTTCCCGCCTCAGTTCCCCTCCCCCTTGCGGGGAAGGGTTAGGTTGAGAGCTCGGTCCCCTCCCCCTTGCGGGGAAGGGTTAGAGTGAGAGCTTGGTCCCCTCCCCCATTGCGGGGAAGGGTTAGAGTGAGAGCTTGGTCCCCTCCCGCCATGTGGGGGAGGGTTAGGGTGGCCTGATGAAAACCTGGGGTTTGTTTCATCCGTCTTTTGTTGCGCTGGCTGCGAAGGCCAGTTGGCGTCGAGCGAATAGGGTCGTGCCCAGATGGTGCTTACACCACTCCCAGATCGCTTTGGTGCGGCTATGTTCCATGGCCTGTTGGACCACTTCGGTTGCGGTTTC
>JBJMQT010000097.1:0-31646 GCA_045802525.1 Gemmataceae bacterium
GATCGAGGATCGAGGATCGAGGAGCGAGGATCGAGGATCGAGGATCGAGGATCGAGGATCGAGGATCGAGGATCGAGGATCGAGGATCGAGGATCGAGGATCGAAAAACCCCTCGTGCCCAAGCTCCGCTTGGGCACGCGCTGCCGCGAAGCTCTGCTTCGCCTCCCAACCGATAGACCGGACCGCCATCCTCGATGCTCCATCCTCCATACCGACCGTCCCCCGCACGGCATCTCGGCAAACCATGACGATTAAGTTTATTTGCACGTGCGGGAAACATTTGCGAGCCCGCGACGAAATGGCCGCGCGCCGCTCGGTGTGCCCGCGTTGTGGCTCTCCTGTTGGCATTCCTTCCCGGCAGCCCACTCATCAAGGCACTATCGCGGCTCCTCTTACGCCCCTGGAGCGCTTGCGCCACGCCCGGAATCGAGGGCCGACACCGGCTGCCCCGGCGGTGCTTCCCGATATTCCCCGGCCCGCGGCGACACGTCCTTTGGATCCGCGGCTCGTCCATCTTCTTTCCAGCCGAGGAACTCGCCGGTCCGATCTGGCAGGCCGGCGTCTGGAAAACCATTGGTATGAGTGCCTAATTTACCCCCTGCGCGCCAGGCAGCTTTTTCTGGGTCTGGCATTGATTTTGACGCTGATCAGCACCGGGGCGTCCGTGTTTCTGCCGCATCTGCTGTTCGAGCCGACGGCCATTCCTTCCAGCGTTTCTCTTGTAAGGCTCGCTTCCATCTTCTTTCTTGGCACGACTCTCCTAATCCTGGTCGTTGGTTTGCCTTGCAGTTTCTTGGAATGCGTTTTGTCGTCGGCGGCGGCCGGCGAGATCTATTACATTCGCTGGTCGGGGCAGCTGCTCAACGTGATCTTGTTCAGCGGCGCCAAATGGCTTGCCTGTTTTCTGGCCGGGCCTGCCGTATTTGCCGGAGCGGCCGCCTTGTACTGGATGTACTGTGGCGAAGAAAATCTGCTGGACTGGCTGATTGTGATTGAACTGGGAATCGTTGCCATTGGGTATTGGATTTTTGCCCTGGTGGCAGTGACGGACCAAGGAAGGCTGCGCGACTTGAGCCCGATTGCCGTTATCGATATGGCCCATCGTCTTGGCGGACGGGCCCTCGGGTTAGCAGCCGTAGCTGCGCTGCTTTTTTTGGCTCATGGCCTTGTCATGATCACGGGGGTTGCCGAGGTTCACAATGGAACCTTAAAGGGCTGGATTTTTCTCGCAATCGGTTGGGTAAGCGGCCTTTTTTGGAGCACCTTCTTCTGCCGACTACTGGGCATCTGGTGCTATCGCACCCAGCCGCGTTAGACGGCTTACCACATGGTCGCTTAAAATGAGAAGGAGCCGACCTTGGAAAGGTCGGCTCCTTCCCGCGGCTTCC
This sequence comes from Gemmataceae bacterium, assembly GCA_045802525.1. Lineage (GTDB taxonomy): Bacteria > Planctomycetota > Planctomycetia > Gemmatales > Gemmataceae > JBJMQT01. The sequence goes on from JBJMQT010000097.1 coordinate 1,389, forward strand.
CTAACGGCCGGATGCCCCGCCACCCGCGCCGGAGCCGCCGCCGCTGGCTCCATTTCCGCCTTTATCACCAGCACCGTTTGCTCCAGCACCGCTGGCGCCCGCGCCATTCGCCCCGGCGCCTCCTTTGGCGCCGGCCCCGCTAGCGCCTGCACCAGTCGCCCCCGCACCACTGGCGCCGGCCCCGCTGGCGCCTGCACCACTGGCGCCGGCCCCGCTGGCGCCTGCACCACTGGCGCCGGCCCCGCTGGCGCCGGCCCCACTAGCTCCGCCGCCGCTGGCGCCGGTTCCTCCCCTGGCGCCTGCACCGCCCTGGTCGCCTGCACCGCTGACGCCCGCCCCGCCCCGGGCCCCGGCACCGCTAGAATTTGTTCCGCCCGACCCGGAGCTGCCGCTGGTGTGACTCCCCGAGCTCGAGTTTGAGCTATTGCAGCCAAGAGCCAATGCCAATGCTGCTGAAACCGTAAGCGTAAGAAGCTTCTTCACAGTCCGATCCTCCTTAGAAATAATCCTCCCGACGAAACGCCCGAGCCCACACACTCGGGGTAATACCTGTAATTGATGGCAGCTTTTGAAACCTTGAAATTCCGTTAGGGATTCGTCATCCGAAGGCAATTCGGACAGCAAGAAACGTAGTAGCGACCCAGGCCGGGATATTAGCAAACGCGCAGGTGAGCCGCGCATCGGCCGAGTAGCCATGGCCCAGGCATGAAAAATCTCTGCAAATAACAGACCACTAATAGCCCGTTGGTCGCAATTGGCAGGGGCAAAGCAAAAGGCTTCTCTTGGCGGCTCCGATCACTTTGCAGATGTCGACGACCATCCGGGCCGACAGAACCTTCAGCTCATTGATGGGAGCACTCGATCGCTCATTAACTTCTCCAGAATTTCGCAAATTTCCGCGACTTCCAAACTGCAAACGCGTACAACTTTTAGCGGTGCCAAACGGCTCGCGTGTTTTCTGGCCGGGCCGGAGGCATGCGCCGAAGCGGTGCCTTGTACTGAACGTACCGCGGCGAAGAGAATTTGCTGGACTGGTTGATTGTGATTGAGCTGGGAATTGTTGCCATTGGGTATTAGATTTTTGCCTTGGCAGCAGTGAGGGACCAAGGAAGGCTGCGCGACTTTAGCCTGATTGTCATAATCGATTAGCGTCGTTAGCGCTGATTGGCCAGCCGCCCGGGCATCCAGCCGCAAACCTTAAACTGGGAGATCCACCAATGCGATTTATGGTCATGGTTCCAGCGAGCAAAGAGTCCGAAGCGGGAGTTCTACCGGACCAAAAGCTGCTTGCTGACATGGGGAAATTCAATGCGGAGCTCGTGAAAGCCGGCGTAATGCTTGCCGGCGAGGGGCTGCATCCGACCTCGAAAGGCGCGCGCATCAAGTTCTCAGGCGGCAAGACCACCGTGGTCGACGGCCCTTTCCCCGAGTCCAAGGAGTTGATTGCCGGCTTCTGGTTAATCCAAGTGAAATCCAGGGAAGAGGCGATTGCATGGATGAAGCGTGCGCCCTTTAGCGACGGCGTCGTGCTTGAAATTCGCCAGGTCTTCGAACCCGACGACTTCGGTCCCGCCCTAACTCCCGAATTGAGGGAGGCCGAAGAGCGCCTCCGCGCTCAATCGGCCGCGAAAAGGTAATTGCCTTGGATCGTTGTGGGGCGCTTCGTCCCAGGTCAAGGGCGTTTCTGGGCTATCCGCCCGCGATGGCGCCCACGATCCAAAACGGCTCCTTGCCTGACACAATGGCATCAGGCAAGGGAGCGTCCGGAGACTCGTGAGAGTAATCTTCTTCGCAGGCGAAGAAACGCAGCATCGGCCGGCGCTTTAGCGTGACATGATCCCGAATTGTGCCGCGCAGCATCGGATAGCCGGCTTCGAGTGCATCGAGGACAGTGCGCTGTGTGATTGGGCTGGCGACGTCCAGAGATACTTCGCCGTCCACTTTGGCGAGGGTTCGGAGATGAGGAGGGAGGATGACGCGGATCATGGCGGTGTTGACCTCAATGGTATTCAGCCCTTCATCTCATAAACATGGGCCGATTCCGGATTCCTTTCACAGTTTTTCCAATATTCTTTGCCAAGAAGTTTCCCCATGCAGTTATATCTTCGGTGTCTAAGTACGGGAGTCCGAGAACGCAATCTCTTCTGAAAGGCACGCCTAATCCGGATTTCCAGAGCGGTTCAAAAGTCTTAAACATCATGTGTTCAAACTCGTTTTCAAACTCAGTTTGAGCCAACAGATTATTAATGACACCATCTCGAATTCCTTTCATTTCTTCCAGATCTTTCTTCGAGAAGTACTGCATATACGAGACCATTCCTTCCTCCATGCCAACTTGGTACGGATTGTACTTTCGAAGCAAATTGACACGAATAAGGAATTCTCCTCCAAGGCAAGGATCATACTTCGTCGTAATCGCTACGAGAATTTGGTAAAAGAGGTGCTTTCGGTCCAACCTTAAATGCCAAAATGACGTCGCGGACCTCACCCTCTCAAAGCCGGCATTAAAGAACCTTTCAGCAAGTAGGCTGTTGAGCACTTTGTAGAACTCTGTTGACTTCACACAACCTCCCATTCAGGCCTCGCACTTACGCCAAAAGTAAGATGAAGGTGAAGACCAATCTTCACCTTTATCCTATTCTGGTACCCAAGCGCCAGACTTCCCCATCACGGCCCAATCACGACAGCGTCTGCACCTCGACCGAATACACTGCCGGCAAGTCGCGGACAATGGGATTCCAGCTATCCCCGCCGTTGGCCGAAGCGTAGACCTGCCCGCCGGTGGTGCCGAAGTAGACGCCGCATTCGTCCAGCGAATCGACAGCCATGGCGTCGCGCAGCACGTTGACGTAGCAGTTTTCTTGGGGCAAACCCTTCCTCAAAGGCTCCCATTCGTTGCCGCCGGTGCGGCTTCGCCAGACGCACAGCTTGCCATCGAGCGGAACGCGGAGGTGGGGGTTCATTGGGATCACGTACAGCGTTTTCGGCTCGTGGGCATGGACGTCGATGGGAAAGCCGAAGTCCGAGGGCAAGTTGCCCTTGACCACGGCCCAAGAGTCACCGGCGTTGTCGCTTCGATAGACGCCGCCGCCTTGGTGCAATTGCATGAAAAGAACACCCGGGCACGCCGGGTGCATCACCATGTCGTGCACTCAGTAGCCGACCTCCGGATTCGGCTCAGGGGTGTACTCGGCTCGTAATCCTTTGTTAATTACCTTCCAGCTCTTGCCGCCGTCGTCGGTGCGGAAGGCGCCTGCGGCCGAGATACCGACGAACATGCGCTTCGGATTGCTTGGATCCTGCAGAACCGTATGCAAGCACATGCCGCCGGCGCCGGGCTGCCATTTGGGTCCGGTGCCGTGCCCGCGAAGGCCGGCTACTTCCTGCCAGGTCTTGGCGCCATCGGTGGAGCGAAATAAGGCAGCGTCTTCCACGCCTGCGAAGACTTCATCGGGATTGTGCAAAGACGGCTCGACGTGCCAAACGCGCTTGAATACCCACGGATGTTGGGTGCCATCGTAAAACTGGTGCGTCGTGAGCGGTTTGCCCGTTTCCGCTGACGTGTCGTAAACAAATTTATTGCTTTCACCCTTGGGCATGCCCTCGGGCGTCGTGGTCGGCTCGCCCGGGGGCGTTCCCGGCTGGTGCCAATTCTTACCGCCATCGTCGGAACGGGCAATCACCTGTCCGAACCAGCCGCTGGTCTGCGACGCAAAAATCCGATTCGGATCGACGGGCGATCCCTTCATGTGATAGATTTCCCAGCCGGCAAAAAGAGGACCGCTCACGTCCCACTTTTCGCGTTTGCCATCCGATGACAGGACAAACCCACCTTTTTTCGTGCCGACTAAAACTCGAACGCCGCTCATTCGTTGCTCCCTTCTAGATTTTGGAGATGAATATCGCCTTCCCGGATGACAAAGTTTCAAAAGGCCGGACCTGTGCGGATGATCCTACCCGCCGAATTCTTCGCTCGCAATCTTCGTTGTGCTTCGCTAAATCGCCACGGCCCAGGTCTTGCCTGACAGATGACGTCCATTTAGCCTGCTTGACAGAAAGCTGGGAAACCAGCAAAATGGTTCCATGAAAACTACCCTTGATTTACCGGATGCCCTGGTGAAGCAAATCAGGCTTCGCGCTGTCCAGGAGGGGCGAAAGCTCAAGGACGCAGTCGCCGAATTACTACGCAAAGGCCTGGCCACAAATCCAGATGCAGATCTCGCGGCACCTTTAGTGGCCAAGGATAAACAAACCGGCTTGCCGGTGATCCAGTGTAAACATGCGGCCCACCCGCTAAAAGAAATCACTCCCGAGCGCGCCTTCGATATCCTTTCGGCCCAGGAAACGAATTGGCATCATGCCGCTGGCCGATAGCAACGTCTGGTTGGCCTTGGCGCTCTCGAAGCACGAGTTTCACTTGGCCGCACGCCGGTGGATGAGTCAGCTATCAGCGCAGCAACCGGCTTTGTTTTGCCGCTTGACTCAGTTATCGCTTCTACGACTCTTGACCACAGCGGCTGTATCGGCGCCCTATGGCATTCCTGCTCTGACCAACAAAGCTGCATGGTCTATCTACGAGGGCTTTCGCGCTGACGGCCGCATCGCGTGGGTAGAAGAGCCGCGTACCTTGGAATCCTCATGGAAAAAGCTCGCTAGTGCATCGAAGGCATCCCCTAAACTTTGGATGGACGCCTATCTCGCCAGTTTTGCCCTTTCCGGAAACTATCAGCTTGTTACCACCGACGGGGCGTTCAAGCAATTCAAAGGGCTCGATGTTCTTGTCTTGCCGAAAGGCTGATCAACCTTTTCTCTAGTCGATCCTACTCGCCGGTTTCTTCGCTCGCAATCTACGTCGTGTTTCCCTTGCTCGCCAAACCATCCGGCAAGCGATGCGAATTAGTGCTGCCCAGAGGCTCCTCCTTTCCGTCGTTCCGCATTCTCGCGAATCTTTTTCAAGATGTACTCCCAGCCTTTCGGCATGCCGTCGCGGTGTTCGGGCGGGATTTCGCCCATGGCGCGATGTAGGAGGGCGAGCCGGGTTCCGTTGCCTTGTTCGGTGAGTCGATACTGAATGTGGTTGACCGCCGCATACGACATTGCCATCGGGCCCCAAATCTCCAAGAGCTTGGGCGGCTTGATTACTTGGACATGGCCCCACAAATGGCCGGTGTTGTTGCCGAGATCGCGGAACCACCGGCCTCCGGGCCAGGGTTCGATCTTCATGGGCATCGGCTTGCCGTCCATCATTTCGCTGGCCGGCCCGATTTGTTCGAGCAGCGCTTCGAATGTCACACTTATAGGGGCGTTAATCTCGATTTCTTCGTGGATCCGAAGCAGAAACTCCGCGGGCAACGTTGCTGCTGGCATAGTCATGGCTTTCGCTCCTGTTCTTTAGAAGTCTCTCGCCCCGGACCTCTGGACTGTTGGGCTTTCCGTTCCGCGCGGATTTTGATTCGCTCCAATTGACGACGCCAAAACCGTTCGTAATTCTTGACCCAATCGTGAATCGGCTTCAGCTGCTCAGCGTTAAGCTTGTAAAGTCGCTGCCGGCCTTCGCGGCGCTCATTTACCAAACCAACTTTCTTCAGCACGCCAAGGTGCTTGGAAACCTGCGGTTGCGGCCAGCCGAGCGATCTCACCAAATCGTTGACGGCACGCTCACCCTTAGCCAGCATATCGAGCACCTGCCGTCGTTTCGGCTCGGCGATGGCGTTGAACGGATCAAACGTTGTACGCGCACGCGGCATGAAGCCATCACATTCCTGCATGGGAATGTGTCAAGAGCCATTGAGAAAAAGTAACCGCAACCGCGTATCTCGAAGATATAGCCCTCCCCAAACTGGGGCACCGAATATGGCCGGGAAGAATATTGAAAAGGTCGGATCGCCGGCGCGCAAATGGCTGGCCACTGCACCACCGAGGTAGCCTGTCAGCAAGATTGCACCAAGGACCTCAGTAAGCGGGATTAAATACAAGGAAGTGCAGATGATCAGCACGATTCCAAGGGGGATAATAGCCGTCTCGCCATACCCCAACCTAACTGTCGCTTCCACGACAAACTCAGGCCGGAACAATTTCATAATGCCGTCCCAGAGCAGAAAGAGGGCCGCCAGATAGCTGATGACGCGTCCCGACCAGAGCGCTACCTTTGACGCGTAAGCTGTTTGAATTCCCGCTGTCATGTTCCCTCCTCCGATTGACTTTGTTAGCAATGCCGGCGTTAAGACTAACCGATGGGCAGACCCTCCAGCTCCATCACCGGCCGGATCTCGACGGTGCCTTTGCGGGCGCCGGGAATCCGGGTCGCGATGCTGATGGCTTCGTCTAGATCTTTCGCGTCGATGAGGAAGTAGCCGCCGAGATGTTCGCGCGTTTCGGCAAAGGGGCCATCGGTGACGAGAGATTTGCCCTCGCGCACACGAACACTAGTCGACGTCGCCACAGGGTGAAGCGGGTTGGCGCCCAGGAACTTGCCTTTCGCATTGAGATCCTGTGCCAGCTGCGTAGATTCCACATAACAGTGATCGCGCTCTTCTTGGGTCATGGCCTCTTCGGTCATGTAGATCAGCATCATGTATTTCATTTGTTGCCTCGGAGTTAATTCGCTTAACTAGAGTGGCCCACGTGTTGGAATGCCGCTACGATTTTTTGATCGAGAGGGTCGGTCGGTTTCATATCCGGTTCCAGGACGGGCCGCACTTCGACGCTTGCACTGACCAGGCGCACGGCGGGAAGCTTGGATGCCAGCTGGACGGCCTCGTTCAGGTCCTTGGCGTCGATAAGGGTAAACCCGCCCAGAAATTCTTTTGTCTCAGCGAAGGGGCCGTCGCTGATCGTGGTCTTGCCGTTCCGACATCGTACGGTCGCGGCCACCCGAGCGGATTGGAGTGCCGCCGAGAGAATGTGATGGCCGCCGAGTTCCTGTTTCCAGGCCCCGCATCCACCCGCGAGCGTCTCCAGCTCCTTCGAAGAAAGAGCGGCTAAATTCTGTTCTTCGTGGTACACCAAGCAAAAGTATTTCATGTGTGTTAGCTCCGTTAGTAAGTCGAATGGTTTGGTTCCAAATCGACACCTCGTGCAAAAATATTTCTTATAAGGCAAGCTCCGGCAAGCAAGCGCTGTTTCTGTCGCATTCTAAGCTTCCGATTAAGCCGACGTCATTACTCCCAAAGTCGGTGTTCGACGTGACCGAAGGCATGACGCACGGGGACTTTGCATCGGAGGTGGCCCACTGGCCGGTTTCCTCCGCCATGCCTTTCTCTTGCGGAGCGGCCGCCGTTGCGTTCTTTTCTTCCCACCAGCGGGCGGCGTGCGCCTGCGTCCACTGGTTCGCGACCGAACAGGCGGCGAGGGCTCGTTCCAGACTTTCGACGTCTTGAAATCGGTCCTCGGGTTTCTTGGCCAGACAGCGGAGGATGACAGCTTCAAGATCGGCGGGCACGTCGACGCAAACCTTTGATGGCGGCAAGACTTCGTCGCGGGCATGCGCCATCAGCACTGCTAGGGAGCTTCGGCCTGCAAAAGGCGGACGCCCGGTGAGCAGAGCATAGCCAACCGCGCCGAGCGAGTAGATGTCGCTGCGAGGGTCGAGGTGTTCTACCCCGCAGGCCTGTTCAGGAGACATAAAAGATGGTGTGCCCGTGATGACTCCTTCCTGGGTCAGACGGGGGGAGCGCGCCTCGGCCACGGGCTTCACCAGACCGAAATCGAGGATCTTGGCCACGTCGAACAGACCGCCGCGCTGAGCTGCGAAGATATTGCCGGGCTTGATGTCACGGTGGATCAGTCCTTTAGCATGAGCTTCACGCAAGCCGTGACAGGTCTGCCGCAGGAAATGGACCACGCGCTCCGGTTCTAAAGGCCCGTGCCGCTCCAGCATTTCCTGCAAATTCAAGCCGGGCAAATATTCCATCACATAAAAGATGGTTCCGGCGGGCGTTCGGCCGTAGTCGTAGATATCGACGGTATTCCAGTGTGACAGCTGCGCGGTCATGCGGACTTCGCGTTCGAATCGTGCGCGCACTTGGGAGTCGCAGGCTCTGGCGGGCTGAATCAGTTTAATTGCGCAAGGGCGCTTGAGCATGCGATGCTCGGCCAGATAGACCTCCCCCATGCCGCCCGCGCCGAGTCGCCGGATGAACCGGTATTGTGTTAGATGCTTAGCTTCGAATGCTTTGCGCCGCATTCTTTTCGAAAACCATTTCTCGACAACTGCACCTACGCCCGCGATTGCCATCGTCAATACGGCGACAAGAGTTATCAATGTAAGACTCATCACTTCCTCCTCTATGTATCTCCATCAATAGGTCGAACGGAGGACCGCCGGATCGACATCCAGGCGAGAAATTGTTTACAATTCGGGCATGCAGTTCGAAGTCAACGCGGCCATTGAGACGGTTTATCGCTCGGATTGGGGCCGAATCGTCGCGACCCTGATTCGGCTCGTCGGCGACTTTGAAGTGGCTGAAGAAGCGGCGCAGGAAGCCTTCGCGGCCGCGGTGATCGAATGGCGTGTTTCAGGCGTTCCTGACTCGCCGCGTGCCTGGATCGTAAAGACGGCGCGCAACAAGGCCATCGACCGCATCCGCCGCCGCACGCGGCTCGAGGAAACACTTCAAGCCCGGGCCGCGTCCGGGTTAATCCGGACCACCCAAGAGCCGGACTATGACACGGGCGAAATCCCCGACGACCGCCTGCGCCTGATCTTCACTTGTTGCCACCCCGCACTAGCGTTTGAAGCGCAGGTTGCGCTGACCCTTCGCATGCTGGGGGGCCTTGAAACGCATGAGATCGCCCGCGCGTTTCTCGTTCCTGAGGCGACGATGGCGCAGCGGCTCGTGCGAGCCAAGCACAAAATTCGCGACGCCCGCATTCCCTATAGTATGCCTGACATTCAAGCCATGCCAGAGCGGCTCGATGCCGTGTTGACAGTAATCTATCTCGTCTTCAATGAAGGCTATTTGGCCACCCGGGGCGAAGCGCTCGTGAGGACCGATCTGTGCTCTGAGGCCATCCGTCTTGGGCGCCTCGTGAGGGCGCTTATGGCGCCCACGCCGCCGGCCGAAGCAACCGCTCTTCTTGCCCTCATGCTCCTTCACGATTCACGCCGCGAAGCCCGTATCGATGACGCCGGTAACATCGTTCTCCTCGAAGATCAGGATCGCCGGCGCTGGAACCACCAACAGATTGCCGAAGCCCTGCCGCTCGTCGAAGAGGCGCTCGGCAGCGGGCCCAATCCGTACGCTCTCCAGGCGGCAATCGCTGCCGAGCATACTCGAACAGCGCGAGCCGAAGACACCGACTGGCGCCAAATCCGACGGCTCTACGATCTTCTCCAGCGCGTGCAACCGACGCCCATCGTGGCGCTAAACCGGGCCGTGGCAGTCGCGATGGCAGACGGTCCTCAGCCGGCGCTTGCTCTTCTCGACGAACTCGCCGTGACCGGCGACCTCGACGGCTACCACTTGCTCCACGCCGCGCGAGCCGACCTTCTACGCCGGCTCGGATCCTACGCGGAGGCGGCAAGGAGCTATGCGCGAGCGCTCGAGCTAGTCACAAGCGATAGCGAACGAAGGTTTCTGGAGCGGAGGCTAAGCGAGGTGCAGGCGAAATAAGGTGAAATGGATGCGCGACCCACGCCACTATCCGTGTCTCATGAATAGCATACGCATGCCATTATCCTCAAGTTTTAACGACCGTCTTACGCATTTGCTTGAGTCACAAAACAATCCGAGCATTTGAGCGCCCTGCCTCGTTACGAATTTCGTTCCATCAGTTCGCCGCTCCTAGATCAGAAAATCACACTTCCAAATATTCGCATTCGGTCGAGGGCTCTGGGATGGTCAACCCGTCTTCACGGAGGCCGTCCAAATGCAAGGGCACCGCCTCAGCGATTAGCTTCTTAGCCTCAGCGGCCGAACTTCCAACGGCCACGCAGCCTGGCAGATCCGGGACATAGGCCCCATAACTCGTAGGTCCCTTTTCGATGACTATGGCGTAACGCATTAATCTTCCTCCGGCAATTGTGCCTGTTTCCAGATAGATTTAAGGGTTTTGACCGGCACATCGACATTTGACTGGCCCGCCACTGTTACTCGCCCTTTCTTAGCAGCATGCTTGAATTGACGATGGCCGCTTTTCGATCGGATGCGATACCATCCATCAGCCTCCAGGCGTCTGATGACCTCGCGGACCTTCATGCGTTCATCTTACTGAACAAATCGGGCACCTGTCTTAAATACGAATCCAGGTGTTGCGGCCAAGTGGACCGACCAGCATGCTTGGGTGATCCTATTGCATTGGGAAATGGGATCCCCTGAAGTTTAGAGTGATGGACAGCGTGTCCCGGCCGCTGGCATGTGCTCCGCATTGGGAAATCTAGCAGGGCTGTCAAAGGAGGTCGCTATGCCTGCGGCACTCCCTCTACGATTGCCTTCATACTAGCCAGTCCTTTTTCGAAATCGCCGCCAACCATTTTGTCCATGTTCATGAAAAGCATGAAAGCCTTGGCCATGAAATTGTGCCTGCCGGACATGCTCCAAGTTACGACCGTCTTATTATCTTCAGGTTTGAAGGTGAATTCTGAAATATTGGTGGCGGCGAAGGGCCTCATGAATTCCAATTTGATGCGGATAAGATGGCTCGGTTGACTTTCCAGGATCGTCATGCGTCCTTCACCTACTTTGTTGTCGCCGTTCCACATGTAAACGGCCCCGGTCCCGGCCGGAGCGCCTTCGTAAGTCTGCTTCATATTCGGGTCCAATTTAGCCCACGGCGACCAGGCGTCCCAATTATGAAAGTCGTTTACCTGTGCGAAAACAGCGGCCGGTGGCGCCGACATGGTCGCGGACCTTGTAATGCAAAAGTCGGCACGACGCATGGCAATGAAGCCGACAAGCGCCAAGACGACCGCAGCAATTACGATCAGGATTGTGTACAGCATGGATTTGTCCTCCGTTGGACTTGGTGCTTTCTCAGGAATCCAACCATAGTATGGAGCCCGCTTCCGTCCCGAGCGGCTAACGACATGACCGAATAGTGAACGTAGAAATTTTCATTTTTGCGTCAAGGCGGCAAGCTTCAGCACTGTGTTCCAGTTCCGGCCTGTCCCGCGCGTGCCGAGTTTTTTCTCGATCAATGAATGAGTCAGTTTCGATTTACCCATCCCCGCCGGGTAGTAGATATAAACTTGCTTGCCAACGCAGCATAAAGTTTCTGGGCCTTGGATGGCCGACTGAAGCGCCTTTACATCCGTTGCCTTTGCCGCATCCTTCAGGAACATGACGACAAGATGGCCCGGGTCGAGCTTTGCTTCTTTCGGAAATGGGTTCACGGCGACAACGGTGTCCCACTCCTCTCTGGAACGAACGAAATAGTCGATAGACACATTGAGGAGCTTTTTGGTTTCTACACTTAGCAGGTTTTCAAGCGAAATTTCAGCGGTCCGATCGCTCTGGAAAACCAGGTTGCCACTCTGGAGCAGCGATTGGACGTCGGTAAAGCCCAGGCGCTTGAAGAGACCGCGCAGATCGGACATGGCGACCATGTTTCGTCCGCCGACGTTTATCCCGCGGAGCAGTGCGACGTGGGTCGACATGGAAAAAATCCTATCCGCTTCTTAAGCCCGTGTCGTTCGACGGCTTGGTCCAAATTTCAGTAATTTATGGCGATTTGCAATAGCACCACTACGAACAAGCCGATGCTGATGATTCCATTAACCTGAAAAAATGCCTTGTTCACGCGGCTCAGATCATCCGGCCTGACGAGCCAATGCTCGTAAACCAATAAGAGGGCTATGGCGCCAATGCCGGCTAGATAAGTTTTTCCAAGAAAAGGCTGGGCCACCCAGTACAAGACGAACAGGCAGACAACCATCAGGACGTGACAGACCAAAGCAATTCGCAAGCTGGCGGCAATTCCGAAGCGCGCGGGAACGCTTTGTAGTTTCGTTCGACGATCGAATTCGAAATCCTGGCATGCGTAGAAAATGTCAAACCCGGCTACCCAAAACAAAACGGCCAAGCCCAGCACTAAAGGAATTGCCAGGTCCTCGGGCCCGCGGATGGCGATCCAAGCGCCGACGGGCCCGAGCATGAGCGAGGCGCCCAACCAGAAATGCGACAGGAATGTGAAGCGCTTGGTGAAGGAATAGAGGCAAACAAAGGACAAGACGGGGACGGACAAATAGAGGGGCCAATAGTTGCCGGAAGCCAAGACAAAGGTCGTCGTCGAAGCTATGAAAGCCAGGCAGCAAACGACGAAAAAAAAGACTACCGCCGTGGGCGTTAGCAACCCAGCAGGCAAATGACGATTAGCGGTTCGCGGATTGGCCGCATCGATTTTGCGATCGGCAAGCCGGTTAATGGCCATAGCCGCGCTGCGGGCGAAAACCATGCACAGAAGTATGCCCAGCAGGTCGAACCAAGAGAATTGTGCCCTTGTTCGCCAAGCCAGTGCGGCACTCGAAAGTGCAAAGGGTAAGGCGAATATCGTATGGCCGAAGCGAATAAGGCCCAAAAACAATTCCAGGCGCTTCAGCATGAGGAGCGCTCTATCGGGGAGACGATGAGCCAATGAACAGGGAGCCCGCCGGCATGGCTTCCGCTAGGCCGGGTCGGCTTGCCGCCAGTCTCTCGGGGCAATAAACTCTTGCGGATCGTTATAGGGATGAAACTCGCCGGTTTGAATCAAGGCGGCGACCGTATACGCTAGATGCCGGCCTATGCCCGGAATCGCCTGCAATCCTTTTCGGCCTTGCTCTTCGAGCACTTTATAGGCCGGCCTTTGCAGCAAGTCGAGGGAGTCTGCGCCCCGGCGATAGGCTTTCACGCGGTAGAGCGCTTCGCCGTTCCTCTCAAGATAGCGGGCATATTCCCGCAGCCGGCGCGAAATAACAGAGTTTTCCATAAAACGCCTCAGATCGCTTACACGTAGCATTCTCCCTATAATTGTACGTCCGTCCACTATTCGAATCAATAATCCGCAGCTTTTCGGAAGACCCAACTGGATGGCCGAAATTGGGCTAGAGCGACTTACCAAGCGGTTCGCCAATGGCATAACCGCCGTTCGCGATGTGACCTTAACGGTCGCCGATGGCGAGTTCGTAGTGTTGCTGGGCCCTTCCGGCTGCGGCAAGACAACATTGCTGCGGCTCATTGCCGGGTTGGAAACACCTACGTCGGGGAACGTCAAGCTCAACGGCACTCATGTGACTTATTCTCCTCCCGCTGAGCGTAATTTGGCTATGGTTTTTCAGAGACCTGCTCTCTATCCCTTCCTCACCGTTTATGACAACCTGTCATTCGGGCTCAGGCTGAAGAACCAGAGCGGCGGTTGGAGAAACCTTTTCACCCTGCCCTGGGGCCAAAAACGGAAGGAGCGAAAGGCGGATTTGGCAGCTCGCGTGGAGAAAGCGGTGAATCTACTGGGTTTGCGGGATGTGCTGCCCAGACGGCCCCGGGAACTGTCCGGCGGCCAGCAGCAACGGGTTGCCCTGGGCCGAGCGATCGTGCGCGCTCCTAGCGCTTACTTATTGGACGAGCCGCTCAGTAGTCTCGATTTCCCGCAAAGATTAGAATTGAGGCAGGAGTTGCACTTGCTACAGCGCCAGCTTCGGGCGACAATACTATATGTCACGCATGACCAAACTGAAGCGATGGCCCTAGCCGACCGGGTCATCGTCATCAACGAGGGCTGTATACAGCAAGCGGGTCTGCCCCTGGAGGTTTATCGGCACCCGATCAATCGTTTCGTTGCTGGCTTTATCGGTTCCCCGGCCATGAGTTTTTTGACCGGCAACCTGGTAGAGAAGGAAACAGGCGAACTGTGCCTGACGCAAGACGGATCAGGTCTTGGACTGCCCGGTGCGATTGGGGGACCGCTGAAGAATCTCGCCGGCAAGGCTGTTACACTGGGAATTCGACCCGAAGATATTCAGGTAGGGGCTGGAGAGCCGGGAACTAAGGCTCTTGCTGATTATGCCCGACTCGCCATGCAGGTCGCCCTGATACAGCGCCTCGGCAACGGAAGTTTGGTTAAATTGCGGCAAGGTAGCTGGGAATTGGCGGCTCTTCAAGACGCTCAGGCGGAGTGGATTGAGGGTCAACCGGCCGAAGTCTTTCTCAACGCGAGGCGCTTTCATTGGTTTGATTGCGCTTCAGGAAAGCGCTTGAGCCTTGCCTCCGCATCGTGATGGTTCGCCCTGCCTCGTGTCGGACTGACGGTTGCCGTTTTGGCATTCGCAGTGGGACTGGATCCCACTGTTTTTGTTTAGCCCCAGGTTTTCCGCCTTGGTCTTGAGTCCAGACCGGGCGCCAAGGACCTTTGATTTTCGACATTGGACTCGGAATTCTGGATTTGCGCTATGAACGGCTCCGACGTGTTGCGGATTGTGGACCTGATGCATCGGGAGAAGAATATTCCCAAAGAAATTATCTTTGGGAGCATCGAGGCCGCGGTCCAGTTGGCGACCCAAAAGCATTATGGCGAGGAAGAAGGCGTGGTCGTTACCATCGACCGCGATTCGGGGAGCATCGTCGCCAAACGCGGCGAAGACCTTATCGAACCGGAAGTATTGGGCCGTATTGCCGCTCAAAGCGCCAAGCAGTTGATGATCCAAAAAATACGCGAAGCCGAGTCCGATGCCCTTTTTGGAGAGTTTGCCAATCAAAAGGGAGACCTGGTGGTCGCCTCCGTGCAGCGTTTCGAAAGTGGCGCCGCCACCTGTACCCTTGGTAAGTCGGAAGCCTATCTACCCCGCAGCGAGCAAATACCGGGCGAAACATATCATGTCGGCGAGCGCATCAAGGCCGTGATTCTCGATGTTCGCAGAACGGGCCATCGTGTGAAGATCATTCTTTCACGCAACCATCCCGATTTGGTTCGCCGGTTGTTCGAGAACGAGATTCCTGAAATTGCCGACCGCACCATTGAGATTAAAGCCGTTGCACGGGAGGCCGGGTATCGCTCCAAGGTCGCCGTTAGCAGCATTGACTTAAAAGTTGACTGTGTAGGTGCTTGCGTCGGAGTGCGAGGCAGCCGTATTAAGAATATCGTCGAGGAACTCGGCAACGAACGGATCGATATCGTACGTTGGAACGATTCTCTTCAGGTCTTGATTCCCAACGCTCTTCAGCCGGCCGCGGTCGAAGAGGTATTTCTCTATCCGCGCCTGGGACGAGCGATCGTCTTGGTAAAAGAGGACCAATTGTCCCTGGCCATCGGTCGCCGAGGCCAAAACGTTCGCCTGGCCTCCAAGCTCGTGGGATGGGACATCGAGATCATGACCCACGAGGAGCTTAACGAAGGCATCGAACGAGCCGAAGGCTGGTTCAGCTCAATTCCCGGTGTCACGGCTGAACAGGTCGAAACCTTCATCGAAGAAGGATTTCTCTCTTACGATGATTTGACCTTCATCGAGCCGGCGCAACTTGCAGACCTCGCAGGAATTACGGAAGAAGAAGCAGACGAGATCATCGTCTTTGCCGAAGGAGCGGCCGAGCAAGTGGAGGAGGAAACGCGGGCCGCCAAGCTAGCTGCCGAGGAAAATGGCACTCAAACCGAGGCGGTGGCCAGCAGTCGGACTTCTGCTCCGACGGCCGCTGATATTTTTCCTGCCGATCAGGAAACCGCTTCAGTGGAAGAAGCTAAGCCGACGCTGGAAAGCCTTTTCGGGCCGGACGACAATGCCAATGGAACAGAGAGCGCGGCGAATGTTCAAGAGGCTGAAACAACCGACCAAGTCGCAGAATCTGAACAGCCGGAACCGCACCCGACCGAACAGGAATCGCCTGCATCTTGAGAGATCTGTTGACGCCGAAAGAGGGCCTAACGCTGAATTCCGCCTTTTTTTGCCAAAGATTTGAAGAAAACCGACCAAATCCAGGCTTTTGATCGGCTGATAGGAGGCGGATTTCCGTTCCAACGGAAGGATTCTCTTTTCAAGATAGTGCGTTCCGTTAGAATAGAAGGAATATAACCATGCCATAGTTTTGCCTTTAAGGGGAGCCGAAGATTTTATCTGCACAGGAGAGCCGCTTGCAAACGGAGAAGGTTCGCATCTATCAGCTGGCCAAGAAGCTGAATATTGAGAGCAAGGACCTACTGGATTTCTGTCGTCAGGCCGGCATTGATGTAAAGAACCAGCTCAGCAGCCTCGACCAAGAGCAATGTGATGCGGTGGAGCTCCTGGTGAAAAAAGGCTCTGCCGGCGCCGCCGCTCCCCAAGCACCGCCCAAATCGGTTGCGCCAACGCTGGCTGCACCTCCCGGCCGCGTCCGTCAGTTGCCGACTGGTCGCTCCCCGGCGTCTGCTTCTCGTACTCCTGCAAAGGATACGGGGGAATTGAAAACGCCGGCCGAAGGCCTTGAACCTGCTGCACCGACCCCTTCTGCCGGGACGCCCGCTGTTGTCCGGCCGCCTTCAGTAAATGAGCCGGCCAAGAAATCAACTGCGACACCTGCCGGGACTCCGTCGACGCCGGCCAGCCCAAACACTAGTGAAAGACCGCCCCAAAGAGGTCCCGGCGCCGGGCCTACCGCACCGCAAACGCCTGGGACAATTCCTCCTCAAGCTCCGGCTGCTAAACTGAGCACCTCTTCGGGCGATGTTCCGAAAGTGCGCGACCTTTCCGGGCGCGGGTCCGCCGGACCGGGAAGAGCTCCTACCTCGGGCACAACACCGCGAACCGATACCGGTCCTAGGCCGGGAGGCAAACGGCCAATTCCGCGAGTGCCGGGCATTCGGGTCGCTTCGGTTCCCCCCCTCCGGGCCCGCCCCCAAGAAATTAAGAAGCCCCAGCAGCCTATACCCAGCAAACAGCAACCTATTGCGTATTTGCCGCCTGAAGTCGCCAGCGGATCGCGTCCTATCAATACCAAGGACCTGGTCCAATCCGGCAAAGGCTCGACGCCGGCCGCCAATATTATTGAGGACTTTGAAGAAGAAGACAGCGAAGCGGCCAAGGGCAAAGCCAAACTCGCCGGAGGCGTCGCCGGTCGTGCCCAGCGCCACAAGAGCCGTAATGAACGAGCTCAAGCGCGGAAAGGCCGCGATGGCGAAACCTTCGAAGCCCGCGCCGGCACGCTGGTTATCGAAGAAGAGCGCCCGCAGCGAACCAAGAGCCGCCTAGAAAGGCTCAAGGCCAAGCAGCGCGGTCCCACGCAACCGCGCAAGGGCAAGGTTGTGCTGGAAACGCCCATTACCGTCCGGTCTTTGTCGGAAGCCATCGGCAAAAAATCCGGTGAAATCCTCTTCAAGCTGAAGGACCTGGCGCCGGAGGTCAATTTCAGCATCAATTCATCGCTTGACGAAGATACGGCCATGCATCTCGCCCTGGATTTGGGCGTCGAAATGGAAATCAAGCGCCATGCCGATGCGGAAGTCGAGTTGAGTGAAGGCTTGCAAGAGCCGGAAAACCCGGAAAACCTTGTGCCCCGGGCCCCCATCGTCACGGTCATGGGCCACGTCGATCACGGCAAAACGTCTTTGCTCGATCAAATCCGTAAGAGCGACGTCGCGGCCAGCGAGGCAGGCGGCATCACTCAGGTCATCCGGGCCTGGCGTGTCGATCACAATGGCAAGCCGATCACGTTTTTGGATACGCCCGGCCACGAAGCGTTTACCAAGATGCGCGCCCGCGGCGCCAACGTGACCGATATTGCCGTCATTGTGGTCGCCGCCGACGATGGCGTCATGCCTCAGACCGAAGAAGCTATCAACCACGCCAAGGCGGCCGGTGTCGCCATCATCGTCGCCATTAACAAAATCGATTTGCCCAATGCCAATGTGAAGAAGACCGAGCAACAGCTTTACGGTATGGAGCTTATTCCGGACACGATGGGCGGCGACATTCCTTTTGTCTACACAAGCGCCGCCACCGGCAAGGGAATCGATGAATTGCTCGAAGCCATCACCCTTGTCGCCGAGTATACGAAGGAATTAAAAGCCAATCCCAACAAGCCCGCGCGCGGAACCTGCTTGGAAGCCATGCTGAGTGAAGGCGAAGGCGTTCAGGCCACGTTGCTTGTCCAGAACGGAACTCTTCGCCGAGGCGATGTCATCCTCTGTGGCGCGGCCCATGGCCGAGTCAGGGCCATGTATAACGACTTGGGCCAGCCCATTGATGAAGCCGGGCCCAGCATGCCCGTTCGCATTACCGGGCTCGACGAAGTGCCCAACGCCAGCGATCCCTTCCATGTCGTCCCCGATTTGATGACGGCTAGAGAAATCGCGGACAAGCGCCGTTCCAAGCAACAAGAAGCGGCCATCGTCCGCCGCGAGCCGGTGCGCTTGGAAAACCTCAGCGTGGCCAAGATCGTCGAGCTCAAGGTAATCCTCAAGGCTGATTTCCGCGGTTCCATTGAAGCGATCAATAAGGAACTGGAAAAGTTGCACCATGAGGAAGTGCGCGTTCGGCTCCTAAGCGCTGCCATCGGCGGCATCACGGAAAATGACATCAACCTAGCTCTGGCTTCCCCAGAAGATACGCTGGTGGTCGGTTTTAACGCCGTGCCCGACGATCGCGCTCGGGCCCTGGCCGAGGAACGAGGCGTGCAAATTCGGCAGTACGACATCATTTACAAGTTGACCGACGATATTCGTTCCGCACTGGAAGGCAAATTGAAGCCGCGGGAAGAAGTGGTTCACTTAGGCCGCGCCGTGGTGCGCGAGACGTTCAAGATCAGCCGCACGGGAACCATCGCCGGTTGTTATGTCACTCAAGGCGTTATCGAGCGGTCCGCTAAGGTGCGGTTGATTCGTGAAGGAATCGTCATCTACCCGCCAGTAGATCGCACGGCAGGCCTGGATTCGCTTAAGCGTTTCAAGGAGGATGTCCGCGAAGTCCGCGAGGGGTTCGAATGCGGGCTCAAGATAGCGGGCTATGACGACATCAAGGTAGGCGACGTCGTCGAGGCGTACCGGGTCGAGCATATTCAGCGAACGCTTTCATGAAAGGTAGCCGCGCCGGCAGCCTGAGCCGCCGGCCGCTAGCGCCCTCGTGGTTGTCGGCTCTCTCCGCGTGCGTTTCTTGCTCCGTGAGTCGCGAAGTTTGAAAGACAAACGCCAGGTGGTCCGCAGCGTCAAAGACAGGTTGCACAACCATTTTAAGGTCGCTGTCGCGGAAGTGGACGCCCTCGACAATCGCCAAGTGGCGGTCCTGGGAATCGCCGCTGTCAGCAATGATGGCCGCCATGTTCGCGAGATCCTTGGCGAGGTGCTGGCCGCCTTGAAGTCGCACCCAATCGCCGAGATGCTGGATCATGAGATAGAAGTGTATTGAATCCGCGAGGAAAACTAGTTTCGCGGCTGCTAAGTCCCCTGAGTTGCTCCGATGAAAACACACAGACTGGCGCGCGTTGCCGAAGTGATTCGCGAAGTCGCCAGCGAAACGATTCTCTTTGAATTGCGCGACCCGCGGATTAAAGGCGTTACCGTGACGCGTGTTGAAGTTTCCGGCGATTTGCAGCATGCCAAGGTCTTTGTCTCGGTCATGGGCACGCCGGGCGAGCAGACATTGTGCATGAACGGCCTGAAGCGCTCGGCCGGATTCGTGCAGTCAAAGCTGGCCTCCCGGCTCCAGACGCGCTTTACGCCGCTGATTACCTTCGTGCTCGATCAAGGCGTGAAAAAAAGCATCGAAATCACTCGGCTCATCAATGAAGCGCTCAATGAGGGCAAGCCAAAGGCTCAGGAAGAGCCCGCCGACGGAGCGGCGGAAGAGGACTCCAAGGACACTCTTGAAAACGATCAAGAGTAAGGCGTCACCAACCCAACGGCTTGCCGGTATGCCGGCCGGCCTCCAGCCAAAGAAGGATGGAAAACCAACATGCCCGCCACAGCAAACCGCCAACGTCTTCTAACCAACCTCATCGGCAAAGATAAAGGACAGGATCACGGCGGCGATGCGCCGGTGCTGGATCAGTTCCTCTACGCGATTTGTCGGGAGGGAGTTACGCGCGATGAGGCCGACCAGGCTTTTGCCGCCTTGCAAGAACGGTTTTTCGATTGGAACGAGATTCGGGTCAGCTCTCATCGGGAGATCGAGGAAGTGCTGGACGATTTGCCGGATGCGGCCGACCGGGCTCAAAGGCTGATCAGCTTCCTCCAGGAGGTCTTCGAGACGACGTTTTCGTTCGATTTAGAGTCGCTTAAGAAGAAGCCCATGAAGCAGGCGGCCAAGCAATTGAGCCGCTATCAGGCGGCCAACGATTACATCGTCGCCTGGGTGACGCAGAAGTCTCTGGCCGGCCATGCCGTTCCCGTTGATGCGCCGACTCTGCGCGTGCTTCAGCGCGTGGCTCTGATCGATGCCGATGTGGACAACCTGGAAATAGCCCGAGCCACGATGGAGCACTTTATCCCCAAGTCGCGCGACGCCGCTTTCTGCGACAACGTCAGCAATATCGCCAACCAAATCTGTTTTGAAGAAGACCCCGACTGCCCCCATTGCCCCTTGCTGGCCGACTGCCCAACCGGCCAGGAGAACATCCGCTTAGCTCACAGCGGGCGCGCCAGCCGGCCGAAATCCCGGTAGACGCGGGCCCTTCTCCCACCCGTAATCTTGACGAATCGCGCGACCGTGATCAAGCTGATGCGGGCATCATCTTTCTTGATGATGGCGCACTGAACCACCTACTTAAGATGTAAACATTGGCACTAGAAAACCCGGGTAGGGATTAGGCAGGGCGGCATAGTACAATGATCTAGATTGCTACGACGTTGGACCGTTTTGCGTCGGAGGAGCATGCTTTATGAAGAATGAGTTCACGGCCGTATATGAGCGCGACGGCGACTGGTTTATTGGTTTTTGTCCCGAAATTCCAGGCGCCAACGGCCTGGGTCGCACTCGCGAGGAATGCCATGACAGCTTGGTGGATGCCATTGCCCTAATTCTCAAGGATCGGCGAGTGGATGGCCTTCGAGGAGTTCCGCCGGATGCTATTCGCGACACCGTTACGGTAGGATGAAACGAGCGACGCTGCTTCGCCACCTGCGGCGTTATTCATAAGAAAAAAGGCCCACCAACGTAAGCGGGTGGGCCTTGGCGAACAGCTATCTTATCAAGCAATCTAAGGCGTGCTGCCTTGAGCTGTCTCCCCTTGGAAATGTTTTTCTTGGAATTGAACATGTCCTAGGGCAGATCCTTGGCTCCAGTTCCCTTGGGGCTGCGACACTAAGCCTGGATTGCCGGCCGCCGGAGCGGAGGGCGGCCCCGTGGCTCGGGTTGATTCATTAATCGTTAGATTCATGTCTTGATTGAGCGTCATCGGCTCGCTCTCGGCATAGAGAGGCGTTCCCTTGACGGGCACATAGCGCACTTTTAGCTCGATGTGAGTCAGGTCGGGTCGATAGGTGGTCCAGGGCAAAAACACGGTATAGCCCCAGCCAACCGTGTCATGGCGGTAGAGCCTTTGCAGTGTGTCTTTATCGACCCGCCATTCCTCGAGCGGTGGAGTGTTCGCCTTGGGATCGGAGTGAGTCATGTCATAGAGATCGACAACGACCGCTCCTTCGCCGGCTTTGGGAAAGTCCTTCTTCTCATCGAAAAAGAAGAGTCGGCCGGCAATCCCCGGCGTTTTGCGACCGCCGTTGGCCGGGTCGGGCGTGAAGACCACCTCATTCTTCCACATGGCGGCCACTTCGCAGATGCCGCCCGAGGGAGGTCCCTCCGGCTTGGCTGCGAAAAACTCCCGCGTCGTCCCACCCATGCAGCCGCTGAGGAAGAATACGGCCAGCGCCATGGGAACGCCTAGAGCCCGCATCATTTTTTGTTGCGGAATATATTCCATCGCGAGGACTCCTTTCCTTTTTCGATCGGGGCGGCATCCGAGCCGGCGGCGGTGGGACTGGAGAAATCCGCATCCGGAGGCGGCGCGGTGATTTGATTGATCACGGTGGCCGGCGCATTGCCCTCTAAGGAGGTGTGGACCATGGTGGAAGCGCTGACAGGCTGAACGGCTGAGCCGGCATTTGCGGGGCCGTTCGCGGGATTGGAAAACCGCTTGGATTGGATGCCCATCCCTGGAGGCTGAACATAAGGCAAGGGCGGGCCGGTCGGCCCAATCGGGTCGTGGTTGTTGAGAATCGGCTCCATGCCCGTTGAGCCGTGAATCTTCATCACGTCGCCTACCACCCAGTCCATGCGCCGTGACTCCATGGCCAGGACACGGTCGGCATCGAACCGATTGCGGACGATGTGCGGCGTCAGGATTACGATCAACTCAGTTTTCGCCTTGGTCGACGTTCGGAAGCGGAACATGGCGCCGACATAAGGCAGGTCGCCGAACCAGGGCACCTTGTTTTCATTCTTCTGATCTTTCTTGCTGATCATCCCGCCAATGGCGACCGTTTCGCCATCCTGGGCGGAGATAGTCGTATTGACGGATTGCACGTTGAACGCGGTCGCCAGGACGCCATTGCCGAGGTTGATCGTAGTGGGCACGATCGAGGAGACCTCGGGATTGACGCGCATGTAAACTTTGCCGTCGGGGCTGATGCGCGGCGTGACGTTTAGCAAGACGCCGATGTCGCGATAAGCGACGTTCGTCGTTGCGATGCCGGTTGTGACCGTCGTGCCCGTAGGATAGGGGAAGCTCTGACCGATCAGAATCGAGGCGGTTTGATTGTCCGTAGTCATGAGCTGGGGCCGGCTCATGATGTCAATCCGGCCCTGGGTTTTCAAGGCGCGAATGAGCAGATTGAAGCTGCTGCTCGAAGCCGAAAACACAAACCCGCCGACGCCGGGCGTGATCGTGGACGCCCGGCCGACGCCCAGGCTATTTATTCCTTGGAAGCCAACGACACCGGGATTCACGACGGGATTGTTGCCAAGAGGCGTGACAACGTCGTTAAAGGCAAATCCCGGTTGGGCCACGGGATTGATGGTGCTGTTGACGGTCACACCGGGCGGCACGAGGTTGCCGGTCTGGGTGGGGCTGTTGGTGAATGTAGTCGTGCCTGCACCAAAGAAGTTGGTCGCCGGAATCACGCTGCGATTGAACAAAACCGGGCTTTGCAGTCCCAACTCCATGCCGAATTCCTCAGTATTGCTCAAATCGATTTCGGCAACCAAGGCCTGGATCATGACCTGGGGCGGTTCGGCATCCAGTTCCAGAATCAGTTTCATGACCTTGGCGTAGTAATCGCCCGTGGCGCTTATAAGCAGCTTGTTGCTGACCGGCTCCGGCACGACAACGACTTGGCGCTGGATCTGCTGGAAAGGAGTTAACTGCTGGCCCAACTGCAATACCGTGATGGAGTTGTTCAGGTAGGTTTGCAAGGCGCTAGCGATGTCCGCCGCGGAGGAATTACGAACGTGGTAAACCTCGTCGCGCCGGGCTTGGACGCTGCTGTCTTCAAGACGCGTGATAAGGGCTTCGATGACATCGAGATCGTTGCGGCTGCCGCCGACAATGATGCTGTTAGTGCGTTCATCCACGGTCAGGCGCAGTTCGATGAGTGGAGCGCCGTCAACGGTAGTGCCACCGAGCGTGAGTTGCAAGGGCCGTGCACCGCCCCCCGCTGCGCCGGCGCCGCCGGGCGCAGCCGATTGGCCGCCGCCGCCAATGACGCCACCGCCTCCAAGAGCGCCCCCGCCGCCGATAACCCCGCCGCCGCCAATGACTCCGCCCCCGCCAATTGCTCCCCCACCAATAGCTCCGGCCCCGCCGCCAATGACGCCGGCGCCGCCGCCAGGGCGCGGAGTCGTTGTTGCGGCGCCGCCCGTGCCGACGCCGCCGGTGCCCAGGAAAAGTTGCTGCAAGAGGGTGGCGGTGGCGGACGCATCCGCTCTCTTTAATTGAAAGATGTTGATCTCCGCGCGGGCCGAGGGCGGCACATCCAATTCGCGGATGAGAGTCAGTATCAAATCCATGCTCTTGGGCGGTGCGCTTATTATGAGCGTGTTAGTTCGCACATCGGGCGTTAGATGAATGTCTTCGAGGTAGCCGGATTGAACCGGGGGCACGCCCCTTTGCGCGCTGACAAAGCGAACCGTGGAGGCTCTGGTGGCCGCACCGGCCGCCGTGGTGCGCGCCGCGCCTAGCGCTCCTCCTCCGGCCTGCCCCAAGGCGCCACCGGCCGCGCCCCCGGCGCCAAAAGCGCCGCCACCCGCGCCAAACGCCCCGCCCGCGCCGAAAGCCCCGCCGCCGCCTGCTCCAAACGCGCCTCCGCCGCCCGCGCCAACCGCGCCGCCGCCGGCGCCTAGTGCTCCACCGCCCGGCGCCGTCGGTGTCGCGCTGGGTGCGACCACATTGTCGGAAATGGCCTTGAGCAGAATCTGCGAAAGCTCGTCCGCCAAGGCATTGCGCAACGGCACAATTCGCAACTCATTGATGGCGCTGGGAACCATCGTGTCGATGTGATTGATGAGGTCGCTGATCTCTTTGAGGTCGGCGGGCGCCGCCTGCACGAACACGGTATTGGTGCTGTCGTCAAAGGTAACGCGGATTTGATGCAGTGCGGCCGTTTCTCCCGGATAGCGCTGCGAGTAGAAATTATTGATCAGATTAGCCACGCGCGAAGCGGACGCCTTCTCCAGGCGGAACGCCGTGGCTTCACCGGTCTTCGTACTGGGCACATCGAGCCTCTTGATTTCCTTCTTAATGTCATCAAGGCGAGCGCGCGGCACGGCCAACAGAATTGCGTTTTGCCGGGCCAGCGGAATCATGACCACCGACGAAGCCTGGGTCAGGCTCTGCGTCAACTGTCCGAACGGCGTTTGCGTAGCCGTGGTCGTGGGCGCTTGTCGGGCAGTATTGCCGGAAGTGCCCGCGTTGACGCGTTGAAAGAGTTGAGTGAGCGTATTGACGACGACGGTTGCGTCGGCAAACTGCAGAGGAACGATCTCGATTTGGATCTCGGCCTCTTTAGCGCGCTCAACAATGAGCTGAATCAAATCTTCGATCAGCTTGAGATCGGCCGGGCTGCCTGCGCTGATTACTATAGCGCCCAACTCCGGCAATGCGTCGGAAGTAAACGGCTGCCGAGGTGTAGGAACGCTCTGGCTGGAAATAGGCGGCTGGGCTTGCTGTTCCTCTTCGTTATACGTGTTCGCTGTTCGTTGCTCGTTGTTCGTTGCCGCATTGGATTCCGCCGGATTTGCTAAAGGTCGGTTGTCTTCGGCGGGCTGTTGCGGATCGTAAAGGACCGAGGCACGAGGGTCATCCGTGACCGCTTGTGCGAAAAAATCCGGCCGTCGATCGGGCTGGCGATTATTGCCTCGCCGGCCCCCGGGTGGGCCATTAAACCCTCCCCCGCCACCGCCAAACCCTCCTCCGCCGCCGAATCCTCCGCCCCCTCGCATACCTGGTCCGCCGCCCATTCCACCCCGGAAGCCGTTGCCGCCAAAGCCATTAAATTGGTTCTGGTTGTTCGTGGTGGAAGTACGTCCTTGGATAGCGTCAAGGGCTTGCTGCAGAATGGTGGGGTCGACGCCTTTGACTGCCATCAGCTTAACGGTTCGAGGATTCTCCTTGGCGGACTTTTCCATCTTTTCAACGAGCTTGACAATATCATCATGCATCGCTTCGGAGCAGTTGACGACCAGACTATTGGTACGATCGTCCACGCCCACGGACAGAGTAACGCCTTTGGGAGAACCGTCGGGATTCAAGTTTTGCGCCGGTCCAAAGCGGATGCCGCGAAATCCACCACGCCCTTGAGCAGGATTAGCGGCGTCCGAATTGAGGTTCTCGCGATAAACGTCCTTGAGCGTGGTCGCGATGTCAGTTGCACTGGCATAAAGAAGCGGTCCGATAGTCCAGGTTTTCAGAACGGCCTTGGAGTCGGTTTCGCCGCTGTCGATAGAGTCCCTGATAATACGGCGAACGGCAACCATGTCCAGCGGGCTGGCCCGAACGAGCAGCGAGTTGCTCCCGGGGTCGGCGACCACACGAATCTTATCGGCGTTGGGATTGGCCGCAGGCGCTGCGTTTTGACCGCCAAATTGGTTGAAGAAATTCCGGCCGCCAAAAGGACCAAACGCTTGCTGCGGGTTCGTTTGCTTGGGCCCGTTAAACGCCTCGTCCAGGACCTTGGCCGCATCCGTGGCACTGGCGTTTTTCAGCTTGATGATCTCGTACCGGCCCGATACCTTTTGCGGTTGGGTGAGCAAGCGAGCCAAATCAAGGGCTAAGGCCATGGCTTCCGGGTCGTCGCTAGTTATGACGAGTTTGTTGCCCAGAGGCGTCAACGTGATAGGCGCCGACTGTTTGCCGGGCTTGTTATCGTCCTGAGGATCGGCCTGATCCAGAGCGACTAACTGCGTGGACGAGATCCCGCGCGCCCTAAGGCGTTGCCGCAAGCTGTCCTTGGAATCCCAGCGGTTTGCTTCCTTGCTGTCTTTTTTGTCCTTTCGATCTTTTTGATCGTTCTTGGGCGATTCCTCCGATTTCTTTTCGATATCGCTGCCGGGCGTATTTAGCTTGATGGGATTCTTGCGTAGTTGGGGCAACATCTGTTGCAGCGCCTCGGCCAGCGATGCCGCGTCGCCCTGATCGACGGTGAGGACGCGTGTCTTGCCACCGCCTAGATCGCTTTCGCCTAAAGCTTTGATGGTTTTCTTGAGGTCGGCGATTTGCTCGTCAGATCCATGGACGACAATGACATTGCGACTGCTATCAGCCTCGATAAAAGGGCCGCCGGCTTTAGCGTCGGTATAGATGCCCTTGAGTGTGTCGGCAATTTTGGCAGCGTCGAGAGTGCCTAATGAGATCGTCTCGGTCTTGTTGCCCTTGGCCGTTCCGAAGATGTGCTTGGCAATGTCGATTTGATCATCGGGCACGGCATAAACTAAGATCGTGCTGTTGCCGGCAGCCGAGATCCGCAAAGTGCTGGATTCCTTGTAAATCTCTTTCAGCGTCTTGGCCACGGCCTCGGCATTCTCCACTGTGTACTTCTTAAGTTCGGGCGGGCCGGCAATGATGGGGCTTTGCCCTTTCTGCTCGACGTCAATTTTTTTCATGACGTCGCGGGCCTGAGCGATTTTGTCGGCAGGGCCGGTGACTAGGACTGTGTTAGTCCTTTCATCGCAGGTGATGTAATGCATGCGGATTTTGGCAGCCGGAGCAGCCGGTTGCTGACCACCGCGCTGGGGGCCGCGAAAACCACCGTCTCCGCCGCCTTGGCCGCCGCCGCCAAAGCCTCCGCCAAATCCAAATTGCGGCTGCTGGGGCTGCTGAGCCCGCAACAGTTTTTCCGGATCGCCCAAAAGCTCTTTTAGAACTCGTTCGGCATCACGTGCCTTGATGTATTTGCATTCGTGCGAATAGTTGTCGGGCTGACTTTGGCCGTCGTCCATTTCCGAGAGCGTCTTAATGAGGCGCTTGAGATTCTTAACCGTGTCGGTAAGGACAAGCTTATTTGAACCTTTGAACGCCGTGACTTCTCCGAAAGTTCCCTTCAGTTGCTTTACCTCCGGGGCAACATCTTCGGCAACCAAAGACTTTAAGGGCAACACTATCGTGGCCATTTCCGTATTGCCGTGCTTGTCGAGGTCCTTTACGTCGACTTCGGGCAATAGCTCGATGGGAACCTTGTCTTCAGCCGGCACTAGCGTGAAGTTCGTATCTCTGCGGATCAAAATGTACCTATTGCTGGCAGGCTGGCTCAACAGGGCGTCATTAATATGATCGATGACTT
Organism: Gemmataceae bacterium; assembly: GCA_045802525.1. Lineage (GTDB taxonomy): Bacteria > Planctomycetota > Planctomycetia > Gemmatales > Gemmataceae > JBJMQT01. Next base: position 29,028 of record JBJMQT010000097.1, read on the forward strand.
CCGGAAGGGTGTATTTCTTGCCTTTGGGTCCAATAAAGTTGAAAGTGCCTTGCGGCTTATAGTTTGAAACGACCGGAATTCCGGTGTTGTCAGTGAGCCACTCGAAGACGGCTCCCCACGGCTTATCGCGCATAACGAATTCATACGTCTCCACCTTCTCAGTTGCCTTATCGGCCGGTTTGGCGGTCGGCTCCGTTTTCTTCAGCGGCGGCGGCGGCGGATCGTCGGGGCTGGCGCCTCGCGCCTTTCCAGGAGGCTGTAGCGCCAGCGCGGAAGTGAGAGAAAAGGAGACCATGGCCATAACGGCCGCCCCCAGGGAACCACGGAATGAATTGGCTCGCATGTTTTAGACCCTGCCGATTGCCCAGGTGAGAAAGCACCCCTGCTTCTTAAAGCTGTGTTGGTCAGTTTCAATTGTCTATCTTAACGCCTTCGCCTGAAGCGTGTCTGCAATAATACCGCCGATGGTACCCCTACCTACGGATTAGTCGGCAAACCTTGCCCCGTGCAATGAAAGAAACCCCAAGATTCCCATCTTGCATTAATGAGTGTAATTTCTTTGACAGCCAGCCGACACGCGGGTATGAGCAGACAGAAATGTCTGCTCCACTGTTTTTCACGGCGCCGCCCGGGCGGACTTGATTTCCTTGACCTGGCTTTGGGGCAACGGTTTGTTCAAGGAATCTTCCACCGTCTGGCCCACATGGAGAGCGCAGTATTTTTCTTTGAGCGTTATATACACGCGATCGTCTTGCTTGCGGAGAACTTTGCCGCGCAGCACTTCGACGCGGTCGTTTTCATCCACGACCGGGCCGCCCCATTGCGCGGCGGTCTCGATGGCGAAGCCATCTCCCTCTTCATCCGGCTTGATCACCTGGCTCTTGAGCAGCGTTTGCCAATATTTTTCGCTTAAGCGAAAGCCTGGATCGGCTTCTTGGCTCTTTAAGGCGCCGGTTCGGATCAAATTCTCGCGATCCTTTTCGGAAAGACGGAAGATGCTTTCACTCTGGTCGCCGGGCGACGGCTCGTAACTCGATACGGCCACGCGCACAATGATGTCGCGATTATCGAGATCAATGCGCACTACCGACCCGCGAACCACCGTCTTGCCCTGACCATCCTTGACGAAGGGAAAGCTATCAAACCCGGCCGAGGCGCGCAGACGATACTTGCGTTTACTGCCGAAATCAAAAAGCGAGCCTTCGGTATGTCGGTCGCTGCGCGTGATATCGGTCAGTTTGGTGGAACGAGGAGCAATCCATTCGGGCTTGCCCAGTTGTTCCACGACGGCTTCGGGACCATGGAATATGTCCCTGGAGGCCAACGCTTTGTAGTCGCGTTCGGCATGGGCGAGAAGGCCGGGGCCCAGGGGACCCGTGGGCGTGATGGCCCAGCCGGCCAAGGCCAAGCCCTGGGGCACATGCTTCATGCCGGCGACCGCTTCAAGAATAAGCAGACGGCGGTCCATGTTAGGCAGTAAGTACAGCCGATTGCCCGCCCCTGTCACGACGAGAGCTTCCACCGTCATCGTCGTTTCCAGATCGGTGGTCTTCTCGTTGCCTGTATTGGCCGCCCGCTGGATTGAGAGAGTCTTAATCTGGTGGAGCAAGCTCGTCTTATAAAAGCCTTCCAAAAGCTTCACGAGATTGGCAAAGTTGCTGCGCACATTGACGTTGAACGCCAGCTTCGTGTAAACCGGCGTCTTGGCGGTCTGGCCAGGAGCGTTTCTCAAATCGGTGGCGCGTTCGGCGGCTCGAGCCGTGACCGTGACATTCCGGCCGGGAATGCCGCTGTCGCGCGTCAGCTTCTCCAGGTAACTTTGATACTCGCGGCGAGCGAGTTCTACATCCGAGGGCAGACTGAGCTGTTTCCAGCGGTCCAGGCGCGGCATATCGGCGAGAATCTGCTGGCGTTTGGTGCTCTTGTCATAAGCCTTGTCCTCAAGTTGGTCGCGTTTCGAATGAAGCTCGCGCAAGGGACTTAAGAAGAACTTATCAAACGCAAAAGCGCCGCCGCCTACTACGACGAGGGTGCCCAGGGCTATAGCCATCGTTCGTTCACGGGAAGTCATTTAAGTCTTTCTTCTCGATATTCAATGATCCGCTGCAGCAGACACTAGTTGCGCATCGCCTTCGTCTCCGGTGAAGCGCCGGCTTTACGTGGGCCAGCCTTCTTGTCGCCGCTCTTATCGACATCAACTTCGGGCAACGTGAATTGCTGAGGGAATTCGGCCTTATCCGGCCCCTCGTTGGGCGACAGTGTTTTACTTTCAACGTGATAGCGATTGTCGCCGACCAGGCGGGCTATCATTTCATCAATCGCACGATTGTCGCCTTTCGTTAACCCCTTAACAACAAGCTTGGCGGGAAACTTGCTCTTGCCGTTTTTATTCTCAAGGTGGTCGGCAGTGAGGTGAGTGACCTGGGTGGTCTTCGAATCGCCGAAGCGATTGGTGACTTCGACCAGTTCATCCACCCAAACGACATTGCCGTTTTCCCATTCTGAAAGAGCCTTGATGCGCCGTTCATCTTCTTCCAGGCGAGTGAGTTGGGCGTCTAAGTCGGCGTTGGCCTCCGCCTGGGTGTCGACCTCGGCATTGGCGCGGCTGAGAGTCGTGTA
>JBJMQT010000098.1:0-23544 GCA_045802525.1 Gemmataceae bacterium
ATGGCCGTTTTCCCACCGAGTACTTGCACGACCGGTTGGGTTTGGTCCAACTGCTTGCCAAACCGCACCGCTTGCCGTGGGCGAACGCATGAGCTCTTGTCCGAGAGCCGGATGCGGGAAATCCGCACGTCCGGTTCGATGAGCGGGGGTGTGGAAACGGAGCATGGGCAGAGACTCTGGCACCGGCATCACCGAAAGGGCCGGCAACACGCATGGCTTCCCTAAACCACCGCGCCACCTCCCGACTCTACCGTGGGGGTTAATGGAGCTCGCGAACCGGTGGTGTCGCTGCGCTCAACCACCGGCTAATCTAATTGCTGTAACGCCTCCGGCGTAATTAACATCGGGAACCGGTGGTGCAAAGATTGAGCGGACTATTTAACCTGTGAAGGCGTCCAAAGCTGCTTGCCGCAGATTCGGCACGGTAAGGCGGTGATCGCCGGCAACATAAAAGCTTTCCCCGCCATCGGCCACGGTGCGGACGAGAATCGTTTTCCAAGGCCGATAGTAGTAGCGCGGATCATCTTTGGGCGCTTGTTGGCGCGTATCGCCTTCTAGGGGGATCAAATCGAATACGCCCGTAGTGAAATGCTTGATAGCGCGGCCTTCTTGATGGGTGACGTTGCGGGCCATTGCCAAAGCCTTCAAATACACTTCCGGCCCCATGACGGCCGAGCCCAAATTGAGAAAGACGCCGCCTTCGAGCTTGCTTACCGACTCGGTAAAGATCAGAAAGTCCTGGTAGCTGGTCTGGCCGAGCGCGGCGCCGTCGCAGTTGGGATGCTCGTGGAGGATGTCATAGCCGACGCCGACATGCACGGTCAGCGGCACGCCCAGGCGCACGGCGGCGGCCAACACACTGACATCCTTGTAAGGGAAATCGCCCTCGAGAATCTCCCGTCCGAGCGCCTCCCCCAAGCCAAGGCCCTTGGCCGGGCCACTCCGGATCACTTCATTCATGCGGCCGGTTTCGCGCCAGAGGCCAAATTCGCCGGTCGTAATGTAGCGGGCTACGCTCTCGGTGGTGGCGCCGATCAGGGCAAATTCCCAGTCATGGATCGGCCCGGCGCCGTTCGTGGCGACATGGCTGATCAGGCCCCGTTCCATCATGTCAATCAAATGGAGGGATACCCCGGCACGAAGGACGTGGGCGCCCATCAATAAGATGCGCGCCGCGCCCCGTTGACGGGCCGCCACTAAATCTCTTCCTAACCGGGGCAGAGCGGGATGAGTAAAATCAGGCAAAGGAGCGTCAAGGGGCAGCATCACCGAAAGGTCGAGGTCGTTTCTTCGCTGACTCAGGGGCTGAATGCGAAGGCGTGTTCGGTCGAAGGCGGGGAAAGGCATATCATTCCTCGGCAAAGAGAAAACGCAAGAGGGCGCGCGCGTTTCGATAATCGGGTATGACGAGATCCGCTCCAGCCTGCGTTAGCCGCCGGCGCTTCCATTCATTGACTCCCGAGCGCTTGACCTCCTCGCTCGCCACCGCCACGGCGACGCCGCCGACTTTTTTGATTTCTTCGATCTCCACGAAGCCGTCCCCGAAGCCGAGCAGCTCGGCGCCGCGCAAATCGTTCTCCTCTAGAATCCGATCGATAATCATCTGTTTGGAGAAGTTTTGGTATAGGTCAAGCGCGCCATAGATGTGCTCGCCGAAATACTCTGCCACACCTAAAAGCTGCGCTTCTTGCCGCACAAACTTCAGGTCGGTGCCGCTGGCGAGATAGAGCTTTATTCCCCGCCGTTTCAGACTGTCCAGGAGTTCGAAGCTGCCCGGAACAGTCCAGTCTTCGGCGGAAGCTCGGCCTGATTCGAGGTCCGCGAGCCGGCTGCCGATGCGCTGCATGAGCAGGTCGTGATAGCGCTCTTTGTAGGCGAGCGGTTCCAGAGGCTGCCTGCCCCGGCGGCTTACCTCTTCGGCAAGGTGCATCATTTGGTAGATCGTCTGCCGGCCGTTGAGGCGCATGACGAACTCTTCGACTGTGGCGGTCAACTCGGCATTCGACTCCCGGGTCCCCGTCTCCTTGAGCACGCTCACCATCATCGGGATCATGACTTGCGGCCAACCCTCTCGTACCAGAGACAGGGTGCCGTCAAAGTCGAACAGGACGGATCGGAATCGGCCTCTAGGCAGATTGGGATTGAGAATCTCAATTTCCGAGTCGTGAGACATCAGAACTCCGGGTGGTGCGCATTGTAAGGGTCTTGGCGGCAGGCGGCGCGTTCGGCACATTCGTTCCGCCAGGCAAATCTTCGTCTAGCCCGAGAGAAAATGAGCGTTTAGCGCATGAGTGAAGCGGCGGACTTTGTCTATATTTGATCAAGTGAGTTACGATCCTCTGTGCCATTAACCCAAGTTTCAATCACGCCATTTCCGTTTGCTCCTGGCCTTGGAAATTAGGGGGCGATTCCATGCGTGTGGCAGAGTTTCTGGCCGACAAAACGATCTCCTACGAGACCCTTTTGCACCCCCCGGCGTTCACCGCTCAAAAGCGCGCCAAATTTCTGCGTTTATCCGGACGCGAAGTGGCCAAGAGCGTGCTGCTCTTTGGGCCGCGGGAATTTTTGCTGGCCGTCTTGCCCGCCACCAAGCACATTGACACCGGCCGGCTCGCCGAAGCGTTAGGGGGCCCGGTTAGGGTGGCGGACAATGAAGAAGTCGCGCGAACTTTCTGGGATTGCGAATGGGGCGTCGTGCCTCCTTTTGGCAGCCTTTACGGCCTTCCAACCGTTCTCGATGACACTCTCTCTCCCGATACGCTGATGGTCTTCGAAGCCAACACGCATGGCGAAGCGATCCGCATGCTTTGCTGCGATTATGAGCGGTTGGTGAAGCCTCAGCGCTTGCGTTTTTCATTTTAGGGAATTCGTTTCGCCTCGTTTCTGCCAACGAATCGTTCTTGTCCCTCGTTAATCCCGTGGATACCTTCTAGCCATTGATCTTTCCCTTAGCGGTTAGAAAGGGGCCGTGGATCTCGTCACGGTCTCGCTGTATTTTTTCAATCTCTGCAATCCATCGGATGGGTTGTCTCGTCGAAAAGGTAGCGGTATGAGCAAACCTGCGGCAAGCATCTGGGTCGGTTCGGCTGCCGCTCCCGTGGCCAGTGTGCCACCTGGGGAGACGTTGCTTCGTGTCTTCAACGAGTTGCGCGATGAACTGGTCAGTACGCTTTTGTATATGCTGGGAAGCCAGGATGACGCTCAGGATGTCGCCCAGGAAGTCTTTTTGCGGTGCTGGCGCACGCAGGATAATGTGGCGGGAATCCAGAATCTGCGGGCCTGGATTTTTCGCGTCGGCTTGAATGCCGCGAAAGATTTGCAACGCAGCGCCTGGCGGCGCAAGGTCAAGCCGTTTCTGGGGACGGAGGTCATGCCGATGACGGAACCAAGCACACCGGGACAAGCGCTGGAGTACGAGGAGGCTTTGTCCCGCGTTCGTCAGGCATTGCACGATTTGCGGCCGGAGGAGAAAGAGGTCTTCCTTTTGCGGCAAAACGGCGAAATGACGTACGAGCAGATTGCCGACCTCCACAATCGGCCCGTTGGCACCGTCAAAACGCAGATGCGCAGTGCTTTGCAGAAACTCCGCAAAGTCTTGGCGTGCGAAGCCGTGTGATTAGCAACCCTTGATTGTCATCCCATTCTTGGACACCACCAAACTCGCATGGCGTCGGCCCAAGGCGCGATGCGGTTTGCCTAGTGGAGAGAGCCATGCCTCAATGTGAACAATATCGAGCCCAGCTTTTGGAATACTTGTATGACCTTGTTGACGACGGCGAACGCAAGGCGCTGCAAGACCACCTGGCTCAATGCGCCGCCTGCCAAATGGCTTTGGCCCAAGCCAAGCAGCAACAACAGGTCATCGGTTCTGCGGCCAAGAAGGAATTTGCCGGCGTCCGCTTTGTGGCCCCGACCGAGCCGCCTTCGATTCCCCTTAAGAAACGGAATGCGCCATTGCGACCTGCATCGCGCCGGTCTTGGCAGCGCATGGCGTTGGCTGCTTCGCTGCTGGTCGCGCTCGCGGGCATTAGCGGGCTGGGGTACAAATACGGCCGCGACTACCTCGAAAAGAAACATCTCGTCGAAGAGAATCGGTTCGCACTCCTCGAAGCGCGGCGGGACGAAGGAAGTCTGCGGCAGCAAATGCGTCAACTGCCCATGCAGGAGCGGGAAGAGGTCAGGGAACTGGCCCGTAAAATTGATGAGCAGCAAATCAATGTCGTCGTCAGCGGGCCGCAAACCTATCAACCCGGCGCGCCCAACGCCTATAAGCTTCAGACCATCAGCAGGGCCAATGGCCAGCCGGTTCCTTCCAATTTAGACATTCGTGTTGTCGATGCCAAAAAGAACGTAGTTTTTGGTCAAAAGGCCGCGTCCGCCGGCGAGTATCAGCTCAATTTACCGCCGTCTTTGAGTTTGGCGCCAAACAGCAAATTGGCCCTGGAAGTTAATGCTCATCGCCAGGGTGAAATCAAAGCCGAGGCCAAACTGGAAAGCCAGCTTGAATTGTCAACGCCCGTCTACATGACGCATTTGGCCACTGACAAGCCAATGTATAAGCCGGGCGAAATCGTCCATTTCCGGTCGCTGACCCTCGACCGGGCCACGCTCAAGCCGGCCGAAGAAGATTTCCACCTCGTCTATACGATCAAATCTCCCGACGGTCAGGAAAAGCCCATTCTCGACGGCCTGACGCGCTTGGGCGACGACAAAGGGAAATTGCTTCTAGGTCCGGATAAGAAATTCCTCAAGGGCATTGGCGCCGGCGACTGGGAAATCTCCGAAGGCTCTGCCGGCGGAGAGTACGCCCTGACGGTGCGCGAGGCCAATAACCGCTTTCCAGAACAGGCGCGCAAGTTCATTGTCAATAAGTACGAGCGGTCCCGCCTTAACAAGGAACTCAATTTTTCGCGCAAGACGTTTGGCCCAGGCGAGGAAGTCGTCGCCAACTGCAAGGCGGCCCGCGCCGAGGGTAATTCCGGCATCGCCAAGCCGATTGCCGTCAATGCCTCGCTCAATGTTGACGGCATAGTCTATGGAGTGGACGGTAAGGCCAACGGCCCGGCTTTCGCCTCGACGACCGACGCTCAAGGCAAGGTAGCCATACGGTATAAGCTTCCGGCCGCCATTGAGCGCGGCGAGGCCAGCTTGACCGTTATTTTCAACGACGGCGACGGCCCGGAATCGCTAGTCCGCCCCGTGCCCATCGTCGTTAAGAAGTTGCAGATCGATTTCTACCCCGAAGGCGGCGACCTTATTGCCGGCGTCGAGAACCGCGTCTACTTCCAGGCGAAAACGTTGCTCGGCAAACCGGCGGAAATCACCGGTCATCTTGTCGACGACGACGGTCAGAAAATCGTCGATGTCATCCAAACGCTCAACGATAACGAGCATCCCGGGGCCAATCAGGGCATGGGCCTATTTGCCTTCACCCCTGAGGCCGGCAAGAAGTACAGACTCAAAATCGACGCGCCCCTTGGGATCCAATCAAGGCATGAATTGGCGGCCGCCAAGGACGATGGCGTTGCCTTGCGGATTCCCGACGGCGTGACGAAATCCAGCGACCCGCTCAAGGTTGTTTTGACCAGTGCCCAGGCCGATCACTCTTTGATCGTCGGCGTCTATTGCCGGGGCCGGCTGCTCGATCATCAACAAGTCCAGGCCAGGAAAGGCAAGGAAACGGAGGTCACGCTCAAGCCCGTCGCCTCAGCCGGCGGGGTCTGCCGGGTCACCGTATTCGAAGAGCAAGCGGGCGAGGGACCGCGCAAGCAAATCGTTCCGAAGGCCGAACGCCTGGTCTATCGTCAGCCCGCCGACAAGCTCGATCTCAAAATCGCCGCGGACAAAAAGCAGTACATCCCGGGCGACAAGGTGAACCTCTCGTTTTCCGGCGCTAATGAAAAAGGCGAAGCGGCCCCCGCCGTCGTCATGGTGTCGGTCGTGGATAAGAACGTTTTGACGATGGCTGATGAAAAGACGGCGAAGACCATGCCGACGCAGTTTTACTTGGCCAGTGAAGTTCGCAAGCCGGAAGACCTGGAGTATGCCGATTTCTTGCTGACCTCTGAGAGAAATGCCAAGAAGGCCCTCGACCTCTTGCTCGGCACGCAAGGCTGGCGTCGCTTTGCGGAGCAAAACCCGGCTGATTTCCGGAAAAACCATCCCGAAGACGCGGAGCGCTTGCTGGTCTCGATCGGGCAATCGGCTACCAAGACCGTCAATCTCACCGAGGAGGCCCGCCGCAAGCTTCAGGACAGCTTTGCAGTCAAAGAAGAAAAGCTACAGGAGGACTTGGTCCAAGCGCAGAATCGTTTGCAAGCCGCGGCTACTGACCAGACGGCTTTGGCCGCCTCCGTTGCTCTTCAGAACTATCAGGCGTGGATCGATAAGGGGCGCACTATCCTGCCCTATGTGGGCATCGGATTCCTGGCGCTCGGCGTCATTATCTTGGCGATTGGTCTAGTTCGTCGCGTTATGCGAACCGTTCCAATCGGGGCGTTGGCCACGGTGGCTGGGGCACTTCTTTTGGTCGCCAACTTGTGGGCCACCAAAGAGGCGCAAAACAACGAGAAGCCGGATATCGATATTTTCGCCCTGGCGCACGAACGATCTCTAGAAGAACGTCAAGCAGATTTGGCCGATAACGAGAAAGATGCTATCAAGGCCCCGGTTAAGGCTCTAGAGAAGGGCGAAGTAGCCGACGGTCAACCGATGCCCGGCGGCAAAGAGCGAGCTGAGGACATGCCTCGTGCCTTCGGGGGTGCTGTGCGTTTTGCTCCGGCTCCGCAGGCAGGCTTAGGTGGTAGAGGCGCAGGGCGTCCCGGCAATATGCCCGAAGGCGGCAAAGACGCCTTTGATGACAAAAACAAGAATGGCGAGAGACTGGGGTTCAGAAGAGACCTTGACGTAAAAAGGGAGGTAAAAGATCAGTTGAGAGCCGCACGGAAAGCGGAACCGGCCAAAGCCGATGCCAAAGGGAATTTTGGCGAAGATAAGGCCAAAGAAGCCAAACAATTGGCGGGCGAAGCGCGGCTAGAACTGGCCAAACGTCGGGGAATGATAAACGGCATCGCGGGTAAACCAGGCGCTGGCATGGCTGCCGATAGGACTCCTCTCCATGCGGGCGTTGAAATGCCGCAGATAAGACAGCGCGCGGCGGGTGGATTCGGATTCGGATTGCGCAATGAAGGATTGGAACAGGAAGTCGCCCCGGCCCTTCCTCTGCCGTTTATCGTTCGCGAATACGCTCACCAGCACATCCACGGTTCGGAGACTTCGCTGCGTTCGGACTTCGCCGAAACGCTCTACTGGCAGCCGGTATTGGTCCTGCCGGACGGCAAGGCGACTGCCTCGTTCGAATTAAGCGACTCGGTTACCACGTTTCAGGTGACGGCATTCGGCCACACCCTGGACGGCCGATTGGGCGCCGTCAAAATGGACGTAATCTCCAAGCTTCCATTCGTCGTTGAACCTAAGATCCCAATCGAAGTCACTTCCAGCGACAAGATCGCCATTCCCGTTAGCATCGCCAATAACAGCAATGAGAAGCGATCCGTAACCATTAATGTTGCCGGCCAAGGCCTGAAGCTGGTCGGCAAGGGCGACGATCGCCTTGATGTTGACGCCGATGGCCGGGCTCGCCGCGTGTATCGCTTCGAGCCGGCTATCGTTGAGGGTCAGGTCGAGGTTCAGGTTACCGGCAAGTCCGACCCGTTGGGATCGGATAGCATTGTTCGTACGTTTCGGGTTGTGCCCGAAGGGTTCCCCATCAATAACGTGATCAGCGAGTTTCTAGAGGGCAGCGCCACCAACAAGGTTCTGTTGCCCGACTCTTGGCTCAAGGGCACGCTCAAGTGCCAAGTGAACGTCTATCCTTCAACGCTGGCCGATTTGCAAAAAGGCCTAGAGGGACTCCTTCGCGAACCCAACGGCTGCTTCGAGCAGACCTCAACCAGCAACTATCCCAACCTGCTAATCCTTAATTACCTCAAGGAAAGCGATCAGGCCAAACCGGAACTGGAAGCCCGTGCACGCGACTTGCTCGCCCGGGGCTATGACAAGCTGCTGTCATTTGAATGCCTAAATCAGAGCAAGAATACCAAGGAGGGTTACGAATGGTTCGGCGGCGCCGCACCCGCTCATGAAGCGCTGACCGCCTACGGCCTGCTCGAATTCCGCGATATGGCCAAGGTCTTTCCAGTCGACGGCAAGATGCTGGAACGGACTAAAACTTATTTGCTTTCCCGCAAGGACGGCAAGGGCGGTTTTCAACGCAATCCGCGGGCGCTCGACACCTTTGGCCAGGCGCCTGAGAATATCACCAATGCCTATATCGTCTGGTCGCTTACCGAAAGCGGCAAAGAAGACAACATCGAAAAAGAGCTGGCCGCTTTAGTTGAGCAGGCAGAGGAGTCCAAGGATCCCTATTTCCTTGCCTTGGTAGCCAACAGCCTTATCAACCGCAGCCGCATCGACCAAGCGGCTCCCATGCTCAAGAAGCTGGCCGGCAGCCAAAAAAACGATGGCCACCTGGACGCCGAGAAGACCAGCATCACCGGCTCCGGCGGCCGCGATCTTCAGATTGAGACCACCGGTCTCACTGTCCTGGCTTGGCTCAAGGCCAACAAGCCCGAATACAACCTCAACGTTCAAAAGGCCGTCAAATGGATCGGCCAACAACGCGGCGGCTACGGCGGCTTCGGGTCCACGCAATCGACTATCCTGGCCCTCAAAGCCCTCATTCAGTTTGCCAAAGCCAACAAGAAGACCGCCGAGGCCGGCGAAATGCGCCTCTACGTGGACGAACAACAGGTGGCTAAGCTTGCCTTTCCCGCCGGCGCGCAAGACGCGCTGACTCTCGACGTGCCCGAACCCGAAAAGCTTCTCAAGGCGGGAACAAATAACATCCGCGTCGAGGTCACCGGCAAGAACGCCTTTCCCTACAGCCTGAGCTGGTCGTATCAAACCCTTACGCCGCCCAGCGACGACAAGGCGCCGGTCAAGTTGGAAAACCAGCTCGATAAGACGAAGGTAAACGAGGGCGAAACCGTCCGCTTGACCGCCCGCATCGCAAACGCCAGCGGCAAAGGCCAAGGCATGGCTGTCGCCATCCTCGGTCTGCCCGCCGGCTTGTCGCTGCCGGAGAATCTCGAACAACTTAAGCGCTACGTCCTCGTCCCCAGCGATGGCACAAAGCCGGTGGTCAGCGCCTTCGAGATCCGGGGTCGGGAACTCGTGCTTTACTGGCGCGACTTGGCCCCCGAGCAGAAAATCGAAGTGCCTATCGACCTGACTTGCCGCGTCCCCGGCGAATACCGCGGCCCCGCCAGCCGCGCCTATCTCTACTACAACGCCGACGTCAAATGCTGGGTAAAGCCGCTGGAAGTCAGCATCGCCGCGACGGGCGAGTGATTTATCGTCCAACTGCTAAAAGAAACGAAACGCCGGACAAGAGCACTTCTTGTCCGGCGTTTTTTTTGTTTTTAGAGGACCCACCTTGCCGCCAGCAGAAGAACCCTCCTCGTGCTAACCGGACCTCACTAAATCTCATAAACCGGTCCACTCGGGTCGCGGGGGACGACGCGCTGGAGCTGGCAGTCAACCAGCAGGTCGAGGTCTTCCAGGACGATGGCGCCGATCAGGGCGGTTCGCTTGGGTTCGTTGATAACGGAAAAGGCGCCATGTCGACCAAGAAGTTCCACATAGGCCCCTTCCGCCTCACGCCGCTGCCCGCGCCGGCCTTCGGCATAACGAACCTTGATCTTGTTCCCCGGCGGCAGGCCGAGTTGTTTGACGACGGCTTCCGGCAACACCAGCTTGGCCGCACCCGCGTCGACGACGCCTTCAATCGTCATGCGCCGGACTTCGTTCTTCGGCAACAGGCCACGTTGCGCTTGGGTATGGTCCCCATAGTTGGCAACCTCGAATACCATGCTGATTCGTCCCACGCCGTTGGTTCCTTTGGTTTTCATGACAAGACTCCCTGGTGTGCGTCATCGCCCGACCAAAACGTTATACGGATAAGTCTGGTGCCTCAAACGGACCATGCGGCGTTATTCCCGGCGCGCGTTTCCGGAAAGTGACAGCCCGTGTAGTATACGCCCGGCAAGAACCTCGGCCAACGTCGGTCCGAGGACGGATTCCAACGAAAGGTGGGGCTTCGCTCCCAGGGTGCACGGCGGGTGGCATACTGTCAAGTGGACACTCTTGCCCGGGGATACATCGTCAGCAGCTGGTCATAGATAGGTATCGTTTTCAGTGCCTTTTTCAAACGGTCTTCATCGGATGCCTGAGTCCGGCATATTTCACAAAGCCGCAAAGGAAGACGAAAGATTTTGTCTTGCCATGTTGTTCCGTGTGCGGTTTCCGCCAGACAACCCAACCCATGAGTAAGGCGCCCCGGATTAAACCGCCGCGTTGTCTCACCCAGGCATGCTCACAATCAACCCAATAATGACGTAGGTCCGCGGGCACTCCGCCACAGCAAGCACACTGCGCATCCGGCTCCCAGCCGCTGAGAAGCAATCGTTCAATAACGAAGTCGGGCGAAAGGGTTGCCGCACCGGCTCGCTCTTTGAGCACAGTTAACGAAGGTATGGCAACATTCTCTCCGCATGCGCAAGGTATCCTTGCGCCAGCGGCTCGCTCTGTCACCTTAATTGTTCGGCCGCACTTACAATTAATAGCGAAATCCACGACTGACTCTCCGGCAACCGGCTAAAAATCTTGTAATTCTGATTCATAGCCTTTTTTCGCTCATTCTTCCTTACGGCCTGGCTTGTTTCCAGACCACCTAGCAAACCTGAAATACATAAGTCTCTCGCTGCTCGCCCTTGGCCTCGCTGGCTCGCCGGCCTGGCGGATTACGGTTGGCAGAGGCGGCGAACCCGCTAACAGACCTTAGACAGACGCCAGGCCGAGGCGGATCACGGACTGCCTTGGTCTCGGTTTCAAAGGACCTCAATCTCGTGGCCCGTGATCCAGATGTCGATTTGGCGGAAGCGTTCTTTCCACCGCTCCTTGTGCGCATGGAGAATGGTCGCGGCAGCGGGGTCGTTCGTGTCGATGCGGAGGCGAAGGAGTTGATCCCGATAGCGAGTTCCGCCGTATTTCCAGGTGCCTGTGATGCGGACGGTGTCTTGCGTAACGCCTCCAAAGGGCTCGCATAGTTCCTTGGCTGTCTGGCTTCTCGGGTTCGATCAGCGCGCCGTCGTTATAGTTCAACGGTAAGAGGATTTCGTATCTCTTGATCCGAGCCCGTCGGCTCAGGGATGGGAAGAACCGCGAAAGGAATCTGATGAGCATTGAGGAGTTCTAACTGGTGATCTGCTACTTCGAAAACCTGGCCCTGTAACCTTCGCACGACTCCCTTGGTGGCCAACAAGTAATTGGCTTGGATCCGTGCCTCATCAGTGGAAAATCGAATTCTGGTCATAGGAGACTCCACGTATCCTTTATCAGCAGGCGGATGGCCGGCATCGCTATGATTCTCACCGAGGACGAGAGAACATTTTCTGTAAGGAGTTTAACAAAGGGAGTCGCTTTATGGAAAGTCGAATGGGCATGCTTCATTTCCCCGAACGGCCTTGCCGGCTTGGCGGGTTACGGTTGGCGCAAGCGACGGACTCGCTAGGCAGACGCTGAAAGTGTGCCAGCCCAAGGCGGAGCACCGACCGCCTTGGCCTGGCTTGGATCTTTACCAGGCCCATAGCGGGTGAATCCCGGCGCGCGGTCGAAATCGGCATCGTCACTGGCGGGCTATGACTCATCGCTCAGGGACCAGCCGAAAAACCTAGTCCAACCTGGATAAAATGCGCGAGGCCGGCCGCTGATAATATGGTGAGTTTCGCTTGGACCCCTCGCTGATATCTTCCCCATTTGATCTCATATCTGATAATTCGGCCCCAACTCCTCCGTGACCGGATTGCGAATGCGCAGTGAGGGCTTTTCCAGCGAGACGACCGTGTAAGGGGCGACGCCGTGCGTTAGCCAGACGTTGGAACCGATGACAGCGTGATGGCCGATGGTGGATTCGGCGCCCAGGATGGTGGCGTTGGCGTAGACGACGACTTCGTCTTCCAGGGTGGGATGGCGCTTCTTGCCGCGGATGATGTTGCCCGCGGCGTCGCGCGGGAAGGATAAAGCGCCGAGCGTTACGCCTTGATAGAGCTTGACGTTGGCGCCGATGTCGCAAGTCTCGCCGATGACGACACCGGTGCCGTGATCGATGAAGAAGCCTGTGCCGATGCGGGCCCCGGGGTGGATATCGATGCCAGTCTTGGAGTGCGCATATTCGGTCATCATGCGCGGAATAAGGGGCACGCCGATTTCCCATAATTCATGGGCAATGCGGTAAATCGTGACCGCTTCGAGACCCGGATAGCAAAAAATGATTTCTTGGAAACCTTGGGCCGCCGGGTCCCCCTCGTACGCTGCCAAGACATCCTGCTCCAAAAGGAGGCGCAATTCAGGCAGCCGGCCCAGCAGTTCAAGCGTCTTGCGTTGGGCCTCGGCTTCAATATCAACCGGCGCGGCATCGGGCTCGCAATCGTGCCGGAGGGCGCGGGCGATTTGCACGGTCAGCTTGTCATGCAAGCCGTCGATCAAGTCGCCGACGTGGTATTCAACGTTGCCCAGGTGCAAATTTTGACGCCGCCAGTAGCCGGGGTAGAGGATGTCGAGCAGGTCGGTCAGCACCTCGTCGATAGCCTCGCGGCTGGGCAACGGTTTGTGGCCCAAGTGGCTAGTGCGACTGCACTCGGTATAAGTGGCGACGATGGCTTCGGTGATTTCCGGCAGGGCTTCCTTCAAGCGAAAGTCGGTGGCCATTGGCTGCTCCTCATGCCGCGAACGGCAGAGTGACGGTATAGAAAGCAAAGGAAGACAGTGAAGAGAAGTTTGGCGGCGGCGCTCGAGGTGGAAACTTCGACACTAAGATTCAAGTTCCCGCCAAGCTGCCGCCTGACGACAGCCGCAGCAAAAAGAAAGGCAACAGCAAGAGGAAAAAAGTGGAATCACGCTATCCCCGTCAACTTAGCCCAACCGGGAGGCTGGCTCCCTTAAAATGGTAGAGGCTTTATTCCAAGGAGTCAAACCGGTGGCTTCGTTATCCTTCGGAAGGCCGGCCTAAATAATGAAGGCAAAGTTGAATGGCCTGGTTAGGTGGCTTAATAGTCCGTCCTTCCAAGGCAACCTCTGATTGCCCCATCGATATTTACTTCGCCAGTCTTTTAAGCAGGCCTCGCTTAGATTCCAGGCGAATTGTTCAACCGAAATCGCCCCGAAGTGGGATTTGCGGTGAAAAGATCGCCGACGTAAGTTCAGTCAAATAAAGGCTCTTATGGAGGAGATTGGTTCCACTGCGATTCGCGCAACGCCCTTTGGCTCAGCAGTTGCAATAGGAATGCCCGAAAGCGAGTCTAAGCTATCCGGTTCGCGCTGGCCATGGGAGAGGTGGTACACCGTGCCGGATAGCTTTTTTTCATTTTCTGCCTAAATCGATCGATCATTTCTCCCCTTATACGCACTCCACAGGACCAAACCTACTCCCGCGAATAGCAACGCCGCACCAAGCGGGACAAATAAAATACCAATGCCGGGATCTCCTTCACTGGGACTAATTCCGCCCAAGAAGAAGCCTACGGGAACTAGTACGGCGGCGTCGATTAAGAGGAAAGACGCCAGACGCAAGCGCCCGGCAGTCCACGAGCCGAACTGAGGCAAACCGGCGGCAAAGCCGATGTTGACCAGAGACAGTAAAGTGCCGTGGGCGTGGGCCAGCGTCCACATTTCCCTTCGAATCCGGTTGCCAAGGTCCAGATAGAGCCCAATCTTGAAGCCGTGCAAGCCCTCCAAGAATACACCCAAGCTCAAAAAAACTAACAATCCTAGCCAGCCAAGAAAATGGTGGCGGCGGGCCAGGCGCCGACGCCACCTTTCCACATCCTCATTCGTTGATAAAGACATCGGGGTCGTTCCGTTTGAGCAGAAGGCGTTCGAGGACCGCTTTTTCCAGGCGACCTTCGGAGTCTAAAGGCAGATAAGGATATAGGCGTTTCGACGAAATAGGGGGAGTCGGCAACTCATCTTGTATCGACCTGAGCGCGGCGCGGCGCTCTTCCGCATTCGCCAAATAATTGTAGCTTGCGACCTTGTCCCCGTAGACCGACCGCAGCCCTCGATGTGCCAGGTAACGAACGGCGGGATATCGATCTTCGTCCATAAGTGGGACCAACAGCGTTCCAAACCAATCGGTCCCGGTTGCCTGTTGAGCCGGCGGCCACGAAAACGCGCCGGCAACGACGGCCCGGCTGCGCGCGTCGCTCTGGCACAAATGCAGGAAGGCCGATGAATAAAGCCGGTCGTCTTCGCTGAGCGGTTCGGAAGGCGCCTTATACCATTTGCCCAATTGCTCCTGTGTCCAACCAAGAGACTTATCCAGATGGCAGAGGTTGCAGGCATGCGGCTTGCCCGTTCCCAGGCTTTCTTTAACTTTGGGAATCGCAATGCGATGAGACCGATGAGTCGTCAACAGCGAGTACACTTGGTAGGGCATATGGCAGTTGTAGCAGAGGCTTCCGGGAGAATCGGCGGCGTGGTGCGTGTGGTCGGCTAATCGCTCACGGAATTCGGCGTGGCACTGAAAACAGGCTTCGTTGGTTTCCATCCGCGGGCTGAGTTGAAAATTCGGGTTGCCCTGGTGCATGGAATGGCAACTCAGGCATTTCATCTCGCCGTGTCCCTCCTGATAACAAGCGGAAAGAGCCATCCCTTGGTACTCGACGGCAGTCGTTAGGGGGGTGCCGTCGCCCCAAAACCGGCCATCTTCGCTATCGGGACGAGGTCGGTTTCTGGGGTCGGTCCGCGCGCCCCGAGAGAGAAGGCGCTGCTCCGCCTCGGACCAAAAGACGGCATAGAACTGGCCCAGGTTTTCTCCGGCGTTGAACGGGTCGGCCATCGTCTTCAGGTCCCATGATTCGGCACGGGGGACGTGGCCCGCATGGCAATGGGCGCAGACCGAATCGGCCAAAGCCACCGGCAAACGGCGAGGGTTCACAATCGTAACGTCGCTCGCGCCCAGCCCGCCCAGGGACAAGCGCCGAAACGGGTCTTGGTTGGCGGCTTCGTGCGGGCCGCCGGGGCCGTGACACGCTTCGCAGGCGATGCCCAGCTCCGCAACCTGCGAGTCATAACTCACGGGTTCATGAGATTTCACCGAACGACCGAATTGCGGCCGTTTGCTTGGCTTGGTGTTGTGGCAGAAAAGGCACGAATCGTTCCAGGCGCCTTTGCTTTTGTTCCAGAAATCGTCGGTATCGGGAGCGAGAAAGGCGCCGTTGGTGTGGATCCAGCGCTTTTCAACAATATGGTAGGACAACGGCAGCCGCACATAACGCCCATTGGATTCTTTGTGCATGAACTCCTGAAACCAGTGCGACCCGACGATCCGGTCCACTGTGTATTTTTTGAGCGGCGGTACGCCCCAATCCTTGGGCCCCTTTCCCGACGCTGCCATGCTGTCGGCCCAGGAATGGTCGGCGGTCTCCATATAATACTGATCGCCCTCGCGAGTCATTCGCGAAGTCACCCCCTGTACGGTTAGCGTCGCATTCTCGAAATCCGCCTTGACGTTTTCCGGAGTCGCTTCGCGGGTCATGGAGCGATGGTAGCTTTGATGCCAGCTAGCGTAATGGTCCTGATGACATTTGAAGCAGGTCCCGGAAGCAACAGAGCCGTTTGATTCCGGGCCGTAGTCATCGGTCTTCAACCATGCAACGGAAAACCAAATCACCAACAAAGCCGTCAGTATGCCGCCAAAGACCTGAATCGTCCGGGTCCGGCCAACAATCAGACAGGACTGAATAGCGACGACCAAGACCGTAAGAACTACGATCAAGGATGACAAAAGGGAGTTCATGAGACTGGCCCTGGAATGGGTATGACGCACTCACGAACTTACCGCCAGGGATACAGCGAGTAAAGAAGCGAGCAAAACAAAACTAGCCGCTATAGGATTCGTCCTGCTCGATCCGGCTTAAAACCCAGTCAAAGTCGCCATTGGTGATCTTGCCCTGACAGTATTCACATACGCCGGCCATGTTGACTTTCAGGGCAGCGCCGCAGTTCGGGCAGTTCGCATTGCCTTTGTCAGGGGTCTTTGCGCCGCGGCGGCGAATGAACGTCCAGTACTCCGAGAAGCTTCGTGGGGAATTCTTGTCGCCGCTTAGCACTTTACCCTGCTCATCGGCCGTGTAATCGATCATCTGGACGAAAATGCGGAAGGTCAGGGCGTCGTGAAAGGCGTCCAGCGCTACTTTGACGGGCTGGATCTTGTCGATGCGAACATCCGTCAAAACATTGCGCAAGCGCTGGCGTTTGTACTCGGTGATCCAATACATCTGCATTTGGAAGAGGCTGTCGCTGACGTAGGGACGGGCGCGATCCCACTTCAATTCGGACCAGGCCGCCTGAATCTCCAAGAAGATGTGGCGGATGCGTTCCTGCATTTGCGTCCAGGAAAAACCCGGATTGAGAGCAAGAAAGCGCTGCCTCTTGGCGGCTAGGTCGGGCTGATAGATGGTGGGCCAATCTGTGCCGACTTCGGGGACATCGGAAGTGAGCAGAGGACTGCGGTTTTCGTGGTCGAGAATACGGATGCGGCTGACATACCAATCGAAGTCGCCGCCGATAACTTTGACGCCGCAGTGCTTGCACGTTCCGTCGGGATTCTGCTCCAGGGCGCCGCCGCACTTGGGACAATGAATGGCTGTGATTTTGTCAGGAGGGCGCGAAAGGACATCGCGCTTGCGGAGGAAGGTCCAGTTTTCTTTGTTGTACCAGGTGGTCGTCGTTCCGTTTTTTTGCGTTTCTGTGTAATTAGTCTCAAACTCGACCAGGATCGAAATCATGGGTCGGGTGGAATCGCTGACGGTCTGAATGCGAAACGCTCCCACGATGACGCCCGTGATGCTTTTGAGATCTTCAGCGCCTTGCTGAAGTTGCTCAATGACTTTGGCGTAAAGATACGGGCCATAGTTTGTCAGATCTTTTCGGCCGCGCGCTTCCTGCACGCGGGCGTAGAGGGCATAGGCGAAGTCGGTGAAAAGAATCGGCGAAAAATTGGGATCGTGGCGGCGAAGGCCTTCAATTTCCTCGTCAAGGCCGGCGGACCGCCGGGCCGTCTCGGCGGCTGCCGCCCTTTGCGACGAATAATTGCCGACGTCCTGATTCTGCCGCTGGTTGTAGCTGATCCACACTATGACGCCGACAATAATCAAATCGATGGGAAAACCGACAATAGGGTACTCGAAATTAAGCTCGACGAGCCGGAAAAGCAACACGACCAAGTTGAAGATGTCTCCCCCGCTGCTTCCGCCGCCGCTATGCCCACCGCTGCTGTGTCCGCCGCTGCTATGTCCGCCGCCCGAGTACGAGTGGCCGCCGCCGGCCCGCCCGTAAGCGAAGGAGCATTGCCAGAGAGCAAGGCCGAGCACCGCCAAGAGGGTCAATAGCAGGCGCCTTGATGAAGGCTTCATCCCGCGCCCTCCGTTTTGATCGGCAATACGTCGGCATGGTGCTGTGCGGCGGCCGGCAAATGGCCGGCCAGCATTCGGCGAAGACAGCGCAATTGCTCTAGGAAATGATGGCCCGGCTGATCGTGGCGCGGCACGCAGTGAAGGGAAAAAAGAAGGCGATGCCATGCCTCAGCCGGCAACGCCTTAACAATCCCGGTGTCCGCGATGACTTCAATGGTCTGCTCCAGTCGCGACCAGTAGATCAACAAACCTCGGCTGTGCGGCGCGTGATGAACTCCCTCCGCGACAAAAGCTGCCTCCGCAGCTCGTTTCACTTGATGCCGACGGCGACGCCGGGTCGTCAGCCAACGGCGCAAGCGCGTTTGGGAACACACCCAGGCGCCGATAAGGAAAAGCAAGACCGTAATAATGGGCAGATTGTAGTCATGAACTTCTTGCGGAATCACCAACAGGAACACCAGCCCGACCCAGGCAAGAACCGCTCCGGATAGATAGGCCACATCCCGGTAGTTTCCGGACGAACCATGAATGACCACGGCCAGCGTCGCCGAGGTTTCCTTGTGAATCTCGGCAAGACATTCAGAGAGCTTTTGATAAAAGGCAGAATGGGGATGAGCACGTTTTCTTCGGACGGCCTGGACATGGTCAGAAGCGTGTGCCGCGGTCTTGCTCAAGCCAGAATCTCCCCAATCACGTGTCCGTGCACGTCGGTGAGGCGACGATCGATCCCGTTGTGGCGGAAAGTCAGCTTTTCGTGATCTATGCCGAGCAAGTGTAGCACGGTCGCGTGCAAATCATAGCAATAAGTGGGATTCTTGGCCGCCTTGTAGGACCACTCATCGCTGGCGCCATAGGTTAGGCCGCCCTTGATGCCGCCGCCGGCCAACCAAGACGTGAACGTAAAAGGATTATGATCGCGTCCCTTTCCTTGACCGCACGGCATCCGGCCAAATTCCGTCGTCCAAATGACTATGGTGTCATCGAGCAAATCACGTTTTTTCAGATCCTTGACCAGGGCGGCGGCCGGTTTATCCATGCTTAGTCCCATATCGCCGTGGTCTTTGGCGATGTCTTCGTGCGAGTCCCAGTTGCGGCGTGGGAAACCGTTGTCGGCGCCGCTCCAAACTTGGACGAAGCGCACGCCGCGTTCGAGCAGGCGGCGAGCGATCAGGCAATTACGGCCGAAATCCTCGGTGACTTTCTCGTCCAAGCCGTAAAGCTTCTTGGTCGCGTCTGATTCCTTCGAAATGTCCAACACTTCAGGAGCGCTTTGTTGAAGACGGGCCGCCAGCTCATAGGAGGCAATGCGGGCGTCAAGCCGCGAATCGCCTTCACGCGTTGACTGGTGTTCGCGATTAAGCTTATTGAGCAGCGCCAGGCCGTCGGATTCACTTTCTTTGGTAATGCCGCTCTTTTCAGGGGGGAACAAGTCAAATATGGGATTCTTCGAGCCCGCCTTCACCATCGTGCCTTGATAAGCGGCCGGGAGAAAGGCCGAACTCCAGTTGCCCGGACCGTTGGGCGCAAAGCCGCGTGAGTCGGGGAGCACAACGAAGGCCGGCAAGTTATCATTGAGACTTCCCAGGCCATAGGTGACCCAGGCGCCCATGCCGGGATAACCCGGCAAGACGAAGCCGGTCGCCTGCATAAACGTTGCCGGGCCGTGCACATTCGACTTCGACACCATGGCCGGCAGGAAGGCAATATCGTCTACGCATGTTGCGAGGTGAGGCACTAAGCTGCTGATCCACTTACCCGATTCGCCGTATTGTTTCCACGACCACGGACTCTTCATGACCGGTCCGGGCGAACTCTGGAACAGTTCGACTTTGCCGCCGGGGTCGAACTTTTCCCCATGTCGTTTGATGAGTTCAGGCTTGTAGTCAAACGTATCAACTTGACTGGCCGCGCCGGACATGAAGAGTTGCACGACGCGCTTCGCCTTGGCCTTATGATGGAGGCCGCCGTTGAGTTCCGGCTTGCCTTTGCCAACAGGCTTGTCGGCGGCAAGCAAGCCATCCTGGCCCAAAAGATACGCCAGCGCAATGCCGCCAAGGCCGCCGCCGGAGTGCCAGAGGAAGCGACGGCGGGAGGGGGAATAATTCATAACAGCTTTCTTCACAGCGGCTAAAAATATCGATTGATACGAGTGCGAAAATTACGGAATTCGCTAATGGCCTTCCGGCTGTTTAGTTTTCATCAATTCGCGAATTCTTAGAAGAGCCGGGCTTGGAGCGTGCGCGGCCTCCTGTTTATCAAGTTCGGCTTGATAGTCTGCGACGTATTTATCCACTTCTTGCACATTTCTGTGATAGAAGCCAAGAATGCTGTTAATGAGCTCTAGCCGCAGGGTCGGGTATTCCTCGGCCATGCTTTCTGCCGTGGCTCCTTCCTTGAAATCCCTAATAATCGTAAACAAGCCAATACGGTGGCCTGTTATGCGGATCTCGCCGTAAGCGCCTTCAGTTAGAAAATCAGGAACTTCCATTGGTTGTCCTTTCAGGCGGATCGCTCTGTCAATCCACAAACACAAACTCATTTGCATTGAACAACAGCCGGCAAGCGCTCGCCAGGCCGTGGGTTTTCGCATAGCCAACCAGCGCATCCCGCTCGCTCTCCTTCGGGTCGCGGCTAAACAGGAGGTGGTAGGCGGCTTCCATTTGCTTGGCCGGATTGTCGCTGATCTTTTTAAGCCGGTCGGCCATATACTCGGCTTGCTTGATCATAAACGGATCGTTGAGCAAGGCCAGGGCTTGGAGGGCCGTCAGCGTCGTGGTGCGGACGGGCGTCACCAAGTTGGGATCGGCGCCATCGAGACAATCGAGGAACGGATTCGGCACGCTGCGGACGGTGAAGCGATAGATCGTGCGGCGGAAGGTCGCCGGGTCGTTGATTTTCGCCACGTCGCTGTGGTCGTAGATCGGCGAATGGTCATCTTTGAAGCGGAACAGCTCAAAGCCGGGGCCGCCCATTTTCAAATTAAGCTTGCCGCTGACGGCGAGAACGGCGTCGCGGGTTTCCTCCGAATCAAGCCGCTGGCGGTTCATGCGCCAAAGATAACGGTTGTCGGCGTCAATCTTGGCGGCTTCGCCATCATGGCGAGACGCTTGCCGATAGGTCGCGCTGCGTAAGATCAACCGATGCAGTTTCTTAAGGGAACCGCCCTTGTCGCGAAACGTGACAGCCAGCCAATCGAGCAATTCCGGATGCGTGGGCCGCGAGCCGTTCCAGCCGAAGTCGTTAGGCGTGTCGACCAGGCCGCGGCCGAAATGGTAGTGCCAGATTCGATTGACGATGGAGCGCCACGGCAAAGGGTTGTCCGCGTTGGCGATCCAATTCGCGAGCGCGGCTCGTCGCGTCCCTTCTTGGTCGGGATGGGCCAGCTTGAATTCAGCTTTGAGTCCCTTAATGCAGGAAAGAGCGCCGGCTTGCACGAGGTCGCCGGGTTGTTCAACGTCGCCCCGATGCAAAACGTGAATAGGCCTCGGTGCGTGGGGCGTGATGGCGTAAACCGCTTCCGGCGCTGACAGACTTTGCAACTTTTGATTCACCGCGGACAATTCCTTGGCATTTTTCTCGCGAGCGCACCGCGTAGCCGGATCTAGCAACGCGTCGCTGAGCTTTTGACGTCGTTGTTCAGCTTCGTGAATCTTGGTGGCAACGGCCTCCCGTTTTTCAAGGAGGGCTGCCATTTTTGGATTGGCCCGGTCCGGCAAAGAATGGCGGCTATCGAAATCATCGACCAGATACTTCTTGCCCCAGCGGCCGCCCTCGATGGAATCCAGAGCCGTGACGGTCGCTTTTTGGGCGACATTCTTGCCGCCCGACTGGACCTGCAACTCGGCCAGGGCGAATACGTAGTCGTTGGTTCGGCGCCAAAGGCGGGTCGCGGTCACGCGGACATAGCGGGCCGACCGTTTGCCAGCCTGCACAACGTAAGGATTGTCCCCCGGATTGGGAAAATCCACCTGCGTCTGGTCAGCGAGAACCTCGGCCTTGGTGAAAGAGGCGTCGTCGGAGACGGCCACACGGAACCTCAGTGGGAAACCGAAGCCGGGCGTATCAGGGAAGTCCCTTGGCCGGGCAGAGATAAGCTGAATCGTTTCGACGGGAAGGGACTGACCCAGGTCGACCTGCACCCACTTTTCGATGTCCGCCTTCAGTTCGATGCCGCTGTGATAGCCATTGGAAGGACTTTCTGCCTCGGCAATTTTCGGAAGATTGTCCAGGCTTTCTTGAAGGCTTTTGACTTCCTGAGCGACTTCCGTCAATTCCGGGCTGGAGACTTCATTTGCCTTCTTCTCAAGGCCAATTTGTTCCTCAGTTAGCTTGCGCAGTCGCTCAGTGAGCGCCGCGCGCTGCACCAATATCTCTTTGCTCGCGAAAGGTCTATCGCCGCGGTCGACGCCGGCAAAGACGGCCTGCAACCGGTAGTAATCTTTTTGCGGAATGGGATCGAATTTGTGGTCGTGGCAGCGGGCACAATGGGCCGTCAAACTAAGGAAGGCGCCGACCGTGGTGGAGACCATGTCGTCACGATCGAGAAGGCGGGTCTTCTCTTTATCAACGGTGCCCTCACGAAGTTCGACATGGCCAACAAAATCCCAGGGGCCCGCAGCGATAAATCCCGTGGCAATGATTGCTTCAGGATCGTTGGGAAAGAGCACATCGCCGGCTATTTGCTCCCTGATGAATCGGCCGTACGGCTTATCTTCATTAAAGGCGTGAATGACGTAATCGCGAAAGCGCCAGGCATTGTCGCGGCGCTTGTCCTTGTCATAGCCGTGCGTATCGCCGTAGTGGGCCACGTCGAGCCAATGCCGTCCCCAGCGCTCGCCATAGCGGGGCGAAGCCAAAAGCCGATCGACGAGCCTTTCATAGGCGTCTGGAGAACTGTCGTTGACAAACGCTTCAACCTCTTCCGGAGTCGGCGGCAGTCCATGAAGATCGAAGGTGACACGGCGAATTAGCGTGCGCTTGTCAGCGGGCGGAGAAGGTTTTAGGCCCTTAGCATCGAGCGTGGCCAGAATGAACGAGTCAATCAGGTTCTTGATCCAGGATTTGTCCTTAACGCCCGGCGTCATCGGCGCCTTAAGGGGTTGCAGGGACCACCAATCCAGACCGGCGCGATTTTTGGCTGGATCGATCAAAAGGACATCTTTCGGCCAGACAGCACCGTCCTGAATCCATTTCTTCAGATCGGCGATTTCTGAGGTCGTCAGCTTGCCGCCTTGCTTGGGCATGCGCGGTTTGGGACCGGCGACCACATCTATAACAAGGCTTTTAGCCGCGTTGCCGGGCACCAGTGCAGGACCCGTGTCACTCCCCTTAAGCATGCCTTCGCGCGAGGTGAGATCCAAGCCGCCGCGTGCTTTGGATGGGTTATGGCACTGCACGCATCGCTGGCGTAAGACAGGAGCAACCCTGTCGGTAAAGAAATCGGCCGCATGCGAGGAATTGGCTGCTCCCAAGAGGAGCGCCAAGACCGCAAGCCGAGCAAAAGTATTTATCACAAGCTTCTCCGGGCGCTTTGCGATCTCCAAAATGCAAGCGAACCTCTAGGAGAATCTTATTTCACTTGTTTTTCAATCAATTCCTTGAGCAGGCTCCTATGGCAGCGCCTGGGATCGGTGCAAGAAGAAGAGCATAACAACGTGATGGTCTCTGCCGCGCGCACGCGCTGGGCCAGTGCGGAAATCCGCTCTTGTTTGTCGTGCATTTCCTTGAGGTAGCGGCGTCGAAATTCGGACCATGCAATTGGATCGCCATGCTTGCCGTAGACGTCGGCGTGAAGCTCCTTGCTTGGTCCCAGATCTTTCCACCAAGCGTCCCAGGTTTCGTCTTTCTTCGGCAAGGCGCGTGGTCTATAGCGGCAAACGAGCAGGCGAAAGCCGTCATTTCGTTCCTTGGGATCGTTCCAGCGTTTGGTCTTTATCATGTTCGGTAAATGTGCTCGGCTGGTTTGTAACCTGTTCGATTGCCAGGATATTGTAAACGGAAAGAGCCTCGG
>JBJMQT010000099.1:0-50220 GCA_045802525.1 Gemmataceae bacterium
CCGGTCGAAGCCGACCAAAGCGCTGGAAGCAATGATTTCACCTTCGGGTGTATAGCCGGGCAACTTGGGATCTTCCGCCAGCAGATTGATCTTCGATCCAAATGCTCCGTCGACCAGGTTACGCGCTAAGTATTTGGCGTGAGCGAGGCAGGCTTTAGAAAGCGCTGCATCGTTAACGACCGGTTCAACGCCCGCCGCCTTGCGATAGGAATTCAAGCGATTGAGAGCCTTGTGATCGGCATCCTGAGCGGGGACCAAAGCTAACGTGGCGAGCAGGGCAAGCGTCGGCGACATGGAATGATCCTGTTAATAAGCCTCACGTAAAGGCCGCCATAGAGAATGCCGAATTAAGGACCCGCTTGCGCAAATACTTGCCAACCTTTGCCCTCGTGGCCGAGGCGAAATGCTTTGGGGTGCAGCACTTGTGCCAGGATCTCCAGCGATTCCACCAGGCGCGGACCAGGGCGATTGAAGTATTGATTGCCGTCCAAAAGGTAAACCCGTCCGTTGGCGACGGCACGGAGCTTTTGCCATTCCGGCTTTTGCGTTAGAGCCGGCATCTCGTCGCGCGTGCGATCAATGTCGAAGCCGCACGGCAGGACGAGCAGCACTTCCGGGTCGGCGGCGCAAAGCTCCTCAAAAGTCAGCCAGGGCGCATGCTTTCCCGCGATGCCAAAGAGATTGACGCCGCCGGCCAGTTCCACCAATTCGGGCATCCAGTTTCCCGAAGCCATCAACGGCTCGATCCACTCGATGCAGCCGACGGTGGGCCGGGGCATAAGAGGCCGTGCCTTGTCCGCCACCCGAGCGATACGCTTATGGAGCCGCGCCAGGAGAGCTTCCCCGCGGCCGTGTAAATCGAGAGCGTCGGCCACGTTTTGAATGTCTTTCCAGACATCATCTAACCGGTTAGGGGTTAGAGAAAGAATTCGCGGCTGAAAGTCCAGCGTCTTATAAACCGCCTCTTCGACATCCCGCAGGCTGACCGCACAGACCTCGCATTGCGTCTGGGTAATGATAAGATCGGGTCGCAGTTCCTTTAGTCTTTCAGCGTCCACCCGATAGACGGACAAGCCTTCCTGCAATAAGGCCTTAACGCGCTCGTCGATGGCACAACTGCTGCCGGCGACATCGAACTTCGGCGCCGTGCAGGCCGGCAAGCGCTTGACGCTCTTGGGGAAATCGCACTCATGGGATCTACCAACCAACTGCTCCTCGCAACCGAGCGTGCACACAATCTCCGTCGCGCTGGCAATCAGGGAAACGATACGCATTCGCCTACTCCATTAAATGCGTGATTCAGGCGGCTCTGTAGCTGGTTCGTAAGGGTTCGTTATACCAAACCCCAGCGCCGGCGCAGAAACCACTCCAGCGTCAGCAAGGCGACGAACAGCATGAAAAACAGAGGCAGAAAAGGCGTCAGCGTGTTGCGGCGCCAGTCGGGCCAAAGATTAGCCTTGCTGCGAGCCTGGGGCAACGGCTGATCAGCATATTGCTTTTTCAAGAAGTCATGCAATTCGTCGATGCGATGAAATTCCCCGCCTCCGGCCGCGGCAAGCTTCTTGAGAAAGTCATGATCGGCCGCCCGGCGAGTCGTCTCGGCATCGTCTTGGTAAACGATAAAACGCGCCGGTTTGGCAAGACTTCCCGTTACCGCAGTCCCTTCGCTGTCTTTACCCTGGCCGGTGATTTCAATGCGATATTCGCCCGCTAAGTCCGTTTTCCAAATGGTCCCCTTGTCGCCGTCTTTATCGCGGACCGTAGGCGTCTTGGTGACATTACCGGAGGGATCGGTTACTTTGACATCAAACGAGGCGCCAGGGACGATCTTGCCGGCCTTGTCCAGAAGGTTCAGTTCAAAGAACTCCGCCGGGTCGCCCACGGGGAACCGGCGTGATTTCAGCTTCACCCGGATATTGCTGTCCGTCTCTTCCTGCCGAGCCAACCAAATGGCCAGTTGCTCCCAGAAACGGGTGTAAGCGGCCAGACCCTTTTCATCACGAATCCACCGATAGGTGCTGTCGGCGGCCAAGGCGATCACGCGTCCCGTGCAGTTAGGCGGCTGCCACCACACCAGAACGGGATCTTTGCCGGCTTCGCTCTCCACAAGAACCGTCGCGCCTTTTTTGGGCGTGACTTTGTTAATGGCGCCCAGTGGAAATAAGTCTTCCCAAACTTTGAGATTGGCATCTTTCGTGTCGGCCAGGCGCAAAACGAATTGATCGAGCTTGGTGGCAATCGGCGCCACTTTAATGCCTTTTGCTCGGCCATCGATCACTTCGGCGCCGTTTAGTTCGACGGGCATGATGTCGGCCAGCTCGGTCTCGCGCCAACTGCTGTTGCCCAAGCTGTCCCGGCCGCCCAACATTACGAGGCCTGTGCCTTTGGCGACTAACTCTCGAATGGTTCTAAAAATCTTAGGGTCCCCCGTGCCCTTCCTGATCTGATCGGGCGTGACGTCCCCCAGAATGATGACGTCATAAGGCTGCTTGTCGAAATTGAGCAGGTCTTGCCGAGCGGGATCGGGCACGTCGTTGGTGCCGAACCAGGCCACGAACATGCGAAAGCGCGGATTCCTACTGAGCGTGCTGTAAATCTTTTGCGGCTCCGGGTGCCTGCCCAGGGCCTCAACCAGCAAGACGCTGATGCCTTCCTTGGTGACCGTGAGGAAGGTGCTGATTTCATCGTTGTTCCGATTCACATCGCCCGGCTCATGGTCGATCTTAACCGTCACCTTGATTTCACCCGGTGTCGACGGCGCCGTGCATTTAAGCCCCACCTCATTGCCTTGAGTCAACTTGAGCCGGGGCTTTTGGCCGATAACTTCTTTATCGTCGATAAAAATGCGGGCCGAGACCTCGACATCATCGAAAAACAAATGCGGCTGGAAGTCCTTATTCTCAAATCCCGGAGCGTCGAGCGTCACCCTCACCGTCAATTCACCCTTGATGGGCACTGGCGACGGCACCGGATTAATGGCAACCAGGCCGATGTCGTTTTGCCGGTCGCTCGTTGATTCCTTGCCAAGGCCGAACGTGTGAATGGGACAGGGGAGCGTGCGAAACTGGGCGGCCAGCGCCATGGGCTGGAAGCGTGTGCCGTTGTCCGCTCCGTCGCTCAGGGCGAGCATGCCGCGTAGAAACTTTTCGCCCCGATAGCGTTCCAGTTGTTGATTGAGCAAAGAACCGAAGTCCGTGCGCTTGCCGTCCGGCGGCTGACTGGGATCGTAATCGCGGACATCTTCGGCAAAGCTGGAGAGCACAACTTGAATGTTGTGCTTGTCGCGCAGCTCCTCAAACAAGGGTTCGCATTGCTTCAGAATAGTTTGCAGGCGCGCCCAGCGCGATTGGCTGCCGATCTCGTCCTGAACCGCCATGCTCGCCGACCGGTCCGGCTCGATCAACAACAGGGAAGGTGTTCGCAAATCATCCCGATAGGCCAAGGACGGCCGCAATAGGGCCAGACAAGCCAAGACTAATGCCGCCAGGCGCAAGCCTAATACCGTCATCACACGACGGCGCGTGGCGCCGGGGACTCCCAAATAGGTCCAAACGGTCAGACCAATCAAAACCAACGCTACGATGATTAGGGCCGGCAGTCCGATTCCGGAAATGGACCAGGGATAAGTCGGATCCTGAGTAAAGGTGAGCCTGTTCTCGGAGTAGCTCATGCTGCAGGCTCCTCCGGAGCGGGCTCGCGCTTGTAAAACTTGTTGGAAAGCAGATTCTCAGATGCCAAAGCAAGAAGCAGCAAAATCATGAGGTAGGGGAATAGTTCCAGTGGCTGCCGCCAATGACCTTGCAACGAATCAATTAGAGTCGAACCTCCTTTGACGGGGACAACGCTGCCCGGGCCCAAAAGCTTTTCGATGGTCTCAACTGGCGCTTGGTTCATGTCCCACTCATCAGGCCGCGCGCTGAGACTGAAGCAGGAGACAACGCGTATTTGGACTTTGTTTTTTTCGTCGCCGGCTAGTACGCGGAAATTGCCCGGCGATGTCGCTTGGTTAATCGTTATTTTTACCTGGTCTTCAGCCCGTGTGAGCGTGCCCACACCCTCCAGTCCCGGCCCCTCCAGCTCGTAAATGGGCAAATACGGCGGCACTCCCAAATCGACGGTGATGGTCTCGCCGCACAGGCGGTTGAAGTTCGCCTCCTTGGCTCCGCCGGCGAGGTAATTCATTGTCACGTTGACCAAAACCGAGAAAAACGACTGGTCGCCGTTTTCGAGATAGTTGTTGGCATACTGATTGTTATGCATCCGTTGATCCAGCGCGGTCGTGAACAGCAAAACGTGCCCGTCGCCCACGGTGCGTTCGAGCAACGCCGGGCGGTCATCGCCGTAAGAAGCAATGATTTCGACGTTGCCGTCGTAGGGAGTTACTTTCCACGAGTGCAAAGCCCAGGGGAACGCTTCTTCCTGGAAGAAAAGAATGTTTTCGTTTTTCTTCCAGCGCATAAAAGGTTCAAGAAGCTTGTGCTTGGAGGTCTGGTTGGGCCGGAGCTGGCGCCACCACGCCTTTTTCTTATCCGTCTCGATTACCTCGCCATCCAACTTTCCGGGCATCAGCTCCTTGGCGTTGGCATCGTCGTTGTACTGGGCTGAGTTCATCTTCCATCCCCAGCCGCCAGGAACGATAGTTAACCCGCCTCCGCCTTTGACGAAGCGGTTGAGCTTGTCCCACATCTCAGGGCTCGGGTCGGCTACATCGAGAAGGCAAATGGCCACATAGTTGTTGCGGGCGCTAGCCAAGGCGCTGCTGCTGTCGTCGGTTTTTAGGACATCGCAATGAAACGCCTGGAATCCGCCGCTGCCCTTGAAGCGATTGATGTAATCCTGCCAGGCGCCGGCATCATCCTCGTGGTCGGTAATGACGAGCACTTTGCGCCGTTCCTGAACTTTGAAAGTCGCGAAGCCGACATTGTTGGAAGGCAGGGCGTCGGTCGTCCCCAGGCGCACCGTTGCCTGATGCCAGCCAGGTTTCAGGCCCGGGCCGCTTTCCCCTTCTTCCTCGGTTGGCCGCTCAAAAACTGCGAGGGAACTGTCGCCGGCCTTGACCTGGATCGGCTTCGTTTCGCCCTTGGTTTCATTGTCGAATAGGCAAACCAGCTGGTTCTCTCCATCGATGCCGATGGAACGAATTGTCACCTTGATCTGTACAACGTTGCCGGCCGGGACGACCTGCAAGTCAGGCTCAACCTTGACGAGCGCCACGTCGCCGGCGGTTTCCGGGTCGACGCCCACGTCGACAAAGACCGCGTTAACGCCGTCGGGCTGGTGCAGCGTGTCGGCCACGCTGGTTTCCCAGCTGGCATTGGTTCGGTCGGAAAAAACGTAAACGAAACGCGGCAGAGGTTCTTTGTTCTCGTCGCCTTCTTCCTCCATGCCCTTAAGGAGGCGATAAGCCTGGTCGAGTTGGCGCGTGACCGGAGCATTGGCGGCTCGGAGTTTCAAGTCATTGACACGTTTGCGGGCCGCGTCGAGGTTCGCGCTCCATTCGCCGCCAATCTCGGAGCTGTCGAGAATAGCCACCTTGCTGTCGCCAGGCAGTTCCGCGATCAACTCTTCGGCGCGCTCCCGCGCTTCATCGAGCCGCGTCTTGCCGCGGACGGTGTATTCCATGCTGGGGCTAGTGTCAAAGAGCACCACCAGGGCTCGGGGTCGATCCGTGCTGAGGTTGAGGCCTTCGCTGAAAAGGCGCGGCCGAGCCAGGGCGATGCACATGAGCGCGATCAGACCAATGCGCAAGGCGAGCAAAAGCAAGTGGCGCAACCGCAAACTGCGCTGGTTGGCGCGCCGCCTTTGCAGGAGGAAGCGAAAAGCCGGAAAGGGAAGCCGCTTGGGCTTTTGCCGCATGGTTAGATGCAGCAGAATCGGAATGCCTACCAGAAGCAGGCCGCCCAACAGCAAGGGATGAATAAAGGTCATTAGCGACGCCGACCTATAAGTCGGGATTGCGATTGTCGTAAGTAGCCAGGTCGTCGACGCCCAGCCAATCGGTTCGCTTCCAGTTCTCTCTATCCCAACATTGTACCGGAGAGACCGCCAGCATTCGCCGGATGACAAATTCGCGGACCGCCAGAATGGTTACCGGCCCGGCAATCATCAACAGGACGACGAAAACCGTGATGACGACTCCGGACAGCCGGGGGTCGAGCCTCATGTTGGCTAAGAGGCCGATACCAGTGATGGCGCTGACGGCATAGGCGGAAACGAGCGCCGTCAAAACCAGGCGGCCGGCTTTATTGCTGCTTCCGTACCAGGGGTAAAGCGAAGGCCAGATGTTGCCGCGACGGGCGCCGTGAATCTCCGAATTGAGCCATAGCCGAATGCCGTGCCTCCAGGCGCCCCACAAAGCGATGATGGTAATGAGCACGGAGAACAAGAATCCAAAAAACGTTGTGAACATGGCGACGACCAGCGCCGCCGGAAGCCGCAGGCCGTTAGGCGGCGGAGCGCCCGGCGCCCGCGGATTCAACATGCTCTCGATCAAGGGAAAAGCAAAGGTAAGTGCCGTTCCCGTAATGGCCACTTTCCATAAGGCGGAAGCCAAGTAAAGCCAAAAGCACACGCCGCCGCGGGGACGGTTCCCGTCAATCCGCCATAGCCACCACGCCGTCCGCGCGTCGTTGAGGCCAAACTTGAAGCAGAGAACAGCCGCGCCTAGACCCGGTTGTGCCGTTAACTCGTAGACTAGAACTCCGAGCGCGGCCAGCGCCGACCACGTAAGCGGGTTTTGCCAACGCCGTCCCGAGCGCGGTTCGAGCCCCTCTTCATCCAATCCGTGATCCACCATAAGGCGCTTCATCCTTAGAAATGCTCACGCCATGATTGCCTGAATCGCGGTCCCGTCGCAAAGCGCGTGTGGCTTGCCTAAGCGATCGTAGATTTCCAGGCGCGGATCGACGCCCAAGCAAGTGTAAATCGTCGCGGCCAAATCGGCGGGCTGAGTTGGGTTGGTCGCCGGATAAGCGGCATAGCGATCGCTGGAGCCGTGAACCACGCCGCCTTTGATGCCGCCGCCGGCCAGTACGGTTGTAAAGCAGTTGCCCCAGTGGTCCCGGCCGTCCTTGCCGGCGCCGGCGCCGCCCACCACGGACTGGCCTACCTTCGGCGTGCGGCCCATTTCACCGGTCCAGACGACGAGCGTTTCATCAAGCAGGCCGCGCGCTTCTAGGTCGTCCAGCAAGGCGGAAAACGCCATATCCGTGACCGGGCAGAGGCGCTCTTTGAGGTCGATGAAGTTGCGATTATGCGTGTCCCAATAAACGCTGACGTTGGTCAGGCCGTCGTTTTGCCAAAAGACGGTGATCAACGGCACGCCGGCTTCAACTAGCCGCCGGGCTTGCAAGACGGCCTGCCCATGAATGTTCATGCCGTATCGCTCGCGGATGCGCTGCGGCTCTTTGGTAAGGTCGAAAGCCTCGGCTGCTTTGCGCGACCCAAGCAGAGAAAACGCTCTATCGTAATGGGCGGCGGCCGCCGTGACCTGTGGATGATGTTCCATTTCCCTGACTTGGCGGTCCAAAGAGCTAAGTAACTCGCGGCGGCGATACGTCCGGGCCAGGGGAACATCGGCCTTGAGGTCGAAATCGGCGGCGCGGTAAGCGGGCTTGCTCGCGTCGGCATCGATCCGCATCGGATTATAGATCGCTCCCAGCCAGCCGGCGTCCTGGCCATGCGACTCTTCCACGAAACGGGGCGCTCCATTAGGCACGACAGGCATCATGGAGACGAACGGCGGCAACGGGCCTTTGCCGCGTCCCAGGCTGGCTAGAATGGCGCCGTAGCTGGGGAAGTCGTCGCTGCGCGGACCGCCTCGGTTCGCCATTGGGCGGCCGGTGAGCTGAAAATGCGTTGCGGTCGTGTGATCGACGTCGTTATGCGTCATGGACCGAATTAGCGCCAATTTGTCCATGCGCTGAGCCAGGCGCGGCAGATGTTCACAAATTTGAATGCCGGGGACCTTCGTCGGAATCGGCTTAAACTCCCCCCGATACTCGGCTAAGCCGTTTGGTTTCATGTCCCAGGTGTCTTGATGAGCCGGTCCGCCCCACATGAAAAGCAGAATGCAGGCTTTTGCCTTGGCTTTTAGGGTGGCTTTTTTCGCGGCCGCCTGCGCCGACTGGACTTGCAGCAGTTGTGGCAAGCCCAGGCCAATTAACGGCAACGATCCGGCGCGCAGGAATTCCCGCCGCCCCATCGGAGCGCCCGTAAAGAAACGAGAGCACGGCGTCGCCGACATTTTGGCTCACTCCAGCCGCCGATTAGAAGCGTTTTTGCCGCTTCAGCAAATACTCCAACAGGGCCTTGTCGAAGCTGATGCTCGTGTCCATCGGCACATAATCGATATTAGCTTTGGCGCACTCGATTTGGAACTTTTCTCGAAATTCTTGCACCGCTTCGATGTAATCGCCGCGCATGCCCTTGGCGTCGAGCGTCAGCCGTTGATCCTCCTCGACGTCTTCGAACTCGATGACGCCGTCGAAGGGAAAGTGCACCTCGGCCTCATCGAGGATGTGAAAAAGAATAATCTCATGGCCTCGGTGCCGTAAATGGTGCAGACTCTCGATGACAGGACCCGGCTCGGTCAAAAGATCGCTGAAGAGCATGATCAGCCCTTTGCTGCGGATCATGGCGGCTAGCTGATGCAGGCAACCGGCCACGTCCGTTTTGCCGGTGGGCTTCAGGTTAGCGAGAATCGAGAGGATAGTAGCCAACTGCGTCCGCTTGCTATGAGGCGGGAGACTGGTTTGTACGCGGGTATCAAAGGTTACCAGCCCAACCGGGTCTTGTTGATGGATCATCAGGTAACCCAGCGCCGCCGCCAGGCAGATGCCGTAGTCGAACTTCGTTAGCTCCTGCCGGTAGGTGTAGGCCATGGAGGCGCTCAGATCCATGACCAGATAGCCGTTCAGGTTGGTCTCGGCTTCGAACTTCTTGAGGTAGTATTTGTCGGTCTTGGCATAGACGTTCCAATCCATGTCTTTGAGATCATCGCCGGGCACGTATTTGCGGTGTTCGCTAAACTCGACGGAGAAGCCATGGAAAGGGCTGGCGTGCAAACCGGTGAGGAAGCCCTCGACAATGAACTTGGCACGCAAGTCCAACCGGGCGACCTGGCGGATAACATCGGGCCGGAGATATTTTTCGACGTTAGGCATGGCGGCTTTAAGTGATGAGGCATCAACCCGGGTGTGCGGTGTCCGCTTCAATCTTCCCGCAAAAGCAAACGGCCGTCCATGTCGAAAAAGCCTTGGCCGTCAACCTGGTAGATGCCTGCCGTTTGCTGGGCCAGAAATCGGCCCAAGGCGACAGCGGATTCCTGAATCTGGGGCAGCTCTGCGTCCATTTCGATTGTAAAGACTTGCTTGGTCGCGATCACATGCTCCATAAGGCGCGTGAAACAGGGATCATGCTCTCGCGTTTCCAGCCAAGCGACCCAGCTATTGAGTTCGGCGCGAATTCCTTCTTCGGAGGCAAGAAACCGGTCCAACTCCAAAGATCCCTGTCCTGGCCGAGCAATTGAGACCTTGAACCAGCCCTGATCATCAGTGCGGAAACTTACCGAAGCGCCGGGGAACAGTGCCTGAAGGCGATGCCCGGCCGCCTCCGCGGTCGGCGCTTCGTTCGTTGTTGCAAAAACACGAAACCACATTAATAGTGCGCCCGACCCTTCATTTCTTTATTTTTTCCGCCGTTCGTACTTGGCGACTTCGGGATCTCCGACAGTTGACAACAATTGCTGGACAATGTCCTCGCTAGTCTTGCCCTCGGCCTGGGCCTGGAAATTGGTGCTGATGCGGTGGCGCAGGACGGGAATGGCGACCTTTTTGATGTCGTCGATAGCCACGCTAAATCGGCCGTCCATGGCCGCCATCGCTTTGCCGCCGTGGATGAGAAACTGGCCCGCGCGTACCCCGGCGCCCCAATCGACCATTTTCTTGATGAAATCAGGCGACGTCGGATCCTTGGGCCGGGTGGCCCGGACCAGGCGAAGAACGTAATCGGTTACATAATCTCCCACGGGTACGCTGCGGATCAATTTCTGCAAATTGACAATGGCCTTGCCGCTTAGAACCTTGGTCAAATCAATAGCATCGTCGCGCGTGGTCTGAGCCAGGATTCGCCGTTCTTCCTCAATATTGGGGTAATCCACCTTGATGTTGAACATGAATCGATCGAGCTGGGCTTCGGGCAGCGGGTACGTGCCTTCCTGCTCGATCGGATTTTGCGTGGCAATAACGAAGAAAGGGTCAGGAAGGTTCAGCGTCTCCTGACCGACCGAGACCTGGCGTTCCTGCATGGCTTGGAGGAGGGCCGCTTGCGTTTTGGGTGGCGTGCGGTTGATCTCGTCGGCAAGGAGAATGTTGGCGAAGATCGGTCCTTTAACGAAGCGAAATTCCCGCCGGCCCGCTTCATTTTCATCGAGAACCGTCGTACCAGTGATGTCGGACGGCATCAGGTCGGGGGTGAATTGGATGCGCTTGAATGTCACATCAAGAATTTGGCTGATGGAGCTGACCAGCAACGTCTTGGCTAATCCCGGCACACCGACCAGCAAACAATGGCCGCGCGTAAAAACAGCGGCCAGGATTTGCTCCACGACCTCAGCTTGGCCGATGATTACGCGGCGAAGTTGATCGGTCATTAAAGTGCGGGTTTGGCTGAACTGGGCGAGATATTCGCTAATGCGATCGGTGGACACCGTTGGCCTTTCCTTGACAAGGGTAGGTAGAATCACACCATCGTTCCGGCAAAACTATTGTAAAGGATGAGGACGGTCGAAGGCAGTGGAATGAAATTAGCCCGACAGGTTTGCCTTTTTATTTTTGGTTCCCTAACGAAAGTGCCCGTAAAATGACCATGACTAGATAAAACTTAGAAAAAGGAGGCTATAAACCCCAGTGGCTCTCGATATCCCTCGCGAAAAACTCACCGTCCGTCTCGAACGCGCCCTCTTAGTGAGCGTGGCCCTTCCCAATCGGCCCTGGATTGGCCTCGATCCTCTTGAAGAGTTACAAGGGCTGGCCTCTACGGCCGGGGCGATCGTAGTCGGCGGCATTCTCCAAAAACGCATCAAGCCTCACCCCGGCACCTACATCGGCAAGGGCAAAGTCGATGAACTGCTCGAACAGGTGCAGGCTACCGACGCGGATGTCGTGGTTTTTGATAACGACCTGTCGCCTGCTCAAGGCCGCAATCTCGAAAAGGCGACGTCGGTCAAAGTTCTCGACCGCAGCGAATTAATTCTCGACATCTTTGCCACCCGGGCTCGTTCTCATGAGGCCCGGCTGCAAGTCGAACTGGCCCAGCTCGAATATTCCTTGCCGCGCCTTAGGCAAATGTGGACGCACCTGTCGCGCATCGGCGGCGGTATCGGCTTGCGCGGGCCGGGCGAAACCCAGCTCGAAGAAGACCGCCGGCTTGTCGGCCAACGAATTCGCGATCTCAAAGCGCGGCTGGTTGAAGTGCAGGCCCGCAAGGAACGAGAAGTCCGCAGCCGCAATGAGGAACACACCGTCTCGCTCGTCGGGTACACCAACGCGGGCAAAAGCACGTTGATGAATCGCCTAACCGATGCCGGCGTCTATGTCGAGGACAAGCTCTTTTCGACGCTGGACACGCGAACCCGCCAGTGGCATCTCAAGGATTGGGGGCGCGTCCTATTAAGCGACACGGTCGGTTTCATCCGCGATCTCCCGCATCATTTGATAGCTTCCTTCAAGGCAACGCTCGAGGAGGCCCGGCAGGCGCGTCTATTGCTCCACGTCGTCGATGCGAGCAACGAAACCGCCGAAGACCAAGTCAACGCGGTAAACGCTGTGCTTCACGAGCTCGGATGCGGCGATAAGCCAAGCTTGCTCGTGCTCAACAAGGCCGACCTGGTCAAGGACGAATCACTTCTCCATGTTCTTATGCGGCGCCATCCCAAGGCGATCGCCGTCAGCGCGGCTACAGGGCAAGGAATTGACGAATTGCGCGAGGCCGTGATCGAGGCTCTTAGCGCGGACTTTGCCGACGCCGAGATCCGCACCGGTTCGGGCAATGGCCGAGTCCTAAGCTATTTGGCCGCTCATGCGGACATTTATCGACAAACCTATGAGGACGAGCAGGTTGTTCTTCGTTGCCGGTTGCCCCGGCACTTGCTTCACCACATCCAGGGCCCGGATGTTAAAGTCGAATTCTTGCAACAAAATCATCGAGTGCGGACAAAGCCTGAAAGACAGGAAGGTCCCTAAGGAAGTGCCTTTTCTGGCATTCAAAGAAAAAGGCGTCCCGGCTTGCAAGCCCAGCCGGGACGCCCTGTATTTTCCTTAGCTCTTGCAGAGCCAAATCATTCCACTTCGGCAAAATCCGCTAAGCGCACACTGCGAATGGGTTGACGCAGCTTTAGGAGCCCGCGGGCTTCGATTTGGCGGATGCGCTCGCGCGTGATGCCGTAGGTACGGGCCACTTCTTCAAGCGTTCTCGGTTGACCGTCTCGCAGACCGAAGCGAAGTTCGATAACCTCGCGTTCGCGCGGCGTCAATGAGCGGAGAACCTCGGCGATTCGTTCACGCAGCAGGTGCTGATCGACCGCTGTCCCGGGACTCATGGCGCCGGGATCGTCGAGGAAATCTTCCAAAGCACGTTCGCCATCGCCGCCCAACGGTTCATGCAGACTAACCGGATGGCGAGCAACCACGCGCAACGACATGGTCTCTTCAGTGCTGACGCCAACTGCGGCAGCGATTTCTTCAATTGAAGGTTCACGGCCATTGCGGATTGACAGTTCCCCGCGCACACGCTCAATGGCGGCAAGCGTCCCGACCTGATGGCACGGTACGCGCACTGTGCGGGCATGATCGGCCAAGGCACGGGTGATGCCCTGGCGAATCCACCACGTGGCATAAGTGCCGAATTTGTAACCAAGCCGGTGCTCGTATTTGTCGACGGCCCGCATCAAACCGCGATTGCCTTCTTGAATTAAGTCGGAAAAAGGCAAGCCGCGGTTGCGATAGCGTTTCGCGATCGAAACAACTAGGCGGAGATTGCCTTCGGCCAGCTCGCGACGCGCTTGCTGGTAATGTTTCCGGCGCTTCTTGAGCACGCGGACTAAGCCGAGGATCTCATCCGGCATGCCACGCGCCTGGAGCATTTGCTCGCACGGTTGTTTATTGACCTTCGCCGCCACAGGCCGATGGCCGTTCGTGCGATGCCCGTTGGTGCGGTGCATAGTGCTGTTGGCATGGGCCGCCAACTTAATTTGCACGGAAAGCTCGATCAACTCGTCGGTCCACCGATCCAAAAGCTCAATGCGCGGCGAAAGCTCTTCTACGAGCTTGATCGCTTTGCGGATTTTTCTGCCAATACGCCGGCGCAGCTTGATTCGGACGGCGACCCCCTGCCCTTGAGCACGCAGATAGTCGCGAAAGTCTTTCTCAGACGTTTCCCAAAGGTGGCGCAAGGTACTAAGATTCGTCGGCATGCGCGCCAGGATTTGCTCGCGGCTAAGATGCAGAGTTGCCACTACGTCGATGGTGGGGTCGAGCGCCAACTGTCCGGCCAAGACTGCCTCAAACGTCTCAATTACTTTGCCAATCGTTCGCCAGTTGAAAAGCGCAGCGCGGCGATAGCGGGTGCGGGCCTTTTCTAGCCGTTGAGCCAGGGTTAGCTCCTGCTGCCGGGTAAGCAGCGGGATCGAGCCCATTTGGCGCAGATAAAGGCCCAAGGCATCGTCGGGCGAATGGCTGTCCTCGCCCTCAGGCGCTTCTTGGCCAGCGGGGGCGGCATCATCGGAGGCATCTTGCCCTCCATGATGGCGGAACTCCGCGATGGGCCGCGAAACAGGCGCGCCGGGGCCGATTTGCCAAGGCACGGGGGGTAAAAGAGGGACCAATCCGGCGGCCGGCTTGGCACGCGCCTTGGCTGATACACGCTCACGCATATGTTGTTGGCTGGAATCCTTCCTCACCGTTTTGCTGGTCGTTCTCATATGTTGATCCTGGAGAATTCCGGCGATTCCACTGCTAAGCAGGGAGTCAATACGCTACCGGCCCCTACCCAAAATTTTCGGTCGGGAAAAGCTTATCGTATAAACAAGCGCTTCGGTCGGCCTGCTTTAGCCGGTCCAGCGCAACCTTATCGACGGTAAAGTTCTGTTGCAAAAGGAATTATGCCTAGTACGGAGATCAATAGACGGGCCGCTGAGTTCAGGCCAGCACTAGCGGAACGGCCCTTAACAGGATCGTTCACTTTAATGCAGCCTTTTCCTGGTGAGGATGCCTCTAAGCATCGTTCCTTTACTATTATATGCGCAAACTAACTCTGGGGATCGCAAACTAGACAGACTCGTACAAATTTTCGCTAAATGCCCTGTTACTGCCCGTCCCTCCCCTGCGAGGGGGGTTTGGTTTTTACAACCGCGACGCCTTCGACTATAGGAGAATTGGCCCAACTCCTTGCATCTGCATCACTTGGTGCTTATTATAGGGTCGGCTGCCGGTAGACTCCTCCATTGCAAAGTCATTTCCCTTGTTTGGGAGACCGCCATGTTTGTCAGGGCTTTCCTGCCCCATCGAATGGTATGGTCTCTCGGCGTATTAGTTTGCTTCAGTCTCCTTGC
Source organism: Gemmataceae bacterium (assembly GCA_045802525.1). Classification (GTDB taxonomy): domain Bacteria; phylum Planctomycetota; class Planctomycetia; order Gemmatales; family Gemmataceae; genus JBJMQT01. Next base: position 14,609 of record JBJMQT010000099.1, read on the forward strand.
TCCCGCAGCGGACTACCCTGATCCTCCGTTGACAAATAAGGACCGCTCCCATTGGTCATTCAAGAAATTGGACTCCTCCAAGCCGCCAAAGGTTCGTGATTCGGCCTGGGTGCGTAATGGGATCGACGCGTTCATTCTCAGTAAACTGGAGCACGCTTCGCTCAAACCTTCGGCGGCGGCCGACAGGCCGACTCTTCTTCGAAGGGTCACTTTTGATCTAACGGGTTTGCCCCCGACGCCGGAAGAAATAGACGCCTTCTGCCGCGATACCAGTGCCGACGCCTATGCCAAGGTCGTAGACCGGTTGCTGGCGTCCCCCTTTTATGGGGAGCGCTGGGCCCAGCATTGGCTGGATATCGCCCGTTACGCGGACTCCAACGGTTATGAACTTGATGCCGAACGGCCCCACGCCTGGCGGTACCGCGACTATGTGATTGAAGCTCTTAATGCCGATAAGCCTTATGATCGATTCCTCACAGAACAATTGGCAGGCGACTTACTGGCTCGGGACAAAAAGGGCAAAGAGAAAAGTGACCTACTCGTTGCCGCAGGATTCAACCGCTGCGGCCCGGTTCACCTCGTTAGCGGCAACATTGATCCGGAAGAAAGCCGCCACGAAGTTTTGACGGAAATGACCGGCGCCGTCGGGTCCGTTTTTTTGGGTTTGACCATTGGCTGTGCGCGGTGCCATGACCATAAATTCGATCCGATCTCCCAGGGCGACTACTACCGCTTGCAGGCCTTTTTTGCAGCCTCCCAGCCTAAAGAAACGGACATCGCCACGCCCGCCGAAAAGGAAATCGACGCCAAGAAGCGCGCGGCCGTGGAAGGTCCATTGGCAAAGCTTCAAAAACAGATAAGCGACATCGAAGCGCCGTGCCGGATGAAGCTAACCGAGGTAAAAAAGGCCGCCCTAGAACCAGCGATTCAAGAAGCTTTAGCGGTCGAGGCCAAGAATCAAACGCCCGAACAGAAGAAGCTCGTTGAGCGAGCAAAACCCTTATTGCAAATCTCCTGGGACGAAGTTCTTCACGCCCTCACTCCCGTAGACCGCGAGCGGCGAGCCAAACTCCGAGCCGAGTTGCATAAGCTGGAAGCGCAGTTGCCGCCGCCGTTGCCTCAAGCTTGGACTTTGGAGGAGGGGAGCGCGACACCAACATACCTGCTAAAACGCGGCAATTTCAAGAACAAACGCAGGAAGGTGGCGCCCGCCTATCCGCGCGTGCTGTGTGAAACGCCGAGCGATGCACCCGTTTCCACTGAGAACACGCCAACCGAGGACAACAAGTCGTCAAAAAACTTAGCCCAACCACAAACCGAGCAAAAGTCGCTCGAATCGGCCGACCGGCTCGCCTTGGCGAAATGGCTCACGAACCCGAGCCATCCTTTGACCGCCAAGGTTTTGGTCAATCGCCTTTGGCAACATCACTTTGGGAAAGGTTTGGTCCGTACGCCAAACGATTTTGGCCTTCGCGGCGAATCACCCACTCATCCTGAGTTGCTCGACTGGCTAGCTAAGGAGCTAATCGATCACCGATGGTCCATGAAGCACATGCACCGAATCATGGTGCTTTCAAACACCTATCAGCAATCCAGCAAGGCGACGCCGGCGGTTCGTCAACTCGATCCTGAAAACCGCTTGGTCAGCCGCATGAATCGCATTCGGCTTGAGGGCGAAACGATTCGCGATGCGATGTTGAAGGTCACTGGCGAGCTTAACCCGGGGCGGGGAGGCTCTCCAATTCGCGTCCCCTTGGAGCCCGAAGTATACGACCTGATTTTTACCGAGGGAGAGCCCGATAACCTCTGGCCGGTCGATCCTGATCCCAGGCAGCATGCTCGACGAAGCATTTACCTCTTCGCAAAGCGCAATGTTCACCTGCCGCTCTTGGAGACCTTCGACCAACCCGACACACTCTCCTCTTGCCCCGTCAGGCCGACCAGCACTTTTGCTCCGCAGGCTTTAATCATGCTCAACGGAGCGTTCGTGCAAGAACGATCCCAAAACTTCGCCCTTCGCTTGTTGAAGGATGCAAAAAACGACCATCCCGAGCTGATCCGGGCAGCATACCGCTGGGCGTTCGGCCGCGAACCACACGAGAGGGAAATCGCTAGCGGAACGTCTTTCCTGACCGAGCAGACCGCTCTTATTCGAGACCTGTTGCAAGAAAAGCACAAGGTTGCCACGCCAAAACCAATGCCGGCGGGCGTCAATCCGGCGGATGCAGGCGCCTTGGTAGATTTCTGCTTAGCCCTCCTAAACACTAATGAGTTCATCTACATCGACTAGGTCTTTGGAGAATTGCTGCCTACGGTACGCCGTTGTCACTTTGTCCGAAATCGCACAGCCTTGTTGTTTTTTTCGCCAAGGCAATTGGGCAACAGATCGAAAGACTTAATGTGCCGGCCAAACCGATGGCAACCCTGGCAGGACGCTAAACATTTATGTTACAGGAGGTTGAGGCAAGACGGGATATGCCAGCCTCTAAACCGTCACGGGATTTCAAGAATTTGCTAATCAACCAACGCTCAGGTGGCATACGAGTTGCTCCCACGCTATGTCGCTAAACGGCTTAATGATTTTAGAAAGCAAGCAAGAGCCGGTGCGATTAAGAGTGGCATAGTCCGAATAACTTGCGAATAGGACAGTGGGCAGCTAATATATTCGTGGAAAAATAGCTGTTAGCAGGGTTCGGATCGATACAATTGACGTTTGTTGCATCCTTTTTTTCCTCCCGATCGATCAGGTTGAGGGGTTAACGGCCAACAAGCCCTGAAATACAGCATTCCATTGGTGGAGTGAGACATTGAGGGGTTCTCTGGAGATACCAACTATGCGGACCTCGGCGATTTATCAGGGCCTCGTCGCGTTGGCAAGCGCGACGGTCATCGGCTTGGCATCTGTGCCCGCGAGCGCTCAATTGCCTCGCATTAACCCGGCGTATAATGCCTTTCAACCGGCCATTAATTCGACGGCTTTCGGCAACCCGAACTTCCGAATTAATCCCAACTTGACGTTGGCCCAGGGAGCTTTCAACACCGCCGTTTTTGGTCAAGCCATTTCTCAGGTGCCACCTTACGCCTTGGGATTCAACCCCTACGTGTCCCCTGTGTCGGTGAATTCGCTTGCCTCTAGTCCCTACGGCGGAGGCTATGGCGGAGGCTATGGAGGGGGCTACGGAGGCTACGGCACCGGTTACGATGCGAGTCTATCCTCCAGCGGCTACGGCTCCGGTTATAACCCGTATTTGCCCTCCTATGATCCCTATGGCGGCGCCTTGATGGGCACCGCGGACATCATCAACGCCCAAGGACGTTTCGCGGTCAACATCGAGCAATCTCGCGCAGTCCATGAGCAAGTTCGGCAAGCAAGAATTGAAACGCGACGCAAGCTGTTTGATGAGTATAAATACGAGCGTGAAAATACACCGAGCGCTCAGGACCTTCGCGAAAAAGACCAAAAGACGCTTTATCGTCGAAGCATCACGAACCCACCCGTCACAGAAGTTCTCAACGGCGATTCCCTGAACACGCTTTTGGACCATTTGACCAAGATGCAGGCCAGCGGCGCCCGCGCCACGAGCGTTCCTTTGGACGAATCAACCCTCAAGCAAATTAATGTGCGTCCCGAGGGACGCACGGGCAACGTCGGTCTTCTGAAAAACGAAGGCAACCTCAAATGGCCTCAGCCCCTGCAAGCCCCGGAATACGACAAAGAGCGCAAACGGCTGGAGGAGTTCCTTCCCAAGGCCGTCCAGCAAGCGTCCTTCCAGGGAGTTGACGCCGGCACCCTGAGCGCCATCCGAGAGGACCTTGATAGGCTCCAAGATCGCTTCTCGGCGAACGTGAACGATCTTGGCACGGGCAAATACATCGAAGGCAAGCGGTTCCTCAATAGCTTGGAAGAGGCTGTCGCGGCCTTAGGGCAATCTGACGTAACGAATTACTTCAACCACAAGTTTGAAGCCAAAGGCAAGACGGTTGCCGAATTGGTCAATTACATGAAGGAAAAGGGCCTCCGCTTCGCACCGTCCGTAGCAGGGGAAGAAGCCGCCTATCGGGCCCTCCTTCAGGCTATGGCGGCTTACGATGCCACGCTGACCCAAGTGGCAACAAAAGACGCAGCCGATTCAGGTAAGGCCAAAGATTGATGGGCCAAACCGGACGCAAACAATGAAGGCGGGCAACGTACTGAACGTCGCCCGCCTTTTCTTTTCCGTGATCCCTTGAATAGTCCCCGCCTAATCTTGCCCTTCTTTTTTTGCCAAGCCATTGTGGTCCTTCAACGGCGGCGGCGAATGCTCCAGCGCATCAATTTGAAGGAGCGGACTGCTGGCCGTGGACGAACCATAAAGGAGCGTCGAGACCCGTTGGGCCTTGGAAAGATCAATGCCGTCGTGCGTTAGGTCGAACTCAAGTCGAGGTTCTTCACTCAGGTGCAGAGGCAGGTGAAGGATAAAGGTGCTGCCGCGTCCTAAATCGCTTTGCAAGGTGACTTCGCCTCCCAAGAGCTTTGACAACTCCCGGACAATAGACAATCCCAATCCCGTGCCGGCGTGCTCGCGCGTCAGGGGATTGCCGGCTTGGCGGAACTTTTCGAAAACCAATTCTTGGTCTTCCGCTGCGATTCCGACCCCGGTGTCAGCCACCGTTAGCGTCACGTACTGAGGGCCCGTCTCCGCCTTCAGTAAGACGCGGCCCCCTTCTGGCGTGAACTTAATCGCATTAGAGAGCAGGTTGGAAATGATCTGCTGTAGTTTGACCACGTCCTGCCTGAGCACTGGAATACCGGGCTCAAGCTGACAGCGTAAATCGATATTCTTCTTTTCGGCAAGCGGCCGGAACATCGCCGCCAAGCCTTCGCAAACATCGTAAATGCTGAACTCCACAACTTTGACCTGCATCTTGCCTGCCTCTATTTTTGCCAGGTCTAAGATGTCATTGATCAAGTTGAGGAGGCGATCACCGCTTGATTGGATATTGCGCACCCAGCGCTGTTGTTTGTCTTGCAATCCTTCATTCGAGAGAAGAACCTCGCTGAAGCCGAGAATGCTGTTAAGCGGAGTACGCAGTTCGTGGCTCATGGTGGCTAGGAAGTCGCTTTTGAGCCGGTTCGATTCATAGAGCGCCAAGTTGGCCTGGGCCAGTTCATCGACTTTGCGATCGAGATCGGTGTTCACTTTGCGCAGGCGGTCCTGCATGCTGACCAAGTTGCGCAGCATGCGGTTAAACGCGTAGCTCAGATCTTCGAACTCATCGCCCGTTTGGATCTCGCTGCGCACATTCAATTCCCCCGCGGCAATGGCATCACTGACTTGCTTGAGATGCTTGACGGGCTTGACAATGACATATCGCACAATCATATAGCTGCCGCCCATGATCAAAAGGGCGGACAAAAGGGCGGTGGAAAGCAGTAAGGCTCGGTTCTTGTGAACGCCCTGCTCAATGTCACGGGTCGGCAAGGAGATTTTGATCACGGAGATTAAATCGCCTTCATTGAGTTCTCCCTTGGTGGGTTGGTGGCAAGGGAGACAGGATTTGGTGGCCCGGATCGCGGCATAAAAGCGCTTCATCCTTTGCGGTTCCGGTTGCTTGGCATCCCAAGCTATATAGGAATCCTCTTTCTTCATCGGGTCTTCGATGAACTCCTTCATCCGTTCAATTTCGGAGGTGTCGTCCGGCCGATTCCGCGGGTCGGTGGCGTTGGGCTTCAGGAACTGGTATTGATGGTTGCGAATCGCATCTTCTTTGTCCCAGTGTTCGTCTTCCCAAGAGATTCGAAATTCCTCCATGGCCTGAGCAATTCCGGGCGCTTCTCCCCCCACGGGAACCGCGGCCTTTTCCTCTTTGCCCGAAGGCTTGGATATGTGTTGGCGAGCCACAATAGGATGAACGAGGAGCCGGCAGGTGTTGGCCATCTGGTCGTAAGCCAGGTGCTCGGTGCGCCAGGCGTACAGCCAAAAACTGCTGGTAATAAGGAGGAGAATGAAGCCGCCGAAAAGGAATCGGCACTTTCGCTCCAGACTCGTTTCACCCAAAAGCCGTTTGAAGGCGCGATAAGACATAGCTCAAGTCCAAGGTCCCAAGTCTCTAGCTAAAAACGTCACGAGCGAACTCGGGACTTCGAACTTGGGATTGGGAACTGACATTGGGGACAGAAATGCGTGGATCGCCCCGCCAGGCGGATGCGCTCAATGGCACAACGGCACCTAAAGCAAGGTCGGCCGGTCCGCCCATAAACGCGAAATTCCTCTTGGTATTGGCCTTTCAAGCCCGAACCGCCAATGTAATTGCGAATACTCGAACCGCGCCGTTCGATGGCTCTTTGCAGCACAACTGTTACCGCCTTGCGCAAGCGTTCCTGGTCGGCCCTGGCGAGTCGGCATGCCATTCGAGCTGGATGAAGCCTTGCCTGAAATAACGACTCGTCGGCATAGATATTGCCGACTCCAGCCACGACCCGCTGATCCAGCAATACCGCTTTGAGGCAGCGATCAGTCCGCCGCAATGTTTGTTGCCAATAAGGTTTCTCAACCTCAAACGGCTCAGGGCCTAATCGCGCTGATTCAAAGAATTGGTTTAATGCCGCCGCATCCCGCATGCGTGAAACGCTCCCAAAACGTCGGATGTCGCGAAAGCGCAGTTGATCCGTTCCCTCGTCCAAGACAACAATCCAGTGCGTGTGATTATTCAAAGGCAGCCGGGTTGGCGCCACTGTTAACTGACCGGTCATACCGAGATGGATCACCAGCACTTGGCCGTCTTCGACATGGACGACGATCCATTTGCCGCGCCGCTCGACGGCCCTTATGTGTCGCCCTTTCAATACGCGGCTCCAGTTTCTCAACCACGGCCGGCGAAGGAGACTAGGCCCAAACGAAATTGAAGCAATCCGCCGTCCCAAGAGAAGAGGTCGCAGATCGCGGACTACCGTCTCTACTTCGGGCAACTCCGGCACGCGAACCCCCTGGTTGGTTGGTTGTCCTTTGGAGAGTCTCGCTTGTTGAAGCTTCGATTATAAATCAAGTGCCGGAGGGCGACTATGCCGGTTATCGTTGCTTGACCGCGGCAGCTTGGCGGTCTACCCTGATTCAGGGTATCCTAAGCCCATTCTCCGCTCTTCGCACGTTGCCTCGAGCCAGCGAGTTATTCATGCAAGTTGCTTCTGGTTCTGTTCCCGATGCGCTAGGCCGATTCGGTCCTTACGGCGGCCGGTATGTGCCGGAAACCTTGATGCACGCGCTGCGCCAATTAACCCAGCAATACGAGGCCGCCCGGGAAGACGCGGAGTTTCAAAAGGAGTTCCACTATTACCTCAAGCAATATGTCGGCCGCCCTTCGCCTCTCTATTTTTCCGAACGCCTTACCCAAGAAGCCGGCGGCGCGCGCATTTTTCTAAAGCGCGAGGACTTGAATCACACTGGCGCTCACAAAATCAATAACTGCATCGGCCAAGCGCTTCTTGCTCGCCGCATGGGCAAACCGCGCATCATCGCCGAAACCGGGGCGGGCCAGCATGGCGTGGCAACGGCCACCGCGTGTGCCTTATTCGGCCAGCAGTGCCAAGTCTATATGGGAGAAGAAGACGTTCGCCGGCAAAAGCTCAATGTCTTCAAAATGCGGGCTCTGGGCACTACGGTCACGAGCGTCAAAACTGGGAGCCGTACTCTCCGTGACGCCATCAATGAGGCTTTACGCGACTGGATGGCGACCGTCGAGCATACGCATTACATCATCGGCAGCGTCGTGGGCCCGCATCCGTTTCCGATGATGGTCCGCGACTTTCAATCGGTCATCGGCCGTGAGACAAAAGCCCAGTGCCTGGAGCAAATCGGCCGGTTGCCCGATGTCGTCGTGGCCTGTGTTGGCGGCGGCAGCAACTCTGCCGGAATCTTTTATCCTTTCGCCGCCGATACGGCCGTTAAGCTGGTCGGCGTAGAAGCCGGCGGGCGCAGCCGGAACCAGGGCCACCATGCCGCCACTCTGAGCGAGGGCAAGCCCGGCGTGCTTCACGGCAGCTTCAGTTACGTCTTGCAAGACGAGGACGGGCAAACCGCCGCAGTCCACTCCATTTCCGCCGGCCTGGACTATCCCGGCGTCGGGCCCGAACACAGCTTCTGGAAAGATAGCGGCCGCGTCCAATACACCAGTGTGGCGGATGACGAGGCCCTTCACGGATTCGACCTCTGTTCGCGCTTGGAAGGCATTCTCCCTGCTTTGGAAACCGCACATGCAGTCACCGAGGCCATGCGCTTGGCGGCCCAACGAAGCAAGCAAGATGTCGTCGTGATTTGTTTTTCGGGGCGAGGCGACAAAGACTGCTTCGAAGTGGCCCGTCTGCGCGGGGAAGAAATTGACTCATGAATCCCATCGATTCGCTATTTCAAAGGCTGCGCGCTGCAGGGAAAAAGGCTTTCATTCCTTTTCTCACAGCCGGCGATCCCGATATTCAGACTACGGAGGTTTTGGTTCGCCAATTGACCCGTTCGGGCGCCAGCATGGTCGAAATTGGATTTCCTTATAGCGATCCCCTGGCGGACGGGCCGGTTGTCCAAGCCTCGTACACCCGTGCCCTCGATAAGGGCGTCCGTGTCGACGACATTCTGGCCATGGTTCAGGGGCTAGCCACGTCGCCGGAGCAAGTCGCTCCCACGGTTCCCCTTGTTGGCATGCTTTCGTTCACTCTGATTCACCGGCGTGGCCCGAAGGCTTTTTTAGATCAAGCTCAGAAAGCCGGTTTGAGCGGCGTCATAGTTCCGGATTTGCCCCTTGAGGAAGCCGATGTCCTGACCAAAGAGGCGAAGGATCGCGACTTCAAACTCGTCCAGCTCGTGACCCCGACCACGCCGCGCCAACGAGCCGTAAAGATCGCTAATCTGTCAACAGGCTTTCTATACTACGTCGCCATCACGGGAATCACCGGGGAACGCGATCGACTGCCTGAAGAGCTTACAACTCAATTGACGTGGCTTCGCAAACAGACGCGGACGCCCATTTGCGTCGGCTTCGGCATCAGCAAGCCGGATCATGTTGGCATGCTGCGCGAAGTGGTAGACGGCATTATCGTCGGCAGCGCGTTTGTCCGTCATCTTGAAGGCGCCAAAACAAAACCGCTCGCAGCCATTCTCCAGGAAATGGCCAACCTAGCCAAAACGCTAGAGCAGGCGCTTAACCCGTAAAGCACGTTTATTCGTAAAGCGAAACCTGGAAATATCTCCGTAAGTAATCCCGTTTTCGCATGCCGGCTATAGTTTCCCTGGGCACCGCTAGTCGGTCTCGATTACCAACATGACTCATGTCCGAAGAAAAAATCGCCATCATATTGAACGGGAATTCGGCGTGCCGATAGCCGGTGAAATCTTGGATCCCTCGCACTGGACGCAGACGGCGCTTAAAAAACTGCCGGACCAGGGGCCGCTTGATTGGAGACTGCTGTTTGGGCGAAACGCCCCGGTCGTGATCGATCTCGGCTGCGGCAATGGCCGCTTTTTGATCGGCAGCGCGGTTTGGCGGCCGGATCACGATCATTTGGGCGTCGATGTGCTCCCCGTGGTTATTCGTTATGCGACACGCCGCGGCAATCAACGCGGATTGACCAACTTGCGGTTCGCGGTCTGCGATGGCGAGCGCTTTGTCGAAAACTATCTTGGTCCCCAAAGCGTAGTTGAAATTCACTGTTACCATCCGCAGCCCTATTACGATCCAGCGCAGGTGCACCGCCGACTCATTACACCAAGATTCCTAGCGCTCGTTCACCGCGCTCTCGTGCCGGGCGGGTTGTTTTTCATCCAGACGGACAATCCCGGCTATTGGCGATACATCCGTGAGATAGTGCCGGTGTTCTTCGATCTTGAGGAGCGCGATCGACCTTGGCCCGATGCGCCCAAAGGCCGTACGAGGCGGGAGATCATCGCCTTGCGACGGGGTCTGCCGATCTTTCGCGGATCCGGAAGGGCGAAGCAAGGGTTGAGCCAGACCGAAGCGGTGAAACTGGCCGAAACTTTACCGCCGCCGGTATTCGATGCGGATCGGCGCCTGATGGAATTGGACGAAATGGAACGAGCGTAGGGTTACTTCCAGCCCCTGGCGGCCTGCTCGCGCACCCAAGATCGGAAGGAACGAATCAGTTCGGTTTCGGAAATTTGATTTCTCTTCTGTAAGAAACTGACCAATTCTTGAAGAGGCAAGAATGGGAAATGTCCGCTTCTTTCGGATTCAAAATATTGGCCATCGCTGCCAAGCCTATAAACCTTGATAAAGCTCCCGTCGGACCGCCAAACTTCGGGCACACGAAGAGCGGCATAGATGCCTAGCCGATTCAAAGCACTACGACTTATTTCAATCTCGATGGCTAAATCCGGGGGTGGATCGATCATCAGATCGATTTTGTCTTTCGGGCGGATCAGGCCTTCATTTTGGAGGTAATAGCTGTTGTCGGGCTCCAGGCCCCGCTCCACATCCTCGCGGTCAAAAGTCGTGGAGCCAGCGCTCAAGAGGGGGATATTAAGTTCCTCAGTAAGCGTATCCAAGAGGCGTCCTAAAAATTCCTTTAATCGTTCGTGCACTTGGGAAATAGTCATGAACTCAAGGTTCCTTCCATCATAAGTGAGGCGCACAAATCGCTCACCTAAAGAATCGGCGACGGCTTTGTAGCGTTCCCAATCGACGTTGCGCATCACAAAGCGCTGTTCAGCCGGGATCTGAATGGAAGACATGATCGCTTATCATCCTGGTTTGCTGGGTCGGGCTTGCTGTTACACGCCCGCAGAATGCCGGGCGGACGCAAATCGATCGGATTGGCAAGCTTCGCTTAACTCTGCACCTGCTCCATGACCTCTTCGGAAACCTCGCGCGTCCCTTTGCATTTGGGATATTTGCTACAGCCGAGGAAGTAGCCGCCGCCACGGAAGCGCTTTTCGCGGAGCTTCATGGCGGAGCCGCATTCGGGGCACGTTTCTTTGATTTCCACTTCCGGCATCTTCTTCTTAACCGGCGCGGGCATAAGCGCCTTCACCTTTTCCTTGAGGTCCTCAGGCATCGGCTTGGTGCTGCGGCACTTGGGATAAGCGCTACAGCCCAAGAAGGGGCCGCGCGGGCCTTTCTTGACCATCATGGGGGCGCCGCATTTTTCGCAGTCGATGCCCGTTTCAATGGGCTTGAGCGGATTGCCCTCGGCATCGACGTCTTTGGCATTCTGGCACTTAGGATAGCCCGTGCAAGCAAGGAACGGCCCACGGCGTCCTTCGCGCAGGACCATCGGCTTGCCGCATTTATCGCATAAATGCTCGGTCGGTTTGCTGGCGAGGACGGACTTGCCTTCGGCGTCAAAGTTCATCGTCGTCTTGCATTCGGGGAAGCCGCTGCAACCCAGAAACTCGCCGCGCTGACCCATGCGCTTGAGCATAGGCTTGCCGCAAGTCGGACACGCGTGCTCGGTCTCGACGGGCGCCTCCCGCGGCTTATTCTCCTCCGAACGCTTGACGTACTTGCAGTCTGGATACCCAGAGCAGCCGTAAAACCGGCCGCGCTTGCTGAACTTCTCGGTAATTGGCTTGCCGCACAACGGACACTTCTCGTCGCTGGTGCCCATCTTTGTCTCAGCGACTTGCAGCGCCTGCTGAAACGGTTCGTAAAACTCGGTGAGCACTTCCTCGCGCTTGATCTGCTTCCCCTCGATACGGTCCAGCTCGTTCTCCATAAAGCTGGTGAATTTCAGATCCATGACGCCGGGGAAATGCTCGACCAGCAGATCCGTGACGCGCATTCCGGTGTCGGTGGCATAAAAGCGCCGCTCTTTTTGCTCGACGTAATTACGTTCCTGAATCTTGGAGATAATGGCCGCGTAGGTGCTGGGCCGGCCGATGCCTTCTTTTTCCAGCGTTTTGACCAGCGTGGCTTCGTTGTAACGGGGCGGCGGCTGCGTGAAATGCTGCGAAGGGCTTAGTTCCAGCAGATCCAGAGCGTGGTTTTCTTGAAGAGAAGGCAGCAGAGCGTCTTCCTGCTTGCCGGCGGGGGGCAGTACCCGGCGATAGCCGTCAAACTTGAGCACTTTGCCTTGAGCTTTGAATAGCCCTTCGGCCGCCTTGATCTCGATGTTCGTCACGGCGAAAACGGCAGGGGTCATCTGGCTGGCGACAAAGCGGTTATAGATCAACGTGTACAGCCGCAGAAGGTCTTGGGGCAGGTATTTAGCCACACGTTCGGGCGTGTAGGCGACGTCGGTCGGCCGAATCGCTTCGTGGGCTTCCTGGGCGCCTTTGCCGGAAGCGTAACGATTGGCTTTCTCCGGTAGATACGGTTTACCATAGGCCGTGTCGATGTGGTCGCGACATGCGTTGAGCGCGTCTTCGCTGACCCGCGTGCTATCGGTGCGCATGTAGGTAATGAGGCCGACCGGTCCGTCGCCGCCCAGCTCGATGCCTTCATAAAGACGCTGAGCCAGCATCATGGTTTTCTTGGCGGAGGAATGGAGCCGATAGCTGGCCTGCTGTTGGAGGGTGCTGGTCGTGAACGGAGGAGACGGTTTTTCCTGGCGTTCCTTTTGCTCGACCTTGGCAACGGCGTAGGCGGCGCCATCCAGGGCCGCGACGACCTTATCCGTCTCTTCCTGATTGGAGGCTTTGAATTTTTGGCCTGCCCATTCGGCCAGCTCAGCCAAAAAGGCGCCTTCTGGCACTTCTTTTTTGCTCTCCGCTTTGCCGTTTTCGCCCTCCGCTTTCTTTTTGGAGGCCTTGGCTTTGGCCGGTTTCTGGACCGTGCCCTCAGGGGCCAGCATCGCGGTGATTTTCCAGTACTCTTCCGGTTTGAAGTTCTGAATCTCGCGTTCGCGTTCGACGATGAGCCGGACAGCCACGGATTGCACGCGGCCGGCGCTCAGTTGCTTGGTCAACTTGCGGCTCAGGAGCGGGCTGAGCTTATAGCCCACCACGCGGTCGAGAAAGCGGCGCGCTTCTTGGGCCGCCACCAGGTCCATATCGATGGAGCCGGCGTGGGTGAACGCATCCTGCACGGCGCGCTTGGTGATCTCATTAAAGGTCACTCGGCGGGTGCGGTCGTCATCGAGCTTGAGCGCCTCCTTGAGGTGCCAGGCGATGGCTTCCCCTTCACGGTCGGGGTCAGGGGCCAGGTAGACCAGGCCGGCCTTGGCCACTTGCTTCTTCAAGGAAGCCAAGACCTCCTTGCGATCGACCAGATTGCGGTAGGTCGGAATCCAACCGCCTTCGATATCGATACCGAAGCGGCTCTTGGGCAGATCGCGAACATGGCCCTTGCTGGCGACCACCTCGTAGTCGGCGCCCAGGTATTTATTGATCGTCCGCGCCTTGGCCGGCGACTCGACGATAACGAGACTTTTTTTCTTCCGTGTAGCCACGGGTTTTCCTCGAGTTTCTAGCAAAAGATGTATCAGATCAGCGACCGTGAGCGAAAGGCGCTCGTAGATTCCGAGAGCGTTACGCCCCTCCGCTCGCCGCCGAATCGCCGCTTTCTGTTGCTGTTGTGTTGATCGGGCGACTCGCTACAATCACTAAATTAGTTGAACTCCGCCTTTACCCCATACTACATCTTTTCGCCGGGTGTCAAGTCCGGCGGGGCTTTCGGCAGGATTGTTCCTAGCCCTAAACTAAGGATTGGCCATGGCTTTCAACCCCTTCCGGGCATTCCGCAAGCGACAAAAGACCTTTCTTGCCGTTATGGCAATTGTGTGCATGTTGCTGTTCGTCGCTGGTGACGTCATTTCGGGAAGAAAGGGCGGCATGTTTGGTTCCGGCAGAAGCCGCGACGACCGCCTCGTGACCAAATTATACGGCGAGAAGGTCTACGAGAATAAGTTACGGCTCCTGCGGGAACAACACCGGGCGGCCTCCCAATTCATGGTGCGCGCGGCCAGTTCCGGGCTGGAAAAGTTGGCACAAAAGACGGCCGAAATCCGCAAGAACCCCAAATTAGACGGCGAGAGCACAAAAAGTTTCCTCGCACTCCAAGAGCAGCAAAGGCGGCTATTCAGCACACTCGTTCGCTATAGTTTTCAATTAAACGCCCCAACCTCGCAGCAAGGCGTTAGCCAATTCATTCAGCAGTTAATGTTTCAGGCCCAACTTTTCTTTGGCTACCAGCCTCGGCAAAACGACGTTTTTCAAGCCATCGAAGATGCCATCAGGGCCAATTCGGTCGATGAGATCTTGGACTTCATGGTCTGGCGACATCAGGCCGATCAAATGGGCATTTATCTAACTGATGCCGGCATCCAAGAAGCCATCAAGAGCCTTACTGCCGACCAGGCCGATGTCAAACAAGTGGAGAAAGATGTACTGTCCGGAGGCCGCGACCAAGAAGTTGCTCCGACCCGCGCTCTCTTATACGAAGGCTTGGGCGATGATTTTCGCGTCCGGCTTGCCAAGTCAACTTTAATCGGCATTCCTCAAGAACCGGTAGGCCCTTTTGACTTGACGTCCAAGTCCGATCTGAAAGAAACTGCTTCTCTCGTCACGCCCGACGAGTTCTGGGATTTCTACAAGCAGGTGCGAACGACTCGCGAAATTGGCATCCTCGGCTTTCCTGTTAAGAATTATTTGGATGCAGTCAAGGACAAGCCGACCGACAAGGAACTGGAGCAACTCTTTAAGCGCTTCAAGGAGGTCGAATACACGCCCACCAGCCCTCGCCCGGGCTTTAAGGAGCTGCGAAGAGTCCGTCTGGAATGGGTCGGCGCCCGGCCTGACACGCCGGAGTACAAGAGGTTTGCCGATGAATTCGTATTGGCCTGTGTCGCCTCGGCTCCGGTCAACCGCTGGCCCGCGGTGGCCTTGGCCTATGACCTCGACAAGAATTATGAAGAAGGGGTCAAGTCCAACCGCATACCGCGGTATGACCGCCTGCCGTTTCAACTTCCCACGGAGGTCTACCAGTTCACCGGCTCCACCTACGAACCGATGGATTCCCTTTACGTGAGTGCCAACGAGCCGACCAACTTGGCCGGCGTCGTGGCGAGCGCCGCACAAGGACTGCCTTGGTCGGCGCTCATGACCTACAAAGCGGCACCCGTCGCGCGGGAGATCCAAAAACGCACTACTATTGCCGGCGATTTTGTCCTTCTTGGAGCCAATCCGCTAAACCTTGGGTTGGTCGTTTCCATGGCCCACCAAAAGCCCAAATCATTAACGCTTCCGGACGTTGGCACGGAAGCCGTCAAAGTGCTCAAGAAGACCATTGCGCAAGACATGGTGATCAACAACCTCACCAACCTGAAAAAGGACATAGACGCCAAGCGCACCAAGAATGAAAACATCGCCGATTGGCTAAAGAAATCATTGCCTGATTACCATGTCACCTCGCACGCGGTCATGCCCAAACCGCGCAGCCGTTACGAGATGGTGGACGATCCGGAACTAAAGCCTCTTAAAGATATCTACCTGCGCCTCAACGGCAGTTCCCTGAGCGGGCCGAGAAGCGATCCCAAAGGCGAACATTTTCCGGACTCCTTCTTCAGCGAAGAGCCAAAATATGAAGCCAAGGAATGGCCTTCGGACGCGGCGGGTGGCTCGCATACTACGTGGGTGAGCGAGGAAGAGCCTTATGTCTACTGGAAGGTTGAGGACGATAAAGCCTATGTGCCTACGTTCGAAGCGGCTCGCGCCAAGGTCGAGAAAGCTTGGCGCTTCCGCGAAGCCCGCAAGTTAGCCCGCCAGGAAGCCGACAAGGCCGCCGAACTGGCTCGGGCTACCAAGGGCGATGTGCAAAAACTAAGAGACCTGGCCGCCAAGGAGAAGGCCAATTTCCTCGAATTGCACGCGGTCGCTCGCCTCTTGCAATCGCCCAGCGCTCAGCCGGACCTGAAATACAAATACGAGGATTTCAAGTTCCCCGAATCTATCTCGATGCCCAAGGAAAGCCGACCCGGAGAAAAGGGTTTCTTGACCGAGCTAGTGGAACTCAAGGACCCCGGCGATACTGTCCTTGAAGGCAATGAACCGGAGGACATCTTCTATGTCTCGACCCTGATCAGCAAGCAAGAGCCGAGCATTGCCGCCTTCTACGATGCTTACCGCAACGCCAAATCCGAGGCCGGCCGCGATGTCCTTCTGGAGTCCTGGATGCAAAACCAAAGGCAAAAACTGCGCTTTGACATAACGAACCAGTTACGCGCGGAAGCCTGTCCTGACTTCTCAAATGGCGCCTATAACTTAGACCCGGATATCCGCAAACGCCTCCAAGGCCGCAGCGATGATTCGGGAGAGTAAGTTAGCATTAGTCTGACAACGTGAGCCCGGAAAGCCCGCGAGGGAGAAATTCCCTCGCGGGCTTTCCGGGCTCATCTACTTACTCGCCGGCAAATTAGTCCGGTTATTTCTTAGAGCCGTTTAGCTCGGCTGCCGCGTCGATTCGCAGGCCGCCTTGTTCATCGCGATCCAACTCCAACATGAGGCTGTTAACCTTATCGTGGGCGTTGTCTTCGTGAATCTGATCAGCGGTCACCGGCTTTTCCTGGCGAGTCGCCGTCGGCGCTACCGGAGCCGGAGTCTTTTCCGCCCAGGAAAACGAAAGCTGCTTGGTATCCAGGCAACCGACATTGGCCCCGCCCAGCAAAAGAACCAAAACGAAGAGAACTAGATTCCGTTTCATGGCTTAATCTCCAGCGAGGCCCGGGGACGCGTGTCCTTCTTGGAAGACTGCTTTTTCGCGGAGTCCAAGAGCAGTTTCTCGTCTGCCTCGGCAGTTTCCGAGCTTTGCAATTGCGCGGTGCGTTCCTGGTAAATCGTCCAGGCCCGCTCATCGAGTTTCTCAGCTTGATCAAGGAGTTCGAGATCGTTCGTTTCTTCGGCAATGCGCTTCAGCGCGGCACAGGCGTCAACTCGGCGGAGCCAATTGGCCTCTTCCTTGCCACGTTCGCTGGCCACTACCCTGGCGACCGGCTTCGGCGCCGGTTTGTCGCCTTTTTTGTCGGTTTTCTTGGCCGATTTGCCGTCGAGGTCGCTAGCGGGCTTTTTTTCCGACGGCTTGCCGTCGTCGCGGAACATCTGCTCCAGCAACCCATTGGAATGCCGATAATGCACCGGCCTGGGCTTGATCGGTTCCACGTCATCATCATCGGCCGCTTGAGCCGCACACCAACTCCCCCCCAGGAGCAGCGCGGCACTCAGTCCCCAGCTTCCTATCCGGCGCATAACTTCCTCCCGGAACTTCCGGTTATCCGGACCGCCCGAAGGCGGTCTCCCCCTGTCCGTTTACCTGTTCAGTCGAGAGGGAAGGGCATATGCCAAAAGAAACGGTGCTTGTCTAGAGGAAGTTTCTCAAAACATGTGGGTTGTTCGTTGTTCGTTGTTCGTTGTTCCTCGTTTAGTAAGCTGTAAGGTGGAAGAGTTGAGTAGTCATAAATCAGTACAAAACGGAGTGTGTCCCATGACAACGAACAACGAACAACAAACAACAAACGTCCGGCAATGAGAAAAGGCGTCCCCGTATCTCCCGGAGTGGCTGTTGCTCCCGCTTATTGCGTGGACGAAGTGCTCGTGCGCCGAGAGCCCCGGCATTTGGACGACGGCGCGCTCTCCGGAGAGATGCAACGCTTCGATACGGCCTTAGCCGCCGCCGGGCGGGAAATGGACGCCATTGTCGAACGGGTGCGGCGGCAAGTCGGCGAAGAGGAAGCGGCCATCTTTCGCTCCCATCGGCTGCTGCTCCGTGACCCCGCCCTGGTCGGCAAAGTGAAATCGGCCATCGCGCAACGGCACGTCGACACGGCCACGGCCCTGCATGAAACGTTGGATGAGTACACGGATCTGTTTGCGAAGATCGAGGACGATTACTTCAAGGAGCGGCTGTCCGACCTGCGCGATGTAGTTCTCCGCGTCCTCGCTCAGTTAGCGCTGCAATCGGCGTGCGTGCCTCTTAAACTCGATGAGCCGGTCATCATAGTTGCCAAAGAAGTATTGCCATCCCAGGCTTTAGCCTTCGAGCGGCTGCCCGTGGCAGGCGTGGTGACGGAGGTTGGAGGTGCGACGGGGCATGCCGCTATCCTGTCCAGGTCCCTAAATATTCCTGCCGTCGCCGGGATGCGCGGCATTCTGAAAGAGGTTAAGACGGGGGACTTGCTCGTTGTGGACGGCCGCGAAGGCCATGTTTACGTTCGGCCCGGACCCGAGATTGAGTCCGCCTACCGCAAGCTCCAACGAGAATATGTTGATCTGCGCGATCGGCTCATTGAGAATCGCGACCAAGAACCGGTATCCGCGGACGGCGTGCATTTCGAATTGCTGGCCAACGTCAACAGCGCAGCCGATGCGGCTATGGCGGTGCGCGTCGGGGCCACCGGCGTCGGGCTATTCCGTACCGAGTACATTTTTCTTACGCACCCCTCCGTGCCGACCGAGGAAGAGCAAGTGGCGGCTTACCGAGCTGTCATTGAGGCCGCTCCCAACCGCAGCGTGACTATTCGAACGCTGGACTTGGGCGGCGATAAAAACGTTGCCTACCTCGGCCATCACCGCGAAGCTAACCCCTTCATGGGTTGGCGGAGCATTCGGCTGATTTCCGCCTATCCCGAATTCTTTCAAACGCAGTTGCGAGCCATTTTGCGGGCCGGCCTCTTCGGCGACGTCAGCATGATGTTTCCCATGATCAGCACCGTTGAGGAGGTGCAACGGCTCAAGAAGATGGTGGAACGAACGTGCCTGGCGCTTAAGCGCAACGGTATTCCGTTCAAAGAAGACATGCGCCTGGGCATCATGCTCGAGGTCCCGGCAAGCGCCTTGTGCATCCATGCCTTTTTGGATGAAGTGGATTTTGTCAGCATCGGCTCCAACGACTTAACGCAGTACTTGATGGCAGCGGACCGCGATAATCCCAAAGTCGCTTACCTTTGTGAACCGTTCAATCCGGCGCTCTTGCAACTTCTCAAACATGTCATCACGGCTTGCAACGAACGAGGCACGCCGGTGACGCTCTGCGGCGAGATGGGAGGCCGGCCGCGCTGTTTCCTGCCTTTGTTCGGCCTGGGGCTTCGCTCGCTGAGCATGAGCCCCGCTTTTGTGCCGTCGATTAAGGAACTGGTCCGGCTTAGCAATCACACGGCCGCTGAGGAGACGGCAGGCCGCGTGTTGAAGATGAAAACTGCCGGCGAAATACGTGGCTATTTGACGCGCAAGGTTCGGCAAATCTGGCCCAATGTGTCGATGCTGGACATGAATAAATAGCTTAGGCGGCGACTTGCGGGCCGGGCAAATCGGTCCGCGATTGGCGCTTTTGCATGACGGTCACCACGTACAACTTTCCCATCCCCGGAAACCATTCTTCCAAAAACCAGTCCGCGACAATGGCGGCGCGTCGCAGCGGCTTGGAGAACGAGAAATAGTCGGGATTCGCAAAATAGACGCTGGCGGTTAAGTCCAGCCCGGTAGGCCCGACGGTTTTTTTGATTTGGCCGGCGGTATTCAGGCGATAGTGCGTCGGAAAAGTATCGTGATGTGAGCGTCCATACAGACGGCGGACAATTTCTTGCGTAAAAGCGTGTGGCAGCAGATGAATTAGGCGGATCATCCAGGTGACATAGTGAGCCGCATTGATCGTCAAGGCAACTAAATGGCCGCCCGGACGCAACACGCGGGCTACTTCTCCAAGAAACGCCTGCGGATCGCGAATATGCTCCAAGACCCAACAGGCCGCGACCAAATCAAAGCTGCCGCCCGCAAAGGGTATTCGGCCATCAGCGCCTAGCAGACGAAACCATTCATCGTGTTTAAGCTGGGGATGGCGGTGAAAATCGGCGCCCCATACCTGCCGCCGGGGGCTGCGATACTTGGCTAACTGGCGATTATCGCCGCAGCCCAGGTCCAAAACTGCTGCTTGCTCGGTCAGGCGGCGCTGGATCTCTAGATGATAACCATCAAGGGCGTTGGCATCCTCAGGGAAGAATCTGCGAAAGAAGGAATCCATTCCCAGCGCCCTCGTCGATTTCCTCAGTAAACGAAGGCGGTTCTACTAGGCAGGCAGACAAAGAACAACACGAATCAGCGGCGTCAATTCTCCCGCCTTGACACTTTTAGACGCCCCGTGTTACAAGCCTTCTTCCTAATTGAACTAAACTCCCCAGGATAGGGAGCGGCCTCGCACCCCAAGGATGGGGTTTGTCATGGTGAAACGACGCAGTCAAATTCTCTGCGCCTGGTTTCTGCTGTGGGACCTGATCATCACTGCGACCGCTTGGATCGGCGCTTACTATGTTCGTTTCGAAACCGGCCTGATCCCTGTCCCGACCCGTCACCCGGACGTCGGCATCTGCTGGCGCAACCTGCCTCTCGTTGTTCTCTTAGCCGCCGTGGCTTACCACCTGGCCGGTCAATATGCCATCCACCGATTACGGCGCTTTCGCGAAGAAGTAATCGGCGTCTTCAAAGGCACCGTGCTGCTTGCTCTTCTCGTCATGGCTACCGTCTTTTTCACGCAGGACCAATATCGTTCACGAACGACCATGACGATCTTCTCCCTGGCTACGGCGACCGGCGTTCTTGTAGTACGGCGGTGCAGTTGGAAAGCCATCGGCTACCTGCGCAGCCAGGGTTATAACCAGAGATTCGCGGTCATCGTCGGCACCGGCCGGGTAGCCCGCAAGACCGCTATGGCTCTCCGGCGGGCCAACTGGATGGGCATCAAAAACCTCGGCTTTATTGAGGACCAACAGAATCGCTGGACGAGCGATCTGGATATCCTCGGCACGTTTGCCGACCTGCCGGCTTTGTTGCCGAAATACAATATCGGCAGCGTCTTTATTGCCTTGCCGCTCAGCCGCTATGACGACGCCCGTCGCGTCTATGACATCCTTTCGCAGTCGGTCGTCGAAGTGCGCATGGTGGCCGACATCCCGCATTTGTCGGGCTTGGCGCTGACAACGACGAATCTGGACGGTCTGCCGCTCCTGGGCCTGCGAGAGAATCCTCATTTCGGACTCAACATCGTCGTCAAGCGGACGATGGACATCGCCCTATCCCTGGCCGCTATCCTTGTCCTGGGTCCGTTCATGGCGGGGATTGCAGCGCTTGTTAAATTAACCAGCCCGGGCCCCGTTTTCTATCGCCAGGAGCGCTGCGGCTTAAATGGACAGCGGTTTCAGATGCTCAAATTTCGCAGCATGCGCACCGATGCCGAGCAGCAAACCGGCGCCGTGTGGGCCCAGAAAGACGACCCGCGACGCACGCGCTTCGGCACGTTCCTCCGGCAAACCAGCCTCGACGAATTGCCCCAGTTTATTAATGTGCTCAAAGGGGACATGAGCCTGGTCGGGCCTCGTCCCGAGCGCCCCATTTTCATTCAACAGTTCAGCAAGACCATTCCCAGTTACAATGCCCGCCATTGCGTCAAAGCCGGCATCACCGGTTGGGCGCAAGTCCACGGCTGGCGCGGGAACACGTCTCTTCGCAAACGCATTCAGTACGATCTCTACTACATCACCCACTGGACCCCCTGGCTCGACCTCCGCATCCTATGGATGACGGTCTGGCACGGGCTGTTTCATCGGAATGCGTATTAGATTGTTCGTTGTTCGTTGTTTGTTGTTTGTTCGTTGTTCATCACCTCTCGGTCCCAAGCTGGAGCTTGGGACCGAGGTCAGGGCAATTCGTATGATTACGACATAGGGCCAATTGCAACGAACAACGAACAACGAACAACTGACTAATTTCAATGTTTGTCGACCAAGTAACCATTTACGTCAAGGGCGGGGATGGGGGCGACGGCTGTTGTAGCTTCCGGCGCGAGAAATATGTGCCGCGGGGCGGGCCGGATGGCGGCGACGGCGGGGACGGCGGCAATGTGATCATTCGGGCTGTCGCCGGAACCGACAACCTGGCCCAGATCGTCAATCGCAAACATTGGCGGGCCAATCCCGGCGGACGAGGCGGCAGCGCCAATTGCCACGGCCGCAAAGCTCGCGACCTCGTCATTCAAGTTCCGCCCGGAACGCTTATTTACGATCGTGATCGGGGCAATATTCTGCGGGATTTGACCCAGGACGGCCAGGAAGTCAACGTTGCTCGGGGAGGACGGGGCGGACGAGGCAACCTGGCCTTCGTTTCATCCACAAACCGGGCGCCACGCGAAACCCAGCCCGGCACTCCCGGCGAAGAGCGCTGGTTGGTCTTGGAGTTAAAGGTCATTGCCGACGTGGGGTTGATCGGCCTTCCCAATGCCGGTAAATCGACGCTTCTAAGCCGGCTCTCCCAGGCTCAGCCGGAAATTGCCGACTACCCGTTTACAACAAAGCATCCCAACCTGGGCATCGTGACGATGGGCGGCGAGCGCGTTTGCGTGCTGGCCGACTTGCCAGGGCTGATCGAAGGCGCTCATGAGGGGGTGGGCCTGGGCCATGAATTCCTGCGCCACGTGGAAAGAACCCGTGTGCTCGTGCACCTTATCGAGCCGCTCCCTCCCGACGGCAGCGATCCTTTGCACAACTATCAGGTTGTGCGCCGGGAACTTGAACTGCATGGCCGTAAGTTGACCGAAAAACCGGAAATCCTTGCCGTCTCCAAGGCAGAGCTAACCGGGAGCGAAGATGTCCGCGCACGGCTCGAACGTGAGCTAGGACGCGAGGTTTTGGCGATTTCCGCCGTGACGGGCAAGGGGCTATCCGAGTTAATCCGGTCCATCACGGAGCGGCTCGCAGACCTGGCCGCCGAGGTGGCCTCATGAAGCCCGCCGTCGTTGTGGATGTCGGCAATACGCGCATAAAGTGGGGTCGTGTCGTTGGCCAAACCGTCCAAGACCGAGTTTCCTTGCCGCCCGACGATCCCTCGGCTTGGTCGGAACAGATTCTACAATGGCGCCTCAGTCCATCCGTGCACTGGATTCTATCGGGAGTCCAGCCTAAGTGGTGCGATGCTCTCGCGCGATGGCTGCGCGAAAAGGGCCATACCGTAGGTCAAATCAACGACTGGCAGCAGCTTCCCGTTAAGGTTGCCCTCGATCAACCGCAATTCGTGGGCATTGACCGCCTTTTTAATGCCGTCGCGGCGAACGCCTGCCGCAAGTCCGGACGTCCGGCCGTTTTGATCGATGCTGGCTCCGCGGTTACCGTGGACCAGGTCAATGAGAATGGGGCGTTTGCCGGCGGGGCCATTCTGCCCGGCTTTCATTTGATGGGCCAGGCTCTTCATACCTACACGGCCAAGCTACCCTTGGTTTCTATGCCGCAACGATTCGACGAACTGCCCTTCGCTCCCGGAAAAAACACGGCGGACGCTATGCGGTTGGGTGTCTTTTGGTCGGTTATGGGAGCGATAGTGTTCTTGATTGCGGAGATGCGCCAGACGAGCCCGGAGAAAGCGTTTCCGCAAATTTTCCTAACCGGCGGCGACGCCCAGATATTAGAACCGGAGCTGTCACGTCAGCTTGCCGATCCCGCATTTCCCTATTGCAGTGTGCCCGCCGGCGAAACGATTCATCTTTGGCCGACGATGACTCTGGAAGGGATCCGTTTAACGGCGGAGGCCTTGCCATGAAAATTGGCGTTGAAACCAAGGCGCATACCAGTATTGCCTGCTTGACTCCGCCCGGCTCCGCGGCTTTGGCAACGCTCGCTCTTTACGGCCCCGACGCCTGGCGAATCGTGCGAACTTCGTTTCAACCTCGAGGAAAGGGCCAACTCCCGGAGCAGAGCTTTCCAGGGAAGTTCTGGCTTGGCAAATTGGGCGCCGGTCCAGGCGACGAGGTGGTCGTCGCGCTGAAACAGTTGGAGCCGGTTCCTTACATAGAAATTCACTGCCATGGCGGCCGAGAGGTGCTGAAATATCTCCATGAACATCTCGTGGAACAAGGCGCAGCGCCGGCTTCCTGGGAGGAAATGATAGCAAAAACCGAGGGTGATCCCAGCCGGGCCCGGGCATTGATCGAGTTGGCTCAGGCGCCGACGGTTCGTACTGCGTCGATTATTCTCGAACAGTACCAAGGCGCCTTTGATCGAGCTCTAGCACAGGTTCGAGCAGCTTTGGAGCGAAAGGATGGGGAGGAGGTTCGCTGCCAACTTAAGGAATTAATGCGCCACGCCAACTTGGGCCGTCACTTGACCAGACCCTGGCGCGTCGTCCTTGCCGGTGCGCCGAACGTCGGCAAGAGCAGCCTTGCCAACCGGCTGGCCGGTTATTTGCGCAGCGTGGTCGATTCGACGCCGGGCACGACGCGCGACCTTGTGACAACGCGCTTGGCACTGGACGGCTGGCCGGTGGAATTATCCGACACGGCCGGCGTCCGCCACACCAAGGAAGAACTGGAAGGCCAAGGGGTCGCCCTAGCGCTCAGCGCTGCCGCGGAGGCGGATCTTTGCCTGTGGCTCCTGGACGGCAGCGCGGAACCCATTTGGCCCGATTCTCGACCGGCTAACCTTCACCTGGCGATCAATAAAGTAGATTTGCCGCCCGCTTGGAATTACGCCGAGGCCGGCGAAGCTTTGCGAGTATCGGCGGTTACCGGAGTAGGGATCGAGGAGTTGTGCGCTGCCGTGTCCGCCTGGCTGGTTCCCGATGCTCCTCTTCCAGGCACCGCTGTGCCGTTTACTCCGGAAATCTGCGATCGCCTCGAAGAGCTTTTGAGCAGTCTCAATGCGGAATCACCGGGTGCAATAGCTCAAAAAATCAAGACCTTTTGGGATTAAGTGCAACGGCGCACTTTCGTAGGTCGGGCTTCGAGCCTGACATCGGTTTCGGCTGGAAGACGTGACCTAGTGACGAAATGAGGAGCGACGCATGCGACTGTGCAAGGTGGAAGGAGATGACGGCGGCGTCCGAGTCGGTCTCCTGGAAGGGGACCATATTCGCTTCGTTGGATTAGCCGAGGATGCGGCAGCGGTTTCTCTAAGCGACTTGCTCCATGCGGCGGATCCCAAGGGCGCGGTTGAGCGTCTTCTTCATCCTCAGAGTCCTGTTGTTCCGCTAGAGAAAGTACGCCTGCTGGCGCCGCTTGATCGGCAAGAGGTGTGGGCGGCTGGGGTCACGTATAAGCGCAGTCGCGAGGCGCGCGAGCGGGAATCGGTGGGGGCGGCCCGCTTTTACGATCTCGTTTACAACGCGGCACGTCCGGAATTGTTCTTCAAGGCCACACCCAATCGCGTTGTCGGGCCCGGCCAGGCGGTGCGCGTTCGTCGCGATAGCCAATGGAGCGTGCCGGAACCCGAAGTGGCCCTGGTGTTGTCGCCCGACCTTAAGCTGGTTGGCTACACCATCGGCAACGATATGAGCGCCCGCGACATCGAAGGGGAAAACCCGCTGTACTTGCCTCAGGCCAAGATTTATGACGGCTGTTGCGCCTTGGGACCGGCAATCACCCTGGTTCATGCCTTTCCGGCCCTTGACCAGGTATCCATTCACTTGACCATCAAACGGGACGCCAAGATCGCATTCGAGGGAACAACCTCACTCTCGGCCATGGACCGGTCGTTTGAGGACTTGATCACTTGGCTAGGCAAAGAAAATAGCTTCCCTCAGGGCGCCGTTCTGCTCACGGGGACCGGCATTGTGCCTCCCGATCACTTCAGCCTGGCTCCAGGCGACCTGGTAACTATTGAGGTCGCTGGAATTGGCACGCTGGTCAATCCGGTCGCTTCGTAAAGCCCCTCTATCAGTCCCCAGGATTAGCACGTCGCGGGCGGGAGCGCGTAAAAGGTTCTAGCCCCCCAAAAGATCGTTTCAATTCCTTCCGCTACTATGAGAAACGATCTTTTCCGTCGCAACCGTAACTGCAACTGGGACTTGAGAAAGATAGTTCTACTACCCCTCACACACCCCCGCAGTTCCAGCATGAAACGAATCCGGCAAGCCTGGATGACGACAAGCGGGATTATTGGAGAAACATTTCCCTTCACGTTTAAGGCAGCGAATCTTTGCCGGTTTTGAGCTACGCGCCGGCTCCATTACGACAGACAGCGAGATTACTGGTTAGGGAAAGTAGACGCGCGCTTGGCCGTTGACCGAAGGAAGTATGTGGACGAGTTCTGCCTTGCCGCGCCAAAGGGTCGCCCGGTCCCGGCGCGCTGTCAGCCGCACCAAGAGACGCACAAGCCAAGGCCAACGGAGAGCCCTGTCATGGCAGGTGGATGGAAAGGAAGCCTGGGGCTGGTGCTAGCGCTTGCGGGCGCGGCGGTACAGGCACAAGAACCCGCACTGGCGCCCATCGCAAGTACGCCGGCGCGCACCGCAGTTCCAAAGGACCCGCCAGCCACCTTCAAAAAGCCAACGCCCGCCGTCTCGCTCGATCGCCCGGTGATTTTGCAGCCGCCGATTAAACGCGACTTGAATTTCAAGCAAACAGCTTTCTTAGAAGCGCCTTCTGCGACCGGTTCGATTATCCGCGGCCAAAGCGCCGACGATCCCCCTCGTCCCCTGCCAAAGGGACCCTCGCTTTGGGGTGAGGCGACCAATAACCTCCTGCCCGACAAGAAGAGCACTTCCTCAGGAACATTGCCCGGTGGGCAAGTGATTGCAACAAGTGCTCGACGATTCACCTCTAACGGCCCTGAAGCCACAATGGAAGGGCCGCCGGTTGCTAGCCCGGTCAATTGCGACCCAGCTTGCTCCACCGATTGCTGTAATTCTCGTCGGTGCTTTGGCCAATTCATGGGTCGCATTTTTGGCTGTGACAGTCACCTATCCGGGTGTGGCGAAGGATGGAACTGCACGCAACCGGCCAACGGCTGCTTTTACGTAAAAACCGAGTACGTCCTTTGGTGGACCAAAGGCGACAAATTGCCGCCGCTTGTCACGACAGGCGGAGTCAATGATTTGACGCCTGGCGCCCTGGGAATGCCCGGGACGGCGATCCTCTTTGGCGGCAAAGCCGAAGACGCGGAGGCTCGCTCCGGCGTGCGCGCGACTCTCGGTTTCTGGTTAGATGAGTGCCATCAACTGGGCATCGAGGGCAGTTTCTTCACGCTGTTCCAGAAGACCGACGCTTTTGGCGCTTCTTCGACCGGCTTGCCTGTCCTGGCCCGGCCATTCTTCAATGTCGTGACCGGCAGTCCGGACGCCGAGTTGGTCGCATTTCCCGGCGTCCTGGCCGGTGGCGTGGAGGTAACCGAAACGTCGCGCTTGTTTGGAGCCGATCTGAACCTTCGAGCAAACCTCTTGAGCGGCTGCTGCTACAACGTGGATATCTTGGGCGGGTTTCGGTTTATCGGCTTCGATAACAATCTGACAATCACCGAAAACCTGTCGACTCTAAACAACCCCGGCGGCGGTTTCATCGTCCAGGACCGGTTCGGCACGCAAAACCGCTTTTACGGTGGTCAGATCGGCTTCGACACGGAGATTCGCTGGCGGCGCTGGTTCCTCGACATGAGGACCATGTTGGCGATGGGTTCGATGCATGAAGCCGTCAACATCGCCGGCAACACAGTTGTTCGCGATCCCTCAGGCGCCACCAGCGTCTTCTCGGGCGGTCTATTGGCCTTATCCAGCAACAGCGGCCATTTTTCGCGCGAGAGGTTCGCTTTCGCTCCTGAATCGACCATCAATGTGGGTTACCAAATAACCAATCATGCACGTTGCTTCGTCGGCTACAACCTGCTGTACCTCAGCAACGTCGTAAGGCCCGGCGGACTGATCGACACCTCTGTAAACCCCAACCTGCTCCCGCCGCCCATAGCCAGCTTGCCGGCTCGGCCTGCCTTTGCCTTCAAAGGCACGGATTTCTGGGCCCAAGGCATCAATCTGGGGCTGGAGTTTCGCTACTAGTTTCGCCGCTTCGGATAACTCATGCCCGCGCGTAATGGATTACGTCGCCCCTTTGGCCAACCCATTGTTAACTCTTAGGGATTGGGCATAACATGAGAATTTCTTCGATTTTGCACGCCGTCGTCGGCCGGCATGGACCGCGGCCGCAATGTCTGTCCTCGAGCAAAAACCGGGCTAGGCTGAACCTTGAGCCACTCGAAGACCGCCAACTCCTTAGTTGCGCCACGATCTCCGGCTTCGTTTACTACGATGTCAACAACAACGGCATCATGGACGCCGGAGAAATTGGCTTGGCAAATAGTCAAGTGCAACTCAAGGACAGCACCGGGGCCGTAGTTGCCACGACGGTAAGCGACGGTCAGGGCTTCTACAAGTTTGACGCCAACCAGACCGTCGGCACCGCACCGACCACGCAAACGATCCAGCTCCATTTCGATCCCAGCAAGACCGATTGGTCCCAGACCCAGGCCCTGGCACAGTTCGATCCGTCCCTGGGCCAACTGACCAGTGTTGACATCATCAATAACGGCTCGCTGACGAGCCAGATCAAGGTGGAGAGCCTGGACCAAGCGCAGGCGACGGTCATCGGCACAGTCTCGGGAACGCTAAGCTTAACCGGCTGTGGCATAAGTTCGTTAGTAACAAGCACATCGTCTAGCCAGACGTTCAGTGCGGGCGCCTTTGACGGCAATATTGATTTCGGCGGAGCGAGCGGCCACGACTTCGGCAACAAGACGGCGACAGGTTCCAAGACGGTCACGCTAACCAGCGCCGCCGATCTGGCGGCATTCTCGGGCACAGGCCATATTTCTTTGACGGAAACTGCCCATGCCACTTCCAACGGCAGCGGCGCCGGTAATTTAATGACGTTGATCAACAGCACCGCCAGCGCCAATCTCACTGTGGTATACCACTACGTCCCCAGCAACTGCCTCAAACCGGGCCGGTACACAGTTCTGCAAATGAATCAACCCGGCGGCTATATCTCAGGCCAAGTGTCGCAAGGCGGCGTGGTGATGAACGGGGCCATTGCTACACGAGCGATTCCGATCGATCTGACAAGCTCGACGGGATCCGGCGGTGTTGTCGTAACCCCGGCCACGGCAGGCAATGACGAAACTTTGACCTCAACAAACAACAACTTTGGCGAGATCAAAGGAGCTTCGGTTGCCGGCTTCGTTTATGTCGATCTAAACAATAATGGCATCAAAGAGCCGGTCGAACCCCCCATCGCCGCTATCTCCATTATTCTCACCGGCCTGGATGATTTGGGTCATTCGGTCCAAAGGAACACCACGACCGGAACCGACGGATCCTACGCTTTTGGGGGCTTGCGACCCGGAAATTACACTGTGACGGAAACCCAGCCGGCCAATTACCTCCAGGGTAAAAATTCGGTGGGCAGCCTGGGCGGATCGGTTCAAGGAGATCGATTCCAGGTAACGATTCACTCGGCCGACGCCGGGGTCAATTACAACTTCGGCGAACTTCCGGCGCCGGTCGTGGTACAGACCGAAACGCCGCCGCCCATTCCTACGCCGCCGTTTTTTAGCAAACGCATGTATTTGGCTTCCTCTTTCCGCCTGTTGTAATTTGAAAACGATTGTTTAGTGAGACACCTACGGCGAGCGCTTAAGCGCTCGCCGTAGGCTTTTGATCCTATCAAAGGTCATGGTTATGCCGGGCTTGCATGCACTTGATGGCAGGCGAGAACTCCTTGCGGGTCGTTTGTGTTATTGAAGCAATCGGTTCAGGACGAAATCCTACGAAGGCGACACGCTTCGGCCCCGTAAAGAAGTTGCCGGTGCGTAGGCGTAGGTACAAGCCATGGAGGGCGGGATGATGAAATTTCCCACAATCGGCACGCTTTGCCTGGCTGGCTGGCTGGGCGCCGGCAGCGCGATGGCCGACGACCTGGGTTGGCGACCGGTGGTCGCCAGTTCGTCGCCTCAGAAGCCCCTAGCTCAAAATCAGCCCACGCGGCCGATGGCAGTCGCCCTCGGTCGTCCTATTCCGGTGTCGCTGGGCCGACCACAACCTCTGGTGAACCGAGCGGATGAGGCCCCTGCGAGTTCGATTCAGGATTCGCTGATTAACCAGGCTTCGGCCCGAACTGTCCTCTTGGACGCCCCATCAATAGTACGAGCGCAAATCCCCGACCCACCGCCGCTGCCGCCTCCCACGACGGGCGATCCGTTCCTCGGTCCTGATCCCTATGCGGCGCCGCCAATCGGCATCGGCGCTGAACCGCCGCCTCCTGGGCCGGGATTCTGGAATCAAACCAAGGAAATTATCATGGGGACCGGTCCTGTCCCCGGGTGCGGCGCACGGGGCCCGCTGCAAAGCGATCATGCGTTCGACACCTTTATCTCGCCGGTCACCAACCCGTTTCTCTTCGAGGATCCGCGCGCTCTGACGGAACTGCGCCCTTTGGTGCTCGTGCAATCGATTCCTAGTAAGAACTGGATGTTTCAGGGCGGCAACGCGGAGTTCTATGGCATACAGGGCCGGCTGGCCTTCACGGAACGCTGGTCGGCAGTGGTCAATAAGTTAGGGTTCGTATCGATCAATCCCGGCAGCGGCAGTCCGTTTTCATCCAGGACCGGCTTTGCCGAGATCAACCTTGGCCCCAAATACACTTTTCTGCGGAATGAACACAGCGGCACCATTGCCGCCGCGGGCGCTACTTTTGAGATTGCCGCCGGCAACTCTAAAGTGTTTCAGGAAACGGGTCAGCTTTCTATCGTGCCCTATATCAGCTTCGGCCAGAGTTTTTGCCGAACGCAATACGGCAGCATGAATTTCCTAACGACCGGCGGCTACAACTTTGCCACTGACAACAAACGGAGTGAAAACCTGTTTTTAAGCTTGCATTTGGATTACGACGTGGCCAACTGGCACCGCCTGTATCCGCTCATCGAAATGAACTGGATTCATTACACGCAATCAGGTGGGGTGGAGCCGTTGCGTTTTGAGGGAGGCGATCTAGTCAACTTCGGTTCCATGGGTGTGGCAGGCAGCAACCAAGTCTCCCTGGCGTTCGGCGCTCGCTACAAGTGCTCGGAAGCGGTCCAGCTAGGCACCGCCTTCGAATTCCCGATTGGCGGCAACAAAGGCATCGACGACTTCCGTTGGACGCTCGATATGATCTTCCGGTACTAGCCCGACGGTGACAGGACCTGCGTGAACGGGTTTATGCGCACTCGGATTCCGTTTTTCATCCCCCCTCCACCGCCCGTGAAAAACGGCAAGCGTCCTTTCACCTCTTTTTACGTGCTTTCGACAGCGACTTTCACTATTCGTCAACAGAGGGTCGGACAGGAGGCCTCAATAGGGCAGCCCGGTCTTAGCCGGCGCCTCTTTATTTGTAGCATCTTTGGAATTAGAACCGCCGTTGGCACTCTTCTTCTCTTGTACCTTTTGCTCCGCTTTTTGGATGAGCTTTTCCTCGCCTTTCTTCAAGTCCTCGCCGATCTTCTTCGTGTCGATGTCGATCTCGACGCTCCGTGTTCCAGGAGCAGTTGGCTGGCTCTGGATATGGAACCAGTCACGATACCAGCCGATCCCGCCGACGGTTAAAGCTACTGCGGCCAGGAATGCCAACATATTGCGCATGGTTTTTGCCTTTCTTCTCAAAGTTCCGTGGCTTGCCGAACCAAGCCTGAGCCGACCTGGTCTAACAAGTACAGGAATAGAGGTCCAGATCAAAGGGCGGGGCAATTAAAGCACTTGGGGGCCACTTTGCGGCGGGACACAAGCGCGATAGACCCCCGATCCTTTAAGCAGCTGATTCGCGAAAACCGCTCTTGACAGGACCCCGCCTAACCAGCGTATGCTGCTACAGGCGATAAACCCGCCATTCTGGCGAGGATGGCGGGACTCCCAGCCAGCAAACTGGGCGGTTAACCGGTTTTAGGCCTGCACATTAGCCGCCGGTCAAAACTTTCCCTCAAGGGACGGTTAACGACGTACAATAGTATTAAGAGCGAAAGCGCCGTGTGCGACCAGGCTGCATCGAAGATCTGACAGGATCGGGGTTTCGAAGACGAAGCGTAAGAGAAGAATAGCTCAGCAATCTACGTCCACCGATCCACCCGAAAACGCGGCCGTGTAATTCCCTCTGAGTTTGCTTCTTTTGCCTTTTCTTCCGGCATTCAACGACATACGGCCTCGGGCGATTACAGTTTGATCGATGCCACCGAACCAGAGACGAGAGTTTCTGGAATCGGCGGCTAGAGTGTGACCCCTCCCGCTACCGAGCCAACCGACTCGGATTCCAATTTGATTTTCCACGGCGCGCCTGCGAGACGCCGTGCCTTATAGGAGGTGACAAAGATGTCTACGGGTAAAGCAATCTTGGCCAACCTTCGCCAACAGCTCAACCTGGGCGACTATCGCAAGAAGCATTGGGAAGGGAGCTTCGAAGAATACTTGGACATTGTTCGCGAACATCCCGAGGTGACCCGCTCGGCTTACCAGCGCCTCTACGACATGATTTTGTCGCACGGGACGGAAGAGATTTACGAGAACAAAGAAAAGGTCATCCGTTACAAATTCTTCACCGAGTTTGCCGCTCAGCATGGCGACGCGATTTATGGATTGGATCGCCAACTGAAGATGCTGGTGAACGCCTTCATGTCCGCCGCCAAGGGCTACGGCACGGAGCGGCGCGTTCTCTTGTTGCACGGCCCGGTCGGCAGCTCCAAGAGCACGATTGCGCGCCTGCTCAAAAAGGGCCTGGAACAATACTCCCGGATCGACGAAGGCATGATCTTTTCCTACTCGTGGAAAGGTGAAGCAGGCCAATGGCAAAAGTGCCCCATGCACGAAGAGCCGTTGCACTTGGTTCCTCTGGAACTTCGCGACGCCATGGCGGCTCGCCTTAATGAAGGCCGCAAACCGAGCGATTATCAGGTCACCATCCAAGGCGAAATGTGCCCGTTCTGCCGGCAGATGTATAACGAACGCCTGGCTCGGCACGACGGCGACTGGGAGCGCATGCTCGAAGAAGTCAAAGTTTACCGCCTTATCCTCTCCGAGCAGGACCGCATCGGCATCGGCACTTTCCAGCCCAAGGACGAAAAGAATCAGGATTCAACCGAACTGACCGGCGACATCAATTATCGTAAGATCGCCGAATACGGCACGGACAGCGATCCCCGGGCGTTCAACTTTGACGGGGAATTGAATATCGCCAACCGGGGGCTGGTGGAGTTTATTGAAGTCTTAAAGCTCGACGTGGCGTTCCTCTACGATTTATTGGGCGCCTCGCAGGAGCACAAGATCAAGCCCAAGAAGTTTGCCCAGACCGACATTGACGAGGTCATTTTGGGCCATACCAACGAGCCCGAATATCGCCGGCTGCAAAACAACGAGTTTATGGAAGCGTTGCGCGATCGCACGGTTAAGATCGACGTTCCTTACGTGACCCGCCTCAAGGACGAAATCCGAATTTACGAGAAGGATTTCAATGCCGACCGTGTTCGCGGCAAGCACATTGCCCCGCATACGATTGAGATCTCCGCCATGTGGGCTGTGCTGACCCGCCTCGTTCAGCCCAAGCACGCCAGTCTGACGCTGCTCCAAAAGCTCAAGCTTTATAACGGCAAGACGTTGCCGGGTTTCACGGAGGACAATGTCGTCGAACTCAAACGTGAGGCGGCCAACGAAGGGATGCACGGCATCAGCCCGCGCTACATTCAGGACAAGATCAGCAACGCGCTGGTGGCTCATCCTGAGGAAAACTGCGTTAACCCATTCATGGTGCTTCAGGAGCTGGATGCCGGTTTACGCCATCACTCGTTGATCACCAGCCAAGAGCAACTGCAAACGTTTCGGGAGCTGCTCACGGTGGTCAAGGAAGAATACGAAGATATTGTCAAGAACGAGGTTCAGCGGGCAATCGCCGCCGATGAAGACGCTTTAACGCGGCTGTGCTCGAACTACATCGACAACGTTAAAGCGTACACGCAGCGCGAGAAGGTCCGCAACCGCTACACCGGCAACTATGAAGATCCGGATGAACGGCTGATGCGCTCGGTGGAAGAAAAGATCGATATCCCCGAGGGCCGCAAGGACGACTTCCGGCGAGAAATCATGAACTACATCGGCGCCCTGGCCATCGACGGCAAGCGCTTCGATTACAAGACGAACGAACGCTTGCAGAAGGCCCTGGAATTGAAGCTGTTCGAGGACCAAAAGGATACGATCAAGCTAACCAGCCTCGTCTCCAATGTCGTCGACAAGGCTACCCAAGAAAAGATTGATGTGGTGAAGAGCCGGTTGATCCGCAACTATGGATACTGCGAGGTCTGCTCCACCGACGTGCTGAGCTTCGTGGCGAGCATCTTCGCGCGGGGGCATGCGAAGAAATAGATTTAGGTAGATCCATGAAATTCCAGATAACCGTTGACCGAGACGAGGATGGCATTTGGATAACGCAATGCCCCGCCATTCCCGGCTGTATCAGCCAGGGCGCTACGAAGCCTAAAGCTTTGCATAATATCCGCGAAGCGATCCGCATGTGTTTGAGAGTTCGGGCTGAGCGAGGTTTGCCGTTGACTATGGAAACGTGCCAAGTGGAGGTGAAAGCCTGATGTTGATTCCTGCCATGGAACGTACTAGGGACCGATGGCAGCCGCGCCTCCTGCAGCAGGCTTGACCTGGGGAATTAGTCGGGGGCGGCCAATAACGAGGCAAACTGTGGGACAGAGAATCGAACGTGATCATCAGCGCTTCCGTAAGCTCGTGCGCGGCAAGGTGAAGAGCAACCTGAGCAAATATATCAGCCGCGGCGAGATGATCGGCAAGAAAGGCAAGGACTTAGTCAGCATCCCTTTGCCGCAGATCGAGATTCCGCAATTCCGTTTTGGCCAAAAGGGGCAATCCGGCGTCGGCCAGGGCGACGGCGATGTGGGCCAGCCGCTGGGACCGCCGCAGCCTGGCGATGAGGGCGGGGCCGGCGATCAGCCGGGGGGCCACATCCTGGAGGTGGAACTAACTCTAGAGGAGTTGGCGGCCATCCTTGGCGAAGAACTGGCTTTGCCGCGCATCGAACCGCGCGGCAAAAAGAACATCATCAGCACGCGCGACAAGTACACGGGCATCCGCCAAACCG
Organism: Gemmataceae bacterium; assembly: GCA_045802525.1. GTDB lineage: Bacteria > Planctomycetota > Planctomycetia > Gemmatales > Gemmataceae > JBJMQT01. Next base: position 49,436 of record JBJMQT010000099.1, read on the forward strand.
GTCCCGAATCGCTCAAGCATTTCAAGCGGACTTTCAAGCGCGCCCTGCGGCGGCAGATCGCTTCGCAGGTGTATGATCCCAAGCGGCCCATCGTGGTTCCCATCCGCGAAGACAAGCAGTATCGTAGTTGGAAAGAAGTGAACCAGCCCCAAAGCGTGGCGGTGATCATTTACATGATGGACGTTTCCGGCTCCATGACCGACGAGCAGAAGGAGATTGTCCGCATTGAAGCGTTCTGGATCGACACTTGGCTCAAGGCTCATTACAAGGGCGTTGAGACCGTGTATATCATCCACGACGCGGCCGCCCAAGAAGTGGACGAGCACACGTTCTATCACACGCGGGAAAGCGGCGGCACCAAAATTAGCTCTGCCTACGAATTGTGCGAAAAGATCATTCGGCTGCGCTATCCGCCCGACGCCTGGAACATTTACGCCTTCCATTTCTCCGACGGCGACAACTGGGGGGATGACACCGCTCGCTGTATTGAACTGCTCAATGACAAGCTGCTTCCCAAGCTCAACTTGTTTGGATATGGTCAGGTGGAAAGCCCTTACGGCAGCGGCGAGTTTTACGAATATGTTCACGAATTGACGGAACGCGACAACGTCGTGTGTAGCCGAATTCCCGACCGCGACGCCATCCTGGGATCGATTAAGGAGTTTTTGGGAACAGGACGGTGATGCGTTTAGCCGCGAGCTATTGGCGAGCGCTCGCCACTAGCTCGCGGCTAAACGTATATAGTTTTAAGGGTTATAGGTTTTGTGATTTTTACCCCCTAAAAA
>JBJMQT010000007.1:0-22336 GCA_045802525.1 Gemmataceae bacterium
AACGGCACACCGCATAAAAACTATGCTTGCCCATATCGATGCCCACGCTCACCGGTTCGCCGGCTTTATCCGCCGTCAACCGCGCTACCTCCACATCCTTGACACGCGTCGCTCGGTAGGCTTTTCTTCTCATGGGGATGACCTCCTACATCGCGGCTTCGGCAAATACCACATTTGCCCCTAATCCGCCTATTGAGGCATCCCCCTCTACACTCGTCTATAGCCAACTGTGGTGCACCGCCCGCGCGCCAGAGCGTGATCAATAATTGAACACTTCTGCCGGCTTGCACGCCTTCGTTGTCTTTAGTTGTCTCTCATTGAAAGGGTCACCGTAGCTTAGTTGCTGCCATGCGGGCATTGCGGGATGGCGGCGGGGGCTGGAATCGGTAGCATAAACCGGTAGGCATGAATCGATCAGGATGATTCTCAATGGCTAGACGCTCCCGCGCCCGTGAAGTGGCGGTGCAATTGTTATTTCAGCGCGATCATAATCCGACGGTGGATCGGCCGAGCATTGAGCGCTTCGTCCGGAATCGGCTGAACGATCCCGGCCTGGAACCTTTTTGCCTGGGCCTGTACGACGGCGTCGTCGATCATCAAGCCGACATCGACGAACGGCTCAGCGCGGCGGCCGAGAATTGGCGGCTGGCCCGGATGTCGACGGTGGACCGGAACATCCTCCGCCTGGGGGCCTATGAATTACTGTTCTCCTTCGATACGCCGCCGGCCGTTGCCCTCGATGAAGCCATCATGCTCGCGCGCCGTTATGGAACCAAGGAATCGCCGGGGTTCGTCAACGGCGTTCTGGACAAGCTGCGCCTCAGTGTGGCCCCTTCCGCGTAAACATGCCCGCACGCCAACCCTTTACTTCGCTGTGCCAAGCCGCCGCCGCCTCACCGGCTCACGGCCGCGCCGATCTGCACCTGCATACGACGCATAGCGACGGCAGCTATACGCCGGAGCAAATCGTAGATCTGGCCCGGCGTAGTGGACTGGCTGCCATTGCCATCACCGACCACGACACGGTCGACGGCATTCCCAGCGCTCAGCAGGCGGCGGGAGGCCATGTGGAGATCATTTCCGGCGTCGAGATCACCGCGGAATTTCGAGAGCGTGAGCTTCATTTGCTCGGATACTTCGTGCGCTTGGACCATGAGCCTTTACGGGCCGCCCTGGACCACCTTCGCGAGCACCGCGTGACGCGGTTTTGGGATATGGTCGACCGATTGCGCGACGTCGGCGTGCACATGGCTGAGGATTCCCTTCGCAAGCAGGCGGGTTCGGGAGTTCTAGGCCGCCGGAACTTGGCCATGATGCTCATGCAGTCGGGCAACGTCGGTTCCGTCCGTGAGGCATTCTCACGTTATCTCGGCGATGGCGGCCGCGTTAGCCTGCCGAAGCGGCGACTGCCGGTACAAGAGGCCATCAGTTTAGTGCGAGCAGCGGGCGGCGTTGCGGCCTGGGCACACCCTTCTTATGATTGCCATCGAGATTCGTTGGTTGAGTTGTCCCGTTGGGGGATTGGAGCCCTGGAAGCCGAGTATCCCACGCACCGGAACAGCCGGGGACGCGAACTGCGAAACTTGGCCGGCCAATTTGACTTGGCCGTGACCGGCGGCAGCGATTGTCACGGTCCCGAGCCGCTGGGCCGAACGGTTGGGGCCTGTAGTATAACCCGTGAGGAACTGGCAACATTGCGTCGCAGATCACTTCAGTAGATTTGCGGATGGCGAGTAGGGCGAGCGAGGCGTGAGGTGATTGGATGGCTTTCCGGGAATTCTTCAACAAAATCAAGCGCGGCCTGGCTAAAACGCGCGGCGTTTTTTCGGGCGTGGCCACGCTTTTTCGCCTTAAGGGCCGCGTTGATAGAGATTTTCTCAAGGAACTGGAAAAACGCCTTTATCTGGCCGATGTCGGCAGCGTTGCCACTGCGGACATCGTCGAGCGCGTCCGCCAAGCTTTTCTTGATAAGGAGATCACCGGCGACGTGGAGGCCTTTGTCAAGGAACAACTCAAGGCGCTCGTGAGCAGCGAAAACAATCACCTGCATGTCAACATGGCCGGTCCGACGGTCATCATGATCAGCGGCGTCAACGGCGCGGGCAAGACAACTTCCATCGCCAAGCTGGCCTACCGCCTTATGCAAGACGGCAAAAAAGTCATGGTCGCCGCCTGCGATACCTTTCGTGCCGCGGCGGTCGAGCAGCTAACCATCTGGAGCCAGCGTCTGGGCTGCGACATCGTCAAGGCCCAATCCGGCAGCGACCCCGCCAGCGTGGCTCACGACGCCTGCGAAAAAGCAAAAGCCCGGCATTTCGATTATTTGATCGTCGACACGGCAGGCCGCTTGCATACGCAGGCTCACCTTATGCGTGAACTTGAAAAGATTCGCCGCGTGGTCAGTAAGCAAATAGACGGCGCTCCGCACGAGGTTCTCCTGGTCCTGGACGCGACCACCGGTCAGAATGCCATCGTGCAGGCCGAGCAATTCAAGAAGACGATCGAGTGCACCGGCATCATCCTGGCCAAACTCGACGGCACGGCGAAAGGAGGCGCCATCTTTACGATCAAGCAAAAGCTCGACTTGCCCGTAAAGTTCATAGGCATCGGCGAAAAGCTGGAAGATCTGGAGCCTTTCGATGCCGAAGCGTATGTCGACGCGCTATTCGAGGATTAGCACAATCATCACAGACGAGCCGGAAGCGTAAGCGACCGGAGCAATTTCATGAATGACCTTTGCTTAGTAACGGGCGGCGCCGGCTTCATCGGGTCTCATCTTATCGAAGCGCTCTCTGCAAAAGGATATGCAATTCGTGTGCTCGATGATTTGAGCACGGGTATGCGCTCTAACTTGGCCGGTATCAAACCGGCGCCAGAAATTATTAATGGCGATGTGGGAGACGCGGCAACCGCCATTCGAGCCATGAGGGACGTAAAGCTCGTCTTTCATTTGGCAGCTCTGGCATCGGTGCAGAAAAGCGTCGAGGCGCCCGACGAAACGCACCGCGTTTGCGCTACGGGCACCCTAAACATTCTGGACGCGGCCAGGCGGGCCGGCGCACGCCGGGTCGTCTATGCCGCCAGTGCCAGCGCCTACGGCATTCCGACGGGAGACGTGCAAACCGAGGATGAGCCCATTCGGCCGCTGTCGCCTTACGCCGCCGCCAAGCTGGCCGGCGAACTTTACATGCAATCTTTCACTGCCACATATGAATTGGAGACGGTGCGGTTGCGGTTCTTTAACATCTTCGGGCCACGCCAGCGCGCCGACAGCCCTTACTCCGGTGTCATCGCCATTTTCGCTGGGCTCATGACGGCGGGAAAAGCGCCTGTGATTCATGGCGATGGCTTGCAGTCGCGCGACTTTACCTATGTCAGCGATGTCGTGCAGGCCCTTTTGAAAGGAGCATCGGCGCCAGGCGTATCCGGCAAAGTCTACAACGTCGGCACCGGACGCAGCATCTCGCTCCTGGATCTGGTCGCCGCGTTAAATCGGCAGCTCGGCAAGAACCTCACGCCGACACACGGGCCAGAACGGGTTGGCGATATCCGCCATTCGCGCGCAGACATCAGCCGGGCGCGGCGCGAACTGAGTTACGAGCCCAAGGTGCCTTTCGACGAGGGGTTAGAGAAAACGCTCCGTTGGTATCGGGAGTCTAAATAACGATCTCGCGAGACCTTTATTTGCCTCCCGGCGGGCAATACTTCGCCAGCCAGGCGAACACTTCTTTGTGCCAATACTCGCTGTTCTTTGGCTTCAAGACCCAATGTCCTTCATCGGGGAAGTTGATCATCTTCGACGGCACACCCAATCTTTGCAGTGTGTTGAACAGTTGCAATCCCTCGGCTACCGGCACTCGGAAATCCAGGTCATTGTGGATGATGAGATTCGGCGTCTTGAAGTTCTTGGCGTAGCGGTGCGGTGAAAACTTCTCGTACGACTCGCGTTTATCTTTATCCCAAGGCACGCCGCCGTGTTCCCATTCATCGAACCAGATCTCATCCGTCAAGGCATACATGCTGTCAAAGTTGTAGACGCCACAATGGGTAATAAGCGTCTTGAATTTGTCCGTATGGCCCTGAAACCAGTTCATCATATAGCCGCCGAACGATGCCCCGGCAGCGGCCATCCGGTTGGTGTCAATGTAAGGCTGCTTCTCCAAATACGCCAGCCCGGCCATTAGGTCGTCATAACACTTCCCACCCCAGTCGCCGCTGATCTCATCGACGTACTTCTGGCCAAACCCGGTGCTGCCGCGCGGATTGGGTAAGGCAACGACGTAGCCCTGAGCCGCCCACAATTCCGGGTTCCAGCGATAGCTCCAGCCATCTTCCCACGCGCCTTGGGGTCCGCCGTGCACGAGGAAGGCGAGCGGCCATTTCTTGGCGGGATCGAAGCCGGGCGGCTTGAGGATCCACATTTGCATCTCGCCGCCGGCGATTTTGACTTTGACGCTCTCTGGACGAGGTAGGTCGATTTGATCGAGCGAGGATTTGTTAATGTTGCCGCCGACGGCATTTACTGCCACTACCGGGGACGCCGTGTCGCCACGCTTGCGAAGGCGTATAGACACGATTGCAGGAGGCGAATTCATTTCCGCGACCGAGCAAGCAAACACGACCCCGTCGGCACTGCCGGAGAGGGCGCTGAAAGTCGACGTCCGCGCTTCCGAGTTACCGCCCCAAATCAAGATCTTCGTTTTGCTGGTTGCCAGGTCCGTTTCGAAGACCGGGCCGGTTCCCTGATCATCCGCCACAAATCGGATCGTTTCGTCGTCGGGTCCCCAAATGCATCCTCCGACCCAATTGCCGAAGTCAGGCGTGACGCTGCGAGGTTTGCCAGCAAATGCCCCACTCGCATCCGTATCAACAACCTGCAGTTCCCAACGATCGGCTTCAAAGCCGGGCTGTTTTTGCGTGCGATAGGCCAACAGCTTGCCATTGGCCGAAAATAAAGGTCCGCTGTCGGCTGCCAGGTTATCAGAGGTCAAACATTCCCACTTTATCGTGCCTCCCGTGACCGGCACGCGGCAAATGTCGTAGTTCGTGCTCCACGCCTCGTTCTTCTCCGGCACGGCGGTGAAGACGAGATATTTGCCATCTGGGCTGAACGTGAAGTTATCGCCGGTGCTAAACGTGTCGGATGTCGGAAACGCGTCACGGTCGCCGGGGGTGACATCTTTCGGTTCACCCCCCTTGGCATTCATCACAAACAAGTGTTGCCGCTTATCCTCAACCCATTCATCCCAGTGGCGATAGAAGAGCTTCTTGAAGACTTTCGCTTTCACCGGACTCTTTTCGATTTCTTCCTTCTTTTTCTTGTTTTGCTCGTTGCTCTCCTTGAACGGTTTCTCGGAAAACTCGGGATAGACAGCCGACACAAAGGCGATCTGCTTGCCGTCACGCGACCAGATTGCGTTGGCCGCCTCTGTGCTGATCGTGGTTAGCTGTCTGGCTTCGCCACCGCCCAGATCAATGAGCCAGAGTTGGTTCTCGCCGGAGCGGTTGGATTCGAAGAAGATCTGCTTGCCGTCGGGCGACCAGCGCGGGTGCCTGTCTTTCTTTCCGGGCGCGTTGGTCAGTCGTCGGGGTTCGCCTTTGTCGGCCGGCGCCAGCCAGAGGGCGGTTGATGTTTTGTTGCCGGGAAGATCCACCATTGTGATCGTATAGACCACCAACTTGCCATCCGGGCTGATCTGCGGATCGGCAACCCGCTTTAAGGCAAAGAGGTCTTCAATCTTCATCGGCCGCTTGTCAGCCGCGTGGACTAGACCGGGGCCCAGCAAGAGGAGAAAAAGAGCAAATCGTTTCATAGGAATCCCTTTTTGGCGGATCGGGTTAGTTTGGCGGATCGACTCACTGTGCTGTTTAGCGGCTACCTTCCGCAATCATGGGCTCATTTCCTGAGGGGCCACCGGCCGTTGTACCCAACGGCAGCCATAGGAGCGTCCAGCGGAGGCTCGCCGCTGACCGGTTTCGGTATAATCCTGCCATGAAAATCTTCATGGCCTGTCCGGCCCCGACCGGGTCGCGGCATGGCAACCGCGTCACGGCCGAGCGCTGGGCACGCATCCTTCGAAGCCTGGGTCATCAGCTGACCATTTCCAATAAGTATAGCGATTCGCCTTGCGACTTGATGGTCGCCCTGCATGCGCGTAAGAGCTATTCAGCGATCGCCCGTTATCGCAAGCGTTATCCCAATGGCCCTCTCATCGTCGCCCTCACCGGCACCGATCTCTATGGCGACATTCGCACCAGTAAACGCGCGCAAAAATCTTTGGAGCTGGCCGACTGCCTGATCGTCTTACAGCCGTGCGGCAAGACTGAGCTGGTGGCTCACTTGCGGAAGAAGGTCCAGGTCATCTATCAGTCAGTCGAGCCGGTGCACCGGACCCCGAGCACGAGTGATAGCTGGTTTGATGTGTGTGTGCTTGGTCATCTGCGCGAGGTGAAAGATCCGTTCCGCGCCGCTCTGGCCTTGCCCCTACTGCCCAACTCTTCCCGCGTTCGGGTTCTTCAGGTAGGCAAGGCAATGAATGCCAAGATGGCTCGGCGGGTCAAGGCTTTGGCCAAGGAGCAGCCGCGCTATCGCTGGTACGGCGAGGTCAGCCGTATTCAAGCCCGGCGCATACTTGGGGGAAGTCGATTGCTGGTCTTGTCGTCGATTATGGAAGGCGGGGCCAACGTTCTCTCCGAGGCGATTGTCGCCGGCGTCCCTGTTTTGGCATCCAAGATTCCGGGCAATATTGGCCTGTTGGGTTCTCGGTATCCGGGATATTTTCCCGTAGGAGACACCCTCGCGCTAATGAAACTTCTGCATCGGGCCGAGACGGATGCCTCGTTTTATCAGAAGCTCAAAACCTCGTGTAATAAGCGCAGGAACCTTTTTGACCCGAACCGCGAGCAGAGGGCTTGGTCTCAACTCTTGAAAAACATCCTTTCTAAACCTTAATTCCGAGCCCGAGCCCGAGCCCCATCCCCAGCCCGAGCCCGAGCCCGAGCCCGAGCCCGAGCCCGAGCCCGAGCCCGAGCCAGAGCCCGAAAAACTTTACCTCTAAGGGCACGCGCTCGGGATGGAGGCTCGGGAACACTTTACAATATCCTGTCGGGTTCTCTTCTTGACACGCTCCATGGCTCTTCCTATCGTGTCGCCCGCTCGTGGATGATACGTCCATCTTCCGTATCTTGTCTGGCTCGCGCACTTCCTCGCGTTCTTTCTCCAAAAGGAGAGATCCATGCGGTTGTGGATTCTCGGTCTCTTGTTGTTGGGCTTCGGCGGTCTTCTGGGCGTGGGCTGTCTTGAATTTGACACAGACCGCATCTTTACCGACCGAATCTTTGAAGAGAAAACGGACTATCAGGCGCCTGCCGAACAAGCCAACGATGACGGCATAGCCGACGACGCCCTGGCCGATAAGCCGGCGTCGGCATTCGATCCGGAATTGGCGGACCGCCGGCCTGTAAGTGGCTTCCTTATCAATGCCAGTTCAGCCGTCCTTAAGCTGGACGTTCTGCCGGCAAAGTCGGATAAAGAAGCCGATTTTCTCGTCTTGTATCCGTCCTATGCCGCCGCTGTGCAAGCCGTCCGGGCTAAGCATCCGGGCGTTACGGTTCTGCCCTCCGTGAATCAGATCAACGGCAAAGCCAAGCAATTTGATGACGGTCTCTACGCGGCCATCGATCAAGCCTATTTTCAGGGCATGGTGAGCGATCAGCTACATGGTCATGTGGACCTGGTAAAGAGAATGTATGAAACGGTCGGCAAGGGCAGCCCGGCCGCTCCTTACTTGACGGCCGCCCTGGAATTGGCCGGCGTCAAGATTGAGCCGGCTGACGGCGTGGCTAAGGCCCGCTGGCTGAGTAATTTTCTGGCCAACGAGACGAGCTCCAAACCCATCGGTTTCTACACCTGGACGAAAGAACTTCAGGCGTGTTTTCGCTTTCTGAGATTCTTGCAGCATGAGTTTGGGGAAACGGATTTGCAGGTTCCCATGGCAGTGCGAGCCGCGCTGCTCAAGGACGCCAGCTTGCTCACCGATTATCACAAGGCCTTGCGCTTTTACGGCCAGTTGACTAGTGCCTCCCATTGCCTTTCGTTCATGGATTTGCCAGCGCCGGAAGAAACGGGCGTTACGCTGGCCCTGATTGCCAAGAACAAAAAGGCAGCGCACCAGGCAGTCGCGTTCTTTCCGGCGTCCACTTCGCCGGAGACCGTCCTCTTCGAAAAGCTCTTTCCCAACGGCACGGCGTCTTCGGTCGATCTGATGAAGGAACTCGTGCGCCGCATCAAATCGGGCGAGGTTGACTTAAAGCCGAAGGACGGCGGCGGCTGGTATGATTACCAGGTCTACGCTCTGGAGACCTTGCTGTTGCCGGAAAAGGCCCACGAACATAACAAGCTGCTGCTTACCAAGACGTATAAGAAGCGCATGGTCGAGGCCTTCAAAGCCCAAGCGACCAAGCATAGGGAGACGCAGGTCCGGCAATTAGCTGGGGCGGAAGCCGGGCTGGCCGCGGACCCGGGAAAACCGGTCGCCTCACTCAAGGTAAGGCCGCAGCTTCGCGTCGAGCCCAATCCAAGCTACTATCTGCGCACCGCGCGATCTTATGCGTTTCTAACCAGTTTTCTTGAAGTAAGCGTCGGCAAATCGTTCTTGCAAGCGATGCACGGCCTGCGCTCGGACGGGCCTCGCGAGCTGGATCTTTATAACGAATTGCACTTTCAGCGCGATCTGTTTTACGGCCTTTACTTGATCAGCGCCGAAGACATTGGCTTGAAACCGGCTCTGGCTATGGATGAGCCGGTCAAGGTCGAAGATTGCTACCAAGCGGCCACCGCCTGGTTGGCTAAGGCATTCACCGACCGCGACATGAACGAAGATACGCGCGTGGCAGTGCCCGTATTCCTCGACGCGAACTCCAACACCACGCGTCTCTGGGCCAACCTCGGCGTGCGCATGGTCGCTTTGGATGTCGACTATGCCCGGCCGCCGCACATCAAAGCTCAAAACGCCGAGGCTTGGCGTCCGGTCACGGGGAGTGAACTGGAAACCTCCCATTACCTAATCGCTGTGGACGAGTTTGCCGAGGTGGAATTGCCAAACCGCCACGTGCCGACGCGCGAGGAATTGCGCAAGACATGCGATGAGAAGCGGACGAGGGAGGAGATTGTGGCGGCGCTGCATAAAGGGAAATAACCAACATGAGCCGCGTGAACGAGTTTATGCCACCGTTTCATTTCATTTCAGGGGGGGTCACACCGGGGGTCACACCCTTGGGAAAGAAATGGAAAGAATCCTTCACCGCTTTTCCTGGTTTTTAATGCTTGGAGAAAGAGCCTATTTCTTTATTTCTTTTCATAAGCCACTCTCCCACCTACGACTGTCACTTGCACGTCCGCCTTCGCAATCCTGTCCTTTTCGCTCTCTTCTAAAATATCCCGCGACAACACTACAAAATCCGCCAGCTTTCCAACCTCGAGCGATCCGCGATCTTTCTCTTCGAAACCCGCATAGGCCGCCGTCAACGTGTACGCCTCGATTGCCTCCTTCACGCTGATCTTCTGCTCCGGAAACCAGCCGTAAGGGTTCTTCTCATCGAGCGTACGGCGGTTCACGGCGGCGTCGATGCCGAGAATCGGACTGAGCGGGGCGACGGACCAATCGGAGCCGAACGCCACCTTCGCCTTGGCGTCGAGCAGGCTGCGATTGGCGTAAGAGGAGGCGCAGCGCTTGGCGCCGATGCGCCCTTCAGCCCAGCGGCCGTCGTCGATGATGTGGTAAGGCTGCATGGAGGCGATGACGCCCAGCTCGTGGAAGCGCGGGAAATCGCTAGGCCGCAGGTGCTGGGCGTGCTCGATGCGAAACCGGCGATCGCGCGGGCCATTTTCTTTGGCGACGCGTGCAAAGATGTCGAGCGTTTCCGCGTTGGCTCGGTCGCCGATGGCGTGAATCGCCACAGAAAGGCCGGCCTTATCCGCTCCCTTTATCCACTCATACAGAGCGCCCGGCGGGGTGACAAAGACGCCGGTGCTGCCCGGCTCATTAACGAACGGCTCAAACATCTTGGCCGTGCTGGAGCCTAGCGAACCATCAGCAAACCCTTTTACGCCGCCGATCTTGACCCAGTTATCGCCAAAGCCGGCCTCGGCGCCTAACTGGGCCAGTTCTTTCCAATCAGCCAGCGGCCAGCGCAAGTCCACGCGGGCCGTCAACTTGCCGGCTTTCGCCAACTGTTGATAGAAGCGGAACAACTGGCGGTGCGTGGCGGAATCGCTGCCATCCATATCCTGCACGCTGGTCACCCCGACGCCTGCGGCTTCTTTGAGAGCGGCCTGGACAGCCTCGGCAATTTCGCTGTCCGAAGGCGCGGGTATCAATTTGTAGACTGGTTCCATGGCGTTGTCGCGCAGAAGGCCGGTCGGTTCTTTGCTGCCGGGGAGTCGATAGATGACGCCCCCATCCGGGTCTTTGGTATCGGCGGTGATGCCGGCCAACTTCAAGACCACGCTATTGACAACGCCCATGTGGCCATCGTAGCGGCGCAGGAAGACGGGTCGGTCGGGTACATATTTGTCGATCAAGGCCGCGCTGGGCAGTTGACCGGCGAACGTGCGATCGTGATCCCATTCTCCGCCCAAAAGCCAGCGGTCGCGCGGCAGCTTCTTGTCGAACTCGCGCAGCCGCTTGCCGAACTCCGCCTCATCCTTGGCGTCCTTCAAGGCCACTTCGCTGAGCCGTTGGCCGGAACCGAGCAGGTGAACGTGGCTGTCGTAAAAGCCAGGCAAGACTCGTTTGCCATGCGCGTCAAGGACGCGTGTTTTAGGTCCAGCCAACTTGCGCATGTCCTCCGATGTCCCAACCGCCAAGATGCGGCCGTGCCAAACAGCCAGGGCTTCGGCCTCGGGTTGTTTGGTGTTCAGGGTCCAGACTTTGGCGTTTACAAGGATCAAGTCGGCGGCAGGCATCGCTTCGGCATGGCTCATGGCGGCGCTCACAAACCATGTAGAGAAGAGGGGAATTAAGAAGCGGGTCATCTTGTTAGCTCCCGAAATGGCGGAACACCAACGGCAGCCCAAAGGTAAGCCAAGCGGATTTGTTCGGCAACCAAGAAATGAGCGGCACTCCCGGCTAACGATTAAAGGCACTAGCTGCTCTGCGATTTAGCCTTGGGATATGGAGATCCATGGAACAGGTCCACAAACACGTTGCGTTGAGCCCCACTCAAGCGCCATGGTTCCAAAGGGCGCTTTATGACATCAATGAGCAGCAAAGGCGATGGCCTAAATTCACTTAAGAGCCTGTGGCAGAATTGCTTCCCCAAAGAATCTCTTGGGTCTAGGGCGTCTCATAGAGTTCCAAGGAGCTTCATGGCAGCTTTGGAGGTCTGTCTGACCCGAACTGAAGGATAAAGGGCGCAGTGCCGCCTTACCCTGTGGCTCAAGCGCCCCACCCTCTGGACCCGCACACATTGAGCCACAGGGTAGAGGGGTGGGTAGTTGATAATGCAACAGCCTCTTTTCCCAGCGGGAGAGGGCTGGCTTCACTGCAGCGATCGAAACTCTTCATCGCTGAGCGGTTGATCCAGGGTGCATCCCAACAGCCAGCGCGGGCTGCCTTCGACGAGGACTGCCGTGGCGTGAATGACGTGGACTTCCATGGCGCGCAGGAGTTTGCCGGTGGCCTCACGCAGTTCGACATGAAGAGCCGTCCCTGGGCGGAAGCGATGGCGGACCAGCAGGCCGACCCCGCCCATAGAGACGTCGCGCACGGTTCCCGGCCAGCCCACTTCATGGAAGCGCCGCGTCGGACGGCACATGGCTGTCAGGTCGGTGGCCAAACGAACGTAAACGCGACGATCTGCAGGCCGGGCGGCTGCGACCCCAGGAACAGGGGCTAATTCGGGTTCGGACATGTATGCGTGACCGTTCCGGTTCGTTGATTTGATGCCGCCAAAGGTTAAGTTATTTCACAAGCCTAGTCAAACATCCTCGTCGAGATGGGTCAGAGTCTGCCCATGCACGCGAATTGAGACGACGTTCTCCTTGGCCGATGGGTGTCGCCGACTCGGTCCACTTGGTAATCTGGTGAAGGAGACCTTGGCAACAAAGGCAGGCTTCGGGCAGATTATTGTGGCCGACACGGAAGAGGGAAGTTACGCTCCTATCCAAGAATCGGCTTGGTTTTGACTGCAACTGAAAAGTGATTTCAAAGGTAGGCCGCCGGCTTACCTTTCAGAATCGGGATTGAATTGGAACCTCCTGTTGTATTTTCACCGGAGGGGCGTGAGGAGTTATTTATGAACGTTTTGCTTCGGAGAGCGCCCTTGGCTTTGAGTGCCTTTATGCTGTCTTTGGGGGCTTACGCCGCCGACCCGACGATCCAATACCCGGAGACTCGCCGCGTGAACCACGTTGACGATTACCACGGGACCAAAGTCCCTGATCCCTACCGGTGGCTTGAAGACGACGCACGCAAGTCGGAAGCCGTCGCCCAATGGGTCGCCGCACAGAACAAAGTGACCAACGCCTACCTCCAGGAAATCCCCGAGCGCGACGCCATTCACAAACGCCTTACCGAGCTGTGGAATTACGAAAAGTATTCGGCCCCGGTAAAACATGGCGGCCGGTATTTTTACACCAAGAACGACGGCCTGCAAAATCAGGCCGTGCTTTATGCCTTGGACGACCTCCACGGCGAACCGCGCATGCTGATCGATCACAATACATGGTCGAAAGACGGCACTGTCGCACTGTCCGGCATGGCGTTCAGAGAGGACGGCAACTACCTCGCCTATGGCGTCGCCGAGGCCGGATCCGACTGGCTCTCCTGGCGCGTGCTTGACATTGCCGCGGGCAAGCCGCTTGCCGATGAACTCAAATGGGTCAAATTCAGCGGCGCCACCTGGACCAAAGACGGCAAAGGCTTCTTTTATTGTCACTACGATGAGCCAAAATCCGGCGAGCAGTATCAAAAGGTGAATCTCAACCAAAAACTATACTATCACCGCCTGGGCGCCGCCCAGGCGGACGATGTCCTTGTCTATTGCCGGCCCGACCATCCCGACTGGGGCTTCCAGACCTCGGTGACGGAGGACGGCCGTTATCTCGTCATCACCATCTGGAAAGGCACCGACAGCAAATACCGCATCCCCTATAAAGACCTCGCCGAACCGTACGGCATGCCGGTAGATCTGATTGAAGATTTTGACAACGAGTATCATTTTATTGACAACGATGGCCCCATCTTCTATTTCAAGACTGATTTCAAAGCGCCTAAAGGTCGCGTGATTGCCGTCGACCTGCGCAAGCCGGATCGCGCCCATTGGAAGGAGCTCATTGCCGAGGCCGCCGAAAACTTGACTTCAGTGGGCATGCTCGGCAACCTGTTCGTGGCCGACTACTTGAAGGATGCCAAGACGCAAGTCAAGATGTTCAAACCGGACGGCACGTTTCTACGGGAAGTGGCGTTTCCTACCATCGGGTCCGCCACTGGTTTTGGCGGCCGGCGAATCGATACCGAGACTTTTTACACGTTCTCCAGTTTTGCCACCCCGCCGAGCATTTACCGCTACGACATGGTTACCGGCGAAAGCAAGCTGTTTCGCCATGCGAAAGTGAAGTTCAATCCGGGCGATTACGAAGTCAAGCAGGTTTTTTACCCTAGCAAAGACGGCACCAAAGTGCCGATGTTCATCACGGCCAAGAAAGGCCTCTCACAGGGCGGCAACAATCCGACTCTTCTCTATGGCTACGGCGGCTTCAATATCCCCCTAACGCCCGCTTTCTCGATAAGTCGGATCGCCTGGCTGGAAATGGGGGGCGTATTCGCTCAGGCCAACCTACGCGGCGGAGGCGAGTATGGCGAGCAATGGCACAAGGCCGGCACTAAGCTGAAGAAGCAAAATGTATTCGACGACTTTATCGGCGCCGCCGAGTGGCTAATCGCCAACAAATACACCAAGCCCGAAAAGTTGGCAATTCAAGGCGGGAGCAACGGCGGCCTTCTCGTGGGCGCCGCCATGACGCAACGGCCCGACCTCTTTGGTGCCTGTCTGCCGGCCGTCGGCGTCATGGACATGCTCCGGTTCCAAAAGTTCACGGCAGGCCGCTTCTGGGTGGACGATTACGGTTCTTCGGACAACCCTGAGGAGTTCAAGGCTCTGTATGCTTACTCGCCTTATCACAACCTCAAAAAAGGTGCGAAGTACCCGCCAACCTTGGTGACGACTGCTGATACTGATGACCGTGTCGTGCCGGGCCACAGCTTCAAGTTCACTGCCGCGCTTCAATATTGCCAGGCGGGCCCGGCGCCTGTTCTGGCCCGCATCGAAACGCGGGCCGGCCACGGGGCCGGCAAGCCGACCGCCAAACAAATCGAAGAAGTCGCCGATCAACTGGCATTCCTCGTGAGGAACTTGCATATGAGCGGCCAGACAAACTCCAGGTAAAAAAGACAGCGATCCGAAAGCGCGCGATATCCATTATCGGGTTTATAGGAGACTTGCCATGAACGATCCCCTGCCCCGCACGATCGCCCGGCCGGTCACTTTCAAGAACGGGTCCGCCATCGGCATCAGCAATCGTTGGCACAACGGCCAGTATTGCGTACTCTTGACCGAGGCCGGACTCGTTGGCTGCGGGATTTACGATGTAAAGACAGCGGCGGAGTTCGGGCAGGCGGTCGCCATCGCCCGGGGCACTCCGCAAAAGCCTCTCGTTAACCCCGAAGACCTTCTAGACGCCAAGATCGTCGATGCCACCCCTCAGGCTCAACAGTTGGGCATTCAAATCGGCATGACCGGCCGGCAGGCAACTGAAATCCTTTTGGCTTCCTCAAGCCCGAACGGTTAGATTTCTCCCCTTTACGGCCGCATCCACCCATGGGTTCAAGTCGATCCGTTTCATAACATTCATAACACGCACCTAGCCGTCTTGACGTAAGTAACTTCCAGTAAAGAGGTTGACGAATGTTACGAATCGCCTTCGGCAGGGCCCTGTTACGAAACAGGGCCCATGCAGATGGCATTGAATCTGCATTTCACGGCACTGTCCGTCAGTTCGGCATGCGGAGAACCGTTCCTATGAGGCCGATTGCCATAACTGTTTTTCTTTCCTTTGCCCTGGTGCAAGGTTGCCATAAACGCCAAGACAGCGCGCTTGCCGCCATTGAGCGCATCGGGGGTCGTGTTCAAGTCGATGAACAAGAGCCTGGAAGGCCCATTGTGGAAGTAGATCTACATGGGACAGAGGATACGGATGCGATGTTGGTAAGGTTGAAGGACTTGACCGATCTTCGCCGGCTCGACTTGGGCGGCACGGATGTTTCCGATGCGGGTCTTTCTTCATTGGAAGGAATGCTCCAATTGCGAGAGCTGAACCTCAGTACGACCAAGATCGGCGATGAAGGGCTCAGCCACCTGGCAGAGTTGAAGCAGCTTCGCGAGCTAGGCTTGGGCGGCACGCGAGTGACTAATGCGGGTTTGGCCCACCTGGGAGGCCTGAAGCGCCTGGAGCGTGTTAATTTGGCTGGAACGAAAGTGACCGAAGAAGGAATCAACCGACTCCGCAAACAATTACCTGAGCTGAATGTTCAGCATTCATTGCAACCAAATAATTAGATTTGGAGCCGTAGCGATTCTCAAGCCGGCTTTTGTTCGAGAACGGCTTTCAATTCGGCAATGATGTGCTGATGTTCGGCAATTCTTTTTTGATGCCAAGCTAGCACTTCCAGCATCTTGTCGGCACTGACCAACCGCTCGCCGTTTCCCAAGAGAGCCACACCTTCGCCTTCCTTTGAATCATACGAATGCAATAAGGCTCCTAGACGAAGTTGTCCTTTAGGGCCGGGTTCTTTCTTAATAACACTGACCTTGCCGCTTCCTTCCATCCACGACTCGGCGACTTCGGCTGGCTGCTTTACGCCGTGTTGACGCAGTTGACACATTAACTGGTTTTCAGTCATCAATTCCCGTTGCAAATTCTCCTTTAAGACTTGACCGTCTCGAACCAACTGAAGCGCCGAAGGATGCGCCAGCTTGTGAATGATCGGTGAGTAAAAGCTGAGCCAGTCGAGTGCCAAACTCCACAGAAGTACAATTCCTACCACGGCCATCCCGTCAGGAACCGACTTGGTATCCCGAACAAGAGGGTTACGACAAACGCCCGCTATCAAGGCCATCACCAGCAAATCGCTCAGCGAAACCTTGCCTGCCTGACGTTTCAATATGACTCGTAGAAGCAAACAGAGGCTCAAATACACTAACGTGCCCCTTATGAGCACCTCTGGCAAAGACATTTCCGGCTTGAAGATGCCGTCCCAGTCAGTCTCAAACCACCGCTGCATGAACCACCTCTCACTAAACAGGCGCAGAGTAAACGTAAAGGCTGGCTCGCCCGAAGATGAACCGGAATAAGCACCGGTTGCGAAAGGATAAGCCGATGGAATGGACTGCTCTGGCCGAAAACCTCTATCAATCGGCGAGAATGAAAGAACCTTGTCCGAAATAGGACGAACCAAAGCGCCCCCGGTGTGGCGTTACCGGCGTTCGGGACGATCCGTCACTAATTGAAGCGACCGTTTCAGAAAGCCTACAACAGTCCAACCACTGAGCATTCCCAATAAATAAACGCAACCGATCAAGAAAGACATGGGAGTGGAAACGCTACGATCAAAGAAATGCAAAGTCACCTTTTCGTCGTTTTGGAAGGCAAAGATAGCAAGGACCGCCACAATGGCCAAGAGGACCAGAAAGTAAAATAGCCGCATAGCGCACTCCACAAGTAGGAACAAGCATTCCGTTTACAGGCAAGTGACGTGCCAATATCAGACCCGCGCATACAGCTGTTCGGATCGAACAATTTACGCCTTGATAGGGTTTACGTCGCTTGACAGTCGCGGTATTTCGGGTGCTCAGACTTCTAGAGAATTGGATGAATAGGCGGCGAAAGCGGGAATTCGCAAACCTAAGAAATGGCATACATCTTCTCAATTGCTTGGCCCGGGATCACGTCCGCGGACAATGTCACTTAAGCAACGGATAAGGCCGTATTTCCTTGATATAAGCACATAAATACGCCGTTGCACATTGAGACTAGCGAAGCCCTCGGCATGAGGTTTGCCTTATAAGCATTTGACAAAATTGCTCATTGGTCTAGGCCCATAAACGGCAAGCAAATAGAGACGAGGAGAAACACAATGGCAACCGCACAAGCCCGCACGGCGAATATGACCTCGACCCGTGAGGAAACTCGAAGCGAGGTCCAGTACGAGGCCTGGCACCATTGGCACGTCAACTGGACGGCAGTCTGGGTTGGCGCTTTGTCGGCTCTGGCTGCAGTCGTAATCTTCGGATTGGCCGGCGTCGCGGTAGGCGCGCACCTAGTGGGTGCAGACCAGCGCGTCGTCGATTTGCACAAGTACAATCTAGGGGCCTTGGTCTGTAGCTTGCTAAGTGCCTTTTTTGCCTTTGCCATCGCCGGGTGGGTCACCGGAAAAGTCGCTGGCATCCTCCATTCGGAGCCGGCCATGCTGCATGGGGCGGTCTCCTGGCTCGTTGCTGTTCCTATTCTCTTGGCTCTGTGTACTTTGGGCGCCGGGTCGTTGATCGGCGGTTGGTTTGGCGGGCTTACCGCCAATCCATCCTGGGCCTCTCCGACTGCGGCTCCTTTTGAACGGCCTGAACCTCTCGGCCCTGGCGCGACGGAAGCGCAAACATCCGCCCATCAATCCGCGCAAACCAAGTACCGGGCTGATATGAAAACATGGAACGAGGACAACGCCAAGGCCGTCCGCAACAGCGCGCTCGGCGCCGTATCCGCCCTGCTGTTAGGTTTGGTCGGCAGTGTACTCGGCGGTTGGATGGCGGCCGGCGAGCCGATGAACTTTTCCCACTACAAAACGCGGAAGACCGTCTGGTCACCGGCTCACAACGGTTATTAACGAAAGCATTCCCATTAAATAGGAGAGGTGATCATGATTCTGATTCTTCTTTGGCTGCTTGGCGTGCCCCTGGGCCTGATCATTATCCTATGGTTACTCGGGGTCAGCCGCTAATAAGACTTTTGAACGACCAAACCGGAGGCGCACACAATTGCGCCTTCGGTTTTTTTTGTTTTGACCTGGGTTCCGACCCGCTAGCCAGATCACTTATTCATCTCTGCCGAGGCTCACCGGCGGCTATCCCACCAAATCTCTGCCAGATTCGCAATCGGACCGACCAAGAAAAGGGCGTAATAGGGGGCATGTACAACTTCATTTAGACGGAAGATAGTTTCGACGATGGCCACCAAAACTGCTACGGCGATTTGCGACCACGCAGCCCGCGTGGTGGTTTTCGGGTCGGTGATCATGAAGAAAATAAACAATTGGTACATCGGGCCCGTAATCGGCGCCACCTCGGCAAGCCAGGAATCGCCAGTCGCTCGACTGCGCGCCAAGGCGAGGACGGCAAAGGCGGTGGAATAGGCAACGGCGATGTGCAATCGGCCCAGACGATACAGAATGATCGACCCGAGGCACCAAATGACTACTATGGGCCAGATCTCATTGCCCCATTGGAGGCTCAGACTGGTCGCGCTTGCGGGCGCCAGAAATAGCAATACACTCACACCGAGATTTGATGGATTCCAAGGATGACGGCCGCGGATTCGCAACGCGTATTTGGAAGCAATCGAAATAGCACTACACAATACATACGGCCATAGCTCCGGCGATCGAATCAGGATGCCGACGCTGATACCGGTTATGTAGGCGCTGGCCAAGTGCGGCCAATGCCCGGTCATTAAGCGGCCCAGAACGAGTTCGGCGCCTAGTGCGGCGAGAATGGCGACGAAAGTCGGGGAATAGCTGGCGAGCAACCCAAAGGTCAGTTTCTTCAAGAGCGGGCTGGAGTGAATCTCGATGATGCCGTAAGCGAGATGGCCGAGGATCAAGATGCAGGTTATGAGCAGGGGAGCGAGATACCGGTTGTCAAGGCTCAGGAACCGGTTCTTTTTCGGGATGGGAGGCGCAGTCGCCCGCGTGACAAGAAGGGTCAAGGGCTTGGCGCTCATTGCGGCTCCCTTACGCGGTGGAGCTTGCCTGGCTCAGGAGCTGGAATTGTTTGGGTTTGCCCCGACGGCCATTCGACAATCGCCTTCTCAACCTCCGGATCTTTGCCCAACCCGAAATGCAGGCGGCGCTGGTTCTGGGAAGCGTGGCCGTTGCCGCCGGAAACCTCCTGTAATTGCTCCTGACCGTTCCAGAAAAGCCGCGCGCGGGCGCCTATGGCGCTCCGGTTGCTCCGCGATCCCTCCAACTCAAACTGAATCCACTGATTCTCCTTGATCACCGTATTCTTGTAGACCAAAAGCGGTCCCTTTTGATTGGCGACCACCACATCTAATACGCCCCGATTCCAGAGGTCTACCAGGGCAACCGCACGGCCATCGTAGGTGTCGCTCACTCCAACCGGTATTGCGACGTTCTGATACTTGCCTCCCTGGTTGATCCACAGACATTTTTGTTGGTAACCGGAGAGGCTGCGCCCTCGGAGAGCGGGCCAATTCTTGGCGTCGTGGATAATTGAGCGGTTGGCGACCGCGATCTTGGAATAGTCGTACCAATAGCTTTGACGGCGGTCGGCGGAAATGAAGCCGTTGACCATGTAAAGATCGAGCCAGCCGTCGTTATTCAAATCGCCGAATTGCGCTCCCCAGCTCCAACCGGCGGTTTCAACGCCGAGGGAGTTGGCCACGTTTTGGTAGCGCGTCTCCAGGCCGAAGCGCCCCTCTTCGGGGACCCAGAGGTTATTTCCTTGGAGCAAGTATTCCATCTCGGAGACGTTGGTGACATAGACTGCGAAGCGCCCCTGGTTGTGGATGTCGCCGAAGCTGGCGTTCATGCCGCTCTTGGGCGCCCGGCCGATGCCGGAGGACCAACCGATCTCGACGAAGCGTTTGCCATCTTGGTTGGCGTAGAGTTCGGATAGGCCGTATTCGTTGGCCAGGAACAAATCGGGAAAGCGGCTGCCGCACAGAGTGCCCGCCGCCACACCCAATGTCCACCTTTTGCTCGCAAGGCCCATCTGTTCGGTCACGTCTTCAAACGTGCCGTCGCCGCGATTGCGCAGCAGATACTTGCGGCCGCCATTCTTGGCGTACTCGAAGCTTTCCGGCATGATCTGCGTCGAGGATAGATGCCAGAGATCGAGGTTTTCCGGCCAGTAACCGGCAATAAATAGGTCGAGGTGGCCGTCGTTGTCGAAGTCAAGCCAGACGGCGCTGTTGGCGTTGACCCACTTGGGCAACCCCGCGCGGTCGGTGACGCGCGTGAAACCGTTGCCCGCATTATTGTGGAAGAGTTCCGGGCGGCCCCATTTGAAGACAAGCAAGTCTTCGTAGCCGTCGTTGTCGAAATCGCCCCAGACGGCACCCGTGCAAACGCCTGTGCCCGGCTGATTCAGGTCGGCAACGCCCATCTCCGGGGCGACATCCTTGAAGGTGCCGTCTCTCTGGTTGCGATACAGGCAATTGCGGCTGCCCTCGCCGCTATTGACCACATAAAGATCCGGCCAACCGTCGCGATCAAAGTCCACCACCGAGATCGATGCCCCGGTTGAGGCAATGATCGGCATGATCGGATCGAGCGCGGCGTCGAGAGTAGGCGCCTCGTGAGTGAAATCGATGCCGATCTCCTTGGAGACTTCCCGGAGATGGAAGCCGTAGCGCTGAAGCGATTCGTCGGCATTGAGGTCCCGCCAATCGTCCTGCGTTCCGCGCGACTGCCGAGACAGTACTAAGACCGCGACGACTAGGCCGGCGAGGACCAGGATTGCGAAGATTTGTTTCAGCGCACCGCTCATGAACCGCCTCAGGGCATCAACGGCATTTGGCTATTCGTTTCATCTTGAGGGTACCTCACGGCGCCCCGATCCGACTCATCTGCGGGCACCAAGCACCGGAGATGAAAACGATCAGAGCCCCCTGCAGAAATCATACGAGCGGCCCTTTCCATTTTCATGGGTCAGGGTGAACCCGTTCATGACGACTCATCTCATAACACACACCTAGCTCATTTTCCCAAAGCCTTTGCAGGCAAACGTGTAGACGTATTGTTACGAAACCGTTTCGTCACCTGTGTTACGAAATGGCGCTACCTGACTTTGATGATCGTCAATGTTTTCATCTCCGTTCGGCCAGAAATCGACGGCCCCGGCACTCTAACGACCACCCCCGAAAAATTTGACTGATCGCCAGAGGACTGGGATGCCATCATAGCCGATCCCAACAAACGGCAAAAGAGGCTTGGCGCCTGAAGCAAAACTGCTTTACAACGGCCCGGTTTTGCAATTAGTATATTTTTGAGAAAATGGGCCGAACTGATGCTCATACGCCCGGTATTGGGGCACAGTTTAGCCTGTTGCGGCCTAGATCTTTCTGCTATCCCAACGCACTTTGGCCTTTATCGCGACCCACGTCGGAGGCATTCTAATGGCAACTGATCACATTGAAGTAATGGAACAGGTTTCAGGCGAGGAGATCCGACCGGCACTCGGGAAATTGTGGGGAATGCTGCTGGTGTTCCTGCTAATGATCCCCGTCTGCGCTTTTATGGCCTACTGTTGGTGGTTTGAGGTGGAATTGATCGGCGGCAAGGTTCTCACCGCCAAGGCGGGAATCGTCAGTCTGCTTGGCATCCCTCTGGCCATTTTGCTTGTCCTGGTAATGTTCGGCCTTCTAGCCTCGGCCAAGCGGCTGATCCTTGGCGACGAATGTTTACAACTCATCTCGCGAGACCGCGTCGTGGTCCACATCCCGTATCAGAACATCACAGAAACGTATGCCAAGGGCGGAGACGGCGCCGGCGTCGTCGGCATGATGCTCCGCGATCGAAACGATCCGGCGACCCTCGTTCCCTTTTGGACCAAGGACCGCTACGAGATCCAAGTCATGGTCTACCGCAAACCGCTCCAGCAAATTCACCAGGCACTAAACGACCGGCTCACGGCCTACCGAGCACGGGGCAGGTGAGGTTTAGCACCTCGGCGGGTGGGACCGCGTTGAAGGTGGTAGGTGCCCAAAGCTTCTCAAAATCGAAGGGGCCAGGCCAACTGCGGGGCCACCTTTGTCCGACGTTGGCCACCTTGGAGCCCGACGTTGGCCACCTTCGAGCCCGACGTTGGCCACCTTCGAAGGAAAGACAACGAAAGAGCGCAAGTCGGCATCAGGTGTTCAATTATTGATCACCCTCTGGCGCAGTGTTGGGGGACCAGAGGGTGGGTCACTTGGGCCAGAGGGTCATGGGCCGAGACCTTCAAAAGCCACGAAAAGGCACCAAAGCTCACAAATGCTTTCCAC
>JBJMQT010000008.1:0-53903 GCA_045802525.1 Gemmataceae bacterium
CAAGGTGAATGCCGTTCTGCGAATACGTTTCATAATGACGCCTCGGAGAGAATGGAATGGAAGTAAAGAAACCAGTTAGGGTAAGTGTATCGAATGTCAACCTTACCTTGCAAGGGAATAATCCGAAAATTATGGAGTGGTGGTGTGCAGCTATTATTTGGGTGGGCAATCAGCGCATCGCGCGGTAATCTGGGGAGCGATTGGAAATCCACCAAATAAAGGAGTTGCGGAACCCATTTTACGAAACGGGACCTGCGCACAGAATGTTCATCGTATGGATCTCCATTACTTCTTCGGATAAGGCGGCGCCGGCGGTAGCTTTTTCTCTTTGATCTTTAGCTCCTGCTGGATTACTTCAATCGCCTTGTTGAGCTGTTCGTCGATTCCCGCGTATTCTTTCGCCGGGTCGTTATCCACGACGATGTCCGGGTCGACGCCGTAGCCTTCGATAATCCACTTTTTGCCTTCCAGATCGTAGCGCGAAAATTCGGGTTTATTTAGATAACCGCCATCGAGCAATGGCAGTGTGCCGCGAATGCCGACGACGCCTCCCCAACTGCGCTTGCCGATGAGCTGGCCCAGCTTGTAATGCTTGAACCGATAGGGGAACAAATCGCCATCGGAGGCGGAAAACTCGTTGAGCAAGCAAACCATCGGCCCATTAAAGGTCGCCGGCGGGTCAACAATCGGCGCCGTGTTGCGGGCGATGTCGACCATGGCGATTTCACGGCGGAGACGTTCGATCAACATGGGGGAAATGTTGCCGCCACCATTGCCGCGCACATCGATGATCAGGGCTTTTTTGCCAAGCTGGGGGTAGAAATACTTGACGAACTCGTTAAGCCCGGCCACCTGCATGTCCGGGATGTGTAAATACCCGACTTTGCCGCCGGTCGCCTCGGACACTTTCTTGATGTTGTTTTGCACCCAGTCGTGGTAATAGAGCTTAGCCTCGTCGGCAATCGGCGTAACGGTGACGGTGCGAGCGCCCTTTCCTTGGGGCTCCGCGCCGACCTTGAGCTGGATCGGCTTGCCGGCCGTGTTGATGAGCGTTTCAAAGATGTTCGTCATTTCATTGGTCGGCTGGCCATTGACGGCGACAATGTATTCACCTTCCTTGACGCCTACGCCGAGATCATCGAGCGGAGCGTGCAAGGAACTGTCCCAGGTCGCGCCCTTGAGAATCTTCTTTATCTGGAAATACTTGGTTTTGTCATCGCGCTTCAGCTCGGCGCCGAGCAGGCCGGTCTGAATGCGGGGCGCGACGGGGTAATCCCCCCCGCCAACGTAGGTGTGGCCGACGTTTAACTCGCCAATCATTTCGCCGATGAGGTAAGTCAAGTCGGCTCGATGATCGACGTGGGCGACCAGCGGCTCGTACTTATCGTGGATTGCCTTCCAATCAACGCCATGCATATTGGCGTCGAAGAAGAAATCGCGCATTTGCCGCCAGCATTCGTTGTAGATTTGCTTCCATTCTTTGCGGCGGTCGAGCTTCATATCTATCCCGGACAAATTTAGCGCCTCGCCAAGGCTGATAGGGCCTCGGGGCAGGTCAATGATGGCGTACCTGCCTTGCATCGAAACGAGCATCTTTTTTTGATCGGCGGAGATCTCATAGCCGTTGACATTACCGAGCGCTGTCTCCTTGCGTGCCGTGAGGTCGAAGTAAGCCAGGGTCGGACTGGGATCGCGGGTGCTGGCGCGCTGGTAATAGAGAACGCCGCCGGCGCTGACCAGATGCCGATAGTTAGCCGGTTGGACGGGTAGGCTCAAGACGCGCTCCTTGAGCCCATCAGTGTCCACCTTGATCGGCGCGCCTTCTTTCTTCCCCGGGTCGGTGGCTGGCGCGGGCTTATCGCCGGCGCCGACCTCGTCATTGCGCGGCTTGAAAGGCGACTCGGTTTCCTTGGCCAGCGTCACAAAATAGATGCGCGCCAAGTCTTGGTAGATGAAATTAAACTCGATCTGGCTAAACACCGGGCGGTAGTCGCGATTGGAGACGAAGAAGAGATACTTGCCGTCGGAGCTGAACGCCGGTTGCGACGTACCATGCCAGCCGTCGGTTACTTCAAAGTTCTTGTTCTGGTCGACGGAGTAAAGGTAAATCTTCTCCGGAGCTTCCTCTTCGGGCTTGGCATAAGCGACCCACTTGCTGTCGGGCGACCAGACATAGTCGGAAATCTCAAAGGCCGTAGCTTTGATGACCTCGGTCACCTTCTTACTGGCCACATCGACGAACTGGAGGCGCAGTTTCTTATCGGCCCAGAGGATTTTCTTGCCATCCGGCGACCAAACGATGTCGTACTTGTAGGTATCCCCTCCGGTGGTGACCGTTTGGGCAGCATCGCTGCCGTCGGCCGCCATCACGTGGATCTCATCCTCGCCGGTCGAATCCGAGATAAACGCGATGGTCTTGCCGTCGGGCGACCATTTGGCGTTACGCTCGTGGACGCCGGGAGTGCCGGTCAAGTTGCGCGTCAGGCCGTGTTGCGGGACGGTGAAAATGTCGCCGCGGGCGGTGAACAGGGCACGTTTGCCGTCCGGTGCAATTTCGTAACTATTGATGTTCTTGCCGGCTTCGTAAAGGCCGCCGCGCGCCGACCCGTGATCCTCATGGATGTAAACTGGGATCTTGTCCACCTTTTTCGTGGCCAGGTCCAGCTTATAAATGTACCCGCCATTCTCAAAAACGATGGCCTTGTCGCCCAGCGACGGGAATTTGACGTCGAAGTCTTTGAATTGAGTCAACCCCTCGGTCGTTTTGGTGGCCAGATCGCAAACATACAGATTCATCCGCTTGTTGGCGTCGCGGTCCGAGACGAAATAAATCTTATTGCCGCTCCACATCGGAATGATATCTTGCGCTTCGTTGTTAGTGACGTTTTCGGTCTTCTTGGTTTCAAAGTCGTAGATCCAGACATCATCGGCCATGCCGCCGCGATAGCGCTTCCAGGTTCGGAACTCGCGGAAAACGCGATTGAAAGCGAGTTTCTTCCCGTCGGGGGAATAGGAGGCAAAACCGCCCCGCGGCAAAGGCAGTTGCTCCGGGAGACCGCCTTCGATTGGCGCTAAATAGAGTTGCCCCAGGAAATCGTTGAAGGAACGCATGCGCGAGCGGAACAAGACGTTTTTGCCGTCCGGCGTCCAGCCCATGACGATGTTGTTGGGTCCCATGCGATCGGAGACGTCGTCGCGGGCCAAAGTTGCCGTGAAGGTAAGCCGCTTGGGCGCGCCGCCTTCAGCCGGCATGACATAGACCTCGGTATTGCCGTCGTATTGCCCGGTGAAGGCGATCTGCTTGCCATCGGGCGAGAAACGCGCAAACATCTCGAAGCCTTCATGGCTTGTCAGGCGCCTGGCGGTGCCGCCCCCGGCCGATACGGCGTAAAGATTGCCGGCGTAAGTGAACACGACTTGATCGCCATGGATCGCCGGGAACCGCAGCAGCCGCGCTTCCTCGTCGGCTCGAACAGGTGGGACGGCGATTACGATCAGAAACGTCGCAAAAGCAACCAGGTTGCGCATGGTGAGGTCGCTCAACAGAGGATTTGGAGGAATGGAGATCAAAGTCATGATATGAGGCGAAGGGCCTGCGCCAACAACCTAAAGCCCGTATTCTACCCGACAGGAAAGGGTTGACTTGTCCGGAAAACCGTCAGAATCCGTTCTTCCAACGCTCAAAGCGCTCAATGCATTAGTTTGGTGGCATGCTCTAAGGGCACTCCCGAAGGGCGTGCTGTTCCCGCGGCGTTCTCCACGCCCTTCGGATTACCTCAGGGCGTGCCACACTTGACCGCCTTTTGGCTCGAAAAATTCCTGTCCGTCTACATATTTTCGCGCGCGCCTCAAGGCTTCCAATCCGTTCTACCTGGTAAGTGCCTTCCTTCCCCTCGTGGAGCACTTTGCCATGACCGTCACGTTGGAAACCTGTTCGCCACGGATCGAACGGCGTCAGTTTCCTCGGCAAGCCTGCTGGCAGGCCGCGATCTGCCGTCGAAAATGGGAGAACTGGCTTTATGCCCTGGCGGTAAATCTTTCCTGTTCCGGCATGGCGGCGCAGATTTGGACGCGGTTTGATGAGGGCACGTCTGCTTATATCGTCTTACGCGGCGCTGACTGGTCCGGCGTGCCGATAGTGGGCCGCGTGGTCCGTGTCAAAAAATACGGCTCCGGCTTTTTGACGGCCTTCCAATTCGAGCGGCTTCTCTCGGAATTGGAGCTTTCCAGTTATTTGGGTTCGAGCTGAGAAATGAAATACACCTCGCGTTTCCCATGCCCTGACTTAATTTTTGACGGGCAGACTAACCGGAGCTATGGTTTTTATACTCCTGCCAAGGCGAGTGCGCCATGAGGCACAGCGATGCATTGAGGAATTCGACAGGACCCCAGCCGCATGTCCACGATCATCACCACCGTCGTACTGATCATCTTGATCCCGGCCATGTTGCTGTCGGCGATTGCGGCTATCCTGGGCGCAATCAACCAGGCCGCACGGCGGGCCCTGGAAAAGAACGGCCGGCCCCTTCCTCCGGAGACCGTTCAGGCGGCCCGCGAGTTGATCAGCAGATTTCGAGAAGGCTCCAAGGAATGCGAACCTTTTAGCCCCCAGGGGAAAAGCACTTCTTGATTGCCCAAGCCATTCGCTTCATCGAACATCTCAGTAAGGAACGCCTCCCGCCCGGGCCGCTTTAAGCGCGCCGGCATACCACTCAAATTCACTAAGGAATCGGTTCGCGGCTTTCTCGGTACGCTCGCTCGTTGGCCGTCCATCCGCGTCTAACGCTTCATGAACCTTAGGAAACGGCAGAATGGACGGGATGCTAGACATGCCCATTTCTCCCAGCATCGCTCTTAATTGCATGGCGGCCCGCACTCCGCCAAAGCTGCCCGGCGAATAGCAGACGATAGCCGATGGTTTGAAGAAATACTCTTCCAGGAAGTGATCCAGGAGATTGGAGAGCGCCGGCGGAATGGAATGATTGTATTCGCCGGAAACGATGACATAGGCATCGGCCGCCTTGATGATCGAGGCGAGCCGTTCCAGCACCGGCGGCGCCTTGCCGGGCACGTACTCTTTGTACATTTTGTCCAGAAACGGCAGAGGAAACTCAAGGGGATCCACCAAAGTCGGTTGGTGCCCGCGTTGTTCCAACGCGCGCATCATGTACCGGCCAACCCGCGGACCGACGCGCTCCGTACGAACCGTGCCTAGGATTACGGGGATATTAAAGCCCACGGCTTACCTCCTTGGTGAGCGACGATGATGGCGTTCACTTCCTTTGAAACTTCTTCTCGGCCCCAGCCAGCTTATAAAGCTGCTCTGTCCGATCAAACGCCTTGTCCTTAGCGCCGACGAGCGTCAGAGAAACGTCCGGGGCCAGCAGCCCTAAAGCTTCAGGGATGTCGAGGACTCGGAGCACGTTAAGGAAGATGGGGCCGTCGCGATGAGATGTCGGCGGGTCAATGATCACGATTTCCTTGATGGACGGCTCGAATAGTGCGGCGTAGGCGGCGAGAATGCCATATTTATCTCTGGCTACAATTTTTAGCCTTCGTTTCCCGTCAACGACGTTTAGTGGGTCAATGCGCATTGTCTCCAACAGATGGGCAGTTGATGCGATGTCCCACACTCGGCCTCGATCGACTGTTTGACCCAGCAAAGCATGAGATCGCTCGACGTAGTTTGGCGGTGATGTTTTCGTCCACGGGTGATGGATCCCACGTACATTAAGCACCCAGTACAAATTGGGATCAGGCATTTTTTCTGTCCACTTTGGAAAATCAGGCCCTGATCCGTCTTCCGGACCGCGGATCACTAGAGTCTGAGTCAGGGGCTTTTCCTTTACATCGCGTTTAATGGCGCCAACCAAATACACTTCTAACTCGCGTTCCGTCTTAGGCTCGATATAGATTCCCCCCGAAACGACAAATCCTCCGGCGTTAGCTGCGGGAATGCGATCTGGGAAACCCCGGAACGTTTTTTCTCGCAATCCCTCGATCATCTGCTTCTTCCACTCCACGAAGTTCTCTTTTTCCGGCAGTTTTACGTCCGCCCGTTTTACAAACGTCTCGTCGATCTTGCCATTCAGCGCGTCCTTGGGCACATCCTTGTCTTCCGGAAAGACGCGCAGCTCCTTGCCCGGCAGCGGCTTGAACTCGGGGTCCTTGACCGCTCCCGTTTCGTTTTTCAGATGCTTGTTCAGCCACTTGAAGACGGCGATCCGCAAATCCGGCCGATAGTCGTGACCGCCATGACTGACATAGTCGTCAACGAGATCCGGTTTGCCGTACATCTTGTACGCCTGGCGCAGTCTTTCGATGATCCGGCGATTGCCGTCCATGGGGAAAATGGGATCTTTGTCCGAGTTGGCGAACAGCAGCGGGCGCGGCGCGATGAGCGCGGCGATCGTCGTCCATTCCCAGGCGTAGGTGTTGACCAAAAACATGCAATCGCAGTGGCCGTTGATGACTTTGTTGGTGACATAGCTTTCCAGGTCGCTCATGCCGCTAACCGGCACGGCAACCTTAACCCGTTCGTCGGCGGCCGCGATCCAGAAAGTGGCGGCCCCGCCGCCGCTGATGCCGGTGACGCCGATGCGCTCGCCGTCCACCTCAGGCCGGCTAATGAGGTAATCGATGCCGCGAATCCCATTCCAGCATTCCACGCCGGCCGGCGTATAACCCAGCGCCTGCCACCACATGCGAACCTCTACAGGCCGCTTCTCCCTTAGGCCATACGTGCCGTGGTGAATGCCGGGGATTTCGCCAAGTTGCAGCGTATCGACAATCAAGCAAACATAGCCGTTGTTGGCGAACCAGAGGCCGTGGTCTTGGAAGGCCGTCTTGTTGCCGTCGCGGCCGCGGTCGGAATGGCCGCAGACGTAGAGAATCGCCGGCAGTTTGCCCTTGGCCTCTTTGGGCCTGTACAAGTTGGCGGTGACATAGAGTCCGGGGCGGCTCTGATAGTGCAGCTTTTCGATGATCGCGCCCTCGTGCTCCGTAGTGCCGGTCACTTTAGCTTCGAGCGGCGTCTTTTCCGGCAAGGGCCAGAGACCGAGCATGTCGAGATATTCACGGCGCAGGCGCGGCAGCTTTTTCTCCCATTGCTCACGCGTCTTCGCCCCGTCAAGAAAGCGGCCATTTACCTCTTTGGTTAGGCCGGCCAAATATTGGTCGATCATCTTATCGCCGGCTTTGGTGTCAGCCTTGTCGTCAGCGTAGGCTGCGACGGAGAGGAGAAGCAAGAAGATCGCAGTCAATACACGCGTCATATGAGGTTCTCCCAGCGCATGGGCCGGCTTGGCATCCGTAACGATTGGAATCGTACCGCACATCCCCGAGGTTTTCACTCAATTTGCGCGATGCTGGCGTAGCGGCAAATCCATTTTTCCAAGAGCAACTGTCCTTGCGGGGCCGTTGGCGGTATAGTCAAACCGCAAAGGAAAACATCATCGGCAACCTTGGATTTTGGAGAGTATGCACCATGCGAAACACCCAACGATCCTTCCTATCCCTAACGGCCTTGATCCTCATAATGGGCTGCGCTCGGGCGGCGGACGATTCGGCGCTGAACACCCTTACGGAAAAAGAGAGAACCGATGGCTGGAAACTGCTCTTCGACGGCAAAACGACCAAAGGGTGGCACAAATACAAGGGGAGGGAAATCGGCGATCAATGGAGAGCCGCCGATGGCGCGCTCACGCTCTCCCACAGGGCTGGCAAGGGCGGCGGGGATATCATCACCGACGAGGCGTACGACAACTTCGAGCTGGCCATCGATTGGAAAGTCACGCCCGGCGCCAACAGCGGCATCATGTACCGCGTCAGCGAGACCGAGGACGCTCCTTATTTCACGGGCCCGGAGTACCAGATTCTCGATAACGAAAAGCACCCTGACGGCAAACATAAAGAAACGTCCGCCGCGTCCTGCTATGCCCTGTACGCACCTTCCAAAGACGCGACCAAGCCGGTCGGCCAGTGGAACCACACGCTCATCAAAGTGAGTGGCAACCATGTCGAACACTGGCTCAACGGAGAAAAGGTTGTCGAGTATGAATTCGGCAGCGCTGACTGGAACAAGCGTGTGGCCGCCAGCAAATTCAAGGAATTCAAGCAATTCGGCAAGGTGAAAAAAGGCGGGATCGATTTGCAGGACCACGGCGATGATGTCGCCTATCGCAACATCAAGATTCGCATCTTGAGCGAAAAATAATAGAGACCGAAAGTGACCGGGGGCGGCTGGGTTCTGCGGGATAGCAAAGCTATCTCGCCAGGGAAACCGCCTCGGGTTATCATGCAACGAGGACACGGGTTTTCGTCCGCTTGGAGGGCCGTTGCATGGCGCAGTCCAGATTTTCAAGGCGTACAAGGAAGTCAGCCCCACCGGACGACTCTTTTCCGCGTGGTTCCCGTCTGCGGCGGCGCTGGCTACTCGGCGGGGTAGGCTCGATCCTGGTGATCGGAATGGCCGGCATGCTCCTTTACTACCCGCCTTGGTCCAATGGCGTCGAACAGCAAAACCGAACAGGCCGCGGCGAGTTCGCTTCCGAGCGAAAGACCGGGACGACGGAGGCCGCCCCTTTCGACGGCAAACGGGCCCTTGGTTACTTGGAGAACCTTTGCAAGATTGGCGCGCGAATCAGCGGCACCGACGGCATGGCCAAGCAACAGGATTTCTTGCAAAAACACTTCGAAAAGCTGGGCGGCAAGGTCTCTTTCCAGCGATTCACGGCCAAGCAGCGCAGCCAGGACCGCGACGTTGCCATGGCCAACATGATCGTCTCCTGGTTTCCCGACCGCGAAAAACGCGTCATCCTTTGCTCGCATTACGACACACGGCCTATTGCGGATCAGGAATCAGATCGCCGCAAATGGCACGATGAATTCGTGAGCGCCAACGATGGCGGGTCCGGCGTCGCCCTCATGATGGAATTGGCCCATGCGATGAAGGACCTCAAGACCAATGTCGGCGTAGATTTTGTCTTTTTCGACGGCGAAGAATATGTCTTCGACAGTGACGATGATTACTTCTTCGGCTCCAAGCATTTCGGCGCCACGTATCGCAAGAACAAGGACACGGACAAAGCCAGATACCTGGCCGCTAT
The DNA here is from genome assembly GCA_045802525.1 of Gemmataceae bacterium. GTDB lineage: Bacteria > Planctomycetota > Planctomycetia > Gemmatales > Gemmataceae > JBJMQT01. The sequence goes on from JBJMQT010000008.1 coordinate 9,108, forward strand.
CTTGCTCGACATGGTCGGCGGCAAAAACGCGCGGTTTGCCATCGAGCCGGGATCCTATGCCAAAGCCGGCGCTCTCCTGGAACAGGTCTGGTCGATTGCCGCGGAAGAAGGATGCGATGCTTTCCTGACCGAATATGGTCAAGCGGTTGAGGACGATCATCTGGCATTAAACCGGGCGGGCATCAAGGCGATTGACATCATCGAATGGCCCTTTGGGCCCGGTACGGGTTACAAGCACTGGCACCGGCTAAGCGATACGCCTGATAAATGCTCCGAAGCAACTTTAGAACAGGTCGCTAAAGTGCTGAGCGTGTGGCTGCAGCGCGTTAAATAGTTCACAGCCCTCGAGAGAAGACGCTTTCCTTGGAAACCGAAGTACTCTTTCTGTTCACTTTGGTGGCCGTGCTTCTGGCTCTGGCCGGCTATTATGGCTGGCGGCAGATGCAGTCCCTGCGCCGACTCCAAACTTCGAACGAAATGGCCATCGAGGAGCGCCATTTCGTCCAGCGGATGGCCTATCGCCGTCTGACGGCGTCCGGTTTGATGATCGTCGCCGCAGGCCTACTGGCCGGCTCGTTCTGGCTTAACGCCACGGCCAAGGAAATCGGAGACAAAAAAGAAGCGGCCCAGGCGGAAAACAGAGATGTGCCGCCAAATGATGAGGACCGGCGCTTTCTGAACCTTTACGCTCTCTACTGGATCGCTTTTCTGCTTGTACTCCTTGCTATTCTTTTCCTGGCCGGAATTGATCTCTTCGCCACCCGCCGGTTCGGTCTCGATCAGCATCGCAAGATCCAAGCCGATCGCCGATCCATGATCGAGGAGGAGGTCCTGCGCCTGAGGCAAGACCGCAATGGTCATGCGAGTTAGCGCAGGTTGCAAGACGCTTGCTGGAATCTCGCTGTTAAACTCCCTGTTCCCAAAGGATACACACCATGGCGCGCACGTTCTTGGCCGCTGCCTTTCTGTGCCTTTATTCGAGCACGGCCGCCTGGGCGGAAACGCCTTCACGCGGTTTGGATATTTACTTCATTGACACCGAAGGCGGCGCCGCCACCCTCATCGTTACGCCGCTAGGCGAGTCGGTTCTCATCGATTGCGGCAATCCAGGAGTGCGGGATGCCGAGCGCATTTATCAAGTAGCCGCCAAACAGGCTGGGCTCAAGGCGATCGATCACCTGATAATCACCCATTGGCACAGCGATCATTTCGGCGGCGTCGAACGTTTGGCGAAACGGCTGCCCATCAGGAAATATTACGATCACGGCATTCCCAAGGAGTTAGCCGAAGATCCAAAAAACTTCCCGCTTTTGATCGAGGCCTATAAGAAAGCCACGGCCGGCAAGTCTCATACGCTCAAGCCAGGCGATGAGGTGGTTCTCAAACAGCAAAAAGAAAGTCCGGCCCTGCGCCTATCTTGCCTGTGCGGTTCTCGGGAAGTAATCCCGGACAAACCTGGAGCTAGCGACAATCCCGTGGCTAAGGAGCACAAGCCCCAGGCCGAAGACAAGACGGATAATGCCCGCAGCCTCGGTTTTCTCTTGGCCTATGGCGATTTCCGCTTCCTCGATCTTGGCGACTTGACCTGGAATATCGAATTCAAGCTGGTTCACCCATCCGACAAAATTGGGCCGGTCGATGTCTATCAAGTCACCCATCATGGACTGGAAATCAGCAATAATCCGGTGTTGCTGAAGACCGTCAACCCGCGCGTGGCGATCTTTAACAACGGGCCTCATAAAGGGGGCAGTCCTCTGGTGACAGCGACTCTACGCCGTCTCCCGGATATCCAGGCCATTTATCAGATGCATAAGAACTTGGATGTCGCCGCCCAAGAGAACGCGGATGCCGAGTTCATTGCCAATTCCGACGAAAACTGCCGCGGTGAATTTATCAAGTTAGCCGTCACGCCCAATAGCAAGAGCTACACTGTAATGGTGGGCGCCAACGGCAAACCCAAGTCGTTTAAGACGCGGGGAACCCCAGGCAGTCAATAGGGAGCACGGTTTAGCCGCGAGCCTCGGCCGAGCGTATACAGGTTCGTCCGGAGGCGCGCCGCTAGGCGAGCGCTCGTGATCGGAATAGCGGCATGCGCGTTTTGGCTATTGGAGATATTCACGGTTGTTCTCTCGCTCTTGACCAGCTATTGGCGGCGGTAAATCCCGGTTTAGACGATTTGATCGTTACGCTGGGCGACTACGTGGACCGAGGACCCGACTCGCGCGGCGTAATCGACCGCTTAATCCAACTGCACGCGACCGGCCGCCTCGTGGCCTTGGGCGGCAACCACGATCAGATGATGCTCGAGGCGCGGCGCGGACCTGAAGAGGAAGCGATTTGGCGACTGTGCGGCGGTCAACAAACCCTGGCGTCCTACGCCCCGCCGGGCGAGGTTGGCCAACTAGTGCATGTGCCGCAGAGCCACTGGTGGTTTCTGGAAAACCAGTGCGTCAACTATTACGAGACGGATACGCATTTCTTCGTGCATGCCAACGCCTATGCCGACTTGCCCCTGAACCAACAGCCCGACTTCATGCTTTTCTGGGAACGGCTCAGCGATCCCGATCCACACCATTCCGGCAAGATCATGGTCTGTGGCCATACCTCGCAGGACAGCGGCTTGCCCCTAAACCTTGGCCATACGATTTGCATCGACACCAAGGTGTATAGCAAGGGTTGGCTCACCTGCCTGGATGTCGGGTCGGGCCGGGTCTGGCAAGCCAACCAAGAAGGCCAGCAGCGAACCGCCTGCATAGACGATTTTGCAGCGGGTACATAGTCACGCCCAAACCAGTACAATTTGAGATTGTAAGCCAGAGTTTGGCTCGCGCTTGCGCGCGCGATTCCGGGAATCAAAACATGCTCGGCAAGGGGAGCAAAATGAAGGCGGTCTCCACGTTCGTAGTCTGTACGATCCTGTTGGGATTTGCCGCTTCCCTGCATGCGGAAAACTGGCCGGGATGGCGCGGGCCCCGCGGCGATGGCACTAGTAGCGAGACGAACGTTCCACTCCATTGGAATGCCAAGGAGAGCATCGCCTGGAAAGTCCGAATTCCCGGCAAAGGGCATTCTTCTCCGGTTGTCTGGGAGGATCGGATCTTTGTAACAACTTGCATCGAGGATCAGCAGAAACGCCTGCTAATTTGCTTGAATCGCCGAACTGGGAAGGAGATTTGGAGCAAGGTCGTCGTCACGGCCAAGCTCGAACCCAAACACGACCTCAATAGCTATGCCAGCGCGACGCCGGCGACCGACGGCAAGCACGTCTACGTCGCCTTTCATGACGAGCCGAATATCCTCGTGGTTTGCTACGATCTTGAAGGCACGGAAATCTGGCGGAAATCGCCGGGCCAATTTTATTCCAAGCACGGCTGGTCCAGCTCGCCCGTGTTTTACAACAATCTGCTGATTCTTAATTGCGATCAAGATGCCGACGCCTACATCGTGGCCCTTGACAAGACGACGGGCGAGGAAAAATGGAGGACCGACCGGCCCAACAAGACCCGTTCTTACTGCGTGCCCTTGCTCGTGGACGCCGCGGGAAAGAAACAGCTTGTCCTGAGCGGCAGTAAGTGCGTGGCAAGTTACAATCCGGACAACGGCAAACAATACTGGATCGTCGACGGCCCCACCGAACAGTTTGTCGCCAGCCCGGTCTTCGCCGAAGGCGTGCTCTTCGTAACCGGCGGCTTTCCTGATCATCACCTGCTGGGCATCAAGCCGGACGGCGTAGGCAACGTCACGCAGACGCATATCCTCTGGAGGGACACCAAGGGCGTTTCCTACGTCCCCTCGCCCATCGCCCTGGGGAAGTATTTCTACATCGTCAGCGACGATGGCATGGCGAGCTGCCTTGACGCCAAGACCGGCAAACGGCAGTGGATGCACCGCCTCGGCAAGCACCACCGTCCTTCCGCCGTTTCGGCGGAGGGCCGCCTTTATTTCTTGGATGACGAAGGAACGACGTGGGTTCTCAAAGCGGGGCCCAAGTTCGAAGCCCTCGCCAAGAATCCGCTCGATGAACCGTGCAGCGCCTCTCCCGCTATTGCGCACGGGCACATTTACATTCGCGGTCTGAATAATCTTTATGCAATTGGCGCTTCAGAGGATACCGGAAAATGACGGTACGGTAATGTGGGTTAGGGTGGGAGGCGAACGCCCATTCACCGTTTTTCCGGTGTGGACCGATTCTCAGTCGGCGCCACGGCATTTTGCAGATCCAGTTCTTGAATCCGGTCCATGGCTTTCCTCGCCAAACTTTGCACGCGCGAGGGCAATAACTTCTTCGCTTCTTCCTCGATGTCTTTGGGAGTGCCCGTACAGCTCACCGTTTTCAGACGGCCCGTGCCTTCTTGATAGAATTCGAAGGTGACTTTGAGATTGCCCGAACCTAAAGGCGTTGCCGTGACGCTCACGGAGGACGGCTTCCCAAGCTTGACTTCGCTCTTGGAAACGGCGGTTTCCTTGCCGCCATCGTTCTTACCGTCGCCGATCAGCAGGACAGGTCCTTCGCCAAGCTTGACATCAATTTTCTTTTCTTGTCCGCTGCGAAGCACCAGCAATTTAACCTTCCGGCCAATCTTGTCCGCTTGAATGAGCCGGGCGCATTGCTCGCAGCCGGTGACCTTCACTGCATCGTATTTGAGCAAGATATCATGCCGTTCGATTCCGGCTTCTTTTGCCGGCGATTCCGGCAAGATATGCGTTATGACGACGCCCTGGCCGCGCGGGAGATTTGTCAATTGGTCGTAAAGGACTTCGGGCACGGGGGCTAGCAGAATCCCCAGGTAGGTGCCTTTTTCATCCTTGTCAGCGGCAGCGGGTGAATTGGATTGCGCGTGGACGGGCGGAAGGCAGCAAACCAGCGACAGGCAGATCAGAATAAACAATCGGCTCATCAAATGTCTTCCGGCCTGGCAAGAGCGACACTGTAGAAACGCTGCCAGCAAACTACTTCCCACCGCCTTCGACATCAAACTGATATTCCGACTGCCCTTCACCGTTTACTTTAATGCGCTCTTTTTTGATCTGCGGGTCATCAAAGCCGGTGTTCATGCCATTCTTAGTGGGCAGGTCGCCATTTTGCAGTTTGTCAGATACAAAAAGGAATCCGAAAATCATCAGAGCTATCGACGCCGCCAGGGCGAACCGACTGCGTAGGGTGGTCGACCCGAAGTGCCCGCGCGCCGGCACGATGACAGATTGTTGAGGGCTCTTCCACTCCGGCCAGCGGAGCGGCATCTCCGCTCGGAAGAAGGCCCGCAAGATGCGATCCAGGTTTTGGTCGGACCGAAAGTCCGTTCTGTTATCTATTAGATCTTTCATTACCTTATCCTGCCTGTTCCCGTAAACCCTACAGTATCACGGTGGCGCCTTGCACTTTGAGCTTGTCCGCCAGCCGCTGGCGGGCCCGGCTCAGGCGCATATGAACCGCGGTGCTGTTGATCGCCAGCATGTCGGCGATCTGATTCGTATCGTAATCGAGGGCGTACTTCAGCGTAAGAATTTCGCGATCGGCTTTGGGCAACTGCTCCAGCATCGCGCGTAGTTTAACAAAGGTTTCTTCGCGTTCCAGCACGTCTTGGGGAAGCATCCCCTGCGCCTGCACACCGTTCATCGTCTGTGGAGGATGGGTCCCATTACGCCGAAAAGCGCTCTTTGCATGGTCCTCGGCTAGATTACGGGCTACGCGCAACAGCCAGGCGCGCGGATTAATAATGTCCTCACCCGTTTGCCATTGCTTCCAAAGCCGTAAAAAGGCTTCCTGGGTGATATCCATGGCCGTATCAGCATTTAGCCAACGGGCGTACACCATCGCCCAGACCTCCCGGCTGTGACGCTGGTAGAGGGCGTTGAAGTCCGCATGCTCCGTGCCTGCCGATAGCGGGCTAACACTCATGACTTCGCTTTAATTCTCCCCGTGGGCACTCCGGGGATAGCCACCATAATAGGTGGTGTACATTTATAGACGATTCACCAGGCGTGGTCTAACACTTAAAGGCCTGTTACGTAGGTCAGGCTTCCAGCCTGACCCGACCTTACAGATGTTCATCTATATAAGGTTTGTTCGAGTCAGGCTGGAAGCCTGACCTGCGCCTACATAATAACGACGAGATTATCCCGGTGGACGACTTCTTCATAAGGCTGCGTTCCTAAAACCATGCCGACTTGGTCGCTGCGCAGGCCGCAAATCCGGCTGGCGTCCTCTGAGGAGTAATTCGTTAGACCGCGGGCAAATTCTTCGCCATCGCTGTTGCATAGCGTGATTACGTCGCCTTTGCGAAAAGTGCCCGTTACCTGGAGGATTCCAATAGGCAACAGGCTCTTGCCGTTGAGATGAACCGCCTTCTGAGCCCCTGCGTCCACAACAAATTTTCCCTTAGGACGAGCGGTATAGCCCAGCCAGCGCTTCCAGGCGGGAACGACGCTGCCATGGGGCATGAACAGAGTGCCGACATTCTCCCCGGCGAAAATGGAGTCCAGGATGCCGTCTTTTGTTCCATTGGCCAGGATGACGGATTCCCCGGCCGCGGTCGCCAGGCGCGCGGCGCGCAGCTTGCTATTCATGCCTCCGGTGCCCAACTTACTGCGGCTGCTGCCAGCCCTTCCAAAGGTCGCGTCGTCGATATGAGGCACCGTGGGAATTACACAAGCGCCGGGATCCAGGCGCGGATCGGTTTCATACAAACCGTCGACCACACTCAGTAAGACCAGGAGCGGGGCCTGGAGCAGGTTTGTCACCATGGCCGCCAGGTGATCATTGTCGCCAAAGCGTATTTCAGAGACGCTTACCGTGTCGTTTTCGTTGATGATCGGAAGGCAATTCCACTCGAAGAGCGTAAGGATCGTGTTGCGAACGTTGAGATAGCGCGTGCGGCTGTCGAAATCACCGGCAGTAAGAAGGATCTGGGCGGTCCTGGCCCCGTGGCAAGCCAAAAACTCTTCATAAGCTTGCATCAAGAACGTTTGCCCGACTGCCGCACAGGCTTGCAGTTGGCGTAGATCGGTTGGGCGGCGATCGAGTCCTAACCGGCCCATGCCGGCACCGATGGCGCCGGAACTGACCAAAACGATCTTCCGGCCCAGTTGGCGAATGCGTTGCACTTGGTCCGCCAAGGCTTTGACCCGGGCGCGGACCAGCGTGCCGTTGGCATCGGCCAAGACGTTGGTGCCGACCTTGACGACGACGGTATGAGCTAGCGCGATCACTTCCTGGCGAACAGCGTCGATCATGGGATCAGTCTAATAGGAGGGTTACGATTCCCATCGAGGTTCTTAGGGCGCGACCATTCCATTCGTGATCGGAATCAGCCCGACGCGAATAGAATCGCAATCCGCAGCCTGCCGGAAAAGACGATAATTTCCTAGCGACCAGTAAACCAACCAGGGCTCAGCTTCGTCAATCCCTTGGGGCCAATGGGAAAATTCGCGTGTAAGGAGTTTGTAACGGAATGAAAAGGAACGTTTGACGTCTTAGAGTGGGGTCTTTATACTTCATTTCGATCTCGGTCGGGACGTTGCTCGTCGCGACATCGCGGATCTAACGGCTTGCTCTCCCCTGGCCCGGTATCGTAAGCACCCTCGATCGGCATATTCCTGGAGGTGTGACTTGGAAAACCGGTATTGGCGATCCTGGCTGGCAAGGATCGTATTGCTTGGATTGGCCGTCGGTTTAACACCTTCTTTGCAGGCCGCCTCCAACCCTTCAACCCTCCCCGCCAAGTACGACCCCATTTGGGAAGAAGCTCAGACCTATGAGGCCCAGGGCAAGTGGGACGAAGCTTATAAGCTCTATTACAAGCTTCGCAAGCTGAACCCGGGCTGCGAAGAACTCAACAAAGCCTTTCTGGATTGCCTGGCTCACCTCAATCAAGGCCTGCGCTTGGAGGATGAAGCCTTTCGCAAGCGCGTTCTCAAGCTCAAGCCGGCCGCCGCTTTGAAGGTCTATGAAGAGGTCGTCGTCCAACTGCGCGCGAATTATTTGGATCGTGAACGGGTCGATCTTTGCGACCTATTCCAGCGCGGCCTGGCCGAATTGCGGTTTGCCTTGATCAACTCCAGGTTCCAAGCGGAATTTCTCGACGGCACGCCCAAAGAAGCCATCGATAAATTCCAGAAAAGGCTTGCCGACTGGCCAATCAGCAAGGGTGGGTTCGCCAACGAGAAAGACACGAGCAGCCAGGTTCAGCGGGTCGCGCGGGAAGCCGCCAACGACTTGGGTTTGTCTCCCACCGCTGTCGTCGTGGAGTTCGCTTTCGGCGCTTGCAACGCGCTCGACGAATACACATTTGGTCTAACTCCGCGGCAACTCAATTCCCTCCAAAGCACCATAAAAGGCAAGAGCGTCGACCTTGGCGTTCGGCTGGCCTCGAGCACCGATCAAAAACTCGAAGTGGCCCGCGTTTATTCCGAAAATCCCGCGCTCTCGGAAATCAAAAAAGGCGACCGTCTCATTAAGATTGATGGCATCCCGGTTGACGGTTTTTCGGCGGACACGGCTGAAGCTTTCTTGGCCGGTGAAGAGGGGTCCGCGGTTGAGGTTGAGATTCTTCCCGCGGGAGAGACGAAGCCGCGTCGGTTGACGCTTCCGCGAACTTCGGCCTTGCGCAGCGTTAAAGATGCGCGCATGCTGTCCGACGAAGTCGGCTATCTCAAAGTAACGCTATTTCAAGAATCGACGGTCCAGGAAATGAAGTCCGCCATCCTCGGTCTCCAAGGGCGCGGCATGAAGGCCCTGGTCCTCGACCTGCGCGGCAATCCAGGCGGGCTGTTCGATGCGGGCGTGCAAGCCGCGGAATTGTTTCTCTCGGATAATGTCATCGTTTACACGGTGGGCCGCATCAAGCAAGAAACGCACAAGGCCAACAACACCAATCCGCTCAACCTTCCCGTGCTCGTCCTGGTTGACAATGAAACGGCCAGCGCAGCGGAGGTTCTAGCCGGCGCGCTAAAGGAGAACGGCAAGGCCAAAGTGGCCGGCCAGACTACTTATGGCAAAGGCACGATCCAGTGCGTCATTCCGCTGGAGAAGTTTCCGGCCGGCTTGCGGGTAACCGTGGCGAAGTTCTTGTCGCCCGCCAACTATCCGTATACGGGCCACGGCGTCATCCCAGATTTCCCGTTGGAAAAGATCGATCTCGAAGACGCGGCTTTGGTCCGCGTCCACTTGCTCGCCCGGAGCCTGATCACGGGCATGCCCATGAACATGGGAATGGATTAAAGGGATCCCAAAGGCAACGAAGGCACTCAAACGGATTCTTTCCATTTCTTTCCATAGGGGGTCAGGAGAAATGGAGAGAACCAAATGTCGGCCGTCATTCATGCCGTAGGGCCAGGATGGGATTGATGCGGGCGGCCCGGCGAGCGGGATAGAGCGCGGCTATAGTCGTTACGACGGCCGCGAAGAGGGGAATCCCCAGCGTCAACCAGAGTGGGAAAACGAAGATATGATGTTGAATCTGGGTCTGCGTCTCTTTTTCGATTATCGATTGAGCGATGGCGTTGCCGGGGAAAGAAGCCAACCACGCCAGCAACAATCCTAAGCAGCCGCCAAGCACGCCCAAAGCCGCTCCTTCAACCAAAAAAATCAACTCGATGTGCCGATTCTTGGCGCCGACCGCCTTCATGACGCCGATTTCATGAGTCCGCTCCAGCACCGTCATCAGCATCGTATTGGTGATGCCGAGGCAGGCGACCAACAAGGCAATGGCCGCGACAAACGCGGTAAACAGGCTGATCAGGCGGGCATTTGTCTTGAGGCGGTCCAACACTTCGACCAGGGAAAAAGGATTATAGCCCATTGTCGTAAGCTCTTTCACGACGGGCTTGACGTTTTCCTCCGTATCGACGGTCACTGTGGCGGCGTTGAAGCCGTCAGTCGCGTGGTAAGGCATTCGGGCGAACAATTCTTCGGCGGTCACCAACGGCAGAATGATGTCCGAATCGAGGCTCACGTGCATGCGAATGCGGGCGGCGTCCAGTTCTTCCTGCGTGGGATCCCGCACCACGCCGATGATGGTGAACTCCTGGGCGATCAAAAAGTCTTTAGAATATTTATCTGCATTATTGTGGACCGGCTGGCGTTTGAGCAGGGCACGCAAGGTGTCGCGTTCAGGGCTAGTCAAATCCAGCTTTTCCAGACTGGTGGGCAGTTGCCTGATGACCTTCTCCAGCACCTGGCTCTCCTCCAGCGAGACCTTGTCGGTGCCCGGATTGAGCAAATTGACCAGCGCCATGGGAGAGCGCTGGTAGCCACGGAACTCTAAGCGGACCGGCTTGCCCAAAACCTCTTGAACGTCGGACTCCGAAGTAATGCCCATCCGGTAGAGCAGATATTCGCTTACGACAACGCCCCTGCCCTCATTGCTTTGGAGAAACGCTCCGGCGATGAGGCGCTTACTGAAATGCGAATCGTCGGCCGGGATGCCGGTGCATTGGACCTCTTCGGTTTTCTTGCCCAGGATGGCGCGGCCCCCTGCGTACAAATCGGGAAAAACGGACACGACATGGTCCATCTGCGCCAATTCATGGAGTCGTTCGAGCGTCAGCGGCGCCTTGGGCCGGCTATACTTCCAGCCCAGCCGGCGTCGTAACGCGCTTTGAAGCCGTTCGCGCTTGGCATCGTCCATTTCACCTTGCACTTCTAATTCCGCCGCGGGCACGGCCGGCTCCTGAGAAACGCCGCCCCACAAAGTGATGCGCCGTAGTTGATCGTTGCGCCGGTATTCCTTGAGAATCATGTCCTGCACGCCGATGCCGATTGACAAGCTCGCGACTAGGACAAAAGACCCCACGGCCACGCCGAGCAAGGTCAATGCCGTCCGCACCTTCTGTTGCCCGAGGGCGGCCAGCGCCATTCTTAGAATGTCGGCGAAACGCACAAGGATGGCTCCTTAACGTCAAGCCCCGGTTCAGGAGCGCATTATTGCGCCGGAGGCGTTACAGCAATTAGGTTAGCCGGTGGTTGAGCGCAGCGACACACCGGAAAACGATCGCACGAACCGAACGACCGAGGAGGGGCTCGGTTCAATGAATTATGTTACCAGACGCCCATCTTGTAGCCGCAAAATGCTCGGAGCGCAGCGGCGGGCCAGCTCTTCGTCGTGCGTTACGAGGATGAGCGTTGTCCCATGCGTGTTCAGATGATTTTCCAGGATGGCAATGATTTCAGAAGCCGTGTCCGTATCAAGATTGCCGGTCGGCTCGTCGGCTAAGAGAATTCGGGGATTATTCACCAGAGCGCGGGCAATGGCTACGCGCTGGTGTTCGCCGCCGGACAGTTCATTGGGTCGATGATGCAATCGTTCGCTTAAGCCGACTGAATGCAAGGCCCCCTGCCCTGCCGCACGGCGTGCCGCCGGCGTCTGGCCGGCGAAGATCATCGGCAGTTCGACATTTTGCAATGCCGTGCGGGTGGCCACCAAGTTAAACGATTGAAAGACCATGCCGACCACAGCGAGACGATAGCGGGCCAATTGATTGTCAGTCATGGCGCCCAGGTCTTCGCCGGCCACTTCTATTGCCCCGGAGGTCGGCTTATCCAGACCGCCAATAAGGTTGAGGAGCGTCGATTTGCCGGAGCCGGATTTGCCCAAAAGGGCGACTCGTTCACCGCGCATGATTTCCACCGTCACGCCGCGCAAGGCATGGACCTGGGAGGATCCGGTTCCATAGGACTTAGCAACATTTACCAGGCGAATGACGGGACCATCAATCACAATAACCGAGGCTCCACAAAGAGCGTTCCTAGCTTTGAACGAGATACTTTCTGGGAATTTCCGCCCCGGCGACATAGTTCAATTTGCCCAGTTTGCACATCTGGTAAACATGGATTCGGAAATCGGGGCATGTGCTGACCAGGCAATAGGCGTCTGTCGCGGTGAACCCGAAGTCCGTGATAAGCCAATCCATCAGGTTGATCGTTGCCGTCTCCACGGCAACTTCCAGGGGGCGAAACGCATACACGGAGATAATGGAAGCGGGTTTCTCAATGCGCATCCACGGGACGCGCTTGCCCTTGACCAGATCGAGCCTTGCGCGAACGGTAGCCTGCGTCTCGGCGGCGGTTCCGGTGAACTCGGTATCCCCTTGGCTGGCGTGGACGTCGCCGAGATAAAACAGGGCGCCTGCATGGTAGACCGGCAGATGAATGCGATTGCCGGGACAGGCGTCGCGAATGTCGAGGTTGCCACCCCAGTCCCCCTGGCCGTCGATGCTGGTGGCGACTTCACGGTCGGGGGCCACGCCCAGCGTGCCGATAAACGGAGTGATTGGCCAGCAAATGCGGTCGCTGAAGTGCAGAGTACCGTCTCGAGTCGTCCCGCTGGGTCCCGGCGTGTGCTTGAAGATCTTGGTGGTGTATTCGCTGGAAAGCTCCGGCCAGCGCGCCGACTCTCCTAGCGGGCCCCGCTTCGGGCCCACGGCAATCCACGATTTATCGCCGACCAGAATATCTTCCAGAATAACGACCAGCGAATCGCCTCGCTCCGCGCCTTCCACGAAGACCGGTCCGCCAATCGGATTGGCCAAGGGCGGCGACCGATCGAATCCCAGTCGGAGCGCTGGAATGGCGACATTCGCGGGACTCTTGAAATAGCCCGTGCCCGCGTCCCAAGTTTCGATCTCGAAACTTTCGCCGGGCTTGACCCTTATGAGCGGTTCGTCCCGCCAATCGAAGGCATGCTTGCGAGCCAAGTCCCGGGGAATTCGCTGCATCGGCATCCCTCTTGAATACGTCAATACTCCTCAATGGAGTGCGAACTCCTAAGCATTATGCCGCTTCGCCCTAAGGACGGCAACCAGGCCGACCCATACCTTTTCGGGACCGGTACGCCAGGGCGGTTTGCCCGCCATTCCCTTCCGCGCTCGCTTGGTTGTTTTGAACGATTATGCGGGCTAATCCGTTTTTTGCGAATCCGGGGACTGGGAAATATGTTTGACGTGCTTTCGCCATCCATCCACAATGCGGACTATGACTGTCGGAATGACGGGAATGTGAAGGGCCGCCAAAAAGCACCTGGCCTTACCGCTCGGTCAAAACGGACGGCCGTTGTTGAACGCATAAGCAGAATTTCATTGTATCCACCTGCTCAGACACCGCACCCTGACGCTGAAGGATGCTCAAAGGCGTTCAAGGCGCTCTTGGAAACGGTTTGGAAGGGGTGGAGCTACATGCAATGCAACGTATTTTTATCTACCAGGGAAGCAGGCTTCCTGTCCTCTCTGGCATCGAATTCATCCGCAAAATCGTCTTATAACCGGCAACCTTCCCCGGGTGACCAAATTCGTCGGTTACCGCTGAGCCAATAAAGCCGCCTTGATACTTGGCGTCTTCCCATGGACCACCGATCGGCCGCGTTATTCCCGCCTGGAGGCATTGGAATGAGCAAGCTCTTTAACCGTCGATGGTTTGCAGTCATCTTTTCGGCAGCCTTATTGCTAAGCCTCATTCGCCCCGTGACCGCCCAGGTGACGCCCGACCAAGCAGCCGACATGCTGCTCAACAGCGCCCGCCGGGCTTTCAACGAGAAGAATTACCCCTTCGCCGCGGACCGGTTCCGCGAGTTTCTCAATAAATACGGCGGGCACAAGGACGCTCCGGCTGCTCGTTATGGTTTGGCGCTCACGCTATTGGACGGGCCTAGTAAAGACTACAACCTTGCTATCGAGCAGCTCCAGCCGTTGGCCGGCAGCAAAGAATTCGCAGAACATGCTTCCGTGCTTTATCACCTTGGCCTTGCCAAGCGCGGTCAAGGCTTGAAGGAACTCAGCGAAGCGACAGCCAAGCCGAACGAGGCGGCTCAGCGCCGGGATGCGGCTAATCACCGTTTTGACGAGGCCGCGCAGCAATTTGCCGCCGCAATAGCCGCCTACGCCGCCAAGGCCAGACCGCCTGCCGAGGGCTCAAAAGAACTGGCTACCGACTGGGAATGGGCGGCCCGCGCCCGCTGCGACCAAGCCGAGATGCTATTGCGCATCCACAAAGCGAAGGAAGCGCAAGCCGTGGCCGAACCTTTCATCAAGGATAAAGCGATTCTTGCTAAGAGTCGTTACCGCGGCTTGGGCCAATACTACTACGGCTCGTCTTCTTTGCTTCTCAAGGAATACGACAAAGCGGGCCGTGCGCTGGGCGGCCTGGCGCCTTTCAGCGACCCGATATACGGAACGCAAGCTCGTTATCTCCTGGCGCGCGTTCACCATATCCAAGACGAGCGAGCCGAAGCCGCTGCTGACTATGATTCGGTTCTAACGGGCTACGCCAAAGAAAAGCAAGCTGCCGGTGAAGCGCTCAAGCAGCCGGACAAGTTTAGGAATGATCCTGAGCAAAAAGCCCGCCTGGAGGCACTGACGAAAGAGCCGCCCCCGGATCACGTAGCTCGATCGGCCTTCTACCTAGGTACGCTTCGGTACGAAAACGGCCGATTTGCTGAGTCTCTCCCTCATTTTGCCGAGTTCATCAAACAGCATCCGCAATCGCCTCTGGTAGCGGAAGCGCAACTGCGCCAGGGCTTCTGTCACGTACAACTCAAGCAATATGCCGAAGCCATTAAGACTCTACAAACGCTGGCAGACAAGAATCCAGCGTTGGCAGACCAGGCACTCTTGTGGATCGCCAAAGCGCAGATCGCCGCGGCCGATCCGAATAATGTGCAAGCCCTGGATCAAGCTACAAGAACGGGATTGGATACGCTCCGGCGCGCGGCGGAAAAGGCGCAACAACTATCCGCGACCGATCCCGAAGCAAAAATACGCCGTGGCGAGATCTTAATGGAATTGGGCGACACGCAGCAGATCGCTCGGCAATTCAAGGAGGCCGCCGCCACGTACAACCAAGTGCTCACCGAGAAGACCCTGGCCCAACGCGATGAAGAGGTTCTGCAACGCTTGACGACGGCCCTTCACCTGGCCGGCGATTATGCCGAGTCGGATAAAGCGTGTCAGCGTTTCATCCAAGCGTTTCCCAAAAGCACGCTGCTTCCAGCGGTACTTTTCCGCCATGCGGAAAACGCTTATTTCACCGCCTTGGCGGCTGAGAAAAACGCCAATCTCCCCAATCGCGCCACCGAGCTGCCTAAGCTTTTTGACGAAGCGGGCAAGCGCTACCAAAACGTTGTCGATAAGTTTCCGGATTTCGACCATATCGGCCTGGCTCGCTACGGCCTGGCTTTGAGCTTCTATCGCAAGGGAGACACGGAAAAAGCCAAGGACATCTTAGAAACGATTGCCGCGGGGGATCGGACGGGGGATCTCGTTCAGGTTCCCTATGTATTGGCGGACTGTCTCATTCGCCTTGCCCCCACCAAGGCCGATGACGCCTTGGCCGCCGGCAAGATGGAAGAGCAACTCAAAGGCGCCGTGGAGCAACTGGAGAGCTTTATTGGCGCGCAGGCTAATGCGCCCCGAACGCCCGACGCCCTGCTCAAGCTAGGCTTCTGCCACATGCGCTTGGCCACTCTGTTCGCGCAAAAGGAAGAAAAAGACAAGGGCCTAGCCGCCGGACGAGCCGCCTATGAGAAACTGATACAGCAATTCGCCAAGCACGAGCTGTATCCTCAAGCCGTCTTCGAGCGGGCCAAGTGCCTGGCGTTGATGAATGATCCCAATGGAGCAACCAACGAACTCCGTCGTTTTGCCGGGGATCTAAAGGCGGCGCCAATTGCTCCCTTGGCCTTGTTGCACCTGTCCACGGTCCTACGCGGCCAGAATAAAGCCACGGAAGCAGCCGAAGTGCTTAAGCAAGCTAGGCAACAACACGAGCCCACTTTGGCAAAGGATCCCAGTCGAGCGGGCTGGGTGGTTCTTTTGCAATATCATCACGCGATCGCACTTCGTGAAGCCGGCAAACTCCCCGAAGCCCGCGCCCTTTTCGAATCAATCGCCAAGCAAGGCGATCGACCCGAGGCCGTGGAAGCTGCCTTTCGCTACGGACAATGCCTAAAAGACGAGGGCGTTAACAAGCTTGAAGCCGCTCGCAAGAAACTGGCCCTTCCTAATCTCAAGACCGAGGAACAGTCCACCGGCAAGGCGGATTTTGAAGCCGGAACCAAACTCGTCCGCGACGCCGTGCAATATCTTGATCAGCAAGCCGAACAGCTCAAGGCAAAGCAACCTGTCCCGGAAGCGCGCGCTCGCATGCTCTACGCGGCGGCGTGGGGAAATCGAACGTTGGCCGAAGCGGAGATTGACGCGGCCCGGAAGAAGATTCAGCAGGATTTGTGGCAGAAGGTCAAAGAAGAAGCCGCCAAAAAGGCAGCGCCCGGCAAGACCCCGGTTCCCGGCCCGCTGCCCGATGTGCCTTTGAGCGCCGTTCGTCTGCAGCCGGCCGAACTGAAGGCACGCTCAGAATATCAGGCGTTGCTGGATGGCTTCCCGGATTTGCCGCTAGCCGCCGACGCCCGATTCGAATTAGCCGAATTGCACGCGGACCGCAGCGATTGGGCGCCGGCCGTCAAGTTGCTCAAAGAAGCTCTCGATAAGGAGCCAACCCCCGAATTAACCGATAGGGTGCGCATTCGACTGGGCGCTTGCCTTTACGGCCAGGGCGATGCCAAAGCGGCTCTCGTGCAGTTCTTGGCCGTGGCCCAGAACCCCAAGGGTCCCCTAGCCGGCCAAGCGTATTATCGTGCCGGCGAGTGTCAGATACAGCGCGGCGAATGGGCGGAAACTGTCAAGACCTTGGCGGTCTTCCGGAATCAGGAATCCTTTAAAAACGTACCCGGTCTGACGGATCATGCCCTTCTCCAGCTTGGTTTCGCTCACGGCAAACTAAACCAATGGGACCAAAGCCGCCAAACCTATGAACAATTAATCGGTCGTTTTGGCAGCAGCCCCTGGGTTGCCGAAGCCCGCTATGGCATCGGCTGGGCTTGGCAAAACCAGAAGAACTATGACAACGCGGTCAACGTCTACAACGAAGTCATCAAAGCCACCGCGACGGAGCTGGGTGCGCGGGCGCAACTGCAAATCGGCTTGTGCCGGCTGGAGCAGAAGCGGTATGCGGAAGCGGCCAACGCACTGCTGATAGTCCATTCCACCTACGACTATCCGGAGTTGAACGCCGTCTCTCTCTGCGAGGCCGCGCGCTGTCTGATCGAAGGGAAGCAACCCGCTCAAGCCACCCGTCTGCTGGAGCGCGTTATCAGGGACCATCCCGAAAGCAAATGGGCGGAGATAGCCAAAGAACGCCTGGAATCGCTGAAGAAGGGCTAGATGAAGATGGCTCGCGTTTCGCCCCCCAAACGACCCTTTAAGGGCGGCAATTACGAAGTGCAGGAGGAGGGTAGCATGTCGCGTAGGATTCTTTTTCCGGTCCTCTGGGCCCTGCTCATCCTCTCGGTCTGTCCTCTCTGGGCCCCCGCCTACGTTGAGGCGCCGCACAGTCTAGGGCAAGTCATCCAGCTCTCCTCCAACGTTGTTTTGATGAAAGTCGAGAAGGTCGACAAACAGAATAACTTGATCATCTTCCGCAAAGTAAAAGATCTCAAAGGGACGCACCCGACCGATGTCATCAAGCACAACATCGGCAAAAATGGATTCAACCCGCGCGAATGGCAATACGCGATGGATTGGGCGGAGGTGGGCAAGACGGCCGTCTTCTTCCACAATGGCGGTGCTAGTGAGACATGTATCGGAAACTATTGGTACCAATGCTATGCAGGCGGCGAATGGTGGGGCATGAGCCACGGCGAGCCGTTTTTGCTGCGCAGTTATGCCGGCAACGTCGAAAAACTGGCTGCTGCGGTTACCGATATTGTGGCCGGCAAGGAAGTCATTGTGCCCTGCATGGTGGACGGCAACAAGGACGACTTGCATATGAAGCGGGCTAAAATTCAACGATTGCGAGCCAGCCTTAAACTAGGCGATTACAACGCCAAGCGTGATTTCGTCGGTTGGGGCGGCGAAGACTTTCGTCGCCTAAGCGGCATGCCGGGTTTCACCCATTTCTCGGCCCTATCCCGGATCGATCCAGAGGCCCAGGCGATTTCCAGCGTCGATTTCGACGGCGACGGCAAGATGGATCTGTGTTTAGTTGGCGCCAACAAGCTCTCACTGCTTCAAAACGGCGGCGAGGCGATGACCGAGATCGGCCTGCCGGTCAGCGGTGGTTGCCGGGCGGCCGTGTGGGCCGATTACAATGGCGACGGCAAACCCGATCTTCTCCTCGCCACGCCAACCGGTCCCAAGCTGTTCACCAATCTGGGCGGCGGCGATTTCCGCGATGACAGCCATCTGCTGCCTATGGAAGCCGCCTACAACTTGACGGCCGCGGCCTGGATCGATTACGACGGCGATGGCAAGCCCGATATTCTGCTGGGCAACGGCTTCCACGGCTTGCGGCTTTACCGCAACAAAGGCCCCGCGCCGGCAAGCAAGACTCCTCTCCAATTCAGCACTTGGCGCTATGTCGGCCCGTTCGACAATGCCGGCGGCAAAGGCTTTGACACAGCGTATCCACCAGAAAAGATGGTCGATTTAACGAAAAAATACCCCGGCAAGGCAGGCGAAGAAGCCGGCTGGCGCGAAGGCAAGTTTACCGATGGCCAAATCAATAACCTGGCTCTCTTCAAGCCGGAGAATAATGTGCAGGCGGTGGTATATCTCTACCGGGAGATCGACAGCGACCGCGCTCGCGAGATTCCTGTTTCCTTCGGCAGCGATGATACTCTGACGGTCTGGTTCAATGGCGAAAAACTGATTGCCGAGAATGTCGCCCGGGCTGCGGCGCCGGATCAAAACCAAGCCGTGCTCAAGGTGAAGCCTGGAAAGAATAAGCTCCTTATAAAGATTTGCCAGGGAGACGGCGAATGGGCGTTTTACTTCGCTGCCAAGATCGCGCTGCCGCCTACAATCGGCTGGGAGTTTGAGGATGTTTCGGCTCGGGTCGGCCTGGGCCCCGAAGGCATCGGCGGCAATGCCAAGGGCGATACACTGACCGTCTGCGATGTCAATGGCGACGGCAGGCCCGATTTTCTCTACGGCGCCGGCGCCGGCATGCTGGTCCTGAATACGGCCCATGGTTTTGTTGAGTCTAAGGATAGTGGCATCTCCTATAAGCCGGGCAAAATCGGCCCGGTGTTTGGCGACTTCGACAACGATGGTTTTCCCGATCTCTTCGTTCCGCAAAACGGCTCGTGCAAATTGTTCAGAAATGACGGTAAAGGACGCTTCAGCGATGTAACGGCAAAGGCGGGCGACTTGGCCAAATTCACCGGCCACGGCACTTGTGCCGCTTGGGGCGACGTCGATAACGATGGCCGCCTCGACCTAGTGATCGGTTGCCTGCGCGGCCCCAATCGCTTCTATCGCAATAAGGGCGACGGCGTCTTTGAGGATGCAACGGAGGCGATCGGCCTGCATCAGCGGATTTTCAATACGCAGGCTGTTTGTCTCGTCGATCTCAATAACGACGGCATGCTCGATATGGTTTTCAACAACGAAGGCCAGGAGTCGGCCGTCTTGCTGAGCAATCCGGCTTTTGCCGCCAAGCAAACGCCGTTGACCCTGCAAATCGCCGGCAAGAGCGGCGTCATTGGCAGCCAGGTTCGCGTATCGGACAAAGACGGCAAGCTTCAGGCGCTGCAGCAATTGTCAGGCGGAGATGGCCGCGGCGGTCAAGCGGCCCTCAATGCACGGTTCGTTTTAAAGCCGGGCCAATATCAGATTGAAGTTCGCTATAGTTCCGGCGAGCGCCGTATTAGGGAATTAATCGTTGCCAATAGCCCCGTGCGTGCCGTCATTGACGACCGAACGCCGAAAGCGGAATGAGCCCTTTTGCCTCGCTTAGACGCCGAGGCGGCAAAGATAAGGCAAGGACGAAGAACGGCTGTGAATCTCTTCAAAGGCTTCTTGATAGTGTTCATTCTCTTTTGCGGTTTGGCGCCTTGGCCGGAGGCTGTTGCCGTCGAGCCGTGGAACACCTACCGCGGCAACCCCCAGCGCACGGGCAATGCGGATAACATTGCCGGACCGGCCAATCCGAAAGTTCTCTGGATGTATAAGTCGCAGGAGCATTTCATTGCGGCACCCGTTCCCGATGGCAATCAGTTGTTCATTTCGGGGCTGGGGGCCTTTAATGTTTCCACGTTTTACAATCTGGCCCTCGATCCCAAGGCCGATAAGCGGGTTACCTGGACCAAATCAACGCCCTACCTGAAATTGCCGACGGTCAGCTCGCCCGCTTTGTTGGAAGGCAAGCTGATCTTCGGCGACGGCATGCATCAGACCGACGGCGCGATCCTGCACTGCCTTACGGTGGAGAAAGGATTGCCGCTTTGGCAATTGCCGGTGCCGGGGAATCTCGTCCACCTGGAGGGCTCGCCTACGATTGCCAACGGCCTCGTTTACTTGGGCGGTGGCGCGGCTGGAGTTTTGTGTGTGGACCCGAAGCGCGTGACGCTCGACGGCAAGGAAATGACCCTGCCCGAAATCCGGAAACTGCTGGACACCAAGTGGGCGGATCTGCAAGCCAAATATGAGGCCGATAAAAAGAAAGACCCCGACTTTGCCGTGCCTCCCAACGAAGATCAATTGCCCAAACCCGCGCCGATCCTCGTCTGGCAACAGGGCAAAGAAAAGTGGCATGTCGATGCTCCGGTCACGGTGGTGGGCGACAAGGTCTTTATCGCCTCAGCTTTTTTGGACAAAGAAAAGGTTGGCGAGCGAGCAGTCTTCTGCCTCGATGCCAAAAAGGGCGACATTCTCTGGAAGGCCCCTCTCAAGCTGAACCCCTGGGGCGGTCCTTCGGTGCAAGGCGACGTCGCCATGGTCAGCGGCAGCACGATCGGCTATGACCCGAAGCTTCTCAAGAACGCTAAAGGGGAGATTACTGCTCTTGGTTTGACCGACGGCAAGCCGAGGTGGCAAAAAGATGTCCCTGGTGGAATCGTCGGCTGCGTCGCTCTAACAAAAGATCTAGTCGTGGCCACCGCGACAGACGGGAAGGTGCGAGCGTACAACCTGGCCGACGGTGAACGCCGCTGGATCTATGACGCCAAGACGCCTTTATTTGCCCCACCCGCAGTGGCCGGCGACGTCGTTTATGTAGGCGACCTAAAAGGAGTGGTGCACGCCGTGAATCTAGCCAACGGCGAAAAGAAATGGACCCTCGACCTTGGGAGCGATCCTGCCGTCAAAGCGCCCGGTATGATCTACGGCGGTCCCATCGTGCACAATGGCCGGCTCGTGGTCGCGACTTGCAACCTGGAAGGGCCTTCGGCCGGACGCCCAACGGTGATTGTTTGTATTGGAGAGAAATAGGGGCTGGTTCGTTGTTCGTTGTTCGTTGAAAGGAGTGGGCGATGGCGCTGGTTTCTCGGTTATTTCTCGGATTTACCGTTGTGCTTCTGATTGGCTCTTTGGGTCGTGCCGAGGACAAAAAGCAGCCGGGCATTGTTGTCGATAAGGACAGGCGCACGGTGACCATCGATTGCAAGATCGCTCCGCGGAAAATGGAGGATCCGAAATACCAGGGCGTCATTTACCCGATTGAAGTTATCGCTTGTTGGTCGTACCCTAAGGGCCAAAAAGCCCATGAAACTGTCGTGACGATTGACGGGATCAAGCCCAGCGACGTTCACAAGGCAGTTGAGGGCCTCGGCCTTAAGCCGGGCAAGCCGGCCATGGGCGAAGGCAAAGCTGACGGCCTTGAAGTGAATTTATACTTGGAAATCCCCGGCCCCCAGGATAAACCCAAACGCGTGTCCATAGAAAAAACGCTACTGGATCCCAAGACAAACAAAAATATGCCCAAAGTGAAATGGCTGTTCACTGGTTCGGTCATGAGCAAGCCCGCGCCGGACAAGGACGAGGAAGTCTACGGGGCGGACTTGACTGGTACGCTGATCTCCGTTTTTCCGGTGACCAATCAAACAGTCTTACAAACGAACCTGACCATGAAGGAAGAGAAATTCCTCAAACTGGAAACGGACAAGAAACTCCTTCCCAAGGAAGGCACGCCAGTCAAGCTGGTGATCGAAGTTCCCGTGGGTAAGTAAGCAGCGAATCGTTTTCAAAAGCAGGCGAGTTATGCGTACCAATATGATGCTCCTTGCCGGATTCGGATTGGCGGGATTCTTCCTGCTTCATTTCGCTTTGCCGGACAACCTGCGTGAAAAGAAGGAAGGGGAATCGCCCGACCGTGCCGCCGCCAAGCCTAGTAACGCCGGCGACGCTGTCGTTTCATTGCGGTCCGGCCAAATCAGCGACGATTTGGTTGCCAAAAAAGGCGCTGGAGACCAAGAAAAGCGGCCGGAGTCCGATCAGGCTAGCGAAGGCTACCGCTTTGCGGATGACCCGAGTGGCAAGATACTTTCCAAGCTATTGCCGCCTTCGGAGAAAGCGGGGCAGTTGCCGTCGGGTCCACCGGCCAAGCCGCGCCGGCTGCCGGCGCCGGCTTCTCTTGAGCATCCCACGGCGCCTTTGCCGTCCGCACAGGTTGAAGTGCCGCGCCTCCCTAGTGTACGGACATCGATTCCCAAGCCGCGGCCGCTGCCTGAAGAAATGCCGATTTTGGGCGGCCGGCTTGAGCTTGTCATGCCGCAAGGGAGAACTCTTCCGGCCGATGACCGCGTTCGGCTGCCTTCGGTAGATCCCCGGCAACCGCTGCCTTTGCCTGATCTGGCCCAACCGACAATTGATCGGGCTTTCCTGGACGACGAGACAAGCGACGCATCGCAAGCCGCAGCCTTGGCCGCCCAGCCGCCCGCCAGGACGGCCCCGGCGCCTTTTATGAAAACGACTTTGCCCGACCCGTTTGAGAACCGACTTAGAGAAGTTGCCTTCCCCGAGCCGATTGCTCCTCCGCGGGCGGGACCGCGTTGAAGGTCAAGGGGGCCAGGCCAAACCGTGGCCCCCTTCGACCGACGCTGGCCACCTTGGAAGGAGAGACGCCCAAGACAACGAAAGAGCGCAAGTCGGCATTATGTGTTCAATTATCGATCACCCTGTGGCGCAGTGTTGGTGGGACCGGAGGGTGGGTCACTTGGGCCAGAGGGTCAGGTGCCGAGAGTTTCAAAAGCCATGAAAAGGCACCAAAACTCACAAATGCTTTCCACGGGTCTGCTTTTGAGTGTTTTCGTGGGGGGCCTTACAGTGACTCCATAGCCGGCCTAGCGGTCTTTGGAACAGCCGCCGATTGACGCTTCGGGCTCCCAGCTGCTAACTGTCGCGAAAGACGCCATGGCAATTGCTGCAACTGTCGTTCGTCTTCTTCGCAGCCTCGCGTATCCCGTTGGGGTCTTTGGCTTTCGCGGCCTTCTTAAGATCCTGTGATCCTTTGCGCATTTCGTCCATCCATTTGGTCCAGCTCTTGGGATCCTTTTCCCCGTCTTTCTTTGTCGGCGTATTGGCGTCGCCGACGTGGGAAATGGCGGCGATATCATCGGCCATCTGCTCCAGGTCGGCGGCCTGATTTTTCACTTCGGCGGGACTCAACTTTTTCTTGGCCAGGGCGCCGATCTTCGCTTCGATGCCATCGGGCATGACGGCGCCGGCTTTGGAGCCGATGCCCAGGCCGCCCTTGGTGCGTAGCTTAAACATGTTCATGACGTCGCCCAGTTCCTTCTTTTTCTTTAGTTCCGCAGCCTGTTTCTTGGCGTCGTCCGGCTTGTTTTCAGCGACCGCCTTCGCGATTTTCCTGACCGCCTCGGCCGTTTCCTTGTCATCATCATCTTGTGCCCAGCTGCGATTTACGAGAATCGTCAAACCGCCGACGGCCAAGGCAACAATCCCAGCCGCCAGCCAACTCTTGCGCAGTTGCATGAGAGACTCCTGTTGCAAAAAGAGACAGAACTCCAATGGCATAATCTGGATCGGTCAAAAGGAGGGACATAGAGCCGGACGGCGTCGTAATCTCGCACCCGAGTCTACCGCCCTAACAGGCAGGACCGCGCCTCATGAGACACGGCATGTCTTAATCATAAAGATCACACGATGGTTTGCAAGAGTTTGGCAAAGTCGGGCTAGTGACGCGCATCGTGGTTCACCGTAAGCCTTGTTTCTTGCCGGACGATTCTTTGCGACGTATGCTTGAAAAGCGATTCCGCCCCGCGTTTAGGCCCGGACTGAAAAATCGCGCCGGGCTTTAAACGGCCGCCTTTCGCAAAATAAAAATGGAACAAGAAAATGAGCGATAGTCGCCCCCTCAGTTCAGCCCGACCGGAGATTGGCCTGCCCGATCGGACGGCGCGCTCAAGCAGCTTTCCGACTCCGGCCTCGGGCGTTGAGCCGACCGTCACCGACGCCACCCCGCCTCCCCCGGCGGTCCTGCCCTCCTCAACCAAGGAATTCCTCGATAAGGTTGTAAAGCTACGCCTGCTGTCGCCGAGCACGGCGGATCGCTTTCTCCATGACAATAAACAGGCCATTGCCGAGTTCACCACGGCGCAGGCTCTGGGCAAGGCGCTCGTCAAAGCCGGTTTGCTTACCGACTACCAAATCGACCGCATCCAGGTGGGCACGACCCACGGCCTCGTCCTGGGCAATTACCACGTGCTCGAACGCATAGGCTCGGGCGGCATGAGCTATGTGTTTTTGGCCGAGCACAACCTCATGAAGCGGCGCGTCGCCATCAAGGTGTTGCCCGTTGACGATGATTGTCCGTCTTCCATTCGCCATCGCTTTTACGCGGAAATGCGCGTCTTGGCCGATTTGCACCACCCCAATGTCGTGCTGGCTTACGATGCCGGTGAACTGCCTGCGCCAGGCAACAATTTGCCGACGTTGACCTACCTCGTCATGGAGCTGGTCTCCGGCGGCGACCTGGAGCAAATTGTTTTGGACAAAGGTCCGCGCCCCATTGCGCAGGCATGCGATTGGGTGCGGCAAGCAGCTTGCGGCCTCCAAGAAGCCCATGATCACCACCTGATTCACCGTGATATAAAGCCCTCCAACATCCTCCTGACCACCGGCGGCCAAGTTAAGGTCGTCGATTTCGGCTTGGCACGGCAATTTTGCAGCAAGTTGACCGACCCGCGCGCTTTACTGGGCAGCGTGGAATTCATGGCGCCGGAGCAGAGTTACGATCCTTCCTCGGTCGGCGGCGAAGCGGACATCTATGGCCTGGGCGCCACCTTATTCTGGCTGTTGACCGGCGAAGCGCCCTTTAGGCACATGCGCAGCGTCGGCGCCGCTTTGCGCGCCCTGCAACAAGAACCGCCGCGCCGATTGCGTCAATTGCGCCCGGACGCCTCGGAAGAGCTGGACGCCCTGGTCGATCGCATGCTCGCTCGCGATCCGCGGCAGCGTCCGACTCTGCCTCTTGCCGTCATGAATGCGCTCGCGCCGTATGCGACGGGCTGCTATCAAACAGGCACGGCTCTCTCCAGAAGCTCCGGCGAATTCTACTTGCCGGTCACAGAAAACGCTGACACGACAGAAATCACTCCGCCCCCCGTCTCGTTGCCCTGCGATGCCAACCACGAAGCTTCGGTAGGCAGCGGTTCCTTGGCTACCGATGGCCTGGGTCGGCGCGTCCTTTTGGTCGACGATGAACCGATGATTCGTGAACTTTGCCGGCGCGTCCTCCAAGCCATTGGTTGCGAAGTCGGGGAGGTGGATAGCGGCCAAAAAGCCCTGGCCCTTCTTCTCAAAGAGCCTTTTGATCTAGTCTTGCTGGACGTAGGCCTGCCGGACATGGAAGGGTACGAAGTATGCCGCCGGCTCCGGGCGCGGTCGCCACGGCCGAACCTGAAAATGATTGTCGTTTCCGGCCGCGGCGATCAAGAAACGCTGGCCGAGGCGCTGGCTCACGGCGCCGACGATTATGTGCCCAAGCCGTTTACGCCAGGCCAACTGGAGGCCAAGGTCCTCCATGCTTTGCGGCTCAAACAGGCCCAGGACCGCACGCACCTTTTGGCCCAGCAGCTTATGATGACCAACCAGCAATTGGAGCATAGCCTGGAAGCCCGCGTCGCCGATGTCCGCCAGGCCCAGGACGCTTTGCTTTTTGGGATGGCCAAAATGGCCGAATCCCGTGAGGGGGAGACGCCCGGCCATTTGCTTCGCCTTCAGCGCTATTGCCGAATCCTGGCCAAGCAGGTCGCCAACATTCCTCCCTGGTATGGCATGGTAGATACGCGCTTCCTGGAACAGATTGATCGATGCGTGCCGCTGCACGACATCGGCAAGATAGGCCTGCCCGACGAGATTTTGCTCAAGATCGGCCCGCTGTCCCAAGCCGAGCGTGCATTAGTTGAGACACATCCTGTGATCGGCGACCGGATCCTCGAGACGCTGGGCCGAGAACACGGCACGGCGCTGGAGTTCTTGGGCACGGCTCGCGGCATTGTTCGCAGCCACCATGAGCGCTGGGACGGCGGCGGCTACCCCGACCATCTCTCAGGCGAGGCCATTCCCGCCGCCGCCCGCCTGGTGGCTGTGGCCGACGTTTACGACGCCCTGCGTCGCCAGCGGCCGCACAAGCCCGCCCTGCCCCATAGCGACGCCGCCCGGGTCATTTTGGAACAGTCCCCGGGCCAATTTGACCCTGCCCTGGTTCGTGCATTCGGCATGTGCCAAATCGAGTTTGCTCGCGTCTATCGCGTCACAGGCGGGTAAGCCGGCAAACCAACGGTTCATCGATACAAATAGTATCGGACGAGAATATAGCCAACGCATAGAGTTGCAAGGAGGATGGCTTTGATGAACGACAGGGCGCCGTTGCTGCTGCCGAGGAACGCCTCTTCCGTCAAGTCGGCCTCGTCGGCCGGGGTCATGCCCTGGGGCCAAATCTGGAAAACGCCGCGGTCGCGATACAGACCGCACAATTGGCTGATTTCCCACGCACCCCAGATGCCCTGGCCTTTGTTGACGCCGCTGTAGGAGACCTGGTGCTTGCCAAGGTATTGCTTGGTCCAGCGGCAAACCCCGTCCTCGAGATCGTAAGTTCCCGAGAAGGTAAAGGGGCCGACGCGGTCTGTTCCTTTCGCCTCTAATTGGCCATCGCGAAAAACCATGTCGAGCGTCATTTGATGACGCCCGGGGATCATGCGCTGCCAAAAGAAGCCGGTCCAGGGGCCGCTGGGAAAACGGGGGTCGGTTTCGCCTGCCTGCGGTTGGCTTAAGTCCATAGTCTAGACCTCCTATATCCAGCAACTACTTTATTCTTTCGGTCCCTTGCCAACCGTCTTCATGAGTATAGCTTTTTCACCGGCATAGACGGCAACATAAATCCCGCCGCTTTGGGTGACGTAACCGCGGTACATGCCCACGCTTTTTTCGGACATCGCGAACGCATGCCGACCGTCCTTGTCTAGGGCGATGAGTCCGCCGACGCCTTCCTCTTCGTCGGGCAATTGTTGGATTGTTGCCTGCGCTGCCGCGGTGACGTTCATAGTCTTTTTGTCGCCATAAAGCATACGCGCGACGACGTCGTGCGCCACCGCGTGGCGGATGAAGACTTCGCCCGTGCCGGTGCAGGAGACGCCGCAAGCCCGGTTGTCGGCGTAGGTGCCGGCGCCGATGACGGGCGAATCGCCGACGCGGCCGCGTGCTTTGTTGGTAAGGCCGCCGGTGGATGTGCCGGCCGCGATGTTTCCGCTTCGGTCAAGGGCAACAGCGCCCACCGTTCCCATATAGCGAGCGCCGCTGGGCCGACAGCTCTCTTCGTTGCCCGTGGGCTGTTCGTGCGTCCCTTGAATTTCCTTGCGGATTTGCTTGAGCCGTCTATCGGACCAGAAATAGACGTTGCTCACTTTTTCGATTTGGTAGGATTTCCTGACGGACTCGCTAAGGGCAAACCACTCGGCGCCTTCGCCAACCAGCATAACGGACTGCTGGTCCGGCGCTTCCATTACGGCCCGGGCCGCCGAGATGGGATTCTTGATATGGCCGACCCCAGCAACGGCGCCGGCCCGCTTTCGTGGGTCCTTTTTCCCCTTCGTTCGGTCCGCCGGCGTGGCTTCCATGTTGCCCTCCATAAGGGCCGCGTCTAATTCGACGCGCCCGTCGTGGCTAAAGGCCGCTCCGCGGCCGGCGTTAAACAGCCCGGAGTCTTCCATCGACCGGATGGCCGCTTCCACGGCATCAACACTGGTCTTGTTCTGCTGGTGTAGGGTCTTGTAACCCGATTCCAGCGCGGCGACCAGGGCTTGCTCAAAGTGCCCGCGCTTCAGCGGCTCGCCTTTGTCGGTTTTCTCTCCTTTCATCTCCGCTTGTGTAAGAACGCCGGCGCCTCCGTGAATGACTAAGACGACCTTCTCTCGTTTCTCCTCGGCCTCGGCACTTCTCACATTGCCAAACCCCATGAGAACAACCAATCCCCAAAGGCCATAAACGACTGACCTACCGGCGGCACGGTTCGCTGATCGGAGCATCGATACTTCTCCCTTTGGCTGGCACAGAATTGTCGGAGAATCTCAGACGGCACTGCTAATCGTCGTCTTTGTCTTTTTTCAAATGTGGAAAGACGAACGCCGCTCGCACCGGCGCGGGCATGGTGGCATCGGGACCCTTTACCGAGCGCCAAATCACTTCGTTGAAAAGCAGATCGTCGGCCGCGTCTTCTTTCGTTAGATCGAATTCCTCGGACAACTTCGCCCCCCAAGCGTTGGCCAGGTTCGTGGCTTTCAAGTCGACTTTTGGTACGGAGTGCTGATAAGTGGTCAACTCCGGCTTAGCCATGAACGAGTCGTACAGGGGCCGGGCCGCCGCATCGAACTGGCTCATGGGCTTTAGGCCCAGAATCAGTTCCATTGTCCGCAACATGCTGCTGGTCGAGTAAAGGTTGGAATCGATGTGACCGTGCTTCGTGTAGGGACTAATTACCAGTCCCACGGTGCGATGGGCATCCACGTGGTCGGAACCATTTTGGGCGTCATCTTCGAGCACGAAGATCGCGGTGTCTTTCCAAAACGCGCTTCTGCTGACCGCCTCCACGACGCGTCCCAAAGCCAGATCATTATCGGCCACCATGGCTGTTGGCGTAGGTTTCCCCACCCGAGTGCCAATCGTATGGTCGTTGGGCAAACGCAAGATAATCAATTGGGGCATCGCTCCATCCGTCTCGAAGCGAGCTAGTTCCTCAACAAAGCGATCCGCTCGCTTTTGATCGGGATAGGCGAGATCGAAGCCGCGGTAGGCCGAATCAAAGTGGCCTTCGAGGGCCTTAACGCGAGCCTTCCCGGGATCCGCGGGCGTTTTGCCGTTTTGGATCCATTCGCCGTAGCTGCGGTAACTGACGCCCACTTCGGCGCAGCGGTCCCAAATATAGCCGCCCGCCGGCCGAGCTAGGGCATCGACGCTTCCCTCGGCGGGGTAGCTCAGCTTTTCATGGGGACTGCCCCGGTAAACCAACGGCCAAGTCTTTTCCACGAAATCGGTGGCGTAGGCCCCCATAGACCATTCGTGGCCGTCGGCTGACACCTCGCCGTCACAGTAGAAGTTGTCCAACAGGACGAAATCACGCGCCAGGCGATGATGGTTGGGCGTGACTGCTTCGGGAAAAAGGCAAAGATCGCGGTCTCCATTGGCCTCTTTGATATCGCCGAAGATCTGATCGTAGGTGCGGTTCTCCTTGATGATGTAAATGACGTGCTTGATGGGACTGGCTACGCCCACTTTCGCTGGAATCGGATTGTCCGGCGGCGGCTCGGCAATAACGGCCTGCTCGGCGCGCAGTGGGCTACAAGCATAGGCTTGCTTGCTGAAGACTGCCATGCGTTCCGGCGTCGGCAAATCGATGATGCCAAGCGTCCCATGAAAGAGCCCGGCGATATACTGCTCGGCGGGCTGTCTGCCCCGGTGACTGGGCAAAGGACCTTGGGGGTTGGCGAAGGACATCAGGCCTTTGCCGTTAGCCACATAGATGCGCTGATCGGCCGGGTTGAAGCGAACCGACGTCGGATACCAACCGACCGGGATAAAGCCCAAGGGCTTTGCTTGGCCAGGCTCGGCGACATTGAAGACGGCCAAGTTGTTGGCGTCGGCATTGGCGACCATCAACATTTTTCCGTCCGGCGTGAGGCAAAGGCTATTCGGCGTATTGCCGGCAGGCGCGGCGGGATAGAGCGAGCAAGCAATCGTTTCTCGGCTTTTGCCGTTTCTTGTGTCGAGCACCGTCACTTTGGTGGAATTGGCACAGGCGACAAATAAACTTTGGCCGTCAGGGGAAAGGGCCATCTCCGTGGGATGTTTCTCCGTGGGCCATGTCCCCATCACGCGCTTTTGCTCGAGGTCGATTACACCGACCGCCGCATTGTTCCACAGGCTCACAAAAAGCCTTTTCCCATTCGGCTCCGCAAGACAAGCGTACGGGTAGCTCTTTTTTTCGAGCTTAACGACAGACGTTTTCCCCGTGTTATCCAGCGACACTACGGCCACGGCATCGCCCCATGGCCCGGCGACAAACAGAGTTTTTCCTTCCCCATCAACCGCCAGACCGCCCGGTATAAAAGTGTCGGTCTCTTTGGCAACCGCAATCTCTCTTCGCCGGAAAAGGAGACCGTCCTCGAACTGGAAGGCATGGACCACTTCAAACTCGCCGCCGCTCGCGAATAAGCTCTTTCCGTCCGGAGAAAACACTAGACCGTAGAAGGCTTGCGCGATGCTGATGCGCGTTGTGATCCTCTGCCGCCTGAGGTCCAGAATCATTACCTCATGCTCGCCATAGCCGGCATGGAGAATGGCCAACCATCTGCCGCTTGGGTGTAGCGCGAGGTTGACTGGAAAGTCCCCCAGGACAACTTGCTTTCCGGCCGGACGCAGCGACCACTGGTTGGGCAGGAGGATGGCCCCGTCGGCCTGGATGCCAGGAAGGATGCGCGGCCGAGCACCAAGTTGAGCCGGCTTCGTGTCTTTGTTCGCATTGAGCCCCGCAGCCAAGCTTGCAAAGAGCCCGAGCAGAAGAACGACAGCAACAATCGGTCGGCGGTGCACGGCTATCCCCTAAAAGCGGTTCACGCTTGCCCTAACGAAAGGAGAACAAAACGGCAGAGTAGATTATCGCCTTGGCCGGATCAACGGACAGGCTGCTGGTGGCAATTTAATCCTTGGCGTCGGAGCAAAGGTCCCTGGGTTTACGTTGGATTCCGGCATGTCCGAACCTTATCATGCCAACAATTTCTGTTGCATCTTGCCGGCGCCGATCCTTGCACCTTGAGCTTGGGAGAGGGGTTCATGAAGAAATTCCTTGGCATTGTTGCACATCAAGGATTGACAGGCGTCCGGAGTCTGGGCTTGGGGCCGGCGGGTTTACCTTTGAGTTGCGGAAGGAGCCAATCGAGTCCGTCGAGATTGTCCTTTAGGCGCTCTTCGACGTCGTCTTGTGTGTGGCCGAGTATGCCAATGGGGCCGTGATAATCGCTGTTTTGAATTGTTTTGAGAAGTTGCAGGTCAAGATCGCCTTGGCCGAGGGGCAGGATCTTGCGGTTTTTGCTCTCGCCGTCCTTCACCATGCCGTTAAGGTTGATGCACACTAAGTAGGGTTTCATGTTCTTCAGGAGCTCAGGAAAGCGATCCAGATGATCGTGGCCATGATGCAGGTTATAGACGAGGCCAACATTTTTAAGCTTGAGTTCCTTGATGATTGCAATCTGATGTTCCGGTTCGCCGAACCAACCGCCATGATTGTAGAGCGCCACGGAACAGCCAATCTTGCCCGCCTCATCGGCGATCGGACGTAGGGCGCGAACTGCGGCCGCAACTTTTTCCTTGTCGCTTTTCGCCGAGGGCGCAGGATCACCCATCGTGACCCAAAGCTGCGTCTTGATATCATGCTTTTTAAGAGCGGAAAGGATTTTGCGGGCATCGTCATCAAGCGCTGCCGGAAACCAGACGGCGTCTAATGAGATGCCTTTTCTCATAAGCGCCTTGATTTCGGCCTCGAACGTCGGCAAGTGCTCGGCTCGCCAATCGTAGGCGAAATGCTTGAACCCCAGCCGGGCCAGCATTTCCGCTCGTTCTTCCGGCCCGCGTTTCTTTGCATCAAAGGGCACGATGCACCAGGCGACCAAGTTGTCGCGGGCAAAGATCTTTTCGCCACTTGCCTTTTCGGCAGCCGCGGCCAATGAGCTGGGGCGAATCGCCATTAAGATGGCGACGATGACCCAGAGTCGAAAAGGAGAAGGCATTCTGAACCCTTCCGTTTGTGAATTTGTCACTTGGACCACAATCAACGGCCTCATCATCCGTTGCGAGGAATGGTTGGTCAAGCGGCTTGATGAAAGTTCTACCGTTCCATTCCTTAATGCGTCAGGCTTGACGCGGGTCAAACCGCCGTCGAATATGAAGGCTCATGCTTCCGTCATACCAGACTGCTTCTCCACCTTGCCGGGCAGGTACGCGAATCAATGAACCGACTCCTTGCACCTTTCTTTTCGGTCGTGCTTTCCCTTAACGGCCATGCAGCCGAACCCAAAGTTGGCAAGGCAATACCTTACAGTGCCGACTTCGTGAAGGAAATCTTGGCCGATGCCAAGGCTCACGGTGATGCCCGTCGCGGCGCGGCCGTTTTTCGTTCCACGACACTGGCCTGCCTATCGTGCCACACAGTCGGCGGCCAAGGCGGGACCGTGGGGCCGGATCTTTCCACGATCGGCCGGTGCCAGCCGCCTCCTGAAATTGTGGAATCGGTTGTGTGGCCCAAAAGGCAAGTGCGGCCGGAGTATGTCGCCATCGGCGTCACGCTGACCAACGGCCTCTCGCTGCAAGGCTACAAGGAAAAGGAGACCAGCGAGGAGCTGGTGCTGCGCGAGCCAGGTACCAAGACGACGCATCGGGTCCGCAAAGACAAAATCGAAGAGCGGCACGAAATCGGCACGCTCATGCCCGACGGACTCTGGGAATCGATCCCGAGCGAACAGCGCCGTGACCTGGTCCGCTTTTTACTCGAATTAGGCAGCACCGAAGGGCTCGCGGCGGCCGTCCATTCCCATGAACCGGTCTCTTTTGCGTACGAGCGTGCGCCGCTTCAACCGGAAAACTGGCCGCATTGGCAAGATCCGGTGAACCGTGACCGCCTTTACGATTTCTACGAGAAAGAGGCCGCGTACTTCAGAAGCCAGCATCCCGAGCCTCCTTTATTGCCCGAATTCCCGGGCCTCGACGGCGGCAAGTATGGCCACTGGGGCAATCAGCAAGAAGAGACCTGGGCGGACAATCGGTGGAACAAGACCGTCCTAGGGTCCCTGATGTGTGGCATCTTTCGGGGAGCGGGAGTCACAGTTCCGCGCGGCGTCTGCGTTCGGCTCGGAGACAAGGGCGAGATCTCGGCCTGCTTCAATCCGGACACGCTGTGCTACGAAGCCGTTTGGCAAGGCGGTTTTGTGAAATTCTCCCGCGTACGCCACGGTTTCATGGACGGCCTGCTCATGGACGGCAAGGCGCTCGAGCGCCCGCCTTGTCAGAAACCGGAACAACCATTTGTCTACCATGGCTTTTATCGCCACGGAAAACGCGTGGTCTTTTCTTATCGCGTTGGCGATACCGAGATGCTGGACGCTCCGTGGGTCGCAAACGGCAAATTTACGCGCGAAGTGGGACCGGCCGACAAGCATTCTAAGGCGAGCCTTACCCACGGCGGCCCGGCCCAATGGCCTGACGAGCTTCGCACGCGCGGCACGCTGGGCAAGGGGCATCCTTACGCGGTGGACTCCATTGCCCCGCCCTTCAAGAACCCGTGGAATGCGCTCCTCTTTTTCGGCGGCCACGATTTTCTGCCCGACGGCACGGCGCTGTTGTGCACCATGCAGGGCGACGTGTGGCGTGTGGAAGGGCTGGACAGTAAGTTAGAACGCATTCGCTGGCGGCGAATCGCGTCGGGTCTACACCACGCCCTAGGGTTAGTTGTCGCGGACAAATCCGTGTACGTGCTCGGTCGCGATCAAATTACCCGGCTAGTTGACCTCAATGGCGATGGCGAGACCGACTTCTACGAGTGTATATCCAAGGCGTTTGTCACCTCGCCTGCCGGACATGACTTTATCTGCGGGTTGGAACGGGATCGAGACGGCAACTTTTACACCGTCTCGGGCAATCAAGGGCTGCTGCGACTCTCGCCCGACGGCAAGAAGGCCGACGTCCTCGCTACGGGATTTCGCAATCCCGACGGCCTTGGACTCATGCCCGATGGCTCGATCACGGTTCCCTGTTCGGAAGGCGAATGGACGCCGGCGTCAATGGTTTGTGAGGTGAATCGCGCACGCCAATCTGGAAGCCCGGCTATGCTGGCGCCTTACTTCGGATATGGCGGCCCCCGCAACGGCCAGCCGCCGGATCTGCCTTTGGTTTACCTGCCGCGCGGCTGGGATAATTCGAGCGGTGGGCAGGTCGTCGTTCCGGACGACCGCTGGGGACCGCTCAAAGGTCAAGCAATCCATTTTTCCTTCGGCGCCGGTTCGCACTTCCTCTTGCTGCGCGACGAAGTTGCAGGCCAGCCCCAAGGTGCCGTCGTGCCGCTGGCCGGCGAGTTTCTGTCTGGCGCGCACCGGGGACGCTTCAATCCCAAAGATGGACAGCTTTACGTTTCCGGCATGGCCGGTTGGGGAACCTACACCCCTGACGACGGTTCGTTTCAACGAGTGCGTTTCACGGGTGACCTCGTTCAGCTGCCGTGTGCCTTTCACGTCCACCAAAACGGCATCCTGGTCAAATTCACGAGGCCGATTGATCGCAGCCTGGCCGAGCGGCCCGCTAATCATTTCGCCCAGTGCTGGAACTACCGCTACAGCGAAGGCTACGGATCGCCGGAGTTTTCACCGCGCCATCCCGGCACACCCGGACACGATCCGTTAACGATCACGGCGGCCCACGTCTTGCCGGATGGCTCCAGTCTCTTTCTAGAAATGCCGGATCTTCAGCCGGTGAATCAACTGCACTTGAGTCTACGCGTGAATACCGGTTTTTCCTGCGAAATGATTGTCACGGTTCACAAGCTCGATAACCCCCTAAAAGACCTCCCCGGGTATCGCCCGGTTGAGAAAGTGATTGCGGCACACCCGATTCTCGCCGACCTTGCTTTATCCAAGAAAAAAGTGCCCAACCCCTTTCGAAAGCTGCTCAAGGACGAACGCCGCATTAGCATGGAAGCCGGCAAGAACCTGACATTCGCAACGCGTTCCTTCACCGTCAAAGCAGGCGAAGCCATTCGTTTTACTTTCACGAACCCCGATGTGGTGCCGCACAATTGGGTGCTGATCAAACCGGGCTCGCTAGAGCGCATCGGCGATCTGGCCAATAAGATCGTGGCCGATCCGGAAGCCGCCGTTCGCCATTATGTGCCGATTTCCGATGACGTGTTGGCGTACACCGATATTGTTCCGTCAAAAGAAAACTTCACCATTCACTTCCGAGCCCCGGCGGCCAAGGGCCGCTATCCCTTCCTGTGCACGTTTCCCGGCCACTGGATGGCAATGAATGGGGTGATGATTGTTGAGTAAGGGTTGGAACTTAGGCGCATGGCTCGGGTGTCGTCGCTTAAGTTGTCTTACTCTCTGCCAGCATATCCCGATTCAACTCTACGAGTGATGCGCATCCAGCCAGGCCCAGGGTCAGATCGAGATCCGCCAAGAGGTTACGTAACACATCGACCACGCCTTGTTCGCCGTTTACAGCCAGGCCAAGACAATAAGGTCTGCCTAGCAAGACGCACTTGGCTCCCAGCGCCAACGCTTTGATAATGTCCGGGCCGCGCCGAATCCCACTGTCGAACAAGACAGGCAAACGATCGCCCACTGCATCGACGATCCCAGGAAGCGCATGCAGGGAGCCAATGGCGCCGTCGAGCTGCCGGCCGCCATGATTGGACACAATGATGCCGTCAGCGCCGTGGTCAACGGCCCGGCGGGCGTCCTCCGGGTCCAGGATTCCTTTCAGGATGATCGGAAGCCGCGTGTGTTGGCGCAGAAAAGGCAAATCGCTCCACGTTAATGCCGGATTGGAAAAAATCTCCGTGAAGTAGCGAACGGCGCCGATGAGGTTTTTCTTGACGGGCTTGTCCAACGCGGAGCAAAAAACCGGATCGCTGAAGAAATTGGCCAGTCCTTCTCCTTTCAGAAAGGGCAAGTAAGCATTCTGAATGTCCCGCTCGCGCCAGGAGAGCAAATAGGTGTCAAGAGTGACGACTACGGCGCTATATTCCGCTCGTTCGGCTCGCTCAAGGAAGCTGCCGGTCAGGTCGGGGTTTTTGGGCCAATAAAGCTGAAACCAGCGCGGCACATCGCCCATGGCCTCCGCGACGTCCTCCATCGTCGTGGAGGATAGTGTGCTGAGAACTAAGCCGATGTTCACCGAACGGGCCGCCCGCGCCACCGCTAATTCGGCTTTTTTGTGAAGGATCGACTGCACGCCGATAGGCGCCAGCAGGATCGGCGCCCGATGAGTTTGCCCGAACAATTCGACGCCGAGGTCTCGCCGCTCCACGTTGCGCAGGAATCGGGGAACGATGTGCCAGCGCTGGAACGCTGCGCGGTTGGCCCGGATGGTGTCCTCCGCGCCGGCGCCGCCCATCAGGTAGTCATAAGCCTCTTGCTTTAGCTTCTCTTTTGCTTCCTGTTCTAATTCCTCGATCTTG
This sequence comes from Gemmataceae bacterium, assembly GCA_045802525.1. GTDB lineage: Bacteria > Planctomycetota > Planctomycetia > Gemmatales > Gemmataceae > JBJMQT01. The sequence continues at coordinate 45,610 of JBJMQT010000008.1, forward strand.
ACGGGCTGCGAGGGAGATCGCCCCAACAGGCGCTTCTCGTAGATTTCCATTTGCCGCTGGAGGCCGGTTGAAGGAGTCGATTTGTCGGCCATTGACCTTCTCCTGCTTTGCCGCCTAGCCCCTCAAAATGCCGACCACGGCGGTCCTTTATTTCACCGTGATGAACAGGTCCCTATTCTAGACAAGCTTACGCAGGTCTAATCCACGATTTCGGAAAGCCGGAAGTGTCAACGGCGATATAACGGCCTTAGGGAAGCAGAAAAGGCAGGAATTGATCGGGCAATTTCAAAAGCTGATAGATCGGAGGAAACGATTTGATGCTGAAGGCGACGCTCGGAATCAGCGCGAGGGTCCATAGGTCGATTGCAAGTTGCGTTGTCCGCCCAAGATCCTACTTACCGAAAAACGGCTGCTGCGCGGGTTTCTTCTGTCGCGGTAGATGATCGGATACGCTTCCAGCCCGAGCGCATAGACCACCCAGTCGTGCGTCTCCTCTTGGTCTGCAATCCACGGCCGCATCCGTTCCTTGATGTAATAGCTCGCTACTTCACCCCAGCCCGGACTGCCTACACGCAGACGATAGCCATCCACAATGCTGCTGACGGCGTGAATGCAATTGCTGACCTCGTCCGAGCGGTAACCGACGTCGAACGCCTTATAACGGACCTCACCGCTTTCCAGCAGCCGAATTTGCTTAACGGCGCGGCAATAAAGATCGGGTTCAACGAGGTAGGGCCCCCACATGGAAACGCGCTCGTCGTTTTTCAAGGCATAGCAGATCGTCTCGTGCAATTCAAAATTGTGCCCACATTCAGGACGCAACGCTCGCGTCCGCACAATCATATTCTCTGGAAGCCAGCTAATCGTCTGGAAATCGAGGACCGCCGCCTTCTCCAAGGCCGGTTTACCCGCGCACGGCCCCACGCCTGTTGCTTTCACAAAAGTGGCGAAGCTGTGGGAGTAATCGGGATTGTTCGGGGTTTGCTGAGAACCGAAGACCAGTACAAAGTACGCGTCTTCCGCGCGGCCGGCGCCGGCCAAAAGAAGCAAAAGCAGGCCGGCCAATAGATTTCGACCAACTCCTGAACCCCGACGTGCGCTTATTCTCACGAGACGATCTCCAGGGTTTGGTTTTATCACGGCACTGGCCGATCGGCCTGGGCGTGGTGAACCATAGTATGCCCGCGAGGGCGACCGTTTCAAGGGGCCCAACGAGCAACGAGCTTGGCCTGTTCGACTAATTGGCAAGTTAGAGGAGCTTGAAGGAATAAACAGGCTGATTTAGAGCGAACGGCATTCAATAATCGCCGATGACTTCGCCGCCGGCCATAGTGGACAGGGCTCGGTAGGTGTCCGACGACACGGTTTCGCTGACGAAGCGGACGCCGCCGTCGCAGAATAGGAAATGGCAGCCGCCGGGGTGCACACTGCGGAAGCCCGAGCAGGTGTCATACATCCCCGGCGCCGTGCCGCTGTTGGAGCAGCCGTTGTTGAAGTCAAACGCCGCCAAACCCATCGGATTGTTCATGCGCTCGTCATAGGGGTCCGCTTGGCCGCCGCGCTGGGCGGTCACCCCTATGCTCGAGCCGCCCACCAGCCCCAGGGAATGCAGCGCCTGCGTCGCCATCGGCCCTGACGACCAGCTTTGGTCGATGAGGCTCGATTGGCCGGGCAACAGGCCCTGGGCGGGGGTGGTGTCGGGGTAGAAACGGCGGATGCCGAAGCGCTGGTTGTGACCGGCGCCTTCCCCTATGGCAAAGGTGGTGCTGGTCCCGTCGGTGATGTCGGTGAGCCGCGTTCGCGTGTTGACATCAAAGACGCCTTGGGCGGTCGGCGGCACCTGAGTCACTTCGCACAGCGCGGCATTGGCCCCTTTGCACAGCAGGTAGTCGCAGGCGGCGACCTTGGGCAGCGGCCGGTCCGCAACCGCGGCGAGGAACGCCGTATCGATCACTCCGCTGGTGCGGTTGCTCGGACAGTAGAAGACCTTTACTTCCACGGAAACGATCGCGTCGTTGGGTGGGTTGTACCACGCCTGGCTCGCGTCCCAACGGCGAATCCAGTTGTCCTGTTCGAGGAAGGGCAAAAGCGGGATGAAACCGCCAAAAGTGCCCATCTCCAAATTGTCGGTGCCGCTGACGGTGTAGCCGGGCGGGAAGGAACCCAGCGCATCGTGATGTTGATGCAGGGCCAGCCCCATCTGCTTGAGGTTGTTAATGCAAGCCGCCCGGTTAGCCGCCTCCCGGGCCCGCTGCACCGCCGGCAACAGCAGCCCGATCAGCACGCCAATGATCGCAATGACGACCAGCAATTCCACAAGCGTCATGGCGCCGCGCTTCATCGGATCCTCCGGAATCTAAACTATTCAGCATAATCAATGATAAATGAGAAAACTAAAGAATTGAGCGCGCCGGCCCCCGTCCGCTTGCGCGAAAAGCAAGCGGAAAGATGCTACGCGAGTGCTCGACACGGCGACTCTGCTTGCATTTTAAGGCGACCAACGTGTTGGCAGCCTTGGTCCGGCGTTGGCAGCCTTCGAATGAGAGACAACGAAAGCGCGCAAGCTGCTCAAGAATCGATCACCCACCCTCTACCCTCTAGCTCAATGTGTGCGGGTCTAGAGGGGGGCGCTTGAGCCACAGGGTACTTGCGACGAAAGCTTGGGAAAGGGGGAAGAGATGTAAAATGAGCAATCGTTTTCCGTTTTCATTCCCATCCCACTCCTGGTGAAAAACGGAACCTTGGGCTGAAAAACGAAACCCTAAGGTCTCGCTCGCTGGAAGAGCCGTCACTTTTCTTCACGTAATTCGGCTAGGAAATGAAGAATGGTGGTTGATACACTACCACCAATATCTCGTTTAAGTGAGGTCCTATGGTTGCGCGTGGTCATGTGAAAAATGGCGTCGTGGTGCTCGACAACGGCGTGCAGTTGCCGGACGGACAGGAAGTAACCATCAAGACGTCTGGTAGAGGGCCGGCGGAGGTTCCGACCGCGCACAGCATCCTGGACATTCCAACCGTCAGCGTAGGCGCCGTGCTGCGTCCGCTGATTTCCGATGATGATCTGCTCGGCGAAATGTTAGAAGCACAGGCGCATCTTCGGTGATTCAATATCACCGAACTACTGTCATGCCGCCTCGATAATCATTTTACTTGCGGTTTTCTCGTCGCTTTCGCAATACTAAACCGACCGGGTAATTGGCAACGGGCTGAAAACTCCGAGGAAAGTTCGGTGCAGTTTCTGTTTGCGGGCAACGTTTTGACACCAATCGTCTTCGGACTCTTTTCCGGAGGCGTCCCCACCTGGACGGATAAGGAAGTCCTTGGGGCCGTTGGCTCGGTGGTCGCCACCATGCTCGGTGTTGGCGTACCGATCGTTCTCTATCTCTTGCGCCGAGCCGATGACAAATGCAAATTGAAATCCCGCCTAGGCGAGAGCGAAAGCCTGAAGCGCCAGCAGAACTTCCTCGACCTTCAACGAGCGAAAGAAGCCTTGGATAAAGAGGCGGAAAAAAGGAAGCGGCGAATTGTCACTCTTGAGTCATTTGCCAAAACGGCCATCCGCAAGAATCGAGCGCTGCTGGACATTAAGAAGCGCCTTGAAGGGCTGATCGCTCAGCACCAACGCCGTCATGATCTGAAAGAAAAAGAACTCAGTGCGTCCCGCATTCAACTAAGCGGCGTTTGGGATGACCTCAAAGCCCTGCGACGGCGAACCGAACGAGCGCTTCAGAAAGATGGACGGACATGGTCGGAAAGGGTCCTTGCTAATGCTCCACAATTCATTCCCCTTGAGCCGGGCGGGCGGCAAACCCCCGTTTTGGCTGTTCTCAATCTCAAAGGTGGAGTGGGCAAGACCACCATCACGGCCAACCTGGGAGCGGCTTTGGACGGCATGGGATACCGCGTCCTTCTTGTAGATCTCGACTTGCAAGGTTCCTTGACGAACCTGTTTCTAACGGAAGACGCCCAAACGGAGCTCTACAGAAAAAACCTTCTATTGGGCAATTTTTATTCCGGCTTTCAAGATGGCTCAGCCTCCAACCTTCTCTCTTTCGCTCAGCCCATTCTCCAGAAGCAGAGGTCGTGCCTCGTTCCGACAACGGATGAACTGACTTACGCGGAAATGAACCTCACCATGCGCTGGCTGCTCCGAGAAGAAGGCTTCCGCGACCCGCGCTTCATGCTGCGCCGTGAATTGCAGCGCGAGCGCCTGACTCGCCAGTTCGACATCGTCTTGCTCGATTGCCCGCCTTTTATCAATATCTCTTGCGTCAACGCCTTGGCCGCTTGCGACTACGTGGTTGTTCCCATTATGCCCAGCAAACCGGCCACCGATCGCGTTCCGATCCTGCTGGAACGGCTCAAAGAGTTCCGAGAAAACATCCAGAGCGGCTTGAATGTCCTTGGCATCGTGGCGAATCGCACTCACAAGCACGGCTTAACGCTCGATGAACAGAATCGCGTTTCCGCGCTTAAGGAGCAATGCAAAGACTTTTGGGGCTCGGATATCCTTCCCTTCGAAACGACCATTCGCCAGACCGTTGACCTGAGAAACGCCGAAGACAATAACCGGCCTCTCAAAAGAGGAGATGGCATGTACTCGGTCTTTGTGCAGTTGGCCAAGGAAGTGCAATTCAGGCTGCCAACTTATTGTAAGCCTGCTGTCAGCGATCCGGATCAGGTTCTGGAGACACGGTTATGATCGTGGCCGACTTGCAACAGCACTTGGTTCACATGGGTTCTTGGCTTGCGGCGGCAGGAGTCAAGGGAAACCCGCAACCGGATCTGAAGGCCGTGGTTGAAGGGTTGACGCCTTTTCGGGAGTACAAGCTCTCCGATTTCGCGGCGTTCCTTACCAGGGCCGAGACGTTTGTGCGAACGGGCCAATTGCCGGTCAAAGGGGGAGGCAGGAGTTCGTCGCCCCGCCGGCCCAAGACCCCTGCGCCGGATGCGGCACAACTCAGTCAAGAAGCCCTGAGCCTCTACCAGCGAGCCGCCGATTCCGCCGTCACGAAGGAGCACATAGACGCCTTCTTGAGCCGCCTCGGTAAATTGACCAAGGACGGCCTGCTGGAGATCGCTCAGCCTCTTGACATCAAACTCCCCAAGTCGGCCACCAAGTCGAAGATCCTCGACGAGATCCAAAAGAGGATTGTCGATCGCAAGAGAATCTACCAACGAGCCGGGCTCATTAATCCCAATGAGGAGGCTTCACCCAAGCCGCTAGACCACCCGATGAAGGCATTGGAATCGTAAAGCCACTGTTGTAGCAGGGTCTCCTGACCCTGCTACGGGGTCCCCACCGAAGGTCTCCCGCGCGTATGATAAAATCGCGGACATGAATGACATGTTGCCCTGAAAAACAAGTTTGGATTGATTCCACAATGATTCCCAGAGCGCTCGCGAAATCCTGTTTTTCGTCTTTGTCGATGGGCATAATGGCCTGTGCACTCGTCGAATGTGGCTGTTTGCCAGCATCGGACTGCGACCCCCCCGTTGATTTTGCAAAGCGTCTGACTGAAGGAGATATAGAAGCTCGATGTTATGCTGCCAAAAGGCTAGCCGAAAAGGGCCCACAAGCCGTTGGAGCTGTGCCAGAACTGATTGAAGCCCTAAAGGACGACAACGAGGAATTTAACCGGGAAGTCACCACGGCACTACGAGCCATTGGCAAACCCTCAGTGAGTCAACTACTGAGATTCATTGAAAACAAGGATCGACCAGTTGTCCAACGAGCCAAATGTCTGCAAGTAATTCGCGGAATGGACCACAATTGCGCCGAACTTTCTCTACCCGTGCTGTTGAAGGCATTAAACGGAGATGAGCCATTGCTTCAGGTGGAGGCTTTATCTTCTATCGGGGATTACTACGTTCGTGATGTTGACGATAGGAGAAGAATCGCAAAGCTATTTCTGCGGCATGTACTAGAAGTGGTTACGGACAAAAACACCGGTAAGGATGTTTTGCTCCAAGGAATATGTACCCTGGGAGATTTCGGACCGAACGCACGAGACGCTATTCCTTCTTTGCTTCTTATAGCCGAGGAACAATTTGTCAAAGAAGAAATCTATACCGGCCAAGCAGGGTTTTTTGCCCTTGCAAACATCGGATCGGATTCAGTTCCGGGGCTTGTGAATATAATCAAGAACCCTGGGAAACGGCAGAGCGTCCGACTCGAGGCGCTTCACGCTTTACGGGAGATGGCTCGAGGCACGGCAGCCGATTCCGTCCCATTCCTAATTAGCACTCTAAAAGACGATGATCAATTAGTTCGCTGCGTAGTCGCTGATACTCTGGCAAGCGTTGGCGCACACGACAACGATACATTGCCGGCTCTTGAAGTATTTATCAATACTGGCACACAAATAGACCGCATTGTTGGCGCCAGGGCAATGTTTAGCATTGACCGAAAAAACCCAATATCAATACCGACTTTTATTCAGTGCCTTCTAGGAAGTGATAAGGATTCGAGGCATCGGGCTGTTACGGAATTACGAGTTGTCGGCTCCGATATTGAGCCTTATGTGGCAGAGATTGTAAGCAGGATTAGAGAAGCCGACTGCGACGTTCAAATCTGTGTCGTTAACGTCTTGGAAAACTTAGGCCCGAATGGAAAAGAGTATATCCCCGTTTTGGAGAGTATTGCGAAAGACAACGTGAAGGAAGTGAAACAGGAGGCAGAGAAAGCGATTAAGACAATTCAAAAGAGCCTGCAAAAGTGAAGTTGAATTGGTGTCTCTTCGTCGGCCTCGAAGCCGGCTGCAACATGGACTGGCCGGTGCATGTTGGCCCACGGTGAGTGTTTCCGACATATCGCACGGAGGCATGCTTTAGGTGCCTCCAAGCGAAGGGTGATCCATTATGCTTCGGAAAGCCCGAAAGCATCGCACCCGGCGACTAGTCCTCTACGAGTGTATGGAAGCATTATCAGCGAGTAGTGAAAGTCATGTATACTATGTATGCTACATATTGTCTCGGCATCTACATAGGGTTTGTAGGTCTAGCGATTATTGAATTACCAGGACATTCGAATCCGAGCATGGGTGCATTTGCTCATCTATTCATGTTTCCCTTTCTTGTCATACTATTAGGTCTTGAAGTGATGATGTCGGTTCCAAAGGACAATAGGGAAACCCTAACGCTGTGTATAGACCGGAGAACCATAAGTCGCGCTTCGACTGCTGGAGTTGGCTTGACAGTCGGTATCTTAACATCTCTCTTCATCATACTATTAGGATACTCCGTATGGTTAATAGAAGTCTTGTGGATTAGGATTCTATTGATCATTCTTTGTGTGTTAGGGGGCGCTTTGGCGCCTGGAAGTGGTATTGTGTGGCTTCTCGCACTATGTTCGCGTAATGGGAGAATGAAGAGTAAGAGCGTAGATTAGTCGAGAGAACCACGCCACCTGAGCGGGCGGGGTGGCACGCTCTGAGGTAATCCGAAGGGCGTGCCGAAGCGTCCAGCGACGGGTGCCATGCTTTCCGGCCAATCATTCAATGACTTGGCGCCGAAGCGAGCCAGGCCCCGAAAGCATGTTGGCCCCACAGTGACTTTGTCCGACGTATTGCACGGAGGCATGCTTTCGGCGCGCACTGAAGCAGCAATAGACACTGCTTACACCCACCTGAGCGAAACTAATGAACGTAAGAGAGTATCACATGATGCTTTCGCAGATACAATCTATTCTGATGGTGTGTACAGATGCGTTTGGTCCACCAAACAGAACGTTTCTCATCACTTACAAAGATGGTTCAAAGGGACATGTAGACACAAATGCGGACATACGAGAATTCTTAAGAAAGGTGCTCCGTGAATCTCCAAAGTTAGCAAAGCGAATTCAGAATGCCCTCGATGACAAGAGCCTTCCAACGGATGTAGAGGTCGACGTATATAATGCAGACGACGACGCTTGGTCTCTCTAGTACCGGGTTTCGCAAGACCTTCGATGTAAGATGGACATTCGTGTACAGTTGAGCGCCGGGAGGCATGTTTTCATGAGTATCATGAAGATTACATGCTCGCAAGAGCGTGATGAGACGGGGTTGTTAGAGGGTGTTCCTAAAGGCCTGTTTTTCGTAAGTCAGCTGGATGGAAAGGAATCCCTACCCCAGCGACGTCACGGATGAACAGTGGGTGCTCTTGAAGCGGCTGATTCCGCCGGCACGGCCCGGCGGCAGGCCTCGGTCGGTCGATCTGCGCCAGATCGTCAACGCGATCTTTTATCTGACGCGGTCGGGCTGTTCGTGGCGGATGCTGCCCCGTGATTTTCCGCCCTGGAAGAGCGTCTA
>JBJMQT010000100.1:0-16662 GCA_045802525.1 Gemmataceae bacterium
CGCCCAGAATCTGCCAAAAATGCAAGCCCCCGTAGAGCAGCGAGGGAAGCCAAATTGCCGCCACCGCTAGACAAGCCCCGATGCTCAAAAAGCCGGCGACCACCGTCTTGCGGCAGGTCATGGCAAAGATTTGTCCGATTGCGAAGCCGTGCAGGAGCCAAAGACCTGCGTACGTACCGGCGTCGATCATGGATAGGAGATTCGGACTGATTCCCAAAATCCCGATGGCCAAACGGATGGGGTTCGACTCTACCCAAGCTCCGGGATGCTGGTCGCCACTAAATGACCGAACAACGGGGATAATCCAAAACAGACTTGCCAACAGAATCATAAGCACGAGCCACAAGCCGACTTTATAGAGCCAGAAGCGGCTGCCCGGAATACGCTCGGTTCCAAGAAACGTCTCGCTGCCGCCGGCTTGTTCGCCCATGAACGCCGTCAGTCCGCATACCAAGCCAACAATCAAACTAACGAGCGGCCAAACGATTAGGCCATCAAACTGGGAGACCAGGCCGGTCAACAGACACAACGTCGCCAAAATGCCAAGGGACAACCGGCCTTGCTGCCAGGCCAACCACAGCACGACGCGCCAGGTGCGAACGGCGGCGATTGGCTTGACAGACGCCGGTAGACCGGCCGACCGGTTGACCGACCGGCTGAAATCGGACCTCGCGTATATCAGGAGCGACCCAACCAGCGGCAACGGCGCCATGATGACTGCCGCCAGGACAATAACCCAGGTCGGATCTTCGCGGCCTAGGCCGCCAAAAAACAGCGCTTCGAATAGGGAGACAAGGACGAAGCCAACCACTACCCCCACTACTTGTCCGACTAGCGCCAAGCCAATGGCGCTAAAAACATTTCGGCACAGCGCGGAACCCAAGAGCCCCCATACGAACGCATACAGAGCGCAGCCGCCCAAACCTAATAGGGCGGCGGCTGATGGCGCCTTGTCGGGAATTAAGCCCAAGGCAATACAAAGCCCGCCGATCAGGATGACCTGGCAGGTCACGGTAAGGGCGCCGAATACAGCCTTTCCGAGCCACAAACGCGTGCGCCAAGCGGGCAGCATATCGAGGAATTGTTGTGTGCGCGCTTCTTCTTCTCCGGCAAGCAGCATGGCCCCCGTCACCAGGCCACAAAGAAACGCCAGGCAAACGGACACCTCCAGCGCCGACTGATTCATGCTCTGGTATTGCGAGGGGCCCTCGTTATTCTTCCATTGGAAGAAGCCGAATAAGGTGAGAACGGTAAGCAGGATTAAGGTGACGGCAATGACGCGTTGTTCCCGATACTCTTTCCAAAAGAGGGTGCGTATCATGAGGGGCCCTCCCTTTGCATCAAGGCACAATAGGCTTCTTCCAGACTTAAGGCGATTGCCTCGAATTCACTGATCCCTTCGGCGCGCCGGACGGTTTCGACGGCGGCCGCATTGGGATCCAAGATAATTGCCTCCCATTGCCGGCCGATGCCGTTGCGTTGCAGCACCGTGCCCAAGGCCTCGGCGTCGGGGGCTTGCGTCTCATACCGAAGCTGAAAGCGCACGAGCCGCTTGCGGAGGTCTTCCATGGTCGCGGTTAGTAAATTTTGACCCTTGGACATAAAGACTACATGACTGGCAACGCGCTCGACCTCGGCGATTTGATGGCTGCAAATAAGGATGGTGCGCCCCTCGCCGGCCAACTCCACCATGCTTGCCAAAAATTCGCGGCGCACGAGCAAATCAAGGCCCGAAGTCGGTTCATCCAAGATCAGCACGGCCGGATCAGGCGCCAACGCAAGAGCTAGAGCGACTTTGGAATATTGACCCTTGGACAGGGTTTGCAATTTGGCCTTTGGCTCCAGACCGAACTCGCCAATGAGTTCTTCGTAACGCGGCCGGAAGGTGTTCTTGTAAAAACCTGCGGTGAACCAACCAATTTCGCCGATCGTCATCCAGTCGTAAAACCGCGGCTTCTCGGGCACATAGCCGACTTCATGACGCAGGGCCACGGCGTCGCGCCAGCAATCCCGGCCCAGGATCGTCGCACGGCCAGCATCGGGCTTAAGGAGACCCGTCAACATGCGAATAGTAGTGCTCTTGCCGGCTCCGTTCTCACCCAGCAGCGCAAAGATCGCGCCGCGCGGCACGCTTAGATCGAGACACTGCACGGCGGCCTTGCTGCCGTACCATTTGCTGAGCCCGTTTATTTCGACGACGTGATCCATGACCGAGTCTCCCTCGAACGGCGCCAGCCGTGTGCCTGGGCCAATTCTTCTTCTACAAGTTGCCGGATTTCTCCGGCCGGTAAGGCGCTAGAGGCCGCCTCGCGCAACGCTTGCCGGATTCGACCACGGAGAATGTCCCGACGATGCTCTCGACATACCTGGGGCGCGATCCGTGTTACTTCCATGCCCCGGCCTCGCTTAGCCGTCACGATGCCGCGCCGTTCCAATTCTTGAAAAGCCCGTGCCACTGTGTTGGGATGGACGAGCAGCTTGCCGGCCAAATCGCGGACGCTGGGGATCAACGTCCCCGGCTCGAGCGCGCCCGAGGCAATGCTGAACGTGACCTGGGCCACAATCTGCTCGTAAATAGGCACCGGAGATTCAGGATGGATTGTGAAAAACATGCCAGCCGCGATTGGTTACGTGTGTCACACCGCGCTAGTACAGTAGACTGGCCCCGAGCCGATTGCAACAAGAAAATGGCCAGCGCCAAGGCCGTACGCCCGCATATGCCAGCCGAATGCTGAGTCTCGGAAGACCTCTGTTCCGCTGAAGGGCCATCCCGTAAGATTCGCTTTTCGGCGTGGTTTTGCAGGAGTCGGGTTATGGCGCAGGAACGGGAGGTGCAGGTTCATCTGCTGCCCTGCCTTGCGCTGCCGGGCCAATTGACAGGATGTCTGGCTGTCGTGATCGATGTTCTTCGCGCCACTACGACTATCATTCACGCCCTGGCTGCCGGCTGCACGGCCGTGCGCCCTTGCAGCGAGGTCGAGGAAGCGAAACAGTTGGCGGGGACCATGCGCGCCGGCCGCGTTCTCTTGGCCGGCGAACGGGGGGGCGTCCCCTTGCCCGGTTTCGACCTTGGCAATTCGCCTCGGGAGTTTACCGCGCGCAATTGTCGCCATGCGACGTTGGTATTGACGACAACCAACGGCACCCGTGCCCTGCTCCGCGCTGCCGAGGCGGAACGCGCGATTGTGGCCGGGTTCGTTAACTATAGCGCCGTTTGCGAACAATTGCGCAGCGACGCGCGTCCTATTCATATTGTTTGCGCGGGGACGGACGAGGCCGTGACTTTGGAGGACGCCCTGCTAGCCGGCGCCCTCGTCGACTTTCTCAGCGAGACGATGGAAGTTCATCTTAACGATGGCGCCCGGCTGGCCTGGGACTGTTTCGAAAACCACGGCCGCGTCCTCTTGGGCGCCTTGGAAATTAGCCAGGGAGGCGAGAACCTGAAACGCCTCGGCTACGATGACGACATCCGCGACGCCGCCAAAGTGGATCTATTCAATCTGGTGCCCGAGCTAAAGCGTGATCCTCTCCGCGTTGAAGTTGGAGCGGTGGGAGTAATGAAGAAGTATTGGCGGAATTAGTTTGTTGTTCGTTGTTCGTGGTTCCTCGCAAATACAAGCACTTATTCAGATCGCAGCATACTGAACATCTGCTGACAACGAACAACGAACAACGAACAACGAACAACGAACAACGAACAACGAACAACGAACATGGATTAGAAAAATGGACATGGAAAAACTAGTCGCCCTGTGCCGTCGCCGCGGATTCATTTTTCAATCGAGCGAGATCTACGGCGGCATTGGGGGCTTCTGGGATTATGGTCCGCTGGGCGTTGAGCTGAAGAAGAACATCAAAGACGCCTGGTGGCACGACATGGTGCGCAATCCGCCGCCCGGGCCGGACGGGCAAGAGATCAGCATGGTCGGCGTGGATTGTGCGATCATTATGAATCCGAAGGTGTGGGTAGCGAGTGGGCACGCCAGTGGATTTGCTGATCCCATGCGTAAATGCCCGGGGTGTGGACACTTTGTTCGCGCGGATCAACTCTGGGAAGCTTTGGCCGGATCGCAGTGGATGAATTCCTTGATTCAAGAGTTTTCGCCTATTGTGGGCCATTATGAATCGCCCCATCTTCTTGGTTGGGCACGCGGCAAGGGTAAAAAACTTGCGCCAAACCTCGCGTTGGTACGCAATCCCGAAGTGACGCTTAGTTGGCTGGCAACGCGCGTCAACGGGCAGCCGGACGCCCCGCCCACGCTTCAAGAGTTTACCCGGTACATTGCAACCGAACAGTTGCACGCGACCGGATTGCAAGAACCATGTCCGCGGTGTGGAGCCCCGCTTGGCCCACCGGCGCCCTTCAAGCTCATGTTTGAAACCCACGCCGGCGTTGAACAGAATGAAGATTCCAAGGTTTACCTACGCCCGGAAACGGCTCAAGGCATTTTCGTAAATATCAAAAACGTCCTCGACAGCACCCGCCTCAAACTACCCTTTGGAATCGCCCAGGTAGGAAAGGCGTTTCGGAACGAAATTACACCGCGCAATTACACGTTTCGCAGCCGGGAATTCGAACAAATGGAGATCGAGTTCTTCTGCCGTCCCGAAGAGTCGATGAAGTGGTATCAGTACTGGCGCGATGTGCGCATCAAATGGTACTCCAGCTTAGGCATACGCTCCGAAAAGCTCCGGCCCCGCGAACAGGGCAAAGAGGAACTTGCGCACTACTCCATCGGCACAACCGATATTGAGTATCTATTCCCCTTCGCCGACGAGCCGCAGGAACTCGAAGGCGTCGCTCATCGTGGCGACTATGATCTCACGCAACATGCCAAGCATAGCGGCAAGGATCTGAGCTACTTCGATGAAGATCTCTGGGCCAAGGCGGACAAGTCAGCCTTTGCCGGGGATAGGAAGGCGGAACAAGAGGCCAAATCGAAACCGCCTTATCGCTTTATGCCGCATGTTATCGAGCCGTCGGCCGGGGCGGACCGATTCACACTGGCGGTTCTCTGCGAAGCCTATGCCGAGGACGAGATCGGCGGTGAAGCTAGGACCGTGATGCGCTTTCATCCCCGGCTGGCGCCAATCAAGGCGGCCGTGTTGCCGCTCGTCAATAAGGAAGGCATGCCGGAAAAAGCCGAAGCGCTATATCGGGAATTGAAACGTAAGTTCAACGTGTTCTTCGACGACAAAGGCGCGGTGGGCCGCCGTTATCGCCGCCAAGACGAGGCCGGCACGCCGTTCTGCTTTACCATCGACGGCCAAACGCTTCAAGACGACACCGTTACGATGCGCGAACGCGACTCCACGCAACAAACGCGCCTGGCGATGCGGGCCGTCTTGGAAGAACTGCGGAAAAGGACGCAGCCCTGAAAGAGAAGCAGCGAGCGAACCGTAAACCCTTCACTCCCCTTGCCGGTCGAAGGGCATGTCCATGCCCATAATCAAAATCGCCACCAAGACATGCTTGGCGACCATGAGCGCTAAAATAGCCGGGATGATGCCAAAAGTGCAGATCCAGGTCGTCACAAAGACCGTTGCCGCGGTCAAAAGCATCTGCCAGAGCCGAAAGCGAACTCTCCTTAGGCCTTCGCCGTCCGCGAAAGTGACCAAAGGAGGCGGTTGCGGTGGCGCCATCATTGACATGAGCATACTCTAAGGCACTTGCCCGCTTTTATTGTCCCGATGACGAAAATGCCCGGCTACTACTTTATAGCCTTGCGGATGATGGGTCCGCAAGCTTGTAGAGTGAAAGGAATCTGCAAATATCGGGCGGCTAATCGTCTGGTTTGTATCGTTTTACCACTTTTATTTGGCCGCGCTCGACGCGCCCAACGAGCGCCGTGCGGCGAAGAACATGGTCCTTAATCAAGAGCGGGCCCGTGACGCCGGGGAAGGAATCGATTTCAGCCAAAGACTTGCGTGGCCCATCGCTGCTATCATATTTTTTCGCTTGCCGCAGGGCTTCAAAGACTAGTCCGGCGGCCTCGTAAGCCAAGACCGCGTTGACGTCAGGCGCTTCGTGAAAGCGCTCCTCATATTTCTTCAAAAACGCCTTCCCTTCGTCGCTCGCCTCCTCCCCGGGGGCATAGGAAGTGGCGACATAGACGCCTTCACTGCTATCGTGATCGGCCAATAAGGCGGTGAGTCCGGTTTCCGGACCGGCAAAGATCACCCCGGCTTTAACATCCGCGCTCTTTAGAGCGGCTCGCAAGCCCGGCATATCATCCGCCGTACTGGCCAGGATGACGGCTTCCGGAGCCAGCTTTTGGACACGCCCCGCCAGCTCCGCAAATTGCTCTTTGCGGTCATAAGTCCATTGCTCGAACGCATGGGTCGCGTCGCGTGGCCAGTTTTTTCCGAGCGCCGCCGCGACGGCCGTCGCGACGCTTGATCGGCTATCGACGAGGACCGCGACTTTTTTCGTTTTCAAATCCTCACCCAGAGCAAACCGAGCCAGAGCCTGTCCCTGCTGGGTTGGGGCGAGGCTCACGGATAAAGGACTGTCATTCGACGCGGCGATGACCGGATTGCAAACCACGAGCGCAATGCCAGACGATTCCAGAGACCGGGCCAGGCGTTCGCTATCCTCCGCCGTAGTCAGGGCCAAAAGTCCCTTTATCCCGTTAACCGTGATTAGGCGATCCGCTTCGGCTTGAAGCGCCTCGGCAGTGCCGTGACTATCGGCATGCAGGACGGCGACTTTCTTTCCGTCGATCCGGCGATCATCCTGGTTGCATTCTTCAACGGCGAGGATGATCCCTTGCTTGGCATGGTCGCCAACGGTCTGCTGGGGTCCGCTGAAGGGGGCGATATGGCCGACCAGGACGGGCTCTTTCTCGCCTTTGGAGGAACAGCCTATCAAAAGTAAAGCGGTGCCCACCGTGATCGTGCGCAGGGTCGTCCAGCGATCGGTTTGGAATGCAAAAAAAACCATTAAAGTTACTTCCGCTCTGATTGGGATTACGAGGTTGATGCCACCAATCCGTTCGTCCATCCAATTCAAGCGGTTTGCCGTTCCTTGTGCAATAGCCGCCCGTTCACGAACACCTGCTTGATTTGCAATTGTCGGTCCAACACAATCAAGTCCGCTCGTTTACCCGCCGCGATGCTGCCAATTTCATTATCCCAGCCGGCAATGCGGGCTGGAATCAACGTTGCCATACGAATCACTGCCGCAAGCGGAATCCCCGTTTCTCGATGAAAACTCCTTACGCAGTGGTCCATGCCCATTACGCCAGAAGCCAATGATCGACCGTCGGGCATGAGGCCGACGCCATCGCGGCGCACTATCGGCTCACCCCCATTACGAGGTCCGAAAAGGTACGGACCATCCGGCTGGTCCAGAGCGCGGTTGCAGTCGGTGACCAAGGCCAGACGGTCGGGCCCCTTTATTTTGTAGGCTAGTTGCAATAATTCCGGCGCCAAATGCTTGCCATCAGCGATGACCTCGGTTGTCAGTTGGTCGAAGAAGAGCGTCGCCTCCATGACGCCGCCGCGCATTGGAAACGGCTGCTCTTGGCGCAGTCGGGCGCGGTCGGACATGGCACAAAAAAGATGATCAACATGGCGGACGCCCCAGGCGACGGCTTTTTTCATTTGGTCAAAGCTGGCGTGCGAATGACCCGCGTTGCAGCGGATGCCGCGCTCTCGACACGCCCTGACAAATTCCTCAGCTCCCTCCAACTCGGGAGCAATCGTGGCAGTGAGGATGCAATCGGCGTAGGCCAGATACTGTTCGAATTCTTCCCGGCGCGGCGGCCGCAGCGACTCCGCGGGATGGCAGCCATGAGCCTCTGGGGCGAAGTAAGGGCCATAGAAGTGGGCTCCAAGAATGCCGGCTCCTCCGGTCCCGATCCTTTTCAAGTGCCTGCAAGTTTCGAGAAAAGTAAGGTGCTGTTCGTGAGCAGCGACCGTCGTGGTGGGCAAGAGACTAGTCGTGCCATGGCGGAGATGAGCACGGCAAACAGTTTGAAACGCCTCTTCCGTGCCGTCCATGAAGTCGGCGCCGTCGCCGCCGTGAACGTGCAGATCCACGAATCCGGGCGCCAAATAACCGCCATCGAGATCGACTATCTCGGTGGCATTTTGAGAAGAGAATGCGGAATCCGAATGAACTGCGGAAATGCGGCCGTCTTTTACGAGAACTGCGCCGTCGATCAGGCGATCTTCCAAGACAATCAGGCCGCCGCGATACAGTTTCATCGAAAGGCAACGCCATATTGCGGTGAGCCTCCGGCCAGCAACGTTGCCACCCTATCCGAAGCTCGCCGCTAAAAAGGGCTTAATGCCGGAATAAAAACTCCTTGGAATTGATGAGCGCCCAGAGCACGTCTTCCCAGGCCTTGCGCTTGTCCGGCGCCTTGGCGACATAGGCCAGGGCCACCTGCGCTTCTTCCGCTGCCGCGGTCCGGGCGACGCTGGTCAAGTACATTTCATTCAACATCTCGCCTTCGGGGACCTTCTTGTCCAGCAAGCGTCCGATCCGATTCTGGGCATGGCGCAACTTCTCGTTGACCGTGGGGCCGTTTATAAGCTGCAGCGCTTGGGCCAGGTTGCTGTCGCCTTCGCGTTCGCATTCACAGGCCAGTTCGCGTGCCGGCTGGCCAAACGTCTTGAGGAAGGGATGGTTCACTTCGCCGTCCGGCAACTGGACGGCTCGCGTCCCCAGCGGCATACCGGCGAATTTCTCCGGCACTTCGGTCACGGTGCACAGGGCGTCGAGCAGTTGTTCAGCGGAAAGCAGCTTGGTGACGGCGTGAGAAAAATATTTGTTGTCGTCCTTGTTCAGGTCATTGCCCTGGGCGCTGAGCTGGTAAGTCCGGGAATTCATGATGACGCGGATGGCATGCTTGGCGTCGAACTTGTGGGCAACAAAGTCTTTGGCCAGGGCATCGAGCAACTCATCGTTGGCGGACGGGTTGGAATCGCGGAAATCGTCTACCGGGTCGACAATGCCCTTGCCGTTTAGGTGATACCAAATGCGGTTGACGACCGACTTGGGGAAAAAGGGATTGTCGCCGGCGGTCAGCCAATCGGCCAGTACCTCGCGGCGGTCTTTGTTGCCCGTGATGGCGGGGATGGCGCCGCCCATAAACTTGGGCGGCATGGTCTTTCCGGTTCGTGGCTGCACGACCTCGCCTGCGCGATCCCCGAAGACTATTTCCGAGCCGGGATCTTGCGGATTCGCCTTGGGCTGAGTCGGATCGGGCTTGTGTTTCACGCGGGCAAAAAAGGCTGCCATGCTGTAGTAGTCGTCCTGCGTCCAGCGCTCAAAGGGGTGATTGTGGCACTTGGCGCACTGCATGCGGATGCCGAAGAAAAGTTGCGCCGTTGTCTCGGCCAGATTTGTCGGGTCCCGGGCCACGCGATAGTAATTGGCCGGGGCATTGGCGAAGGTGCTGCCATTGGCTGTGAGCAACTCGTGGACGATTTCATTGACCGGCGTGTTGTTCGCGATGTGACGGCGCAGCCATTCCTGGAAGACGTGGGTTCCCTTTACTTGGATCGTCTTGCGATTGCTGCGCAAAATATCCGACCACTTGAGGGTCCAGAAATCGGCATATTCGGGGCGTTCCAGCAAGGCATCGACCAGTTTCGCGCGTTTATCAGGCCCTTTATCGCCAAGAAACGCTTGAACCTCGCCGGCCGTTGGAAGAATGCCGCACACGTCCATGTATGCCCGGCGGATAAACTCTTGATCCGTGCACAGCTCTGAAGGCGGAATGCTGAGCATTTTCAGCTTAGCGAAGACATGAGTGTCGACATAGTTGTTCGCCGGCGGATTAGGCCACTGAAAGCCAGGGCGCGGCTCCAGGTACGTCAGCCGGATGGGATTTAGAATATCGAGGTAGCGACACAAGACAGCAACCTCGCCGGAGGAACGAGACTCGATTAAGCCTGTATTGCCGACCTCGGCAACGCTGGGATCGCTGCTGGTAAAGACGGTAAGCCGGGTCACATCCCGGACGCTGCCATCGGAGTAAGTCGCTTGGACAGACAATTGCTGCCAGCGGGCCGGCTGCTGGAGGACGCGCGAGCCGGGCAGAATCTCGATCGATTTTACTGTGGGGATGTCGGCCGGATCGTCATGGAGCCCTTCCTTAAGCCAATCGCTTAAGGTTTGGGCCGGGATGCTCGAAGGCAGAAAGCGCTGGCCCCCCTCGTGTGGCACGCGGCCCAGCGCCTTCTGCAAGATTAAACTTTGTGCGGGATCGTTGCGATCGGTGCGGCGTCCCATCATGTCGCGGGTCAGTTGCAGGTAGTCAGCCGCCGGATCGAAACCGCGCAGGCTGAGCTTGAAGCCCGCTTTGCCACTGGGCGTGCCGTGGCAGGGGCCGGAGTTGCAACCGCCCACGTTAAGTGCGGCGACGACTTCATTACGGAAGCTGATCGGTTTTGCTTTGTCCATATCGGCGACTTTGACCGGCGCCTTGGCCGATTGGCCGCCCACTTTGACAACGAGAAACAATTCGCCGTCCACCTTGGTCTTCAGCAGGCCGCCGGCGCCGACCTCGATGGCGTCGGATTTCTCCAGAGACATTTCGCAAAAAGGCGTCAGGTCGCGCACGCTGCCGTCGGCATACTTGCCGGTCACTACCACCTGCTGTAAGCCGCGGGGGCCGGTTATTTGAACTACCGAGGGCTGCACCACTAAGGCGACCGGTTGGCCGACAACCTTAGCTCTTTCCGCGGGATCAGTCGGTAACGAAGCCTTGGCCGACTGCGCAACGGCAAACAAGCAAGAAGCCACGAGCAACCAGGCAAAGCAATGGGATACGGAACGCCGCAAGGCGATGCGAGAGCGAGCCACCATCATAAGAAAGCCCCTTTGCGGAGATTGGGCTGCGGAAGGCAGGAAAAACCGGCGGTAAGCGAGCAGCGTCGGGCAGGCAGCATGGAGTGTTTAGTCTCCAAACAAGTGTAATGCGTTGGCCAAGGAAAAGCGATGTAAATTTTAAGAAAATTTGGTTCGCCCGGGCTTATCGGCGCTGCCAGGACCGGTTGACATAGTCCAAGTGGCAAGCGAGACTAAAAGCGACGGTAAACGCCCAGGAGTCCGGACTCCTAAACACTCGGAAATCACTTTTCTCCGTCTCAACTTCTGCGAGCGTTTGATGGCCATCAAGATTCGTTGTCCGAATGAGCACTGTGCCAAAATCCTCAGCGTGAAAGAGGAATTGGCAGGCAAGAAGTGTCTTTGTCCCGCCTGCGGGTTGGTCTTTCTCATTCCCAATCTGGGGCCAGCCGTTGCCAAAACGTCATCAAGTCCCGCCGCCCCTTCGCGAAAGCAACTACCGCAAGAAGAAGACATCGTTGAACTGGAACCCGAGCCGGAAGAGGAACCCCGCCGCCGTAAACGCCCGCGCCGCGACGAAGAAGAGGGTGAGCGTCGACGCAACCGACCAGCCTCGCGCACCGAGCAAGATGAAGACGAGGACGACGATGACGAGGATCCTGAAGACCGGGAGCGCCGCAAAACCCGAGCGCGCAATCGCGAGTTGAAGCGGGCCAAACTGGGCGTTTTCCTGGCCGAAATTGGGGCCTGGTTTTATGTGGGGGCGACCGGCGTGTTGCTGCTGCTGGCACTTCTGGTTATTTGCGAAGTCCACATGGATAGCGCCTATTTCATTCTGGCGGGTTTACCGGGGATGGCTCACTGGGTTCTGGTCATCATCGGCTTAAGCTTTTGTGTGGCGGGACCGGCACGCTACGGCGCCCGGGGGTTGGCGATTGCTACCCTGGCCGTGTCGGGCCTGCATCTGCTCACCTTGTTCGTCATGGCCTTCTCTAAGGATTCAATCGGTCCGGGCGCTTTGTTGGTGTTCAGCGGCTTGAAATGGATTCCGTTCGCGACCAGCCTGCCTCTGCTCCCTTGGCTGCTCAATCCGGAGCTCATTAAAGCCATTGACACAACCTGGCCGCTTCTCGCCACCGCGCTTCTGGAACTGGCCCGCTGGATCCTCATTCTGCTTTATGTCCGCGCTATCGGAAAAACAGTAAAAGATCCGTCGCTTGGAGACGATGCCATAAAGCAAGTAATTGTAGTTCCGTCCGCACTAGGTGTATTATTCGTTGTGGAATTGATTTTCGGGCTGATCTCCAAGTCAGTGACCAGCGTCAGCGCCGCCAAGGCATTCATGTACCTCTTCAAAGTACTGTTTTTGTTGAATTTTTTGGCTGTGGGTCTCTTGGCTGTTTGGCTCGCCATCTATTTCCTAAGCGCGCGGGACAGACTCCAGTACAGAAAAGGTTAGTGTTCGGCAGGTCCGTCCCGGTGCATTTCCCTGGAAGAACGATTTCCGGTTAACCGGCGGTTACTTGCCGATCGAGCGTGTTGCCGAAAGGCAACACTGCGATTCTCTAAAGAGAAGGACCACAAGAAACCTGAGGTGCCTGAGTTGAAGCCTGTGCCTTAAAAGAGCAAATTCGCTGCTATTCCTTGTGTCTTTTCGTGTTAACTACAACCATTTCCACTTTGGCTTCTGTTCATGGCCTAATTCTTATTCTGTTCCCGGCGCAATTCCATAAGGCCTGGCATCCTCTTTCTTTCGGGAACAAGATTTGCTTATCAAGTCGGGTGTTAGATATAGGAACGGCCTTTCAAGCAGGAGAACGCCTAATATGTTTGCAGGCAAGCACGGAACTGAAGCGACTCGGCAGCATGAGGAACAGGCTTACGAGATTTTTCGAACGGAATGTTTGATTGCCAGCATCAGCGAAGAAATGGCGGGGAATTCTCACCCGGAAACACATTCTGAGCAAACTTATTCGCAAGACAATTAGCCGACAGTCCCAGGGCGTATTGGAAACCACCCCATAAAACTCCGCCTCGGTTTATTTATCCAACTTCTCAACCCATTCCTTGGCCTCTTTGGCGGCCTTGGTGTCGGGAAACGTTTTGATTAGCTTTTCCAGGCTGGTCTTGAAGCGCTCGCGGTCCGCGCCTGTAACTTTTCCCCCATCGAATGTGGCAACGGTCAACTTCAATTTGCGAGCCGCTTCCTCTTCAGGCGTCTCTGGTTCACTTGAGCCCGTTGGCTTGGCGGTATCCTCTATCGCCAGCGCGGCCGCTTTGGGTTTACTGTCAGCCTTGTGCTTGTTTTCCGCTTTGCTCCAAACAACCTCCATCAATTTGTAGCCGGTCGGATCGTAGTCCTTCAGTTCTTCGCGCGTGAAGGGGAAATAGGTTCCCTTGTCAAGATAGGCGCAACTCAACTCGGCAAAGTATTCTTTATAATTGGAGGCCGCGTAGGCTCTGGTGGTCTTTCCGGTGATGCTCTTTACCGACTGATAAAGACCGCGCTCCATGGCTGCCTTGTAGGCGGCTTTGACGAGCGGATCGTCATAAGTGAAGAGTTGGTGGTGCACCGCATGCGCCATCTCGTGCAAGAGCACGCACTGTTGAAAGTTGGATTTGGGTTGGTGCACTTCCGTCAGACGTCGCATCGTCAAGATTTCGATGTTGTTGGTTTTAAGGGGGTTTTTGCCCTGCTCCAAGACCCACAGGCTCGAACCGCCATAATACTTAGCCACGGCCCCCGGACTCTTTTTGTCGATCTCGTCCCACTCTACCCACACCGCCACATTTTGCAGGGCCTTGACGGCCCGCGGCGACATTAAGTTGACGATCCTTCTGAGTTCCAGCTCCAAAACCTCCAGCGGCTTACGCTCATACTTATCGACGTTGGCTTCGAACACTTTGTCGCTGATCAGGACCGTAAACCCCTCGATCTTGCGCTTCTTATACCCGGCCAGCGGATCGGCCGGCTTGCCCTTGGTCTTTTCGGGCGGATCGGCCAGGGCGATGGCGCCTAGGAACAATGCAGCGAACACGGCTAATATCTTTTGCACCGTGATGTTCCTAATCACAGATAAAAAGCGCGGTGGACACGGGCTCAACAAAATATCATTCTAGCGTATCAAGCCAGAACCTTGGAATGAAAAACGACCTTCACCGCGACAGTCATCCCATAGGCAAGTGGCCTGAAATATCGCCGGGCTTGGGATCCGGAATAAAACCCAAAACGTAACCGTTCATCGGGATTTCGGTCTTGGGGCAGCTGCCGACTTCTTGGCCTTGTAGGCTAGAGGTATGGACGAGACGAGTTGCCCTGGTGTGCGGCGACCTGCTGGAGGTCGCGAGCCGACCATGTGGACGTTCCTGTACCGCCAGGGCGAGGAGCCGACCAATAACCACATGGAGCGGTTGCTGCGCCCGGGGGGGTTGTGGCGGAAGAACGCCTTCGGCTGTCACAGCGAGGCGGGCCTGCCGGTTCGTCGAGCGCATCCTGACCGTCGTCCAGACCCGGCGCCTGCATCAGCAGCCGGTCCTGCAGTTCCTGTACGACTCTTTGTCTGCTCATCGTGCCGGCCTTCAGGCTCCTAAACTACTGCCAACCTGGTAAGCGGTTACCACTCCTCACGGCCCCAGTGATTGGTTACGATTATGTTTCCTGGCCCCAACGGAGATTGGTACTCATGACGAAGCGCCGAAACGTCATCGTCCACATCGCAACCAGTGCGGACGGGTACATCGCGCGTCTGGATGGTGATCTCGAATGGCTGACGTCCCGGCCTGCTCCCGAAGGTTTCTACGGCATGAACGCCTTCATGAGGTCGATCGACACGAAGTTGCTTGGCCGGAAGACCTACGAGGCGAGCCTACGCATGGGTGCGAAGTTCGACTCGAAGAGTCGGACCATCGTCTTCTCCCGTCATGCGCCGCCAGCCGACGCCCCGTCAGGCGTGGAGTTCGTGAGCGGTGCCATCGGCCCCTTCGTAAGCCGTCTTCGAGAGCAGCCTGGCAAGGACATCTGGTTGATGGGCGGCGGCGAGCTCATCGCCTCCTTTCTTGACGAGCGCGCGATCGACGAGTTCGTCATCAGTGTGGCCCCAGTGTTTATTGGGGATGGCATTCCCCTGATAGCGCGGCGTCACCGTCACGTACCCTTGGAACTGCACTCCAGTGAACGCTTCGAGGATGGCCTGGTTCAACTGCATTACCGCGTTCAGTACCATTCGTGATACGGCCTACGGGCCTTCACTGCTCGCGGCCCAGTGAACGGTTACCCCAAAAAATCGATGTTAAGGACTTTCCTGGGGGCGCTCGCCGAAAAACGGAAACAGCTGAGCCAATTCTTTCTTCGACGGTTGCCTGCCGTATTCGCAGACTTCGAACGCCTCGGCGTACTTGACCTTATTGGCTTTTTCCTTTCCATACCAATCGGCCAGATTGCCGCGAAAGCGCTCAGCAATGCCTCCCGATCGGCCGGCGTGATTGGCGCGGACCTGACGGCGGCGCTCCTTCTGTTTGGCCGGGTCGCTCGGCATCAGGTCCGCCGAACCCAGCGCGCCGCCTTCGTAGAATTGCGATTCCAGCGTATCCAAGGCATCGAGTTTCTTTTCCATTATTGCATCTATCGCCACCACCACGTCGGGCCGAAAGGGATTCGGTTTTTGAAACGAGTCGGGGTAGAAAAGAAATAAGGCATTGTTCTTTAGCGGCGGCGTGTCCGGACAAAAATTGGGCACTGCGACCATATACGCCGTGTCCTGAACGAGGACGCCCGTGTAGCGATGATCGGGATGATAATCGTTGGGACGGTGGCTCATGACAATATCCGCCCCCCACTCGCGAATGATCCGGGTAATGGTGCGGCGGTTTTCTAAAGTCGGCATCAGTTCGCCGTCATGAATGTCAAGTACCTGCGTAGTGATGCCGAGCACCTTGGCGGCCTGCTCGACCTCGGCCGTGCGCCTTCGGGCCAGCGGTCCGCCGGCGTCGCGCCAGTGGCCGATGTCGCCATTGGTGACGGAAACGAATTTGACGTGATGCCCCTGAGCCGCCCACATGGCCGCGACGCCGCCCGCCTGCAATTCGCAATCATCCGGATGAGCGCCGAAGCAAAGGATGCGCAATTTGCCGTCATCCGGCGGCGCAGCGGGTCGGCCCGATGCCGGCCGACGCGGTTCATCGGCTCCCGTAGCCACCGCCAGGCCGATAGGCATTTTGGCCGCTAGCAGGCCAACGATAATTCCCAAGCCGAAGCACGCCGCCGCCGCCAACCACCAACGGGATCGCATCATAGAAAGTCTCCGTCTTGTGTCGAAGATTATGGTCCGGAGGTAGGGTATCAAACGTTGTCGCAAGTAGCTACGATTTGGCCGCTACTTTGTAATGACGGCATTTTTGCCGTCTAGTAACACAAGGACTAGGTCTGGGCTGATGAAAAACAAGACGGCTCTTCGTCTGAAAAATGTTGCGCTCGATCTCCCCTCTCCCCTGTACTCAGGGGAGAGGGGTTCGGGGTGAGGGGTGCAAGTTCCCTGGTGAAACCTTGATATGCTCAGCGAGGGACACGGACCCCCTCACCCCTGCCCCTCTCCCCCTGAGTACAGGGGTACGTGTTTAGCCCACGCCCCCTGCGCGGGCAGTGAGTTGGCCGATGGCCTGATAGCCGCGTTGCCACCAGGTGATCAGTAAGCTCGTTAACACTTGCCAGGTTTCCTTGCCCCGCTCGGTCCTGTTGCCGCACGATATCTTGCGGGCGATCACGGCTGGACGCAACGCACGTTCTGCCCGGTTGTTGGTCGGCTCGACCGTTTCAGGTTGGTCCAGGCATGTCAGAAGAAACGGCTGCTGCTTGTGCAGTC
>JBJMQT010000101.1:0-15448 GCA_045802525.1 Gemmataceae bacterium
CCATCCAGTTTCCAAGCCTCAAAATAGTTGTAGACGCTCTTCCAGGGCGGAAAATCACGGGGCAGCATCCGCCACGAACAGCCCGACCGCGTCAGATAAAAGATCGCGTTGACGATCTGGCGCAGATCGACCGACCGAGGCCTGCCGCCGGGCCGTGCCGGCGGAATCAGCCGCTTCAAGAGCACCCACTGTTCATCCGTGACGTCGCTGGGGTAGGGATTCCTTTCCATCCAGCTGACTTACGAAAAACAGGCCTTTAGGAACACCCTCTTAGAAGGCCATTCGTATGGCGATATACGATATGGTTGGTTTTATTCAATCGTTTCGGAAACACGGAAAATGGTTGTGGAACCGGGCGGCATCTACTCGTTTGATGTTTCACTGTATCCCGTAGTAACCTGCCTGAAGGACGCAGATGCAGGTCCAGGCAAATACAAACTTTACGCATCCATGGAATGTGACAATATGACACTGAGGTCGTCTTCTATCGAGATAGATATCCATCGGACATCATTAACTCCTTAGATGGTGTTCCAAACGCAAGCGCCCGAGATCTTGTAGTGGATTTTGGCCTGCCTCTTGGGAATTGCGAGGCGTAGGAAAGTGGTATGTTGCAGCATTGACGCCCCAGGCAACGGACGCTCTTCGGCTTTGTCTCTCGAATCAACAACGACCAATACGCTAGTTTTGCCAGCGCCGCAAAGCGCTACCGGCGATGCCGACAAACCCGATGCAAAGCAAAGTAACGCTGGCGGGATCGGGTATGGCGGGTGTTACGGATGCTTTAACTCGCACCACCTGGGTCCTGAGGGAATCCGACGACCGGGTGCGGTTTGGCACCTCTTGACATCACACAACCCATAAAAAGAGCCAAGACTGCATTTGGCAATTAGACCGAATACAATCGAGCCAGCAAAACAGATTATGAAACGAATAAAACTTGCTACCCATGGCCCGGAATTTTCGCGCATGGTTTATGGCACCTGGCGGCTGCTCGACACGAGGTCGACCCCACAGGAAATCAATCGTCGGCTTCATGCCTGTCTCGACCTCGGTATCACGACCATTGATACAGCGGAGATTTACGGCCTCTACGAAGTGGAGCAACTGCTCGGCTCGGCGCTCGCCTTGACGCCGGGACTGCGGGATAAGCTCGAGCTGGTAACGAAGGCCGGCATTTATGTGCCTTGTTTCCGCCACCCCGAACGCCGCACAGCGCACTACAACGCCACGGGCTGGCGCCTTCTCAGAAGCCTCGAAGAATCCCTGCGACTGCTCGGCACCGACCATGTTGAATTATTTCTCGTCCATCGACCCGACTGGCTTACGCGGGCCGACGACACGGCAGCGGGATTGAATGAGATGTTGCGCACCGGCAAAATCCGCGCGGCGGGCGCGTCCAACTACAGCGCTTCGCAATTTGATCTGCTGAACGCGCAAATGGAACAACCCCTCGTGACGAACCAAGTTGAGTTTCACCTGCTGCACTCGGAGCCAATCAACGACGGCACATTTCATCAGTGCGAGAAACTTGGCGTGCTGCCGATGGCGTGGAGTCCGCTCGCAGGTGGGCGAATCTTTGATCCAAGCAATCCCGCCGCACCGCGCCTGGCTTCGGCTGCGAAAACCATGTCGTCCCGTTACAACGCGGCGACGCTGGAACAGCTTGCCTATGCTTGGATTCTCGCGCACCCGTGTCATCCGCTGCCGATCATTGGCACGAACAAACTCGAACGCCTGCAATCCGCGGCGCAGGCCGATGCCATCGTAATGGAACGTGAAGACTGGTATGCGCTCTGGGAAGCTGCGCATGGCCGCAAGATTCCATGAGTCAATATTGGCATCAACACTCACGCCCCCACACAAGGAGACTCTCCCATGAACAGGCGCGACATGCTCAAGCGGACTGCGGCCGGGGCAGGCATTGCCGGGCTGCCCTTGCTCTTCGCCCGCAATTTAGGGAGTCAGCAGCCGGCCAATCCGGCCGACGGCAAAAGGCTCTCGCCGCTCAAGATCACTGATGTCCGGGCCATCCTCACCGCCCCAGCCGGCATCCGCCTGGTCGTCGTCAAGGTCCAAACGAGCGAGCCAGGCCTATACGGCCTCGGCTGCGCCACGTTCACCCAGCGCGCCCGCGTTGTCGAGACGGCGGTCGACAAGTTTCTCAAGCCGTTCCTCGTCGGCAAGAACCCGCTGGAAATCGAAGACCTGTGGCAGTCGATGTTCGTCAGCTCCTACTGGCGGAACGGGCCGGTGCTTTACAACGCGATCAGTGGCGTCGACATGGCCTGCTGGGACATCCTTGGCAAGCGGGCCGGTATGCCCGTCTGGCAACTCCTAGGCGGCAAGGCCCGCCGCGCCGTCGACACCTACCGCCACGCTAGCGGCGCCGACTTCAAGGCGGTCGAAGCCAGCGTTCGCAAGTACATGGACCAGGGGTATCGTTACGTCCGCGCCCAGGTCAACCTCCCCGGATTAGCCACCTACGGCAGCGGCGCCGGCGCGGTCGGTGCTTCCAAGAGGGATGAGCCCGCCATTCCGGAAAACAATCGGGCCCGCGTTTGGGAGCCCCGCGCCTATGTTCGCACCGTCCCCAAGCTCTTCGAGCACCTCCGCAAGCAGCTTGGCGACGAGGTCGAGCTGCTCCACGACTCCCACGAGCGCATGCCGCCCATCCTTGCCCTGCAACTGGCCAAGGACCTGGAGCCCTTCAAGCTCTTCTTCCTCGAAGATCCGCTCAGCCCGGAAGACGTGGGCTACTTCAAACTCATGCGGCAGCAGACCAGCACGCCGCTCGCCATGGGCGAACTCTTCAACAACCC
The DNA here is from genome assembly GCA_045802525.1 of Gemmataceae bacterium. Lineage (GTDB taxonomy): Bacteria > Planctomycetota > Planctomycetia > Gemmatales > Gemmataceae > JBJMQT01. The sequence goes on from JBJMQT010000101.1 coordinate 2,823, forward strand.
CAATGAGTTCGTTTCGCTCATCAGCGAGCGCCTCATCGACTTCATCCGCATCCACATCTCGCAAATCGGCGGGCTGACGCCGGCTCGCAAGGTAGCCGCCCTGTGCGAGTTTTTCGCCGTCCGCACCGCCTGGCATGGCCCGGGGGATGTGTCCCCCGTGGGTCACGCGTGCAACGTCCACCTCGATCTCGCCATCCCCAATTTCGGCATACAGGAAGCACGCGAATTCAGCCAGGCAGAGCAGGACGCCTTCCCCGGCTGCCCGATTCTCAAGGACGGCTACTACTGGGCTACGGACAAGCCCGGCTGGGGCATAGACATCGACGAAAAAGTGGCGGCCAAATTCCCTCTCAAGGACGACCCGCCGTTCGATATGTCTTGGGGCAACCTGCGGCGGCTGGATGGGGCAATTGCGAAGCCGTAGGGAGAGGTTAACGAGCGAACGTGCTCCCTCGGTGGGGCACCAAGCCTTTCGCACCCGTTTGGGGCCAGAATCATCATGACGGAATCGGATGCATACGACGTGGCCGTCAGACACTTGCGAGAACTTGGGGCCACGTATCTCCGATGTTACTCAAAGGGATTAGAGAGAAATCTCGAGCTTTATCCCGGGCTTGTTGAACCGGACTTCCCGAGTGGGCCTCGCCGCAAAGTGTGGAGCTTCGCTTTCGATTTGGAGAAGGTCCTTCCTGATGTCATTGTGTCAGGCGGAGGTTGCGTTGTGTATGTAGACGATGATACAGGGAGATGCGGCCATGTGGCTTGCCTTTGAGAGAATTACAGTTGCGTGGCGACGACTGGCGAAGGACCCGTAATCAAGCCGACGGGTGCAGATTGCTGGGGAATATGGAGACCTCGAGCTGAAAAAAGCGAGCGAGGCGTCCCCTAGTAAGGGTTGGCGGAGTTGTTTCTGTGCAACGGTGTCATTTCTGTGCAAGAATGTCGTTTCTGTGCAAAAAGTGACGTTTCTATGCAGCCAGCGTCATTTCTGTGCAGCCGGAGGGGCGTATGCTTTGCACAGTAATTTGCACATAAACGGCGCAAGGGGAGAGATCCAGAAGGTCCCCGAGAGGGACCCTCTTCGTAACAATACTCTCTTTGGTGAATTCCGTAAGTCCAAGCAGCTACGTTGAATGTCGAGTTCGAGTCCCTCTCGGTGGCTTTTGCAAAGCGACGATTTCGAACCATAAGGCATGCTCGAAGGTCACAATGCTTATTTAAAGGGCCTGCAAAATCAGACCGGCGGTTGTTTCATGGACTCAAATCGCTGCCGGATCTCGAAAAGAGTTGTTGTCTTGTTTTGGGAATCGACACATTGCCAAAATGACCAACCATTGGTGTTCATTCTTCGGCCAGTCACCTTGCTTCTCGCCATTTCAGCGGCCGTGGAACATGAATCGTATACGGTATCCTGAAATTGAACTTTACCGTCGGCCAAAAGGATTGCTTCAACTGCCATCCCTTTGTAGTTCCGGAATAGTCGGGCAGGCAATTCTATAAGACCCGCCGCTATCAAGTCTACAAGACCGATGCTGTTGACAACGTGGCGTCGCTCACTTTCCTGCGGCTTAGTTTTCTTTACTCTCTTTAGCAGACTCAGCAATTGGACTGTCGCGTTTCTTCGAGGCTTTTTCAAGCGGCGCAGCGGGGACTTCTATGCGAATATCCAGGCGACGGAGAGATTGAACGATTTCCTTGGGAGAAAGCTTAGGGACACGATGGCGAATGAGCCGGACCAGCCCTTTGTTCGCTGATTCCAGCATTCGTGAAGCGTATCTTTCACTCGGCGGTCAATGAAATGGGCTGTCCATAGCACTTCGATGATGTTCTCTTCCATGTTTATGCGTGAGATCAAGCTCAGTGTTTTAGCAACGTCTTGTTCGGTGGCATCTATGAGCCTAACTTGGCAAAACAGTTTTTCCTCCGCATCCACGAGCGCCGCTGCATTGTAAAACCGATATTCATTGCCGTCAGTCAGTACGCACCATTCCACCCCCGCAACGGTCGCATAGCTGAGGATCTGCACGATCCATTTCCGGTCCGAAAGAGACTCACCCAATCCCTTGGCCTCCACGAAAAGACGGGGCTTTCGCATCAGCTTCAAAGCATAGTCCACCGGACAATCTTTGCTCGTCGGCTTGAACTCTCGATGGACTTCATCCGGGTCGCGAATATCCCACCCGAGTGCTTCAAGAATGGGCTCGACCAAAGAGGCCTTGGTATTTTGCTCTCCTAAATTCCGATCTTTGAATTTGCGAATTTTCTCTGTCGTTTCAATTATTGCGGTAACGAGGTCGTTTTGGTGTTCAGTCATGAAGGTACTCAGTGGCCAGGGATCCTTTTTTTGATTGTGATTCTACGCGAATGTTTTCTGCCCATGGTCATGTTGCGCCTTCCGATGAATTGGCGTGCAACGGCCGGGCTGATGCCCTCTCTAGGTTCAAAGCCAGAAGCGCAGATAAAATCGCCTCATCGCTCATATCCGGCTGCCAGCCATAGGCGGCGAAGACGGCGGCGTCGAGTTTTTGGTGGGCCAACGCTAGCCAGGTGGGGCGTTCGTTGTAGAGGTTGGTTAGCGTGCGCTTTTGTAGTTTGCGGGCGGTTTCTTCGTCTTTGGCTACGAGGCGGGGATAGCGGACGGCGCCGATGCCGCGCTGGTCCGGATTGTGGACATAGCGCGACCACGGGCCGTCAGCCGAACCGGGAAACTCCAGCAGTTCTTCACGTGTCCATTCGGGAGGGTTCAGCCAATTGCTCCGCAGCGCGTCCAGTTCCTTGGCGGCTGCAGCGATGACGTCGCGCTGGGCCTCGGTTGGGTTCGGGAAGGGGAAGGTCTCAAAGCAGGTTGTCGGTGTGTAACGAAAACCGCTTTCGCGGTCGCGGACTTGGGTCCCTTGTGCTCTTGCCCATGCTTCGTGCAAGCGGGATTGCAAAATGCCAAAAAAGTAATCTTCGGAACGTGCGAAGACATAGATGCCATCGTCGCATACAACTGTGGTCGGTACCCAAACGAAAATGCGATGCTTTGCATGGCGGACGGTTGCGAGATAACGGTCTAGCTTCTTGGCCGCATTACGCACATCGGGTGCAACCCTTTTGAAGATCCACCAATTCTTCCTTGTTCTCAATTCTTTGTTCTTATCACGGTCTGGTTTGACGATTTCAAGGACGTAGTTGTAAGGGGCTTCATACAAGCAAAAGGCCTCAAGTGGCATGTCGGGGCCGGTGTCAACGATCCACTGGGCCGGATGGTTTCCAACGAGTGACGTGCCATTGATCCAAGGGGCGAGAACGTCTGAATTGGGCTTTAAGTTTGGGTTGGGAAGTCGACACCACTCCAACGCAACAGGCAGAGGGATGTTGAACTCACCCGCCTTCTTCGGGCCGATCAAGCATATTCCGAGATTCTCTTGGATTGCATGCGCTTTAGTCACATCTGTACAACAAGCATTTTGGGACGTGTTGTTGGACCTTTTCTGCGGACGAATCGCGAGTGGCCTTCTATGAGGAGGGAAGTGCAACTGCCACAGCCGCTTACCCGTCGGGACCGCAAAAACCGTATCCACTTCTTTGTCTTCGCAAGCGCGATCTTGCATCACGTAATGGCTTGCCTTCGGCGAGAGAAAGCCACTGTGGGTACCTGGCTCTCTGGCCGGCGGCTGCAGGCGCGTGAGCACTCGGCCGGTCTTCATGTCGAACACGGCGTCCTCATGTTTGCCGTCGGCAGCGACGCAAATAGTCCGATCCAGGGACACCGCTTGCACCATCTCGAATTTTTCCGATGGATCCTCCGACGCCTTGCGCTGACGCCAGGTCGCCGTGTCAATGGTCTGGTGATTCAAAGACAGATCAATGGTCCGGTGATTCACAAACAGATTGCGGCCGTCCGCGGAGAAGGTCAGGTCATGGAAACCCCCATCGTAGCTTGGCCAGGAAACAACGGGCTTGCCGGTGGCAACATCGAATATCTGAAGCACACTTCCGAGCTCGACCGCCACTTTCTTGCCGTCGGGTGAAAAAGCTGGACCTTTGCAACAGCCATGATGCTTGGGAAGGTCACACTGACGTGCGGGCATCTTCGCGTCCGGCGACCAAAAAGCGATCGCCCCCCTCAAGCGGGCTGCCAGTGTCTTACCATCGGGCGAGAAGTCCAGCCCCCAGGCAAGAAGGTCTTGGAAGTCCGAGAGCCGGCGACCCGTGGCAGCGTCCCACAAACTTAAGGACGCCGCCTTTGAAAGGACGAGGCGCTTGCCGTCAGGCGTGAATGCGAAACTGGAATCATAAACTTGGGTATCCTTACGCCACAGCTCTTTCCTGGCGCACAGATCGAATACGATCGCCATGTTTTCGTGATAGACTTGCTTCGGTTGCGTCGCCCACCACGTGCTAAGGGCAGTGTTTTGCCGTCGGCTGAGAAACAGGCCTCACGGATGCCTCTGGACAGAATGGGCTCTCCTTTGTCCGTCTTCTTGGGCTCGTCCGCAAGGGGCTGCCATCGGCGAATGGTCTTGCGGCCGGCGACGTCCCACCAATGGACGATGCCATCGCGGCTGACCGAGACGATGGTCCTGCCGCCATCCTGGAAGACCAGGGAATCGACGGTGTCCTGATGCCCCACGAGCTGCCCCAGCTCCTTGCCCGTGGCCGCGTCCCACAGGACGATCCTGTCGCGGGCGGCCGCGGCGATCGTCTTGCTGTCCGGCGCAAAGCGCACTAGGCTGGGGCCGTAGCGGAGGTTGTTCTCCAAAACACTCAGCGGCTTACCGGTCGCCGCCTCCCAGAGCCGAGCCTCGATGCCGATCTTGTCAGCGTAAGAGGTGGTGACAATCATCTTCCCATCAGGGGACCAGGCGATGCAGCCGATGCCCCAACAATAATGGTCCGGCGAACCGAAGTGCCGCATGCGCGTCGTCCCCAGGCGGGCAATTGCCCCCTCGGGCAGCGGGTCTCCGAGTGCATCGACGCGACGTTGGGACGGCGCTGCCGGCGCGAAGATAAGGCATGCCAGCACGGCAGTGACGAATCGCACAAATCGGGCCATGACGATCTCCTGCGGGGGACATCATATTCTTTTTGTCAGACTTGATGGTACTCTTGGACAAGGCGATACGCCATTGCTGATGACTCCCCATTGCGGATTCGGATTTGCCGATTTTGAAGCCTCACCCATCGATAGCTTCTACCAGCGGGAGACCGTAGGTATCGAGCGTTGTGCCAAGATTGCGAGAGTTTTGCGCGAGTCGGTCCGACATCCATGAGGAAGCCTCTGACCGGAGCACCGACGCATAGTCTTCAGCACGATCTCACATCGACTCAAATCCGCAGGTTCGAGTGGACGCAACCGGACCCTCGCGTCCAGCTGGTTGAAGCCTGGTACGAATGGTCCAGCCGACCGCCAAGGCCCGAATGGCTTACTCGAAGCAGAGGCACTCGGTCTCGTTTAAGCTTTCAAAGCCGCCAGTCGGCTGTAGATCGGCTAAGGCAGGGTGGTCAGGATCTCAAACGATTTGACCGCCGGCAGCTTGCTCTTCGCCATCAGCGTGTTTCGAGGACGGGTTCCTGTCATTTCATTGATTCCGCCTTCTTTAACAGCGCCGCCACATCGGCCCACAGCTTGCGGTAAGTTTCCTGCTCGGGTTCGGGGAGCTTGGCGAGCGGCTGAAGATCACGGATACCGGCGAGGTCGGGGTCAGTTTGCCAGTGTTGGAGTGTCTGCACCGCGGTAGGCGGCTACGGCATCATCAAGCTTATTCTGAGCGCGAAGGGACGTCCCCAGGTTGAAGTAAGTATCGACAAGGTCCGGCTTGAGGTCGATGGCCTTTCGATAGGCAGCCACGGCCTCTTCCAATTTCTTCTGGTTAAAAAGGGCATTCCCCAGGTTGAAATAAGCCTCGGCAAGGTCCGGCTTGAGCTCGATACCCTTGCGGTAAGCAACTATGGCATCATCCAGCTTATTCAGATCGGCAAGGTAAGTCCCCAGGTTGATGTAGGATCAAGAGCAAACCGGACCGGTGGATAACCCACTACACCAAGTGCCTGCTCGGCGCCATCGTACTCGGTCAAAAGAAATACGCCGAAGCCGAACCGCTCCTGGTCGAAGGTTACGAAGGCATGAAAGCCCGCGAGGACCAGATGCGGATCGATAGGCATTCCCGGGCAAACGGCTCCGCCTCGGCATATTTCTTTTGCTCCAGCAGGTTGCTCGCCAGGTATCCGAGTTCATCAGCGTAGAGCGCAGGATTGGATGGAGGGTGGTCGCGGAGAAAAGTGACCAATTCTCGGATCATTGGCTCTGCAAGTTGTGGCTTACCCTGCCGATTCCGAAGTTCCACAAAGTTGCCGATGATAGTCTGTGTTCTTTCGTCGCCTAACCCAAGTTTCTTCTTTGCTCCCGTGAGCGCCTCTTGAAAGAGCGGCTCGGCCTCCTCATACCGGGAGCGATCCCGATAGTGGACGGCGAGATTGTGAAAAGCCACCAACGTGTCGGGATGGTCGGCGCCCAGCGTGCGGCGTTCGGCATCCACTACTTGCTTGAATAGCGGCTCCACCTGGTCAAACAATCCACGTTCCAGGTAATAGGCAGCCAGATTGCTAATGCTCTGGAGCGTAGTCGGATGGTCCGCGCCCTGCTTGGCACGCCGGGCTTCAATTACTTGCTTTAGCACAGTCTCGGCCTGTTCATAACGGCGACGCCGCTGGTGGACATCCGCGAGATTCTGCATGACATCGAGTGTCGATGGGTGCTGAGGTCCCAGCTTAACGCGGTAAAGCGCAAGGTTCTGTGTGAATAGCGGCTCGGCCTCATCGAGCCGGCCTAGATTCAAATAAGTGGCAGCAAGATACGTGGTGGCGGTGAGTGTAGTTGGATGGTCGGGGCCTAACCGGGCAACAAATCCCGCGCACACCTGTTTGAACAAAGGCTCGGCCGCATCAAACTGCCTTCGCGCAAAATACAAGGCGGCGAAACTGCTCAGGCTCACGAGCGTGTCGAGATGATCGGATCCGAGGTTGGCACGGCGAACTTCCAGCGCCTCGTTGAGAAGCCGTTCCGCATCCTCGAAATGGCCGTTGTCGCAATAAAGCAAACCCAAATCATTCATGGTTTGAAGCGTGTCGGCGTGATCGGAACCGAGATTAGCGCTGCGAAGGGAGAGCACGTCCTTAAAAAGCCGTTCCGCCTGATCGTACTCGCCTCGCGCGCCATGGAGGCTGGCTAGGCTGTGCAGAGTCCACAGCGTATCGGAGTGCGCTGCCCCGAGCTTTTCTTTCCGCAACTCGAGAGAGCGCTCTAGGTGCTTCTGTGCCTGGGGATACTCGCCCAAGGCCAGATAAGCTTTGCCGAGTGTAAGGCGGATTGCGGCCTCCGTCTTCTCCTGGCCCTTGAAGCTCGACTCGATCCCCAGGGCGGCGCGGTCGAGAAGCTCGCGGACAGTGAGATTATTGTTCCGCTCGGAGCCGGCCGGTTGATTGCCGATATCGGCCTGGCCCAGAAGATCCTTTTGCAAGAACTCGTTAACCGCCTTGGCTACCGCCGACTCGTCATTGGCACGGTCAGATTCCTCAACAGCCAACTGTCGTTGCTTGGCCTCCTCCTCCTTCGCTTGAGTCGCGCGGATAGCCTGCCAAATGCTAACCACTGAGCCCACAACCATTAGCAAGGCAATGATGATAAGAGTGAACAGTACCTTCCTGTTTCGGCGGACAAATTTGCGGAAACGATAGCTCGCCGAGGGTGGTCCCGCGATCACGGGCTCGTCCGCCTGGTAGCGCTCGATGTCTTGCGCCAGCCCGTTAGCGCTTTCATAACGCCGCGCGCGATCTTTCTCCAGGCATTTGACGACGATCCAGTCCAGGTCGCCGCGCATCAGAGCAACCAGCTTCTTTGGCTCGGTTTGCCGAACGGCCGCCACGCTCGGCAACGTTCCCGAATTGGATAGCCTCGTGCTTGGTTTGGCCGGTTCCACTTCCTTGATCATGCGCAGCATTTCGGTGAAGGCGGCCGCGCGTAGCTCTTGGCGGGAAAAGGGCAGGTCACCCGTTAATAACTCATAAAGAACCACACCCAAGGTGTAGATATCGCTGCGCGTATCAATGTCGAGGTTGTTAAGCTCCGCCTGTTCCGGCGACATGTACTCGAGCGTGCCGATGAGCGTGCCCACTTCCGTGTAAATGCTTTTTTCAGTGAGCGGGGGGCCGGTCGCCTTGGCCACGCCGAAGTCGATTACCTTCGGCATGGGCCGGCCGTCGTAAAGGGCGACAAGAATATTCGACGGCTTCAAATCGCGGTGAATGATGCCTTTCTGATGGGCATGTTGCACTGCCTGACAGACCGGGATAAACAGTTCCAGTCGCTCACGGGGCGATAGCTTGGCCCCGTCGCAGTATCGCGTGATGGGGACGCCTTTGATCACCTCCATCACAAAGTAAGGGCGGGTGTCGGCGACGCCGGCATCGAGCACTTTGGCGATGTTGGGATGATCCATGAGGGCGAGCGCCTGGCGTTCTTGCTCGAAGCGGGCGAGTAGGCGTTCGGAGTCGAACCCGGGGCGGATCACCTTGAGCGCAACGCGGCGTTCGACCGGCTCGGTCTGGTCAGCGACCCAGACCTCGCCCATGCCGCCTTCGCCGAGCTTCTGGCGGAGTCTGAAACGGCCGCCGAATAGACGATCCGGCGCTAGGGGCGGTGGCGGCAGGGCGGACATCATTGCCGTCGCTTCAAGGGCACGCTCGAGGACGCCTTCTGAGCGCTCGTCGGCGGCCAGCAGCTTCTCGACCCGACCGCGCAAAGCGAAGTCGCCGCCGCATGCCTGGTCCAGGAATGCCTGCCGCTCGGCGGGTGGCTTCTCCAAGGCCGCGTCGAACAGCGACTCTTCGTTCATCGCCGGTCTCCCGATGGCTAATGATCCATCAAGCCCCTGAGTATAGCTCCGAGCCGCGCACTGAGCGAGTCCGCGAGCCAAGTAAGCGTCACGCGATTGGGAACCTATGCCACACTCGACAAGTCCGTCTCCAGAAGAAGCCTAAAGCGGCTCCCACGCCGATAACCATTAAAACGCCGCTAGCCGGCTCCGGGACGCTGGCCACTCCATTGCCGAACGTGAAGTTGTCAATGATCAGAGCGGTACTACCACTGTTGCTCGGTGGAGTGGATATTTTCACCGATGTGAACGGGTCTGTCGATAAGAGGCCGACGAAGCTCGACCCCGATGAGGTAGTCCGTGTAAACGTATCGCCCGTCGAGAGCAGGAAGGTAGCTTCCATCTCTGCCGGAAATGAGCCGAAGTCGACGCCGAATGCTAGGGAGAGATTTGGAAGGGTCGCCAAGATATCGGGATCGAGGTTGTTTTGTTGCGCTACTAGCGCCGAACTCGGGAATCCAAAAGCGGAGAAGGCGCCTTTGCCAACTACCACGAAATCGCCAGTGCCGGGCGGACCGGCCGTAACGGTAGTAGTAAATGTCACGCCCGACAACGTAAGCACACCGGAGGGGAAGGCCACACCATTCCCATCCGGCGCGATCCCTTCAAAGTCGATAATCGCCTGCGCGCTTGTCGTCGCGTCGAAATCGGCGCGGTTGTCGAAGAAGATAATGTCGGCCCGGACGGCTTCATCCGGGACGAAAAGGGCTAAACTCAAGATGGTTAGTATAAGAAAGGGTCGCATATTGATTCCTCCGGCACCGCGATGTTGCGGCTAATCGAATCTCCAGAGTTGTCGGTCGCACACCGTCATCGTTAGTCAGCTCCACTGCCGCCGAATACATCCCTCGCATTCTTTGCAGCAGTCCATCCAGAAAAAGGTCTGATCGTTATCCCACGTGTTCTTGTATTCGGTCCGACGGTCTTATAGGGCAGGCCAGACCGGTCGTGCTGGATTAAATCCTCCTTCCCATTGCCTAAGACAAACTCACTGTCGATCGTGACTTTAGGCCCGAAATTCGCGATATCGGCCGTGAGGGAAACTACCTCAACGGGCACCTCGCCGAATAAATGCTGCCTAAATTCGGTGATGGACAGGTCGGCCAAATTGATGTACCCGTAGATCTGGGGCGCCTGGAGGACGCACAAACTCAATTATCTCATCTTCTTATTCTGCGTATGGGCATAGAGCAGCTTGGGGGTAATGAGGTGGTCTAACGGTTTGACGAAATTCATGTACTTTTCCGCGGTGACCCGTGCCACCAGCGAATTTATTTCCACATCACTTAGTCCTCGAGAATCGGATCTCCGGGCTCGGTCGACGCCAAACCAATAAACCTCGCAGCGAAGCTTCCCGGCGATATGGACGTTGTCGGCACCTTGTTCGTCAATGTCGTAAACCGCCAGTTCAAATGAATACGCCATGATTGCGATCCTTTGTTGTGAACAGATCCAAGCGGACGCAAGGGGCAAATGATGTCAGTTCTGATCTTCCTCACGCCTCTTTCCGAACCCTTCTCCCCACTGTAAGATCACAATCCCTCTCACTTCCCGGCTCGCCGGGGGGCCAGTTCATCGCGTACGGGCGTGCCGGATGAAGGCCGTGGGTAAGAACCCATGACAGTTTCCCGACCGTGCGCTTTGTAAAAGGCCTTCTGGGCAGCGCGCCCCTCCAAGATCGAGTGGCTGCCGTCGCCATGGACGGCGTATGCCGTGTCGTCGGTGAGTCCACCGTATTGGTCGTGACGAAAGCCGTCCTGGGCGCCGTGCAGCACCCGCGGCTGATCCAGTTTTTTGTTGAGAGCGTCCGCGTATTTCTGGACGTCTGGGCCATTCCAATCGCCCTTGAGGGGGTCATCGGGGACTCCCACGACGTTTCTTCCGGGCGATTCATTGGGTAGGACGCCAAGCAAATCGTAATCGCCAACAACGGGCTTGGCGTTGGGGGCGATGACCTGGCCTTTCTCAATAGACCAAAAGGGGTCCGGGATCTGGAGTTCCTGCTTTGCACCATTGAACATGCGGCGGGCCACGCCGTCCGCTTCCACCACGTAGTAGCCGTGCTGGTAGGCCGTAGCGACATGAGCTGGCTCCGTGGCCATGAGGACGCCGGTTTTCGGACTGCTCTTGAAGGTGAAGTACTTGGCCTTGGGGACTGCTCCTTTTTTGATTAGAGGGATCGCCGCCGCTTTGTTGGCGCGAAACACGACAGTGACATTGGTTTCCTTGGCTGCTTCGATCATCGCTTTCAGGTGCTCTTCGGGAATGCCCATGCGGACGTCGTAGCCGTGGCCGGACTTTACGAGCTTCGCCATCCGGGTCCCCATGCGCTTGAGCACCCTCTCTTCCACTCTCTTCGCCATCTGCTCAGTTGGTCCGCGAAGAAAGATCCGGGCCTCACGGTTAGCGGTTTCCTTGAGAACGAGGGACCTCGTCAGTTTGCTTACGCCCGCGACCCCCAAATCGACAAAGAGTTTTGCGGCTAACAGGATATCCAGTGGCGAAAAGTCAACAGGTTCCACGCCGCCGTTTATGGTTGTGGTCACATGCTCAAGCACTTCCCCATCAATTGTGGTTACTACACCTAACTCTTCACCGCTTGACAGACCAGGCGCCTTGGCCCAGCCGGTTGGGGGATGCCCTCCATCACCCACAAATAGAATCAAACCATTTACCAATGCATCGTTGAGATCTCCCCGGAGGGCCTGGAGTCCAAGAGGGACTATCAGGTCCTTCCCTGACGGAAGACCGGAATGGGCATCACCGTAGTAGCCGGTTATGTGCCAAGAATCATCAACTATGGGAGTAAATCCGCGGTTGTACGGGTAGACAAGATTGCTGTAACGCAACTCCCAGGACGTGGCGTATTTTTCAAAGTTCTGGTCCGTCTTCTCAAACATCTCAAACCAATGAAGGCCGCCTCCGTCCCTGCTAATGGCCTTCCGGCGGCCTAATGCATTAGGCACGGCAATCCAGCCTTCAGGCGCACGGACTAACCCCTGCAACAGCTCCCCGGACCTCCCCATATAGTTCGCCACGGTTTCGTCCGTGGGCATGACGCCTTCGACATAACTGGCCTTCAAGAGCGTTGAAATGGCGTATCGGTTCTTCTCAAAGAGTTCCGGATGAAGTTTTTTGTAACGGCGTGCCCGTTCGGCTAGGGGATACCTATCAAATGCCGGGTCCACTCTAGGGATCGGCCTGCCGCCTCCGGCTGGTTTGAGGTAGGCGTAATCAAACGAAAGGAATGAGCGGTGGTACGTTACTTCTTGGTCAGTTGACATTTTCGCATTCCCTTTCGGACACTAATGCGGGCGCTCATCCAGCCGGACTAAGCTGGGTTTCAGTTGGTCTGCCTCCGCCGCAGGCAACACAAGGTCGCAGGTCCTGGAGCGCTCGGCACCCCTAAATGCGACGTGGCGACTCAAAACACGTCAGGTGGTAATTGTTTTTCTTGAGAATCGTCGCCGGCCATGGCGGCGTAGAGCCAGGCGCGGGCGTAGCGCCAGCCGCGGTCGGCGGTGGATAGAGAAATGTTTAGGCATTGGGCGGCTTGCTCCAAGGTCAGCCCCGCGAAGAAACGGAGCTCGACGAGCTTGGCCTTGAGCGGGTCGTGGCGTGCGAACTCCTCCAGGGCCTCGTGCAAGGCCAGGATCTCCTGGGGCGGCCCGCTGGCGTCGAGGGCGTCGAGGTCGGCGTGCTCGCGAC
>JBJMQT010000102.1:0-29839 GCA_045802525.1 Gemmataceae bacterium
ATGCCGACTTGCGCACTTTCGTTGTCTTCGGCGTCTTTCCTTCAAAGGTGGCCAACGTCGGGCTCGAAGGTGGCCAGCGTCGCATCAAGGTGGCCCCGCAGTTGGCCTGGCCCCCTTTGATTTTGAGAAGCTTTGAGGGGCCTGAAACCTTCAACGCGGTCCCGCCCGGCGAGGTGCTAATCTGTTCGCCCATTTCATTAGAGAATGATCTTCACGCCATCTTCATTGCCATGAAGCGGGAACGGCTTAGTATAATCGGTCTAATAGGCCTTACAGGGAGACATGCGAATGCCGCAACCAGTGCCAGCCGTCCCGTTGGACGATCCGTCGCTCTACATCAACCGCGAATTGAGTTGGCTGGAATTCAATCGCCGGGTGCTTGAAGAGGCCCAAGATCCCAAAGTCCCCTTGCTGGAACGACTTAAGTTCTTGGCGATTTACGGAAGCAACCTGGATGAGTTCTTCATGGTCCGCGTTGGCGGCTTGCAACAAAAGGTCCAGGCCGGCATCGCTTATGGCTCCGGTGCCGATCGAATGCCCGTCAAGGTTCAGTTAGAAGAGATTGCCAAGATTGCTCATGCCCAGGTCGCTTTGCAATATCGCTGCCTGCGCGAGGAAATCATGCCGGCTTTGGAAAGGGAAGGCATGGTCTTGCGCGGTCTCAAGGATTTGACGACGGCGGACAAGTCGTTTTTGACGGAAATGTTTCACAGGCAGATCTTCCCCGTTTTGACGCCGCTGGCAATCGACCCAGGCCATCCCTTCCCGCACTTGCTCAACAAGTCGCTGAATCTGGCAGTGCTTTTGCAGAGGCCCACCCAGCCGGAGAAATTGTTTGCGGTCGTTCAGGTGCCGGCGGTGTTGCCAAGATTCGTTCAATTGCCTTCGGACAAGGGGTACATTTTCACGCCGCTGGAGACGGTGATCCGCATGCACCTGCCGGTCCTTTTTGCCGGGATGACCCTCGAGCATGCAACCATCTTTCGCGTCACCCGCAATAGCGACTTCGAAATTGACGACGATGAAGTGGAAGACCTCCTCAAAGCGATCGAAGAAGAAGTGCGCAAAAGGCGGCGCGGGGCGGCCGTCCGCTTGGAATTAGAAGCGGACGCTCCAGCCGAGGTCGAACAAATCCTTACTTCCGCCCTGGATCTCGACCCGGTCGATGTCTACCGTCTCCCCGGTTTGTTGGATCCAACGGGGTTGTTTCAAATCTACGGTTTGACGGGTTATCCGCATTTGCGCGACCCGCAGTTTGTCCCTCAGCCGGTGCCGGAGCTGGCTCAGGCTTCCAACCTGTGGACGGCGATCAAGGCGCGCGACATTCTGATCCATCACCCATATGAGTCGTTTGGCCACGTAATTGATTTCATCGAAGCGGCCGCCGCTGATGAACGAGTTTTGGCCATCAAGCAAACGCTTTACCGCACCAGCAGCGACTCGCCCATCGTCCATGCTTTGCAGCGGGCGGCCGACAACGGCAAACAAGTGACGGCGGTCATCGAACTAAAGGCTCGTCTCGACGAGGAGCGCAATATCCTTTGGGCGCGTGAGCTGGAAAAATCGGGCGTGCATGTCGTTTTCGGCTTCGTCGGCCTCAAGACGCACTGCAAGGTCGCCTTGGTTGTTCGCCGCGAGGAAGACGGCATTCGCCGCTACGTGCATCTTTCTTCCGGCAATTACAATCCGCAGACGGCCCGGGTTTACACGGATCTGGGATACTTCACGTGCAATCCCGATTTCTGTGAAGACGCCTCGGCCCTTTTCAACTACCTGACCGGGTACAGCGAATTGCCTCAATGGCGCAAGCTCATCTTGGCGCCGAGCCGCATGCAATCGTTCATGGTGGAGAAAATTGAACAGGAAGCCAAAAATCAGCTGGCGGGCCGCGAAGGGCGCATCATTGCCAAGCTCAACGGCCTTACGGAACCGGTTATCGTGCAGGCGCTCTATCGGGCCAGCCAGGCGGGCGTCCGAATTGACATAATCTGTAGGGGAATTTGCGCCCTTAGACCTGGGTTGCCCGGCATCAGCGACAACGTTCGCGTCATCTCAATCGTGGACCGTTTCCTGGAACACAGCCGCATTTATTACTTTGGCAACAACGGCAATCCAGAAGTCTACACGGGCTCAGCCGACTGGATGGATCGAAATCTGAGCCGGCGCGTCGAAGTGATTTTCGCCATCGAGCCGTCTGACCTGAAACAACGGTTAATTCGCGAGATCTTGGCAACTTCGCTGGCCGATAATGTCAAAGCGCGCGAATTGCTATCCGATGGAAGCTATCGCCGGCTTCAACCGGCGGAAAACCAGCCGCAAGTGCGCAGCCAGGAGCGCTTCCTGGAAATGGCTGCCCTTAACGCCGCTCGCCGCCTCGCCGAAACGCCGCCTCCGCCTATCCCTTATGTCGATTCCCGACCGACTACTTCAAGGCGGCCCCGAAAAAGGCAAACCGGTTGAGAAGTGCTGAGTGCGCTTAGCACTCAGCACTCAGCACGGGGCTAGTTTCCGTCGGTCTCGAGGGCGGTTTCTTCGGCGTTGATCTTCTTGATTTCTCTTTCCTTCGGAAGTTCCTTGATCGGTTCGGGCTTGATGATCGGGGCCGTCGCAACAATAACGCCGTGGGGGCCATTGCAGTCGCAGGCGCCAGCAGTGTGATGACAGCCGGCCAGGACGCTCAAGAATCCAACAACGGAAAGCGAACAAATGAGTTGACGCATGGTTTCCTTACCTTTCCTCAAATGTCTACCGTCAGGCAGCCGGATCATCCCCCATCCAACGAGAGGACTCACCGCGAATACTCCCTAGCAAAAGGGATCGTCGCTTATCACCTGACTCCATACACCTCAAGGCTGGCAACCCGCGTGACTTCCTTGTCCTCCGCGTGATTGACAAAGCTATATTCGTCCGCATAAAGAGCAGGGCTTGACTCTTAGGGCGGGACCGGGCAGGGTAGGCGTGAGTATAAAAGGCACAGGCGGCGGGATGGGCACAAAGCGACCAACCGGCGCGAGCGCTACATCCCGCATGTTTTCTGAGATAGCCGCGGACCTCTGGAGAAAGTTTACCGAATGGATGCGATTATCCTTGCCGCCGGACTGGGGACTCGTCTTCGACCGCATACGTTGACTACTCCAAAGCCGCTACTTCCCATCCGCGGCCGGCCCATTCTGGACTGGACTCTGGGCGCTTTGCCGAAACCGGTAAACCGCGTAATTGTCGTTGTTCACTACCTGGCAGAGCAGGTTGAAGCCTATTTGCGCTCGCAAACTCATTTTGGCGATTGGGTCACCGTTGACCAAAAGCACCCGCGCGGCACGGGCGACGCCGTCCGCGGCTGTCAAATGGAAGTAAAGTCGGACCGCTTTCTCGTAATTAATGGGGACGATTTATTCGGAGCAGAAGACCTAGCCGCCTTGGCGGCAGGCGGCCCCGGTTTACTAGTCCATGAGGTAACCGATCCGCGTTGTTACGGAATTGCCTTTCTCAAATCGGATGGATCGCTGGAGAAGCTGGTTGAAAAGCCCGATCTGGATGGCAAACGCTTAGCCAATACGGGAGCGTATCTATTTCCGCGCTATGTTTTCGACATCGAACTCAAGCTGTCGCCGCGCGGCGAGTATGAAATCACCGATTATGTATCGTCTCTCGCGGCAAAGGAACGGTTCCGGGTCGTGCAGGCCAAATACTGGCTGCCCATCGGCACGGAAGAAACCTGGCGCAAAGCGGGAGAGCAAGACCTGGAGAGGATGCTTTTAGCGTCTCGCAAAGGAGCGACCTCCTAAGTGACTTTTCCAGGTCGCGCCTTGGTGAATGATTTAAGTCTTCATCCCTGCCCCACGAACGGATTAGTCCGCTTCTCCTCGCCAACCGTCGTTCGCGGTCCATGCCCGGAATAAACCAGCGTGTCCTCAGGTAGAATAAGGATCTTCGTCCGAATTCCTTCCAAGAAAAGTCTGGCATCGGATCCGGGGAAATCCGTACGGCCAATACTGCCCTGGAAAAGCACATCCCCGCCAAACAGAACGCACGGGTCGCCGCGGTAGAGATAAACCACATGGCCCGGCGAATGTCCGGGAACGTCCAGCACTTCAAAGGGGATCCCGGCAACTTCAAGAATATCCCCTTCACGCACGGTGTCGTCGGCCGGCGGGCTGGTTATCGGCATGCCAAAGGGTGCGCTTAGATTCGCATTCGCATCTGTCAGCAGTCCAACTTCATTGGCCCCGATAATAAGCGGCGCGTCGGGGAATGCTTCCTTCAGGGCCGCGTTACCGCCAATGTGGTCCGCATGGCCGTGCGTATTGAGGATAGCACCTACGGTGAGGCGTCGTTTGCGCAAGAAACCGAGGATGGCATCCGGATCAAGTCCTGGATCGATGACCGCGGCGTCCCGCCGATCGGGTTGCCAAACGACGTAGGTGTTTTCATCAAAAGGCAGAGAAACGATGTCATGGATATGAATTGGGTTGGACATCCCAAGTTCTCCCAACTTGCCGAGCCGAGGCGCTTCGCATTTCTTACCAATCGACCCGTGTAGATTGTACAAGTCTTTGTCCAGGCGCTAAGGAATCCACGCTCGATAACTTTTTTTAAATGGTGGCCGGACAAGAGCTTGTCCCCATTTCGTCGCCTAAGCCCAGTGCACCGGCACACGGGTTGCCAAAGGAAGGTCCGCCCTTCCCGGTGGGGCCGCGCGCCCTGTTGTCCCAAGTGGAACATGCCGCGCCGGTAATTCGTCAGGACCCGTGTTATTTCGGAGGAGACATGAGTACTCACTGTCCGCGCGCTCTACAGACCAATCGTCGCTTTCGGCGCAAAAATCAGCAGCGCTTATGGTGCGGCGGCCTTGCCTCGCTTTTGGGTATTGCCTTGATGGCCGGCGCCAATCCTCCAGAGAATCCGCCCCGGTCCCCGGCCGGCTCCGCGTCTTCGGGCAAGGAAAAGAATCCAACCTGGGATGGCCCATTGCGGCTGATAGACGATGCCCGCGCCTCCTACAAGAATGTCAAAGACTACACGTGCACATTAATCAAGCGCGAACAAATAAATGGCAAGCTTCAGCCGGAAAATGTCATCGCCATGAAAATTCGCAAGGAGCCATTTAGTGTCAGCCTGAGCTGGCAAGCGCCACGCGACCTGGTCGGCCAGGAGGCGGCTTATGTGGCCGGCCGCAACAAAGGCATGATGCGCGTCAATCCCAAAGGCGTGGTGGGCATCTTCGGCTGGCAAACTATTGCCGTCGACGATCCCCGCGTCATGGAGCACAGCCGGCATTTAATCACCGACGCCGGCATTGGCAACATGGTTGAGCGCTTCGCCAAAGCCTACACGGCCGACAGCAAGAGCGCGTCCGTGAAGATGAGCTTGGCCGATTACGAATACGACAAGAAGAAATGCACCTGTGTTGAGACGATGCGCCCGGATGCCCGGCCGGGGACCGGAGAATATTATCGCTGTCTCGTCTACTTCGATAAGCAGACGCACTTGCCAATCCGTTGCGAGTGTTACGATAGGCCCCGGACCAGAGGGAGCGAAGGAGACCTGGTGGAGTCGTATAGCTTTGCCAATTTGAAACTCAATGTTGGCTTAGGCGAGGAGAGCTTCAAACGCTAAAGTAGGACCATTGGTTAAATGCTCGGTTTTATGAGGCGTTCCCTGATGTGCCGTTGCCGATGGACCCGTTTCCGTGGCTAGATGGGTAATAAGCTCTGCGGGGTAGGCATGCTTTCGTGGCCCCGCCTGCTTTCAGTGAAGGACAGTGCCGTTGAAGGGCCGCGAAAGCATGGCGCCAACGCGCTGTTTTCCACTACCTCCAAAGTCCGACATGTGGCTTTCGGAAGAGTTCCAAGTCGATGCGCGTGGCTCAGGGTTCATACATGCAATTCGACAATGTCCTTATCGTTCAAGACATGATCCCGCGGCACGCTTTGGCCTTCGAAGACCCCGGTGCCCCAGATGCGGGCGGATTTGAGGTTGTCGGCGAAATCGCGATGGACGATCGCCGCTAATTCAACCAACGTGCTTCCTTCGGGGCACGTGAAGGGCGATTCCATGTCGGCTGGTTTGCCCGGCTTCTTGGTGTAGACGCGGATGACCTTGAGAAACCGGTAAATCGCCGTCCGCAGCTCTTCCAATCCCACCCCGGTCTCGGCGGCGATGACATGAACGGGGAATTTCGCCGCCAATAACTCCTTTACTATTTCCAGTCGATCGGGCGCTCCTTCCACGTCAATTTTGTTGGCGACGAGCAACGTCGGGGTGGAGTGATGGGCCGGGTCGGCGACTTCCGAAGGGGCTTGGCCCACCAAATGGGTCTTGGTTTGAGCCAGCTTTTCAATGACCGCTTCGGTGGCGAACGGACAATCGTCATCGGCCAGATCGACCATGAGCAGGGCGCGATCCGCCGTGCGGACTATGCTGGAAACGTAACCCTCCATGAAATCGGTCGTGATTGGAGGGAGGTCAACCAACTGCACGCGCACATCTTCCCAGTCCATCATGCCGGCATGCGGCTCTCGAGTGGTGAACGGGTAAGGCGCAACTTCGGGGGTCGCCCGGGTGAGCTTTGTTAAGAGCCGGCTTTTCCCCGCATTGGGCGCCCCAACGATTACGCATTGCCCGGCGCCCTGCTTGGGCACTTTGTAGCTGACGCCGGCCTTTTTCGGATGTTTTTTCTCGTGCTCAACTTCCTCGCGCGCTTCGCTGATTTTCGTCTTGAGCTCGGCTTGCAATTTCTCGCTGGCCTTGTGCTTGGGCACTAGGGCATACATTTTGCGCAAGCATTCCAGCCGATCCTCGGCGGTTTGAGCTTTTTTGTACTCGGCTTCGGCTTCTAGGTATTGCGGCGTTAAGTTGGCGGCCATTTGAATTTGTTCTTGGTTCGTTGTTCGTTGTTCGTTGTTCGTTGCTAACCGACATCGGTCTTTTTGGTTCTGTTGCTGTCATTGCCCTGCTATCACTGTATATTGCTTGGTTGCCACGAACAACGAACCACGAACAACGAACCACCATGCAACTTTACGACCAGATCCAAGAAGCCAAACAGGTTGTGCAATCCCACTGGAAAAGCAAGCCGCGAATCGGCATCATTCTGGGCACCGGGCTAGGCGCATTAGCCCAGGATATTCAAAAGGATGTTGCCATTGCCTATGAGGAACTCCCGCATTTTCCCAAGGCCACCGTCGTCTCGCATGCGGGCCAACTGGTGTGCGGCCGGCTGGGCGGTCAGACGGTTGTCGCCATGGAAGGCCGCTTTCATTTCTACGAAGGCTATTCCCTTCAGCAGATCACTTTTCCCGTCCGCGTCATGAAGGCGCTGGGTTGCGACATCCTGATTGTGAGCAATGCGTGCGGCGGCATGAACCCGCAGTACGGCAAAGGCGATCTAATGGTGATCGAGGACCACATTAACCTCATGGGCGACAACCCGCTCATCGGGCCTAATGACGACCGGCTTGGCGAGCGCTTTCCCGATATGTGTTTTCCGTATGACCGGGAACTCATTGGGCGGGCGCTCCAGGTAGCCTTGGAGGAAAAGATTGTTTGCCATAAGGGCGTATTCGTGTCCGTGCCGGGGCCGAACCTGGAGACCCGAGCCGAGTATCGGTTCCTGCGAGGAATCGGCGCCGATGTTGTGGGCATGTCCACAGTGCCGGAAGTGATCGTCGGCGTTCATAGTCGATTGCGCATCCTGGGTCTTTCCGTAGTTACCGACATATGTCTGCCGGACGCATTGGAGCCGGTCTCGCTAGCCGATATTATCGCCACGGCTAATACGGCAGAGCAAAAACTGCGCATCTTGGTGCGGCGGGTGCTGGAGAGTTTGCCTTGAAAAAGGGAGATCTCGCAGCCCTGGCGTTCGCGATCCTTTTTCCCACCGTATCAGCCTGGGCCTATTTCATGGCCTTCGCTAAAGAATCCCCAGCCCCCGCTGCCACCGAATCTAATCCGCGTGTGCAGGCAGCTTATGGACTAGGCAAAGCCGTGCAATTCGGCTTTCCACTTCTTTGGGTCTGGGGCATCGAGCGCCGTAGAGTTTGGCCTGGGAAACCGTCAGGGCGAGGATTGGCCCTAGGAATCGGCTTTGGCTTGGCGGTTTCCTTTGCCGGTCTGGCCCTGTACGCATTTGTTTTTCGAGACCGCCCGCTCTTTCGGGGCGCGTCGGAGGCCATAACCGAAAAGACAGCATCGTTCGGGGCCGATACGCCGGCACGCTTCCTTGCCTTCACGGCCTTTCTAGTCGTAATACATTCTCTGCTTGAAGAATATTACTGGCGCTGGTTTGTTTACGGAAAGCTGCGGGACCACATGCCGACCTGGGGGGCCAATCTCCTCAGCAGCGTGGCGTTCATGGCCTATCATGTCGTTTTGCTTTTTCCTTTCTTTTCCGGAAAGTTCTTGATGGTTGTGATGCCCCTAAGCCTTTGCATCGCCATCGGAGGCGCCGTCTGGGCCTGGCTTTATGAGCGCACGGGTTCAATTTATGCGCCCTGGCTCAGCCATCTCATCATCGATACGGCTATTTTCGCAGTCGGCTTTGATCTTATTTTTGTGAAGAAAATTTGAACTCGAGTTTTCCTATAGTCGTGCCCGGGTAAGCTCGGAGGCTCGACTTTCAACAATCACTTAGGTGGTTTGACAGCTTACTTTCGGGCATCCAGGCAAACGCGGCAATTAATCATCGTCATCGTCCAAGAGGAATCCGCCGGCGTCAAAGCCTTGCCTGGATCCATCACGGCGGCGGCGCGGTTTCTCGAGCCCCGCCTTCTCCAGGAGCGACTGGCTCAGGATATCCTCTTCCATCTCTTCCAGGGCGCGTTTTACCGCAGGCAGTTCGTATTGAATGGTGAACCGGCGTTTGGAGATGGAGATTTCATCGCCGGGGTGCAAGAGCTTTTCGGTAACGCGCAGTTTGTTGACCTTGACCCCATTAGTGCTGTTAAGGTCTCGAATGCGCCAATAGCCCTCGCGGAAAATCAGCTCGGCATGAACGCCCGAGACGTTAGGATAGCGGATGGGGATATCGCACGATTCCCGCCGGCCCATAGTCAAAACTTCCCGCACCAGTGGAATGGAATCGCCCCCGCCTACCGGTGTCAATTCCCCATGGGGTTTGAAACTCATGAAAGGCTCCGTGAAGAAACCTCAAAAAAATGCGTGACAATGAAGATAATTGCCGGACCGCTCCTTTAGCTAGTGCAAAGGCCGGTCAAACTTCTTAATTATAAATCATGAGACGTTGATAAAAAGGTCCAAAACCATCGTTTCTTCCAGCCACCAGGTCAACGGCATGTCGCATTCGGTCAGCCCGCCTTCGGGTTTCACGCACGAGCGTCGCTATTATCCCTTTAGCCGCTTTCTGCGCGAGCGCTTTGGACGCCGCGTCTATCGCGTTACGGTAGACGGCGGCTTCACCTGCCCCAACGTCGATGGGGCGGTGGCGGTCGGAGGATGCGTTTATTGTGACAATCGCAGTTTTAGCCCCAATCGCCGCCAGCCACGGATTCCGATCCGAGACCAGGTCGTAAGGGGAATCGAAATCCTTCAAAAGCGCTATCAGGCGGACCAATTCATCGCTTATTTCCAAGCCGCGACCAACACCTACGCCTCCGTCGAAAAACTGAAACGCCTTTACGATGAGGCTCTCGATCATCCTCTGGTCGTCGGGTTGGCTATCGGCACCCGGCCGGACAGTGTGCCGGAAGCGGTCCTCGACTTGGTCCAAGATTACGCCCGCGGTCGGTATGTTTGCTTGGAGCTGGGGTTGCAAACCATTCACGATCGCTCGCTGGACTGGATGAATCGTGGGCATCATTTTGACGCCTTCGCAGACGCCGTCGAGCGCTGCCAGGGACGCGGGCTTGATTTATGCGCTCACGTGATCCTAGGGCTCCCGGGAGAGTCGCACGAAGACATGATGGCCACGGCTGACGTGTTAGCGGCCTTGCCGGTTCAAGGGGTAAAGATCCACAATTTGCATGTGGTGCACGATACGCCTTTGGAAGAAATGTACAAAGCCGGCGAGGTACGCCTCTTTGAGTTAGCCGAATACGTTCATACCGTTTGCGATTTCATCGAACGCCTGCCGCCGCAAATGGTTCTTCATCGGCTCAGTGGCGACGCGCCGCCGGATTACTTGGTGGCGCCGGCGTGGTGTTTGGACAAGCCGGCTCTGCTGCGCTTAATTCAGGAAGAATTGATTCGCCGAGATAGTTGGCAGGGCAAGCGCTTTGCTGCCAAGGCAGGAGCCGGGTTTCGGTCTTCGCCACGCATTAGCCTGGGTATGGCGCCATAGGGGCAATTCCTTTTGGCCTTATCCCATCAAAGAGGAAGGACCGAGCGAATGCCCGGTCCTTTCACCCCCTTGGCAGGCCATCTCTGTTCCGGACATTAATGGCCATACCAGTAGCTCGGCCCTTGTTGATAGTAGCCCACGGGCTGATAGACGCCGTAGGGATTAGGCATCGTTTGCGCGTACGGACCGGTCGAGGCGCCCAATTGAGCGGCATTCATCGTTTGGGGCGCCGGCCAATAAGGGTAAGCCGTCGGCGCCGGCACTTGGAAATAGGCGTCGTGCGGATAATAGGAGTACCAGGGTCCTAACTGCAAAAGGGCGCACTCGGGCCTCAGGTTATAGTGCAGTCCTCGAAAAAAGCGACAGTGATCCAGGTGGCCGCAGTGGCCTCCGATTCCTCCGTGACCACAGCCGCCGGCCCGAGCATCCGAGGCCAGACCCAGGCCGGCCAGGGCCAGCATTCCAGCCCATAAAACCGTCTTCATGATTTTCTCCATACTCATGACGCGGAAGGGGTGGACCGCCTGTCCACACGGAGAAGCGGCCAACCTAAGCATTCCCCATAACTGGGTCGGAAGTCTTGAGAAAAACGAAGGGCCAATGGTTTGCCCGGCGCCCGCAGCGTTTTGCTTTGCAGAATTCCACTAAGCCCGCAAGGCCGCAGGATTGATGCAAATCGCGCGTTGTTGTGGCCAGCCAAGAAAATTGGCCAAAATGCCTCAAGTTGCCGGCGCTTAAACCGGCGAAGAAAAGTCGACTCGCAACTGGCTCAAGTCGCCGGGCAGCACTTCAAACAACACCGCATCGCCCTGCACGGTGCAATCGCGGAGCGTATTGCCCCGGGCATCCGTGAAATGCGCTCGCTGCGGATCACGGACACACCGCAACTCGACCTGGACGGAGTGATTGGCGCATTCGAGAAAGCGGACCATGATGGCGTCGGCCTTCTCGGCGGTGGGACGAAGGTTAAAGACCAAAACGTTAGGAACATCAAGATGGAAAAGCCAGCCGGTTGTGCCAACGTGAGGCGGTCCGCTCGGCGTGGCAAGGAAAGGCACGGATGTCGCCAGGCCTAGTGCGGTTTGGCTTGGCTGGTCCCGGTCCAAGGCGAGAGCCAGATCGAACGAGGAAGCCGATTCGCCTTCGGTGATCAAGATCACGTCAAGCATGCGGGAGCCATGCCTTTGATGGAAGGGCAACCCACCCGGAAAAAGGACCGTCGATTGTTTCCCCGACCGCAGTTCGAGGTAATCCGGCGTCATGGGCCGGGTGTGCGTCGTGGCATTGGGAAGTCCGTTGAGGCCGCGAACCAGGATGGCTTTTTCGTCGCGCCAGGCGAAGCGGGCGCCGTAATAGGCATGCCAGGGATAGCCTACGGGCGCCTGCGTCGGCCGGATCTCGATGTGCATTTCCAAGAGCGGCCGGCCGAGCCAAGCGCGAAAGCGCTGTCGAAACGTTGCCAACACTTGTTCATGCTCGTCCACAATGGTCCCTTCACTGACGACTTCGCCCAGAGCCGGGCCGCGCGATAGGACCCGCGTTTCCTTGGCCCGCATCGTGCTGCCGGGCTGGAAGACCAGTTGCTGGGCGACCCGGTTAACGCGCGTCCGGTGATCGCGGATGCCGCGCAAGCCGCCCGTGACCGGATCTATCTCAGCTTCGAAGAATTCGTTGCGGACAATGTTTTGGTCAGCCAGACGCATGCGGATCGATTGGGCGGGCGTACCGGGCGGTCCGGATTGCGGAAACCAAGCAAACCCCAGCGGCGGAACCTCGATCACCAGCCGCGCCATGCCGTTGTCAATTTGGCAAGCCTTAATGGGTCCAGATATCGGCAGGGGGCTGGTGATCTCCGACATTTCGAGTGCCACGCGGCGCGTGAAGCTGCAAGGATTCAAAACGAGATACCCCGGTCCTCCTTCAAGTGCCTTTGCCAAGAGCCGTTGGCCTAAGCGGTTTGTAGTTTCCTGGTGGATGTCTTTGAGAGCGGCGTCAATGTTGGCAAGGTCTGATGGATCCGCACTCTGACCAAGAACGTTCCCGGAGGCAGCTTCCGTCTTGTCTTCTAGAGCGGCCAGACGATCTTCCAGCGGAACCGCCTCATCTGATTCGATCGCGTGGGGGCCCAGGCTGCGATGGAGCGCGGCAAGCGTCCAGGCGGTGTCGATTTGGCGTCGCCGGCGTATTTGATTCGCAAAGGCGCTGACTGGCGCGGCATCTTTGGCGGTGGTGCGTTCAGTCAAATAATCACTGTGGAACTCGTCTCCGGAAGCCGCGGAAGCGTATTCGCCGGCCAGCACTTCGCTGAAGTACTTCGAGAGCGTTGTCCACTTGCCCAAGACTGGTGCGAAGCGGCTCAGTTCCAGCCAGTCGTGGTAAAAAGCCGGCGCGGCCGTCTGATTATGCAACAGCGCCAGCGTGGCGGCGTGGTCTTGCATAATGGTCTGGTGAAGGTAGTGCGCCAGGTGAAAGTAAGTCTGGGGGTTGTCGCCCTCATGTGGCTTTCGGGTGAAGGCTTCGACTTGCTTGCCGTCGGGCGAGGGCCAATTGATAACGGTGGCACGATGCGTCGGCAGTACGGCATCGTCAAAGGCCAATAGCACAGCTTTCTGGATGCCCGCGAACTGAAGCAGCATGGGGAGGTGAGGATGGCCGGCAAAGCGCCGTCGGGCGAAGACTTTGACTTCAGCGCCGAGAAGCTGTCTATAAGTTTCTTGGCCTTTTACCAGATTCCACACTTGTGATTCGACCGGCAGCAAGGCGTCTTCGCGCTCCAGGTAAGGGCCGCCACAGACCTCAATGTCTTGGTCCGAAACCTTTTGCCGCAGCCGAACCACTCGATCAGCATCCGCCGCGGCTAATTTCTCAACGAGCGACCCCGAGGCAATCACATTGACAGGCTGATTTACTTCAGGACAAAGGGAATCCAGTCGATCTACGTCGGCCAGATAGAGGTCAAGGAGATGGAGGGTAACCGGATAAAGAACCTCGCGCGCGGCCAGCAAACGATCCGCCGCGGCTTGCAGCGGCTTGCGAAAAGCGTCCGGGTCGGCATCCGCCAGAGCGGCGACTGCCTGCTGAATTTCTGCCCAAAACTCCGTTGAGTTGAGCAGCTTTTCGTGCTGCATGGCCTCGAACAGCGTGTCCATAATCAAGTAACCAAACCCGAGGCCCAGAAAGGGCGCGATTTTGCTTTGCTCCAATGGCAACAGGGCGGATTGTTCGGGGGAGGACTCCTTAAAAAGCGATAAACCTTGCGTCAGATTTTCCAGGGTATCAGCGCGATCGGCGGACGCCTTAAAGAAGCCGGCGCCGGCGCCGGCGACACGCTGTTCCCAATCGTCCGGCAAAATCAGTGGCGGGGATTCCGGCAAGGCGTAAAGGTGACCGGGCTGAGGCTGCTCGTAATCGTACGGGGAGCCAATAATAGGAGGCGCCGTCGCTCCCCAGAGAGCGGCCGGGTGCCAAAGGGCCATATAACCATTCAGAAACGCTGCCGCGTCGTCGTTGGCGAGCGAAACCGTGTTTTGCCCGGGCATGCGATACGGACTGAGGAGAAACAACGCGCGTGCAGTCATTTGGTGTGTTTATCAACCAAGGTTGCCAAAAGCAAAGGGGTGAAGCAGCTAAAGAACGCTATCAGGGGGTTTCGATTGGGCGCCAGTTGCCACAACCGAATCATTTCATTTCATAACATTCATAACACACAGCCACCTCGTTTTCCCTAAACCCTTGCCAGCAAACATGTTGACGAATGTTACGAAACCGAGGACGCTTGGGCGTGTTATGAAACCAAAGCTCGGGATTGCTCGTCAGCGTAATCATTTTAGCGTTGGATGGATTATCGCATCCCCCCAGGCGCAGCCGTTTATTAGGCGGCCTCTTAGCCATGAAGGAGAGAAGGTCGCCCCGCCCGCGCTGGCGACCTGGCCAATCGCCTGCTATAAGGGATGCAGGAAGAGTGACGCCTTCGGAAACAAATCATGCCGCCGCAACCTGAGGAGTTGGATACGATCCTTCTCGTGGAGGATGAAGACCCTGTTCGCAAAACCTTCCGCGAATGGCTCGAAAGCGCCCGCCTTCCTTGCCGTATCCTGGCCGCCGCCGATGCCGAGTCCGCGTTGATTGAGGCGAACCGCAATCCCATCGATCTGGCCATTCTGGACTGGAACTTGGGCGCGGGCAATGACGGTCTTCGTCTCTTAGAGGACTTGTCGGTCTTCCATCCGGACGTCGTGGCTATCCTCATAACCGGTTTTGCCCACCAGGCGACGCCGCTGCACGCCATGCGCATGGGGGTGCGCGATTACCTCGATAAGAATCACGATCTTGACCGTGAATCCTTTCTCAGGGCCGTCATCCGCCAACTGGACCGCATCCGCCCCGCCAAACGCGAACGGCGCCTGCACCAAAGCCTAGTAGCGTTCCGCGAGGCGGTCGAGAAGATTCTTCCGCTTGTCCGATCGGCCAGCGCGCTCAATGATCCGGTGCCTTTGCCCGAGGCAGTCGCCAGCCTGTTTCGTTTCTTATTGGAGACAACGGGAGCGAAAGACGGCGCCTTGCTGGTGCGCAGTTATGAAAACGACCGTGAGCCGCAGGAAATCTGCCGCGTTTATGACGCGCGGGGGATCGCTCTTTCCGGAACGTGGGTCCCTTTCTCCCGCTCACTGGCCGGCACGGTCGTCAGCCTGCAAGAGCCCTATACGATCAACCATTTGCAGGAGGCAACGCAAGCCGGCAACGTGGAATTGCAGCCCTTCGAAAAAGCCCATTCCTCTTTGCTGGCGGCGCCGTTGGCCGTCGGCCACGGGGTCAATGTCGTGCTGGAGTTGTTTGACAAACAAGGACCGGCGGGAGAAATCTTACCGTCGGGCTTCACAGACGCCGACCGGCGGCTGGTCGGTATTGCCGCGGAACTGGGCACGGCCATGCTGCGCCAAGACCTGGCGGAACGGCAAATGCACCAGATGCTGCTAGAGGCCGTGGCCGCTGCTCTGAGCGCGGGCGACTTGCTCGCGACCTCCATGAAGAGCTCAGAAGAGCAGCGGCTAGAGGCGCCGGCGCCGGACCGCGTGCTCGAGCAACTGCGTGAGAGCCTGTCAGCCCACGGCGTTCGCGGCCAATCCAGCGAAGACACCCTCGAACTGGCCGAAGCGATTCGCGTCCTCGCTTTGCGCCACGGGCCGGCCGGCGTTAAACATTGCATTCGCCTGGTGGAAAGCGTGCGCGATCTGCTCGACCACGTCACCGGCAGCGGCGAAAACCAAACCCGCTGACACGGAGACGCACCGATGTCCCTTCCGCCAAGCGGTCTCAATCCGGAAAAGCCTTCCGGCTTCGGCCTCGATGACATAATCGCCCTAGCAACGCCCGACCGCCTCCTGCACCATCCCCTGGCTGATGGGCGCGGCGTGGCCGTGTGCGTCATGGACAGCGGCATCGAGCGCAAGGTCCTGGAAGCCCGCTGCCGGGAGCGGGGCCAGCGCCTTGAACCCATCGTAGGCGGCATTTTCACTACCAACCGTCCCGAACCTCATCCTTATGAAGGACGCCAAAGCACGCCCCACGGCACGACGGTGGCCGACATCCTCTTGGCAATGGCCCCCAGGATCCAGTTGTTCTCCGCCGATGTCTTTGGGCCCAGCGGCAGTTGCGAAGTCGATACGGTCCTAAACGCGCTACACTGGGCGATGGATGTTTGGCACTGCAAAATCATCAACCTGTCTTTGGGCGTCCCAGAGCCCAGGCTCCATCAGGTCTTGCGGAAGCAACAACTCCAGCGAGCCATCGAAGAGGCCTATTACAAAGACGTGCTCGTCTTTGCCGCCGCCCACAACGATCACCCGCTAACGATTAGCTACCCGGCGGCCTTCGCTCCGCCCTTGGTCTCGGTGGATAAGCGGCTCTTCAGCGATCCTTTGCAGTTCGCGTATGAATTGCGAGAGCACATCGAGTTCCAAGCCCACGGCCGCGGCTACTTCGGCCCGTTCGCCGGCGAACCAGCCACAAGTTGGGCCGTTCCGCATTTGGCGGGCATCGCGGCACGCATTCTATCGCTGAGGCCCGGGCTGAAGCCTTTTGAGATGAAGACGATTCTTTATTGGTTGTTTTTGAATCAGGCGAAGGCCGGGGACAGGATCGACGGCATGTCACCTGGATTATAGACGTTATAGCAAGTTCTGATAAGAGTTTTGAATCTTTTCTCCGCAGATGAGTCGAGAATTATTGGGATCTTTAAGATTATCAGACAGTTGCCTCTTGAGAGCCCATTGTCCCTGGCTGGAACCGAGAGTCGGGGTTCTTGCCCAGGAGCCGGCTGGGCCAGGCCATCACCTTCGCGCTTAAGGGCTGTTTTGCTTTATGTCCGCGACTATCTTCGTCTTTGGTAGTTGATTTCTTAGTTTCCTGACTGCTTCCGCGCTTACTTTTGTATTAGTAAGGAACAGCTTTTGAAGCCTGCTTAAATCTTTTAACGAGACCAAGTCTCGGTCACTAATTTGGGCCGAATGTAAATCTAGGAACTCCAAGTTACTCAGCTTTGAAATCCCTTCGAAAGACCCTCTTTTTGGTTTTATTCCGACCAATGACATTGAGGTTAACTTTTTCAATCCTTTCAATTCCTTGAGACCCTTACCGTTTATTTTTGTGTTTCCAAGCTCCAGATCTTCAAGAGATTCTAATTGCTTCAGGCTCTTGAGTCCCTTATCAGTGATGTTGCAATTGCCTAAACCCAGCCTAGTGAGCTTAGTGAGCTTTACAAGAGACCCGAGTCCAGTGTCTGAAATAGCGGTGCCCTGAAGATTTAGACATTGCAGGTCTTTGAAGACAATCACATCTTTCAGGGCATCGTTGTCAATGTCTGACCCATGAAGGTCGATTTCTACGACGGGCTTTCCTTCGCGAGCGTTATCTCTAGTAACCTTCCCACCCAACTCAAGTATCCTCG
Organism: Gemmataceae bacterium; assembly: GCA_045802525.1. Lineage (GTDB taxonomy): Bacteria > Planctomycetota > Planctomycetia > Gemmatales > Gemmataceae > JBJMQT01. The sequence goes on from JBJMQT010000102.1 coordinate 17,244, forward strand.
ATACATCCGTGGCTTGAGAGTCTGACCGGTTTTCGTCAGAACCTAAACATATGGCGGTGACGGCGATCCACGTCGCGACGATTGGAATCTTGGATGGCAAGAATAGCTTGGCTCGATTACACCAAGCCTTCGACAAAGGAGAATAGCCCGAGAGCATTACACACCACTTTTCTTGAAAAGTCGCTGCTTGGGCGACCGCCGGTTTCAGCGCCTGGTTGCCCGCGATTTCGGCGCGGGACGTAACTTGATTTCCAAGGAACAGCCCACCGCTTCGGCGTATTTGCGCAAGGTTGCAATGGAGGGAGAATGGCCCTTATTTCCACCTCCAGCTTCTAAGCGCGCAATGGCTGGCGCCATGGTACCCATACGCTTGGCTACTTCGGCTTGCGTAAGCCCCGCTCGCCGCCGAGCAAGCAGGAGTTCGTCCAAGAACGTGAACTCCTCGGTCAAACCCTCGTATTCCGCTTTAACGGCGGGTTTCTTCAGCATTTTCTTAACCAATTGATCATGCGTCAGCTTCACCTTTCACCTCTTTCAGCCTGGCCCGGGCAATCTTCATTTCCTTCGGGGGCGTCTTGTTGGATTTCTTGATAAAGGCATGAAGCATCTGATTTCGCGGCCCGGACGAAGACAAAACATGACGCGACCGATCCCTTCGTTGCTTTTCATACGCAATTCAAATAAACCCTGACCCAGTGAGCGTGTATGGGGCATTCCAAGATCCGCCCAAAGGCCACCATACGCTCCGTTAGATGAAGGAACCGGACTTGAATGCCAACAGGAAACCCGAGAATCGCCCGCTCCAAATCCTCGCTGAAATAGCTGATTTCCCAGTTCATTGAGTGATATTAACATATCCGTTAAGTGCTGTCGAGCCCGGAATGCCGAGGTTTGCCATGTGGGTGAAGATCAATGGGCCATGGCCGTTGATATGCTTTGTCCCTTTTTACTATTTCCTCCGCTTCTTCGCCTTATCCAGCAGCATGTCGTACCGTTCCTTGATTTGTTTCTCGTTGTTTTCTTTGGCCTTGGCGAGTTCGTCTTTGACTTCGCCTAGTTCCTTGTCGAGCTGCTCGGATTTCAACTCAAGAACTTGGACGTCCAGATCGACTAGTTCCTTGGCGAGGTTCTGCAATTCGAGTTCAATCTTCTTGCGTTCCTCTTCAGCCGGTGTGGAAAGCTTCGCGGCCACGGTAAAGGCCTTGTTTTCCGTTTTCCAAATCTTCAATTCGAGTTCGTGGCGGCGCGGGTCGTCTTGAAGATCGGCCAGCCATTCGGTGGCTTGAAAAATCTCGCGAATTTCGGTTCGGTATTGGGGCTGGCTGTTTTTCTTGAGTTGCTCAAGCAAAGGGAGCAAATCCGGCAATTGCTTTTTGACGAAGAATAAAGCGGCGGCTTCCCGTTCCTCGGTGAAGCGCGGCAAGGCGCGCGGTTCAGGTTCAGGAGCGCTGGCACACGAAGCCGAACCAAAGACAGAAGCCAGGGCAAACAGGCTGGCTCCAAGAATATTCAGACACACGCCGCGCGCTTTGGTCGCCTTCATACCAGTCCCTCTATTACTGCTTCATGTAGGTCAGGTTTTCCAGTCTGATCCGAACAGACCTCTAATGAGAGCTCCAAGCCTGTCAGGCTGGAAAGCTGACATACCGGTTGTCTTATAAGGGCTTGTAGGGCGAATCCGTGCTTGGGCGCCGCACGTCGGACTTGCCCAAGCGCGGCCTATCCAGGCCCCGAACACGTCGCCGCGTTTCCTCGTCATGGGCCTTCGAAAGGTGGTCGCTCGGATGCATGGCAGCCCAGATGTCGGCCGTCTGCGCCAAGGAGGCATATTGCGATTCACCGTTGGCTAGAGGCGTTGCACCAGATTGAAGGGCGCTTGATCGGGCCTGTGAGGAGGTATGCATCGAAGACGTTTCGGACAGTCTGCCCAATCCGACCATGAACAGCACCGCCGCCGCTGCACCGGCGAATCCCCACAGAAAGGGATGCCCTGGATAGGATTGCGGAGTCTTGAGCTTCTGCCAAAAAGTCGTCGGCAGGTGCAGGCGGGCTCGGACAGCCTGCCGGTAAGCTACATTGGGACGGTCTGGCGCCCGCGACCCTAGCGCGCCCAACATCTGAGTTGCTTGACAAAGAGCCTCGCGCAAGGCTTGATCGCCGGCGAGGCGTTGCTCGAAGGCCGCTTCTTCCGCCGGGTTCAGTTCGCCGCCGGCATAAAGCAGGGATTGCCAGGCCCGTTGGCCGCGAGCAGATTCATCGCGCTGCGAATTAGACATGATCGTGCTCCCACAGAATGCGTAGCCGCTTGATCCCTTCGTGCATGCGGGCCAAAGCCGTATTGAGCGGGCATTGCAAATGAGCCGCGATTTCGCGGAATCGTTTTCCTTCGTAAATGCGCTGCTGGATCACCTCGCGCTGACCCGTGGGAAGCGATTCCAACAGCTTCCTTAGCCGGCCAGCGTCTTCCCGGGCCATAGCCTGGTCATCGGGCAGAAGAACCGGATCGGCGCGATCGTGGCGCTCAAAAATCGCCGCGGGGCGATGCTTTTGCTTTCGCTTGGCTAACATGGCCTGGTGATAAGCCACGGTAAACAACCAGCCGCGCAGATGCTCGGCATCCACCCCGTCGAGGCGCTCCAGAGCGCGAATGAACGTTTCCTGAAGGGTGTCTTCCGCCAGATGATGATCGCGGAGCATGCCGACGAGGAATTGAAACAAGGGTGTTTCGTAGCGCTCAAAAAGCAAATCAAGAGCGGACCCGTCGCCGGTCTGAAAGCGCTTTACCAGCTCGGCGTCGGTCGGCCCCGTTTCCGGCATGGGGGAAAGCCCCTCCCTAAGAGATGCGCCACGATGTCGTTTTATTTGAGCCGTGGAGACGTTTGGGGTCAACGATGAAGTTGCAAATATGAGAGGCGGCCGATACGGCAAACGTAGCAGCGTGGTTTATTCTGCGATCGAAGCCCCGGCCCGTTGACGTTCATGGTTTGATCGCTTTTGGGATCCGCTTAAATTCAAATGTGTCGCCGTTGGCCTGAAGAAGAACGCCTAGATCGAAAACGGGGAATCCCGCTAGATGGGCCTCTTTGATAATGCCTTGTCCCTGGCCAGAGGTGCGCGGCTGGTGATTCCGGACGATGACATGGAGGTCCGCCGTGCCATCGAGGCGGCCCGCTAATTGGCGCTGTAGATGCCAGGAAGCGGGCAGCTTGCGAAGATCCAAGCGATTAACGGCAATGTTAAAATGCATTTCCTTAGGCTGCTGACGACAGCGCATTTCGGCGCTGGTGGCAATTTGGCCATCAGCCGTTTCTCCGTGGACATCTTCAAGATAGACTGAGCCATTATCGATCCGGACACAACCGTCGGCATTCACCGCATGCAAGTCGATTGACGATACAAACACGTTTGTGCGAATCGGGCGAGCTAGCACCAGGTAACCAAACCTATCAGCCGGTAAGTCATAACTGAACGTAAAGTCTATCGGCGTCTCCCCGTCCAGTTTGACATCCTCCCAGGTAGCGGCGGGCACAAAGGGCAGGGCATCCAACTTCTCCTGGGTTACATGCGTGCCTTCATTAACCAGGCGCAGTTGCCCGTTAAGTCTTTCCATGTTTAGGTCGCCCTTGGCTTGCCAACTGCCCCAAAATGGGTCCTCAATAGTTCCTTCCAGGACAAGGCCTTCTTTCCGCAACTCAAGGACTGCCTCAATGCCGTTGACGACGAAATCGGGGTGGCCTTCTTGCTGCAAGCGGAAGAATCCTTGGTGAATTGCAAGGCTGGGCCAAGCCCTCCCTTCTTCTTTAGGCTTAGGGACCCGCGTCAACAGGCGGCCTTCTTTATCGAAATGCAAAGTGACAACCGGCTTGGTTAATTCGATGTGGCTGACATCGGTCTGATCAAAGGCGAAGTCCATGAAGGAAAGATCTGTCCTAGCCTCTTTGATGGACAACCACGGGGCGTCGCCGGGCAAATCGCCTATCTGGAAGAAGCGGACGCCTTGGAACGCCGTTTGATTCAAACGAGCGTCAAAATGATCAAGCTCGACGGCCGCCCCATACACTTGGCTCAAGCGGGCGGCCACCCGCAAGGTCGCCAAATCGGAGCGGAAGTAAAGTCGGATTCCGGCATAGGCGCATCCCGCGATAAGGGCCAAGCCGGTAAGGACCAAAAGGAGTAAACGCAGTCGCCGCATTAGGCAGCCTTGGCTGTACTTGGCAAGCCGCCTGGCCCGCCAAACGCAACACGGGCCAGGACATATTGTCATCCTTGCCCGTGTGGCATTGATTGTGAGATCGTTCACCGTCCGTTAGGCTACTGCGGCAAGGCCGATTTCTTTTCTGAGTGCCGCGGCTTTATCGGTTTGCTCCCAGGTGAAATTGGGCAATTCGCGGCCAAAATGGCCATTGCGGGCCGTCTCTCGATAAATCGGCCGGCGGAGGTTGAGGGAGTCGATAATTCCCTTAGGCGTCAAGCGGAAATGCTTGCGTATTAATTCGGTGAGTTGATCTTCGGTCAGTCCATTTGACAGGGTGCCGAAGGTGGAGACCCAAATATTCAATGGATCGGGATACCCGATAGCGTAGGAAAGTTGGACTTCGCATTGGCCGGCCAGGCCGGCGGCCACGATGTTCTTGGCGATGTAGCGGCACATATAAGCGGCCGATCTGTCGACTTTGGTCGGATCTTTGCCGCTAAAAGCGCCGCCGCCATGGCGGCCTCGGCCGCCATAGGTGTCCACGATGATCTTCCGCCCGGTCAGGCCGCAATCGCCGTGGGGCCCGCCTTCGAGGAAGCAACCAGTCGGGTTAATATGGCAGTGCAAAACCTCATCCGAAGAAGGTCGCGGCGTTCCCCCCGGGAGAACGATGTCGATCTCTTTCGGCACTAAGTTCGGTCTCTCCGCCAGCAAGGTAGGACGGATTAATTTGTCGACAATCAGCCGGCGGGCTTCATCGGAGAAGAACTCCCTGCCTCCGCGGTTGACGATCACGCTCTGGTCATGCTGCGTGGACAGGACCACGGTATGGATTTGCTGAGGAGTGCCGTCCAAATCATAGGCGACTGTCACTTGGCTCTTGGCATCGGGCCGAATGAATTTCAGTTCCCCACTACGGCGCATGCGGGCGTGGTTTTCGACGAGGCGGTGCGCCAGATAAATCGGCAGCGGCATTAGCGCGCTGGTTTCATCGCAGGCGAAGCCGAACATCATGCCCTGGTCCCCGGCGCCGCCCGTATCGACGCCCATCGCGATATGAGGCGATTGCTTGTGCAGGTGACATTCCACTTTGCAGGTGTCCGCCGCAAACCCGGCGGCTGGATCGACATAGCCGATCTCGCGGACCGTTTCCCGGACCAGCCTATCGACGACAGCCGGAGTGAGGTCCGCCTTGGTGGTTATCTCCCCGGCAACAACCGCCAGGTCGGTCGTAACAAGCGTTTCGCAAGCCACCCGGCTCATCGGATCGGCGCTCAGGCAGAAGTCGAGCACGGCGTCGCTAATTTGATCGGCGACCTTGTCGGGGTGCCCCATGCTGACCGATTCGCTGGTAAATAGATAATGGTCGGCACTCACAGTGAATCCTCTTCTGATGAAAATGGGTCATCGCCTGGGTTAGCGATGGTCTTGCCGATTATAGGGTTTATGACCGGCCGGTGGCAACAACAACCCAATCTTAGCTTGCGGAGGTCGGTTTAGGAGGTGAAATCACTACCCGCCTCAGGAGGGGGGCGATTCTGCCTTCCTGGGCATTGCTTCTTGAGGCCATACCATATCGAAATAGAAAGAAGCTGCCGAGCGAGCCTTGCTAGTGGTTGGGGAAGGATCACGATGCGGATCCTGGTAACGGGAATCACCGGATTTGCGGGAGGCCACCTTGCCGAGGCATTGTCGTCCCGGTCGGACGTGGAATTGTTCGGTTTGAGCCGCCACAATCGTTGGCCGGCAGTCTGGAAGCATTTGGCTGGTAAAGCCGTCTTGTTGAATTGCGACGTCGCCGATAGCCCCGCTGTCGAATCGGTTCTGCGGGAAGTTCGCCCGGAATCGATATATCATCTGGCCGGCTATGCCCATGTGGGGCGCTCGTTCCAGGAGACGGAAGCAGCCTGGACTGGCAATTTGATCGCCACCCGGTCCCTTTACGATGCTGTCTTGAGCTGGGGCCAACTGCCCCGGATTCTGTTTGTCGGCAGCGCGATGATCTATGGCGACCCGGAACGTCCGGGCGAAGCCTTTGACGAGCGCTGTGTTCTCCGGCCTACGAGCCCCTATGGCAGCAGCAAGGCGGCGGCGGACTTGGTGAGCTACCAGTATTTTCACGCCCAGGGACTTCCCATTGTGCGGGCTCGACCGTTCAACCACATTGGTCCGGCGCAATCGGCGGAATTTGCAGTGGCCCATTTTGCGAAACAGGTGGCGGCCATTTCCTTGGGATTAAGGCCGCCTTTGCTGGAGACCGGCAATCTCGATCCGCGGCGCGACGTCACCGACGTCCGAGACATGGTTCGCGCTTATTTGGCGCTTATGGAAAAGGGCAGGCCGGGGGAAGCTTACAACATTGGCATCGGACACACCGTTTCCATGCGCGAAATTCTCGGTCTGCTCATTAAGCTGGCCGGCGTGCAAGCCGAGATACGGCAGCGATCAGATCTCGTCCGCTCCCAGGAAAATGCCGTGGTGCACGCCGACGCCACCAAGCTACGCGAGGAAACCGGTTGGCGGCCAACCTACTCCCTGGAACAAACTCTGAAAGATACGCTAGACTATTGGCGTTCCCTATTAATTTCCGGGTCCTGAGCCCAAAAAAATTGGCCCCGGGCAAACCGCATTTTCTGGAGAACCGCTCGTGAAAGTAGGCGTTATTGGCACGGGGTATGTCGGTCTGGTTCAGGCCACGTGCTTGGCAGAAAGCGGCAATGATGTTGTTGGCATCGACAAGGATGCCCGCAAGATTGAGATGTTGGAAGCGGGCCGATTGCCTATCTACGAACCGGGTCTGCAAGAGCTGGTCAAGCGCAACATGCGCGAAGGCCGCCTCCGCTTCACCACCGAGCTGGCCAAGGCGATCGACCCGGCTCAAATCGTCTTCATTGCCGTGGGCACACCACAGTCCGAAGACGGGTCTGCCGACCTTTCCAGCCTTTGGGCTGTGGGCGATTCTCTTGCCGATACGCTAAAGGCCCACAAGGTTCTGGTAATTAAGAGCACCGTGCCCGTTGGCACCAATAAGGCCCTGTCCGACCGCATGGCTCGACGCACGCGGCAATCGTTTGAAGTCGCCAGCAACCCGGAATTCCTCAAGGAAGGCGCCGCGGTTGAGGACTTCATGAAGCCCGACCGCATCGTCGTGGGCGTGCGCAATCCCGAAGTCGGAGAGGCTCTGCATGTGCTCTATCAGCCGTTTCTAAGGACGGAGCGGCCGTTTCTGGTGATGTCTCCGGAAAGCGCGGAGATGACCAAATACGTCGCCAACGCCATGCTTTCCACCAAGATCAGCTTCATTAACGAGATGGCTAACCTGTGCGAGCGAATGGGCGCCGACATCAACGATGTCCGCCGCGGCATCGGCCATGACGGGCGCATCGGCTTCCAGTTTCTCTTTCCCGGGGCGGGCTACGGCGGATCGTGTTTTCCCAAGGACGTCCGCGCCTTGATAGCCATGGCCCGCAAGCTGAGCATGCCTTCGGTAATGATGGAAGCCGTGGACCGGGTTAATGAAGTTCAGAAGGGCGTTTTGATCGACAAAATACGTAAGCACTACGGCCCGGAACTGAAAGAAAAGAACCTGGCGATTTGGGGTCTTGCCTTCAAGCCCCGCACCGACGACATTCGCGAAGCGCCGGCCTTGACGCTTATCGACGCCTTGTTGGCAGAAGGCGCCAAGGTGCGCGTGCACGATCCGGAAGCCATGGGCAACGTCCGGGCAATTTATGGTGATCGAGTGACCTATTGCGATCGCCCTTATGGGGCGCTCGAAGGGGCCGATGGGCTGGCTATCGTCACGGAATGGCAAGAGTTCCGCAACCCGGATTTTGAGCTCATGCGCCGGCTGCTGCGGCAACCGGTGATCTTCGACGGCCGCAATCTCTACGACCTGAAGACCGTGATCAATTCCGGCTTCACGTACTACTCAATCGGCCGGCGGCGCGTGGCTTCGGGGGAATAACTTACCTGCGAATCGGACAACGTGTAAGACAGGACCATGGGGTCCCGTTAACTGCGGTTAACAAACTGTAAACCCTGTGGGCCAATGTTGGTGGCACACAGGGTGGGTCACTTGGCCCACAGGGTTAGCCAAAGATTCAAAAAAGTGGCTTCTGCTCCTCAAAGCTCGAACATTGGTCCATAGGGTCTACCCTGGACTATCGACCGGGCTCGCGAAAGCTTAGGCCAATCAATCTGGCAGTTCCTTGATGTAGATGTTCTTAAACCACAGTTCATCGCCGTGGTTTTGCAGTTCTATGGGCCCTTTGGAAGGCAGCGGCTTGCCCTTTTCCCAGAAGTTTTCGAGCGGCGTGTTATCGACAACCTTCTTGTCGTTGAGAATGACCGTTACTTTGTCGCCTTTCATGATGATGTGGAAAGTGTTCCACTGGCCGACCGGCTTGTCCGCTTTCAGGAGCGGTTTCTTGGGATGGTGTTGATTATTCCAAAGTCCGCCTGATCCGGTGTGCCAATCGTCTTTCAAGTTGTCGGCCAGATGGTCGGAATCCCAAATTTGCACTTGAGGATTGCCGCGAAGATAAATGCCGCTGTCGCCGCGCTCCTTGATTTTCCAATCGACATAAAGCTCGAAATTGCCGTAATCCTTGGCCGTCTGCAGGTTCTCGCCTTTACCGTCAAAATGGATGACGCCATCCTCTACTTTCCAGTGGAATAACTTCTTATCCGCCTCTTTGTGGGCTTTGGCCAGTTCTTCAGGGCTCAATTTGGTTCGCTGCGGCAGCTCTATGAGTCCCTTCCAGTTCGTCAGGTCTTTGCCATTGAATAGGGCCGTAAAGCCTTCTGGAGGCGTATTGTCCTTTTGATCCTTAGCGTCCGCGCCTCTCACAGGGACCGCGGCAACCGTCAAGAACATGGCCGGCAAAAGCAGTATTCGGTGCATCGAGTTTCCCCTTCGATCAGATTCCCTGGTTGTCATCTCAATATTTGAGATAGTCATAGCTTGACGGCCTCTATGCAAGAAGATTCAGGGCTCAATCTCATTAGATTGAGCAATTCCCGAATTTTCATGGCTAATTGACATCCCGTCACGACCGTGAGAAACTACCCTTCTTCCGCCGGCGTTATACAATCTCTGCTCCATCCCGCCCATTTTGCTCACTGTCCTAGACGCTTTTCCTACCGAGGAACTCCATGAAGGCACCCCATAATCGGCCTCGCTCCTTGACTCTTGCGTTGATGCTGAGCTTGGCGACTCTATTGGCCGGGCTGGTAGTGGTGCCGCTCCCGGCCGCGGATACGGGCCCCAAAGGCCTGGCGGCTACTCTCAAGGGACATGCCGAATCAATTTACTCGGTTGCCTTCTCCTCGGACGGCAAGTACGTCGTCACAGGCAGCTTCGATAAAACGATCAAAATATGGGAAACCGCAACGGGAAAGGAAATCAAGTCGCTCGGCGGACCTCAAGGCCATCAAAACCTTGTCCTTTCAGTGGCAATTAGCCCCGACGGGAAGACTATTGCGTCGGGCAGCTCCGATAACTCGGTCAAGCTCTGGGATTTCCCTTCGAACAGCCCGATCCGCGAGTTTGCTTTGGGCGACGCGGCACTTGGCCTGGCCGTTAGTCCCGATGGCAAAACCCTGGTAGGCGCCGGCAAAGACGGGGTGATCCAGACCTGGAATACCGCCGATGGGAAAGAGTTATTTAAGCTAACTGGTCCTGCCGGGCCGGTTACCACCGCCGCGGTGAGCGCCAACGGACAATGGCTGGCCGGCGCCGGCAGCGACAAAACCCTGCGGTTCTGGAACGTCGCCGACGGCAAAGCACTAGCGGCGTTTGGCGCCGGCCCAACGCCGATCAATGCCCTTGCCTTCAATCCCAACAATGCGGCAGTCTACACTGCCGGAGACGACGGTCTTGTCCGAGCCTGGCAACTGCCGCCTGTCGGCGTCCGCGCTCTGCCGGCTCATGGCGATGCCGTCAACGCGGCGGTGTTGTCCGGAGACGGCAAAGTTGTTGTAACGGCAGGCAACGACAAAACGGTTCGGGTCGCCAACTATGAAAAGGGAGATAATGCCAAAAATCTCTCGGGACCGGGCGCTGGTGTTACCTCCGTTGGCGCGACTGCCAATGCCTCTTTGATTGCAGGAGGCACAGCCGACGGCAAGCTGTTTCTCTGGAATGCCGCTGATGGCAAAGTTCTCGCCCAGTATCGGGCCGACACGGGCGCTATTTCTGGAATCGCCGTCAATCCTCAGAACTCACAACTTGTCACTGCAGGGGCGGCAGGTTTGCTAAAGGTATGGGCGATCCCACCGGTCGCCACACGGGTTTTGGCTCATCCCGATGCCGTTTATGCAACAGCGCTGCGTGGCGACGGCAAGCGCCTCTATACCGGCGGCAACGATAAAATCCTGCGAAGCTGGAACCTTGAAAATCTTCAGGCCGAACGCCAATTCACCGGACACAGCGGTCCCATAAGCGCCATTTGCGTCAATAGCGACGGCAACATTCTTGCTTCAGCGGGGGCGGATGCCACCATTCGTTTCTGGAATCAAGCCAACGGCAAGCAAACCGCCTTGCTCGGCGCGCACGCGGGCGCTATTACTTCGCTTTCGTTGAATCCCGATGGCAAACAAGTCTTGTCGTCGTCCGAGGATGGCACGGTCAAACTCTGGTCAATTCCGACGGCCGCTCCCAAGTTGTTTGCCCACCCTGACAAAGTAACCTGCGCCGTGCTGAGTCCCAACGGGGCAAAAATGCTCACTGGCTGCGCGGACAAACAGGTAAGGCTCTGGGATTTGGCCAGCGGCAAAGCGGATCTGACGCTGGGCGGCGCCACAATGGCCCTAACAGCGGTTGCCTTCAATAAAGAGGGAACCGCCTTTAGCGGCGGGAGCCAAGATAAATCGATCATCGTTTGGAATGCCGCGGACGGGAAAGAAATCAAGAAGTTTCCCGATCTACCGGCAGCGGTCCAGTGTGTCGCGTTTCATCCAGAGGGCAAGCTGTTGGCGGCCGGCCTGGCGGACGGCGCCATTCGCGTATATGACATCGCCGCCGGCAAGGAGAGCCGCCCGAGCATTACGGCTCACCAGGGGGGCGTAAGCTCGGTTGCCTTTACCCCCAAAGGAGACCAAATAGTTTCCGGCGGTGCGGATAAAACGATTCAGGTTTGGAACGTCGCCGACGGCGCCAGCAAGACCAAGCTCGACCAGGGAAGTGCCGTGCGTTGTCTCAGTCTCAGTACCGATGGAGCTAAAATCGCTGCGGCCGGTGAAGATAAAAACATAAAGATTTGGACTTTGGCCGATGGCAAATCGACGACCTTTCCGACGTCTGCGGAAATTGCCCGCGTCGTCTGGAATGCCGATGGCGCCAAGCTCCTTGTCAGCGGCGCCGATAACCGGGCCACCGTCTATAGCGCAGATGGCAAGCAGCTTGAATCCTTTGTTCATGATGGGCCGGTCTCGGCCGCCGCTTTCCTTCCCGACAGCAAACAAGTCATCACGGCCGGCGCGGACAAGACGGCACGGCTCTGGCCCGTGTCTTTGGTTTGGCACGCGGCCCATGCAGGGCCGGTCCGGCAGGCTTTGTTTACTCCCAAGGGCGATCGCGTCATTTCGGGAAGCGACGACAAATCGGTCAAGATCTGGAATGCCGCCGACGGAAAGCCGCTAAGGAGTCTGCCCGCCCATGACGGAGCTGTTACGGGGCTGGCGATCAATGCCGATGGCACGCGTCTCATCTCGGTCGGCGCCGACAAAATAGCCAAGATTTGGAATGCCGCGCCGCCCGCTCCAGGCGCCAAGGAAGAGGACAAGCCGACGGCCACGTTTACATTGGCTGGTCCAGCCCACTCCGTCGCCTTCAGCCCCAACGGGACGCGCGTTGCCGTCAGCATCGCGCTGGAAAAGGAATTTCCTGTTCAGATTTTTGATAGCCGTTCCGGTAAGGAGTTGGTCAGCCTTGCGGAACAGACCGCCCCGGTGCGGTCGTTGGGCTTTCTGCCTGACAATCGCACGCTGATTACCGCTTCCGAGGACAAGAATGTCCGCCTGGCGGACGTGGGCGTTCTCGCCGTGCTGGAGGGGCACGCCGGCGCAGTTGCCAGTGTGGCGTTTCACGGCGGCGCCAATCAACTTCTCTCCGGCGGCGCGGACAAAACCGTCCGCCTTTGGGACTTTGCCACCGGCAAGGTCGCCAAGACCTTTGGCCCGCTAGCCGACTCGGTCAGCTCGGTCGCTTTCAGCCGCGACAACAGCCTTGCCGGCGCAGGCGTTGGTAAAGCTGTCAAGATTTGGAACCTGGCTGACGGCAAAGAAGTTGCCACCCTGACGCACCCGGCTCAAGTTCTCTCGTTGTCCTTTAACGGCGACAAGACTCGGCTGGCCACCGGAGCGGCCGACAAGATCGCACGAGTGTGGGATATCGCGA
>JBJMQT010000103.1:0-91266 GCA_045802525.1 Gemmataceae bacterium
ATTTCCGCAAGCGTTGGATTCTTCATCTGGGCTCGTAAATCTTCATCGGCTTCTCGCTGGCGGACTGCTGCTTGCTGCTGTCGTCTTTCTTCCTCTTGGCGCAGCCGATCTCCATTATCGTTTTTGGAAGAGGTCGTTCCGATAACCTCGCGCTGGGACAATCGTCCTTCTGCTGCTTCGTTGCCTAGGACTTTCTCTTGGCCTGGGTTGCTAAGTTCCGAATAAAGAAAAGCGCCGCCCGCCATGCAGCCTATTCCGGCCACGATGATGACTGCGGCCAAAACAAGTTTATTATTTCGGACCGATAGGCTTGGCGTTGAGGCGCAAGGTTTCTTTGCACGAACCCAAATCGTATCGCCACATCTGCGGCATCTAATCGATTTGCCTGCAAGTCCTTCGTCCACATCATAGGCGTCATTGCACGCCGAACAGTTGGTCGCAATCATGTGGGCCTCGCAGATAAATGATTCTTGGCTTACCTTCCCCACAGATTGTTGAGCTGCATCCCACCCGGCTGCAAGCCAAATTCCCCCACCGCTCGCCAACTTTATCCAAATTAGCGCTGCCCCGTAACCTCCGTTCATGTTCCTTCGCTATGGCGCTTACCGAAATGAATTGCTAAGGGCGGAATCACGGCATAACGCACCAGACAACGACCAAATAACCAAAGTGCTCAGACGACGACATTGTTACAATTTCCGCCGTTTCTTAGATTCGGCTCGGTGAATGGCTTCCAATTGGCCCACCAGTTTTTCGCCGGGAATCCCCGGTTCAATTTCCGTGAATTTCTGAAGATCGGCAGCGGAGAAGTCGCGCTTCAAAGCAGCGTACATCTGTCGCAGAGTCGCATTTGGCGGCACGATTATGGTGGGAATCAGATCTTTCTTCTTCTTGGCCACCTTGGACTCCATGTATGCACGCGCTCAGGATTGGCTCATGGGATTATACTCTTGGCTGTCGGTTTATGCCCACGTTGCCATGTGGCCGGGGAACTGTCCATCCGTGTTATTCAGCAGAGCTCGCCCGATTGCGGCGGGCCCAGCCTCGCTGACCAAGCCAAATTGGTAGGACCAGGGACAGCGGCAGAACGTACCTTAGGGATGTCGAACTCCCGGAACCGGTCCAAAAGGGTAGCAGGTCGATTGCAACCGACCCGCCAAGGAAACTCACAGCATAAAACAAAACGAGCCATAAGAAAGGCTTTTCATAAATAAATGCCGCGAACTGCTGACGTTGTTGAGCTGTCATTCGTTATCCCCTGCAGCCGAAACATAGTGCCGAGGAGTAGAACCCCGCTTGCATGAGCTCTTTTCAAAAGCTATGTTCTCCCCCCGGAAAAGTTCCCAGCCGCACTTCACCGCAGTAGGCTTCTACCGCTTGCTTGATCGTTTGCCCCATTTCGGCATAGCGTTTCACAAACCGCGGCTGCAAATCGTCGAAGAGCCCCAGCAAGTCGTGAGTTACTAAAACTTGCCCATCGCAATCCGGCCCCGCGCCGATGCCGATGGTTGGGATGTGCAGTTTCTCCGTGATCTTCTTCGCGATCTCGGCCGGCATGCATTCAAGAACTATGGAAAAAGCCCCAACTTCCTGGATAGCGAGAGCGTCTTCAAGAAGACGCGCTTCGTCGCGCTGCACGCGGAAACCGCCGAAGCGATGAATTGACTGGGGCGTCAGGCCGATGTGGCCCATCAGCGGAATGTCGGCTGAAGTAATGGCCTTGGCTGCCGGGACGCTGCGGACGCCGCCTTCGAGCTTGACGGCATGTGCGCCGGCTTCCTTGAGCAACCGGCCGGCGTTTTCGAGCGCTTGCTGCGGGCTGGAGTAGGTCATGAACGGCATATCGGCAATCAGGAGGCTGCGGCGTATGCCGCGCGCGACGAGGCGCGTATGATAAATGACCTCATCGAGCGTGACGGCAAGGCAGTTGGGTTGCCCCTGTACGACCATGCCAAGCGAATCTCCAACGAGGATGGCGTCAACTCCGGCAGCATCGATGAGGCGAGCCATCGTGTAATCGTAAGCCGTGAGGACGGCCAAGCGTCGGCCTTTGGCGCGGGCAGCCAGGAAATCGGGCACTGTGACCGGCTTAATCGCGGGAGCGGCAGGATCGCTCGCCGCTTTGCCGTTGGTGCGCCGATCAGCTTGCTTGGGAGAGGAGGCCGAGGAATCGGCTATAGGGTTCATGCCAACTTTCCGGGTTTCGCGGCTCATAAGTGCGGACCTCGAAGGATTGGCGGACTATTTCGCGAGCTTCAGCGAGGGAACCGACCAAGCCCAGCCCAACCGCTTGGACGAGGACATTGCCGATCGCCGTCGCCTCGACAGGGCCGGCCAGAACGGGGCGATGGCAGGCGTCGGCCGTCAGCTGGCAAAGCAATTCATTCTGGCAACCGCCACCCACAATATGGACGACCTCGATCTTCCGGCCTGAAAGTTTTTCGAGCCGTTCAAGCACCCACCGATAGCGGAGAGCCAAACTCTCCAGGGCACAGCGAACGAACGGACCCGGCTCCACGGGAACGACCTGTCCCGATCGCATGCAAAACTCGGCAAGCGCAGCCGGCATGCTGGCAGGCAGGATAAATGAGGCATCGTCAGGATTGACGAGGCTGACGAATGCCGGCGCGGCTTCTGCCATGCGGGCCAGCTCATCGTAATTGTAGGCCTTTCCCGCCCGCTCCCACGCCCGACGGCATTCCTGGACGAGCCACAGACCCATGATGTTCTTCAAGAATCGGGTCGTGCCGGCGACGCCGCCCTCGTTAGTGAAATTATACTGGAGACTCTGCTCGTTGATGATGGGCGCGTCCACTTCAATGCCCATGAGCGACCAGGTGCCGGAGCTAATATAGGCCCATGGTTTGCCGGAAGCCGGGACTGCCGCGACCGCCGAGCCGGTGTCATGCGAGGCCGGTGCGATCACCTGGACGGCATTCAACCCGGTCTCGGACGCCACCGACGAGCGCATTAGACCAAGCACCGTGCCGGGTTGAACGATCGAACCGAGGATTCTCGTAGGCAGGCCAAACGCTTTGACAAGGTCATACGCCCAACCGCGAGCCGAGGGGTCAAACATCTGGCTGGTGCTGGCGTCGGTTAATTCGTTGACCTTGATTCCGGTTAGAAAGTAGTGGAACAGGTCTGGCATAAACAACAGCGTCTCCGCCGCATCCAGCAGCGGCGATCGATCGCGCTGGAGAGCGAGGAGCTGGAAAAGCGTATTGAAGCGCATGAATTGAATGCCCGTTTGCCGAAAGATCTCCGCGCGCGGGACCCGCTTGAATGCCTCATCCAGAATCGTTTCGGTGTGCGGATCGCGATAATGACGTGGGTTGCCCAAGAGCGTACCGCCGCGTCCCAATAAGGCGAAATCGACTCCCCAGGTGTCCACGCCTAAGCCGTCGATGGCGCCCTGATCTGCTGCACAGCGCCGCAAGGTGTTGAGGATCTCATGATAAAGATGCAGAACATCCCAATGGAGGCTTTCCAGAGTCCACACCGGAGTATTCGCGAAGCGATGGACCACCTCGAGGCGCAGACGCTTGCCGTCGAAGTGGCCAAGGATGCCCCGCCCGCTTTCGGCGCCGAAATCGAAGGCTAAGAGTTTTTTCGTAGCGGCCATTCGTTTTCCTTAGGCCCAAGGCGTGCTGCATTTATTGAGCCCGAAAAGCCAGGCAACGGTATAGAGCCACCCTCTCTTGCGCTTCGTGCTCAATAATCGCGAATATCATAACAAGAGAAGTGCCGTGACAGTAGGGAAGGTGCATGCTATGGCGACCCAGTCGTCCACTGAGCGAAAAGGTTCTCAAGCGATTGTGCTGTTCGACGGCCAATGCCCCCTGTGTTTGAAGTCCGTCGCGGCTTTGCGGAGATTAGATTGGTTGCATCGGCTTCATCCCCAGAACGCACGCGACTTAGCAACCTTGCCACGCCGCGAACCGCCTTTGGAGCCGGATCGGCTGCTGCAAGAAATGCATCTACTTACGCCGGATGGTCGTGAAATATACCACGGTTTCGAGGCCTTTCGTTGGATGGCGTGGCGGCTGCCCCTCCTATGGCCCCTGGCCCCGTTACTTTATTTGCCAGGCATGAAGGCATTCGGGCAGCGTGTCTATTTGTGGATCGCTCGCAATCGCTTCCGGCTTGTGCCTTGCCATGGCGGCGTCTGTAGAGTTTAACCCCCGTGTGCATTCACTCCCCGTTATGTAGAATCACTTTTCCAGGTCCTCTAACTTTTGATTTTTTCTCCAGTACGGGCGGTGGTGATGACTCGGCGCTACGTGGAACAATTGGTGGACGGCGATACGCTTGAAGAGGTTTACCTGGTCACGGACAAACAGCTCCGCGCCAATCGTAACGGCAACCTCTATTTGCAAGTCGAGTTGCGCGACCGCACCGGCGTCATCAGCGCCCGCCTTTGGAACGCCGGCGAGCCGCTGTTTCGCTCATTTGAAGACGGCGATTTCGCTCTCGCCAAGGGCAAAGTTCAACTCTTTCAGGGCAGCCTACAGGTAATACTAAGCCAGATTAACCGCGTCGAAGCGGATAAGATCGAGATGGCGGACTTCCTTCCGCACACCGATCAGAACGTTTCTAAGCTGTTCGAGCAGATGCGCGGCACCCTGATGCGCTTGACGAACCCGCATCTTCGCGGACTGGCGGAAGTCTTCCTCATGGATGAAGAACTGATGCGCGAATACTGCACCGCCCCAGCCGGAATTCGGGTCCACCATGCTTACCTGGGCGGCCTCCTGGAGCATGTCGTCAATCTCTTGAATACCGCCGAGCAAATCCTACCGCTGTATCCCGATGTGGACCGCGATATGTTGATTATGGGCGTCTTCTTGCACGACATCGGCAAGGTCCGTGAATTGAGTTATACGCGTGCCATGGCCTATTCCGATGAAGGCCAATTGATTGGCCATCTGGTAATTGGCGTGGAGATCTTGAACGAGAAGCAATCCCGCGTCTCCGACTTGACGGGGGAACCTTTTCCCCGAGAACTGCTCCTCCGCCTCAAGCACATGATTCTGAGCCATCACGGTTCTTACGAATTCGGAAGCCCGCGCCTGCCGATGACTCCCGAAGCTATCGCGCTTCATTACCTAGACAGTCTCGATTCGAAAGTACACATCTTCACGCGCGAAATCAGCCAGGACCGCAACCCGGGGGCGGCGTGGACGCCGTTCAACCAATCGCTACAGCGTCGTATCTTTAAGGGCGGCGCCGAAGGCGCGGATTCAGACTTTTCGCCGGGTTTAGACTCTGGAGATTGACCTGCCGGCCGTTAAAGGGAACTGGGGACTTCATGCCCGATTTCACCCAAAAGATCCTCGACACGGTGGCCAAGAAGACTTACGAGCCGCTCAAATCGAAGGCGCTGGCGCGCAAGATGAGCGTGCCGGCCAGCCAGTACAACGATTTTCGCCGAGCCCTGGGCGAATTGCTCAACAAAGGACGCGTCGAGCGCGGCAAAAATCACACGATTCGCAAGGCCCAGCCGCATGGGGCCGTCATCGGCGTCTACCGGCGCACCGGATCGGGATTGGGGTTTGTTCGCCCTCACCTCGTGGATGGCAAGGCCGGCCCGGAGATCCTCGTCCGCGAGAACAACGCGCTGGATGCGGTTACCGGGGATGTAGTTGTCGTCAAGCTCATTCGCAAGCCAAGCCAGCGGGACCTAAAGCCGGTCGGCATAATCCTTGAAGTCGTCGAGCGGGCCAGCCGCCAATTCGTCGGCGTCT
Source organism: Gemmataceae bacterium (assembly GCA_045802525.1). Lineage (GTDB taxonomy): Bacteria > Planctomycetota > Planctomycetia > Gemmatales > Gemmataceae > JBJMQT01. Next base: position 5,748 of record JBJMQT010000103.1, read on the forward strand.
ATTTCGAGCGGGAGGAACAAGGCTACGTACGTGTCGATGGGACAGTCTTCAGCCACAGTATTTACGTTGGCGATCCCGGCGCGAAAGGCGCCAAACCGGAAGACAAAGTCGTCATCGAAATCCTGCGGTTTCCCTCGCCTGAGGACCCTGGCGAAGGAGTTATTACGGAAGTGCTGGGGCCGCGCGGCCAACCCGGCGTCGATACCCTATCCATCATCCGAGAATTCGGCTTGCCGGATCGCTTTCCGGAAGACGTGCTAGAGGAAGCCCGCGAGGCCGCCGCGGCCTTTGACGAAGAGGATCTCGAAGGCAGAGAAGATTTCACCGGCGATACGGTCATCACCATCGACCCGGCCGATGCACGCGATTTCGACGATGCCGTGTCCCTGGTTCAGGATGGCCGGAGCAAGCACTGGCACCTGACCGTTCATATCGCCGATGTGGCCCATTTTGCTCCGCCCGGCAGCCTCCTGGATCGCGAGGCTCGTAGACGCGGCACGAGCGTTTACCTGCCGCAGCGGGTCTTGCCCATGTTTCCGGAAATCATTTCCAACGCGGTGGCCAGCCTCCAGCAAGATCGCGTGCGTTTGGTTAAGACGGTGCAGATAGATTTTACGGCAGCCGGCCAACGCACGCACACGCGTTTTGCCAACGGGGCCATCAAGGTGAAACGGCGCTTTAATTACGAGCAGGTTCTGAAGATTTTGGAGCATCCGGAGCGCGATGGCGCGACAGTTGAACCGGAAGTTTTGGCGCTTTTGAAGCGAATGCGCGATTTGGCGATGATCTTGCGTAATCGCCGCATCAAACGCGGCGCCATTGAACTAAGCATGCCCGAGACGGAACTGGAGTTCGACGACCAAGGACGCGTCTCCGGCGCTCATATCCGGCCCCATGATGTCAGCCATCAAATCATCGAAGAATTCACGCTCGCGGCCAACGAAGCCGTTGCCGAGAAGTTGACCGACCTGGGCGTGCCTTTTCTCCGCCGTATTCATCCACCACCCGATCCCATCAAGCTGGAAGCGTTTGCTGAGTTCGCGCGCAGCCTCGGTTATTCTGTCGGCCGGCAGCTTGATCGTTTCACCCTGCAGCGGATCATGGACGAATCAGTGGATAAACCCGAAGCCTATGCGATGCATTATGGACTATTACGCAGCCTCAAGCAGGCGGTCTATAGCCCTCTGGAGGAAGGCCATTATGCCCTGGCCAGCAACACGTATTGCCACTTCACTTCACCGATTCGCCGCTATCCCGATCTCACCGTACATCGCCTCCTGGGCCAATGGTTGCGAACCGGCAAGGCCGGCAGCGATGAAGCCGAGTTAGCCGCCCTAGGCGAGCATTGCAGCAAAACCGAACGCCGCGCAGAAGTTGCCGAGCGCGAGCTAACCAAGGTTAAGCTGTTGGATTACATGAGCCAGCGCATTGGCACGGAACTGCAAATCATCATCACCGGCGTCGCCGAATACGGCTTTTTCGGCCAGGCGACCGACCTCCCCATCGAGGGATTGGTGCACGTCAGCACATTAATTGATGATTTTTATTATTACGAGCAAGCAACGCATAGCCTGATCGGCAGGCGAACCCAGCGTCGCTATCGATTGGGAGACAAGGTCGATGTGACAGTGGTCCGAGTAGAATTGCAGCGCCGGCAGCTCGATTTCCGGGTCGTTCCTAACAAAAGCGATTTGGCGAGAAGCCGCGATCACAAAGGAAAGAAAGCGGAAAAAAGAAGGTAGCTGGCCGCTCCGCGGCGGATTCCGCCGCGGAGCGGCGAGTCACTTTAGGACTTTACATAGGCGCCGATTTTATCCAAAAACGCCGCATTGGATGGATATTGTGCCATCTTTTTGATGAGCATTTCCATTGCCTCGACCGGCTTCATTTGCACCATGGTCCGCCGCAGCAGAGTCACTTTTTTCAAAACTTCCTCCCCCAGCAACCGTTCTTCCTTCCGCGTACCGGATTGGCTGACATCCAGTGCCGGGTAAACGCGGCGGTCGGCGAGCTTGCGGTCGAGCACCATCTCCATGTTGCCGGTGCCCTTAAACTCCTGAGAGATACTGTCGTCCATACGGGACCCGGTTTCGATGAGGGCGGTTCCCATGATGGTGATCGAGCCGCCCTCCTCAAAGACGCGAGCACTTCCAAACATGCGGCGCGGCACTTCGAGCGCCCGGCTATCGATGCCGCCGGACATGGTGCGGCCGCTATTGCCGATGTTCTTATTATTGGCGCGGGCCAGACGCGTCAGGCTGTCCAGAAGCACGAATACTTGCTTGCCTTGCTCGGCCAGCCGTTTGGCTCGTTCCATCACCAGGCTGGCAGTACGGAGGTGACTGGTGCTGTCGCGGTCGGAGCTGCTGGCCACCACATCGCCTTTGATCGTCCGGCGCATGTCCGTGACCTCTTCGGGTCGTTCGTCCACGAGCAGCATAATGAGGTGCATTTCCGGATGATTGGTGGTGACCGCCTGGGCAATGTGTTGCAGCAAAACGGTTTTGCCGGTTCGCGGCGGAGCGACGATAAGGCCGCGTTGGCCCTTGCCGATGGGCGTCAACAAGTCCATGACGCGCGTCGTAAGCGGTTCGGCGCCGGTCTCCAGAAAGATTCTTTCATGGGGGTCGATGGCCGTGAGGTCGTCAAAGTTGCGACGGGGATACTTGTCGATTTTCTCGCCTTCGATGTGCTCGATGCGGGCCAACCGTGGGCCGCTGCCCCTCTTGGCGGACTCGGTCGGCCCACCAACCATTAAACCCTCCCGCAGGCCGAATTTCTGCACCATGGGAGCCGGTACATATGCGTCAGCCGCTTGGGCGGCATAATGCCGGGCCGGATTTCTTAGAAAGCCAAAACCTTTGGGATGGAGTTCCAGGACGCCCTGGGCGGAGTGATCGTTGCCTAACATGAAATTCCTTTAGTACACAGTGCTGTATAGACGTATCGCGTAGGCGGCAGGCATAGAAAAGGTGCGGCTAACAAAGCTGTCTTCTGAGATAGACCTTAGCCGAGAGTTGTCTTCCACTGGGTTGGGTCTACTTGCCTGCTGTCTACTTCTTTCAAACTTTCCGGTGTGGAGTCGAGGCTTCGAATGTGCCGTCCGGAAGCGGCGTCAACTCATAATCGCGAAAGAGGTTGGGAGCCTCTACATACATTATTCGTAAGACGGCAACGGCCAATTTACGAATTTCGGGTTCCGCATGCCGGCTTGCGCGCATTTCTATGAAATGCCGCAGCGCCCGTGCGTTGGCGGAGACAAAGATCTTGGTTTCCGTGGCATTGGGCAAGACGCTGCGAGCAGCCTGGCGAGCCAGCTTGCGGCGTAAAGTGCGATCCGGTTCATCTTTGAATTGGGCGGCCAGCTTCTCTACTAGCTGTATATAAGCTTGATGTGCTTGTGTCACCGCGTCAAGCCATAAACCGTGTAATTCCGCATTTTCCGCAATGCAGTCGGGCTCAACATACTCGGCAACCGACTCATCGACATAGCGCTGGCTCAGCTGGGAATAGCCAAATCCCGCTCTATGCCGGATTAATTCGTGCGTAAGCGACCGGCTGACCCCGCAAAAAATAAAGTTCCAGACCGCGTGCTCCAAAACCGATCCGTGGCCCACTTCCTTAATGTGGTCGAGGTAAACCTTGTTGCCGCCAGGCCGGGGCTTCGCGAAGCTCATGTAGCAGACTCGGCCGGCGACCTCCGTCAAATGTTCCCCTGCCACCTCAGTGTCGGTTTCCCATGCCACGCCATGATCGGCCAAAAATTGATCGACTTGCACGTCTTCAACGACTTGACGGCCCACTAAATAAACGGTGGGTTCACGAATTATGCGCAATTCCTTTGTTGGGTCCGATACAGCCATGGAATTCCCATCCTAAATCCCCAAGAGCCTCACTCCAGGGATACAGGTAAGTTGGGTAACCGTAAGGTGGGTGCGTAGAGCTGACCAGAAGCGTCATACTCTGGGGCGATCTTGGGACACGGCCCATCATAATGTTGTGGCAAGCGGTGTCAACTGCGAGCTTCCGGCAAATACCGCTTTCAAGCGAAATCGCACTACAAGATCATGGACAATGAGTGAAACACTGGTATCTTGCGCCATTGAGGATCTTTTTGCCGTTCTATGGTTTACGCTGCCCTTTGTGTAATAATCCTGATCGACCTTCCCAAGGAGAGTTCCACATGCCCCCCATGACCCGACGCCATTTCCTGCAAGCGGCCAGCGCCAGCGCTGCGGCCCTGACGCTCGCTCCGCTGACCGCCCGCGCTGCCGACGAGAAAGCCGCCGGTTTTACGCTGCCCAAACTTCCGTATGCCTATGACGCGTTGGAGCCGAATATCAGCGCTGAAATCATGAAGCTCCATCATGACGCCCATCACCAGACCTACGTGACCAACCTCAACAAGGCTCTCGAAGGACACCCCGATTTACTGAAAAAACCGATCGGCAATCTGTTACGCGATGTTGACATGGTCCCCGAAAAGATTCGCCAAACAGTTATCAATAACGGGGGCGGGCACGCCAACCATTCGATGTTCTGGGAAATAATGGGTCCCCGAGCAGGCGGCTCGCCGACGGGTGAACTAGCCAAGGACATTGATGCCGCCTTCGGCAGTTTTGACAAATTCAAAGATAAGCTTAGCACCACCGCAGTCGCGCGCTTCGGCAGCGGCTGGGGCTGGCTTGTCCTAAATAAAGGCAAGCTCGAAGTGATCAGTCTGGCTAATCAAGACAGTCCGCTCTTAAAGGGTCAAATGCCCATTATGGGCATCGACGTCTGGGAACACGCCTATTACTTGCAGTACAAGCAAAAGCGCGCCGATTACGTCAAGGCATGGTGGAACTCCGCCAACTGGAAGGATATCGCCGAACGCTACGCGGCGGCAAAGAAAGAGGCCTAACGGCAACGTCGCCCATTCCATTTAGCGGCGGGCCTGCGGTGCGCGCGTTGGCACGCGGGACGTTCGCCGCTAAACGGTTGAACTATTTCGTATTGCCTCTTAATTCTTGGACGCGCTCTAGAAGCGCCTCTCTGATCTTGCTTGGTACGAACTTGTCCAGATTGCCCCCGAAGCTCGCGATTTGGCGGATTAACGTGCTGCTAAAATGCGAATACTCTTCGCGGGCCATGAGGAAGACGGTTTCAATTTCCGGGTCCTGGGAGCGATTCATCAGGGACATCGTGAACTCATATTCCATATCGCTTAATGTCCGCAGGCCGCGAACCATGACTCGGGCGCCTACTTCGCGCGTAAAGCGCACCGCCAGCCCGGTAAAGGGTTGGACTTCGACGTTTTCGTATGCCGCAACAACACTGCGCACCTGCTCCACCCGCTCTTCCATCGTAAAAAACGGCTCTTTTTCGGGATTGATGCCCACCCCAACGATCAACCGGTCAAGTAGACCGCTGGCCCGGCGAATAACTTCAATATGACCCAGGTGGATGGGGTCAAAGACGCCGGTGTAAACGGCAATATGCTTGTTGACGATGGCAGTCATAAGACCTCTTCCCTGGCATCGATTGCGGACTTCTCAAAAGCGGGTCTGCCTTCGGGCCGAGTCAGGAGATCCATGAGCCGATCGATTTCCGCGACTGTGTTATAAAAGTGCGGGCTAACGCGGATTCGGCCCATGCGTTGGTTGATGACGATTCCTTCTTCTTTGCACTGGCGCACCCAGGCGCGCGAGTCGCCCGGCACAAGCAGCGAAACGATTCCGGATTGTTCCCCGGACTTTCGGCTGCTGTAGACTCCCAGGCCGGCTCTTAGGGCACGTTCGCACAAATGATCGGTAAGCTCAAGAACTCGCCGGCCGATGGTTTCGATGCCGAACGATAGCAGCAAATCCAAGCTAGCGCCGAGCGCGTGAATGCCCGCTACATTGAGAGTGCCGCTCTCCCAGCGGCCGGCATGCGGCTTCAGGCGAAAGTCGATGGTGCTGAAATCATGGAAGCCGATCACGCTGTTCCAACCTACCCCGATCGTGTGCAGCCGTTCCACCCATTCTCGACGTAGATAAAAAACGCCGGCGCCTTCAGGCCCGAGAAGCCATTTGTGGCCGTCGGCCGCGAGCGCATCGATGGGCGTTTGCTGCACATCCAGCGGCAAGACGCCGAGGCTCTGAATGGCGTCTACAAAGAAAAAGATGCCGCGATCTCGGCACATTTTTCCGATAGCGCCGATATCGTTTCGAAAGCCGCTGGCATATTCGACGGAACTCAAGCTGACCAAGCGCGTGCGGCCGTCAATGGCCGCGACAATATCGTCTAGAAAAATACGGCCATCGCGACTGGGGACTGTTTTGACGCTCACGCCGCGCGAGGCCAAGTTCATCCACGGATAAAGATTCGACGGATATTCCTCCGCAGCCGTCACCATATTATCGCCGTCTTGCCACGGAAAACCCTCGGCAATGAAGCCGATGCCTTCGCTGGTGTTCTTGGTAAAAGCGATATCCTTGGGATCGGCATTAAGCAGTCTGCCAAAGAGACCGCGCACTTCTTCGACGCGCTGTTCCCAGCGTCCGAGGAAGACATCCCCATTGGCGGCCATATCGGCCGCCCACTCGACGAAGGCTTGCTGTGCCCGACCGCTAATGGGTGCAACGGCCGCATGGTCTAGATAAGCCCAGCGGCGTGTGATCGGAAATTCCTGGCGCAGCGCATCCCAATTCATGCAGCCCCCTCATCAGGCGCCCGCAAAGCAGCATAGCGTGCTTGGCAACGATTGCAACGGGGCCAAGACAAATCCGCTTGCCGCAACGGCATCCCGACGCCACAATTCATGCGAACCATTCTTCGCAAACAATGCCAAGGTGACTTGCGTGTTATTACAACAGCCTGAACCAACTTCCGCCGATTTGCAATTTCGAATATTTGGAACTCATGTTCGCGTTCATCCTTTGTTCTGGCTCATGAGCGCCATTTTCGGCTGGGATTTTCTGTCGCTGGGCTTCCAATTCCTTGGGATTTGGATCGCTTGCGTATTTGTGTCGATCCTCATTCACGAGCTCGGCCACATTTTCATGGGAAGGCTCTTCGGCAGCGAAGGCCATATCATTCTGCATAGCTTTGGCGGCCTAGCCGTAGGAAGCAGTAATCTGCTAAACCCCTGGAAAAGAATAGCCGTTTCAGCCGCGGGACCGATTGCTCAATTGGCCGTTTACGGAGCTTTGACCCTCGTGCCGCAAGAGCGATTGCCACCTTCGCCTTATTTATTGTTTGCTCTGTTTTGTCTCACGATAATTAACTGGTACTGGCCTTTGCTAAACCTTTTGCCGGTTTATCCTCTCGATGGCGGGCAAATCGTCCGGGATTTTCTAAGCGTCTTTATTCCTCGCCAAGCCCTCAGGGCGTCGTTACTGATTTCGGCTACAGTCGCCGGCATTATCGCATTGAACTCCCTTTCCGCCAGGTATGGCGGTCCACGCATCCCGTGGGTCTACGCAGGCGGCATGTACACCGCTATCTTTTTCGGCTTCATGGCTGCGGCAAACGTCCAAGCACTTAGCCAGGAAATGGAACGGAAACGGTGGTCCGAAGATCATCGCGTTCTATACGAAGACGATGAAGAAAGATGGGACCGCTGAAAGATAGTAATTGGAAATTCCGATGACGCCGTGTTCCGTTATTCGCCGGCACTGCGCCCCTCGATCAGCCGATTAAGCCTTTCGTTCAATTCCTCATCCGCGGCCGAAGACCAGAGGAAATTACTGGGCGGCTTGAACCCTCCCTCATTGGTGAACGTGGCCGTCGGCGTCGGACAAAGAGGCATCAGACCCAGCGTGTGGTTCTTTATGCATAGCTCAAAGGCGGTCACTTGAGAGAGATCGGCGGCATTGACCGTGCCGGGGGCCACCATCGTCGGACCATCGGTAATCAGCACTTCTTGCTCGAGCAGCATGGGTGGTTGGTCGCCGCCGGACATTTGAGCGTGGACTTGGATTGAGCACAAGCCCGCCATTCCGGGCTCTCGGCTGCTAAGCAAAAAACAGGGCCCCACGCGCTCCGCCAGGTCCGCGATTACAAACTGCCTGGCAAGTTTGACGCTTCCCTTGGCCGTCTGGATCACGAAGCGCGTGTCGGCGACGCGCAGCGACCGCTGGAAGGTCCTTTGAGAAATACCGCGGGCTTTTTGGCAAACGAGCAACTGATCGCCGGCATACCAGGTCACGACCCAGTCCCCAACTCGCTTGGGAAAGCGCCGCGGCACAACCGTCACGAGGGCCGTGTTGCCTCTTAATTGAGAACTGCATAAACGAATCGGCATTTGCTGGGTAGAACCGGTGCGCTCGGAGCGAAATTCCACCTGCAAATCCAAATCGATCAAAGGGGCCAGACTGGTCGGGCTCACAAGCAAGGCGCTGGCGATTAGTCCCTTGCACTGCGTGGAAACAAAGGTTTGACAGGCGACGGTGTCTTGACCGAGGCGGACGTACAGCGTCGGCATTTGCAACCGAAGGCCTTCCAGGAACTCGTCTTTTCCCAGGCGCGGCAAAGTTAATTGACCCAGCACCTGACCGCGATAAAGAAGCTCTGCCGTCACCGTGGTCGGCGGCGGGCTGGATAAACGAAAGGAAACGTGATAAAAGCCGTCCCCGTCGTGGCGGCGCAGGTATTCCGCGGGTAGGGCATCTTGAAAGGGAAGGCGCAACTGGTAGTCCGATTTGCGCCGGGCGGCCGCGCTAGGCAAGCGCAGTGCGGCTTCGACCAGCACGGCCTCGGCATTCCAGGGAATCGGCTGATCATGGATGATCAGACCGGCCTTCTCATAACCGTAGTGCAGCGCCTGCGGTTGGGGGCGGAGCCGGTACATGGGCCAAAGCTCATTCATCGCCCAGTCGCGCCAGCGCTTGATCCAGGGCCACATCGAGTTCCTCCGCTGAGGAAGGGGCCGGGCGCGGTTGGCAGATCAAGCAATCCGCCCCCCGCGTGATCCGAAAACGATAGGGCCGAAACGCATCGTCGAACACTTCGGGCACCCGTTGCAACGTAAAGAGCAAACTCGTGAATCCCGGCTCATAGCGAGCCGGGTCGGCAAGGAGTTCTAGCGTTATCAAGGCATGAAGCGCCGCGATCGCCTGAATCGATGCCTTGCTCGCGGGGACAGTGGTTTCCTCCACGGCTCCGCCGGGGTTGGAATAGTCCGGAATGGACGGTTTTTGCACCGGCATGGAGCGCTGCAAATGACTGGCCACGCAACCATAACACGGACCGCCCGGCACAAACCAATGGACGAAACCGCCAATGCCTCCGCTCAGGACTTCGCCCAGCGTCCAGGGCTTGCCCTGCTTCCGCATGAGGCCGTCCCAGTGATATTTGGCGGCCTCGTTGTCGGCGGCGCAAACGCCCAGATCGGCTCGGGCGACCGCTTCATGGATTTCTGCCTGCCGTATGGGGTCAAGGAGATCGCAAGGAAGTATCCGAATATCCAAATCCGGCCGGCGCTCTTTGAGCCAACGCTGAGCGAGGAGTGCCTTTTTCTCGCCCACTGACCGGGCGGGGAAGAAATGACGTTCGACGTTATGGGCCTTATAAATGTCAGGCTCGATGAGCGTAACTTGCGTGATGCGGGGATCGCGACAAAGCAGATCCAGGACCGGCATGCCGCCGCTGCCCGCTCCGACTTGAACTAGATGAGCCACCTTGCCACCTCACTTCGCTTCGGGAAGCGGCCATTCTCCGGTATCGTGCCAGATCTCATAGCAGGCCAACCACCGCCAGGCGGCTTGCACAGCGAACACCGAGGTGAACTTCGCCGGGTCCCAGCGGCTGGTGACGCGCGTACTGCCCTGCCTCCACAAGCACAACGTCTGCCCTTCAAGTAGATGAGGACAATGCTTGAGCGGCGTAATGACGCGCGTTTCCGGTGGAACGGTGGGGTAGCTGGAGACCAAGCGCGTCTCGAGCTGGTAAACGTTGTGCCCAGGCTTCAGGCTGTAACGCAATACAAGCGTGCTGCCCAAACGAACAACCCGGATCTTAAACGCCGGATCCCGGCCCTCATTGTAGCGTTCAATGACCGGGACCTCGACGCTCAGTAAGCGCTGTTTCCCGGCTTCGCTGTCGAGAAGACCCATAGTTAATGCAGAAAGCAGAAGGCAAAGCGCAGAATAAGCAATTTTTGGGCAGGAAGTCAGTTATCTTGAAATGATAGCTTCTGCGTCCTGCATGGTGCTTGCTGTGTTCTGCCTTCTGAGGTTCTTCTCAGTAGTGGCACGGCACCGATTTGATGGCAAAAATAACTTCTTCGTCAGTCACCTCTTCCGCGCTGCCGACGAAGCTGGTATCGCGCCGATTCATGAGGATGGCGCGGTCGCTGTCCGCGTTGCCCCGGAGCGCTGTAATGAGTTGCCGCCGCTCCGTGTCGTTGAGAGGACGGAAGTCCATGGGAGTTCTCCTTCACAGAAAAAGCGAAACGGGAACAAAAAGCTGTCGGCTTTCAGCCGTCAGCCAATTAGCCAGTTTATAGAATCGGAGGCCTCTAAAGCCCGCCGGCTGTTTCGCAGGTTTTCCTCATTAAGACATAAATGATCGATCATTCAAACTCTAATCCTTATCGTTTCTGCGATTCTCACTCGGAGCAAGAAAAAACCGGGCAAACGATCGAAGGCTATTTCGCCAACTCCGCCAGCAGCAGGTAAACGCCTCGATCAATACGCTCTTCATCTTGCTGAGCGGCCATCACCTGGCCTTCGCGCTCAACAAGGTACTGGACCTCTTGCTCTCTAAGAATGACTCGCAAACATTCGTAGGGTTCGGACAAAGGAATGCGCATTGCCAATCCCAGCCCGGCTCCCTCGTTGACGATTTCAAAAAGCGCATTAGCCTGCTGCGAGGCCAGCCGATCCAGCCTTTGTGCATGGCGTTCGATAGTCGGCCATACCTGGTGCAAGGGCCGTGCCAAATCAGGACCGATCGTCAAGTCGAGCGGAACGGTGCGATAGCCGGTCGCTCCAAATTGCAAAGAGTACCAAGATAGCCGTAGCTCGCCCAGGCACTGGACATTCGGCCTGGGCTGATGAGCAAACAGCGCATCACCGTTGGGCACGCTGTCCGCCGTCCCGATGCCGAAAACGCCTTCACCTCCACGCAGATTCTTTACCCAATCGCTATCGCCTCGAAAGTCAGCGTCGCTGGGATGGCGGAGACTGCCGGGATGCGTGTGCACGACGCCCAGAATGGTAAGGCGGCGATCAATCTGCCGAACGATCCGGCTGCCCAGGGCCTGCGCATCGGTATTGAACTGCACGTGAGCCACGCTGGCATCGCGGTCGGCGCCGGCCGGGAGCGTCGCTAAAACGAGCGCTTCATCAGCCTCACGCATCCCCAGGAGGACCCAACCGGTCTCTTCTTCACCGCGCAGCTCCTTACGGTGAGCGGCAAACTCGTCGAAAAGAGTTCGGGCCACCCCATCCGTCAAGACGATGCGGCGGAGCGGTTGATAGCGGGAAATTGTACGGTGATGAGGGCTGGCTACAAGCGGGGCCGCCGGGCCCCGGATGCGAAACACACTCCGGTTGAAATCGCCTAGCCATTGGGTGGCCGTGCTGACCAGCGCCTGCAACATGTTGTCCTCGGCTTCTCCTGCAAGGACATTGGCAAGGGGCTTCGTTGCCCCGCGCGGACGGAAATTGACTGAAAGTTCTTCTCGACAGGAAGGCGGTCGGTGAGACTGCCTCCACTCCTCCGCGCTATTTCACTATAGCCAAGGATGGACAGCTCGTCAAAGCAGTAGCGTGGGATGGGATCGAGGATGGAGGATGGAGAAACTCTCGGTCCCAAGCTCCAGCTTGGGACCGCACTGCCGCGAAGCTCTGCTTCGCCTGCGGCTCTTGTATCTCCAACGCGGCAACAATCAGGCCTTACAGTTGAAAGGTCATCCCTTCGTAAGGGATCAGCGCCTGGCAGGAATTGGGATCGCGGCCGGCGTGGCGGAGTTCGTCGGTCATCAGCTTCTGAATTAAACCTTCGATCGCGAAAATCTGCTCGTCCGTGCGCATCGGCTCCCGGTGGCCGACATGCAGGGATTTCACCGCTGCGGCAACGGCTGTGCTAACACAGGCTTCGACGGGGCTATGGCCCCATCCGCGCCGGGCGACGTGCGTGGTTTCGCCGGGCAACAATTGCATTCCATCGTACTCGGCTTGGAGATATTGCCCTTCGGTGTAGAGCACATCCGCCCCGTGAGCGAAGGCAGCCAGCTCCAGGTCGGGCACTGTTGCCTGTTCGTGATCGGTCGCAAAGACAAACACGCGGCCGGCGTTTTCGAGTCTGTATGCCAAGCAGCTCCCGGGGTGGCGCAGCGCATAGGTCGTTATCTGCGTTGAGCCGATCGCGAAAGTCATGCCTGCCTGAATTTGGCGGATATCCTTGAGAGCTTTCATCAAATCGATGCTTGGCGGAAAATACGTGTGAGCCAAGGCGGATTCGGAACCTAAGACGGCTCGCATGGCTTTGAGCACAGTGTCGGATCCCCAGATTGTGAAGCTGTTGCGTGAATCATAAAAGGGACCGACATAGGGAGCCGCCAGAGCGTGATCGAGATGCGGGTGAGTCAGCAAGACATGGGCCGCTCGTTGGCCTTGGTACCCGGGAGCATTCCAGCGCCGGTCCAGGTCAATTCCGAGTTCGCGACAACCGCTGCCGCAATCGAAAATGAGCAGCGCATCGGGCGTCTTGATCTCCACGCAGGTCGTATTGCCGCCGAAAGTAGACCGAAGAGGAAAGGGCAGGCCTTGCTCCACTTGCTGCAAGACACGGGCCCGCAAGTCGGGGCCGGGTTGCAGGCCGGCGAGCCGGCCTTGCTCCACGAGAGTCGTAATGGCACGAACTACTTTGTCCGTGACCTCTGCCGGCTTGAGCGGCGCCGTCAACGTTCCCGTGACGCCCCAGTAGGTTACGGTGAAAACCGGATCGAGCGCCATGCGGAGTTCCGCCTTTGCACGGCAGTGCGGGCAGTAGGACCGGCGACTAGATGAGGACGCTGATTGGGCCTGGGTGCATTTTACACGCTGGCGTTGCCGGAGTAACTAACTTGTGCCGCTGGATGATGAGAAAGGATGCCGGATTTACCAACTATGCATATGATGCGGGCCAAACGATAAGAGGATTCTCTATTCCTTGTGAGCTTCGGACTTCTCTAAAACTACACGGCACCTGTGTTCCACGTCGCGCAGCCCATAGAGAATGCCCCAGCCGAGAAGGATGCCGACCATTGCGGGCCAAAGCCAGCCGGCGCCGATTGCCATACCGGCCGCGGCGGTTAGCCAGATACTTGCAGCCGACGTCAAGCCTTCGATGCGATGCTGGTCGCTTAGCTTAAGGATGGTGCCCGCGCCAAGAAATCCGACCCCGGCAGCAATGCCCTGGATGATGCGGCTCAGGTCGGCCTTGTTCATGCCCGTCTCCACCGCCACCGCCGTGAACAGAGATGCTCCTAAAGCGACCAGCATGTGCGTTCGTAACCCAGCCGATTTACCGTCGCGCAACCGCTCAAAGCCAATCAGACCGCCCAGTAGGCCGGCAAGCGCTAAACGAAAAAACACGCGAATCAAATGGGCGGGGTCTTTGAACCCCATGAAGATTTCGTCGAATACTCCATCCATCGATTTGCCTTTCTCCTAGCCCTTCCCCGCAAGGGGGGAGGGGGACCAAGCTCTCGCACAAACCCTTCCCAGCAAGGGGGGGGGAGGAGCCCCTCTTAGGTGTAGGTTTATTGAATCCACATCACGGTTCGCCGATTTTGACCCCGCAGGGGTCGCAGCCATTAGATTAGCTGCACGGCTACTTGGCGCTGGCCTTCAATAAACCTCGCTGTTTCATCCAAGTCGCTAAGAGATCGGGCCAAGTTGACAGGACGGGATCTTTGGGCGCCAGGCCTACTCCGTGAACCCCCTTTTCGAAAATGTGCATCTCAACGGGCACATGAGCCTTGCGGCAAGCCAGATAGAATTGAACGCAATTCTCAGCCGGTACGGCATTGTCTTCATCGGTCTGGAAGATAAAAGTCGGCGGCGTCTTGGCAGTCACTTGCCTTTCGTTGGAATAATACTCGACCAACTTTTCATCCGGCTTGGAACCGAGCAGATTTTTGCGCGAGCCGCCATGCGTCGTTCCCTCTTTCATGGAGACAACGGGATAGCAGAGGATCGCGAAATCGGGCCGGCAACTGGCTCGCTCAATAGGGTCCCCGGCATCCGGCTTGCCGTCGTCGAAGTGCGTTTCGGCGGTTGAGGCGAGATGGCCGCCGGCCGAAAAGCCCCAAATGCCGATGCGCTGAGGATCGATGCCGTAGTCCTTGGCATGGGCGCGAACGGTGCGGATAGCCCTTTGCGCGTCGTAAAGCGGGGCGTCGAGGAGGGGTTCGGGTCTGTCCTTACTGACGACGCGGTACTTAAGAATGAAAGCCGCAACGCCGAGCTTGTTCAGCCACTCGGCCGGTTGTTTGCCCTCATGATCGTTAGCCAGGAAGCCATAACCTCCGCCCGGGCAAATAACGACGGCTGCACCTGTCGCTTTTTCGGCTGGGGGCAAATAAATGGTGAGGGTCGGCCTATCCTCGGCCTCTTTACCTTTGGACCCGGGCGCCGGGCCAGGATAAACGTCAATGACCTTATGATTCGCCGGCTGTGCGGCGGCCAAGACGAGACTTAGCGAAAGGATCGAGAGATTCATGGCGCGTTCCTTAAAAGCTGGCTGCGACGAGCCTTCAGCCAATCCTACATGGCTGGGGTTCGTTTAAGGTGGTATCTTAGCCCTTGTCTGGAGGGTAGGAAACGTCTTACGATGTAAATATCCACCGGAGGCTTGAAGCGAACAGCCGATAGCTTTCCGAGGGGGCGATCTGGTATCGACCGGGTAAATGAGGTATCCGGCGGCGTGTCGTGGTTGATCAGATGGCCACGTAAAAATCTGATCACACTTTAACTGCTGAATCGCAGTTCTCAATGGCAGCCTAAGTAAAAGGCAGCCCCAGGTCCGGGATCTTCGCCTGAAAGATCCCGGCTTGGTCGCCAAGTCAGGCTCGGGATCGCTTGAGGAGGATCGCAAGGTCCTTCGCACCAGCGGCGGCGATCCCTAAACTTACAGCGGGTTAGTCGGCGCGAGGCCTTGCTTGCCGGGAGGCGCGTCGGCGAACGGGATGGGTGGGGTCGCAAGACTTCAGCCCATCACCATTGGCAAGCTACACACGTAGAAGCCAATACTGAAGTGCCTCGGGACCGGGGTTCGATTCCCCGCGCCTCCACTCCTTAAAGGCTTGTGAGCGATCACAAGCCTTGTTTCTTGCGCACGTCAAACCTCTTCATTTCATCCCTTTCCTTCAAATGAAGCGTTCCGCGACTTCTGCGACGCGGCACAGATCTATTGGGCCACGGCTGAGGAGAACGCCCAAAAGGCAAAAGACGCGAGCTAAGGCGCAAGGATTTCTAGCGAACCTAACGAGAAATGACCTGCTGGGTTTTCTAGGGAGCCGTAGAATCGTCAGTTGATTTGTCCTTGGAGCGCGGAGAATCTTCTTCGCTGGGAGCGAGACGCCGTATGCAGCTCGGGAAAAAATGAACCTCCATCGGCCGAGAGCGATGTAAAGTCGCGGAGAGAAAACCACTATGCTTTTCAAGCGCGTCGTGTGGGTGTTCGCCCTTGCGTTTGGTTTCCTTGGGTTTGCTGCCTGCATCGTGGGAGCGTATGCCGTCTGGTCGTTGGGATCCCGGCTCGAGCGGGCTAACGACAAAGTCTTTGATTTAATTGACAAGGGATTGGCATCGGCTCAGGAGCGAGTTGGCAGCGTGGCAGAGCGCGTGGAGGATTCCAAGATTACGTCCACCGAGATTGGTCAAAACCTCCAGGATTGGGGCACAAGCAGAGCCAAAGAAGGACTTGCGTCACGGCTTGAAGCCAAAGAGCGAGCCGAGAAACTGGCTGGGCATCTGCAGACTGCGGACTTATGGCTTGAGACATCGGCCGAGTCAATCCGAAGCGTCCAGCAAATCGTAGAGCTGGCCAATACCATTGGCGCCTCGCTGGACCCCGCTGCCCTTAAAGAAGTGCTTGAAAGCGTCACGTCGCTACAAAACACGTTACAGCAGACTCAGCAAACGGTTGCTAAAATCCGCGATTTCACAGCCGACAAGGAGGGCGAATCGGATCAGAATCGACTTTCACGGGTCACGAAGCTCCTTGGTCGCATTCTTGTGACCTTTGGCGAAATAGACGTTCGCCTGAGAGAGTCGGTAACGCGACTATCCGAGCTACAAATTCGTGCGCGCCAGGTGAATGCCTCCACGAGCCGTTATATCTTGGTGGCAACCATGGCGTGTTTCGTGCTTCTCGCCTGGATTGCGGCAGGCCAAGTCGCCTTGTGGCATTGGGGCTGGACAAATTGGCGCCCTAGCCGATCGTAAATGGCTCCGCCATACTTTTGCCCATGGCAAGACTCTCTTCATTTCGTAACACAGATCGGCTCGACGTTTCGTAACAATACGTCTACATGTGAAATGGCAAGGACTTACGTCAAAGCCGGTAGGTGTGTGTTATGAGATGAGATGAAACGAAAGCTTACAAAGAGCGTATTGAAAAGGTGCATTCACACTTCCAATTGGGCCGTTTGTCCCAAGAGGCGCCCGTACTTTTGCCGGATGGGCCCCACTTGTTCCCTGAGCCACTCGTCCACTTGCTCGGGTGCTCGACCGATGTAGGCTTCCTGACCAAGTAATGTTCCCCAGTCGATGTCTCGAAAGAATGCATCGGCCTTAAGGCGCTCCAGCAGATCGTTTCGTTCATTGCCGAGCTTTAGCTGAGCGGCCGCCGCATGGCTGTGCTGGCGGATTCTTTCATGAACGGCCTGCCGGTCGCCTCCACGTGCGACCGCCTGCATCAAGATGTTTTCCGTGGCCATGAAGGGCAGGGCTCTTTCCACATTGCGCCGAATAATTTCGGGGTTAACCACCAGGCCATTACTAATGTTCAGCAAGAGGCGCAGGATGCCATCGCTCGCCAAGAAAGCCTGCGGCAGAACGAGCCGCCGATTGACGCTATCGTCTAGCGTGCGCTCCAGCCACTGCGTCGCCGCCGTCTGAGCGGCGCTGCTGGCCAGGGAAATGACAAAGCGGGCCAGCCCGCAAACCCGCTCGGCGCGCATCGGATTGCGCTTGTAAGCCATGGCCGAGGAGCCCACCTGCTCCGTCTCGAACGGCTCTTCGACCTCTTGTTCATGAGCGAGTAGGCGCAAATCGTTGCCCAGCTTGTGCGCGGATTGCGACAAGCCCGATAACGTGTCGAGCACCTGGCTGTCCACTTTGCGGGTGTAGGTTTGCCCGGTGACTGGATACACCTTATCAAAGCCCATTTTGCGCGCGACCAGGAGATCGAGTTGACGGACCTTTTCGTGGTCCCCTTGAAACAGAGATAGAAAGCTGGCCTGCGTGCCCGTGGTTCCCTTAGCGCCACGAAAGCGCAAATGATTGAGACGGTGCTCGAATTCTTGCAAATCGAGGATTAAGTCGTGCGCCCAGAGCGAAGCACGCTTGCCTACCGTGGTTAGTTGAGCCGGTTGAAAGTGTGTGTAGCCCAGGGTCGGCAACGAGCGCCAGCGCTCCGCAAAACGGGCCAGCGCATCGATCACGCCGACCAGTCGATTGCGCAAAAGGCCCAGACTGTCGCGCATCAGCAGCAAGTCGGCATTGTCCGTGACAAAGCAGCTGGTTGCCCCCAAGTGGAGAATGTCTCGCGCTTCGGGACAGACATCGCCTAAAGCATGGATATGAGCCATGACGTCATGGCGGAGCCGGCGCTCGTAGTCGGCTGCTCGATCGAAATCAATATCGTCGAGATGCGCCCTCAGACCTTGCAGTTGGGCTTGCGAAATGCGCGGTGTCTTGCCGTCCTCGGCGGTCAGACCCAGCTCGTGTTGGGCCTCCGCGAGGGCTAACCACAGCCGCCGCCAGGTGCTGAACTTCCGCTGCGGGCTCCACAATTCCACCATTTCCCGACTGGCATAGCGCGTGGCAAGAAGGTTTTCCGGCATGGGAGGATTCCTAAGTTGCGATCGTCAACCCGCGCTAGGATCGTCATAGTTTGCGCAGGCCACACAAGTGGGGGGCTGTCTAGCCGTTTTATTCAGATTGGCCGTGGCTGACGTGGCAACGACGCCGATTTGAGCCAGTAGACCCGGCACAGATGGATCTGCGTCGCCTTTTCCAGGCGCGTCCAGGAGGACCAACCATGTTACGTCGGCTGCTGGCGGCGACAGCGCTATTCGGCGTTTTCGTCTTAATCGATGCGAAACCGGCCCAAGCCCAACAAGGCATGGCCCAATTTCCTTCGAATAACCGCTTTTACTACTATCCTTATTATTATTTCCCGCACAATTACTGGCCGACTATGAGTCCTAAGTGGCCCGAAGGACCGGGGCAGCCGTATGTTCGTCCCCCCGCATACCAGAGCTATCCGGCCTTCATGGCCCCCAATTTCCGCTACGAGTGGTACCAGCCCCAGCGCTATCATCGCGGCGGGCATTTCTTCCTCGACCAGTTTTGATTGGGGCTCGAAGGGCGGTTCTCCGCTTGAACGCCGGGCCCTCAATCCAACGTAGCCGCACGCTGAAGCGTGCGGCTACGGATTTTTCGCCGCTTCCAATAACAAGCCAATTACCTGTTCTACATCCGCACTCGTCGTCCGCCAATTCGTGAAGCAGAATCTCTGGGCGACCCGCTCATTCAGTCTGGTAGTGGCCAAAAAGGCCTGTCCGGTGGCACGAACCCGTTCCGCAATTCTTTCGTTGAACTCGTTGATTTCCTGTTCGGAGACTTGTGCCCTACCGGTCAGGCGTTCGGGCAGAAAGCGAAAACAAATGACGCTCAATTGCGCAGGCGTCAGAATTTCGACGTTCGGCAGTTGCCGGAGCAGGCATTCGGAGAGTTGAGCAAGCTTGCAACCATGGCTTACCAACGAACGAAACCATCCCAGTCCGAGCGCCTTAACGGAAAGCCAGATCTTTAACGCCCGAAAACGCCGGGTAAGGGCCATACCCATATCGGCGTAATTGATCTCGTTGCCGCCCGGCGTTACGTCCCGCATGTATTCAGGACGCAGCGAAAAAGTCTCCGCAAGCCGATAGCCTTCCCTTACGAGCAGACAGCCGGCGTCGTAAGTCTGGCCGAACCATTTATGCGGATCCAAGGTGATCGAGTCGCATTCTCCAATGCCGGCCAATAATTCCTTGCCGCCCGGCACTAATACAATGGGCCAACCATAGGCTGCGTCGGCGTGCAGCCAAAGCGACTCCGAGCGGCAAATCGGCACGATTTCGCTGAGCGGATCGATGGCCCCGGTATTCGTAGCCCCGGCATTGGCCGCCACCGCCCAGGGAATACGGCCCTCAGCGCGGTCCTTGTGACACGTTTGAACTAGAGACAGGGGATCCAACCGACCGGTGTGGTCGGTGGTAAGAGTGCGTATTTGATCCGGGCGCAGGCCCATCACTTTAGCGCTTCGATCGACCGACCAGTGCCTTTGATCCGGTACGTAAAGAATCGCCTTGGCTCGGTCGTCAAAACTCAGTCGCTCGCGCGCAACCACCAAAGCGGTCAGATTCGCTTCGGACCCGCCACTCGTCAGCAGGCCGCTCGCCTGGGGCGGATAGCCCAGCCACTCTTTGAACCAATCGACGACCAGCCTCTCAACCTGCGACGGGCCCGCCGCTTCCAGCCAGACGCCGCCGAAGAAGTTCGTGCCGGCGCACAGCAATTCACCCACCACGGAGACAAACGTCGGCGCGGTGGGGATGAAGGCCAAAAAACGTGGATGGTCGATGCGCATCGCATAGGGCGCCACCCTGTCTTGGAACTCCCCCAGTGCTGCAAGGAAGCCTTGCCCGGTTTCCGGCGGCGGCTCCCTAAGCAAGGCTTCCATGGTTTCCACGGAGGCAGTCCGGCCCACGGAACAATTGCTCAAGCTGTGGAATTGTTCCAACAGCCAGGTAAGCGTCTGGTCGCTGAATCGCTGAAGAGCGCTCGCGTCCGGTTGTTCGAGGGTTTGGGCGCATGCGCGCCGAAGCTGGTTCAGAGTTGAATCGTCAATCTTGGTGAACCTGCCGTTGGTGTTCCGCGACGCGATCGGGTGCGATATGCCAGCCGCAGTCGTCGCAGGCGGCAGCTTGTTCGTAGCAGCCGTCGCAGTAAAGGGGGCCGCCGTGGAAGAATTGCTCTAACCGGTCTCGATCTTCCTTGGAGAGAACATCGCCCTCGGCCGATCGGGGCAAGGCTAACTCGTGGCCGCACCCATCGCAATTGCGCGAGTTGAACTGCTCTTGTTGGGCTAAATAACTATCATGAACGCCGCGAGCCACAACGCCCTTGCCATTGCACAAAGGGCAGGCCATGCCCAGTTGGGCGGCGATGGCATTGCGAATAAAGGCACTCTTATTGGGCAGCTTGTTCAGCAACTCCGCAAGCTCTTGCTCGACCTTAAAGGCCACCACCTCGGTTTTGGGTTGTTTGTTGGTCATCGGAACCTTTTTCGGTGTCGCAAAAGGAAAGTACGGTTATTGCTATTAGCTTAAACGGGCATCGGGTTTCCATCAAGGACAACCCGATCGTCACTAGCTCTCTGGTAAATAGCTTTGGGTGCTACGTGGAGATAAGGCCTGTCATGCAAACAGGGTTGCGTTACAATCGAATATTGAATCACGGTTCAACATAGGGCCTCGGTTGGAGTTCCGCCTCTACCTGGTTTTTCAGCTCTGTAACGCTAAATGAGCAACCCCAACGGCCAATTGCTGCAATGCCCGCTAGCGTCTATTTTGGAGTGATGCTTCATGCGTACTTCTTCATCCCTTGGCGTTCATAGTCGTTTCTTGCTGCTTCCATCTTTTGTCCTTGTGCTGGCGGGAATGGCGGCATTCTTCGGATCCGATCTGGTCGCGCAGGACGAGGCTCAAAAGCCGGAGAAAAAAAAGGAAGAGGTCATTGATCCCAATGTCAAGAAGCCGAAAAAGGCCGTCATGGTCGATGACGATGAGGAACCGGTCATTAAGGTGCCGAACAAGCCGCAGTCCTCGGAATCCTCGGATCTAGCCGCGGCCTCCAAGGAGACGAAACATCCGGTTCTACAAAAGCTCTACGGAGCCCTTTCGGTACCTTACGATGAGGTGACGTTTGATAACAATCAAAACGCCACGAGGGTCAAGCCTTTACCTGACTATTTTCCTTCCACCGGTGAGAAGATTAAGCTTAGAGGCCAAAAACTCATTTCGCTGGACGATGAAGGCAAACCAATCAAGCACTCAGGCGGAATCACCCCCACCCAGGTCGATAGCATTGTTCCGTATGAAACAATTGCTATCAATCGCCTTGATAAATTCCTTGCCAGCGACTTCGATAAGGGCCCTGAAGACAAGAATCACCTAAGCACCGAACAGGTGTTGCAAGCTGCTTGCCTGGTCATGGAATCGGTGGCCCACAGTCATGACTACATGCGCGCCCACGATGTACGGCGCGGCGGCCAATGGGATCCGATCACCGAAAAGGTCCAGGGAAAACTCTTCGAAGTTCACCACAAGTATGTCGCGTACTTGGCTGCCAACAGCGGTTGGGACAAGGCTTACGAATTTGCCAGCCGCATTGCCAAAGACCACACCAAGGATGCCGAGCGCATGCAAATCGCCCAGCCCCTTATTTCGTTGAGCGAAAAACTCCTCGAAGGGGGCAAAAGTGACGACAAACTTAAGGAAGTTCAAAAGCGACTCGCCTTGATCGAATTAAAGTTCCCGGGCACGGCGGCTAAGAGCGCATCCGCCGACCAGCTCAAGAGCCATGCCGAGTCTCTCTTTCGGCAAGCCAAGGAATTGGCCGGCAAAGAAGGTCAAACGCAAAAAGCCATCGATCTTCTCAATAGCGCGGACGCGATTTGGCCGGGCTTGCCCGGTTTACATGACGAACGCCTCAAGTTGAGCAATACCTACCCGGTCCTGAGAGTCGGCGTCCGCGATCTGCCGGTTAATTTCTTGCCCGGCCTGGCTGCCACCGACTCCGAGCGCTGGGCAGGCGAACTGCTTTTCGAAAGCCTCGTGAGCCCGACCTACGACAAAGACGGTGGACAGGATTATGCTCCAGTTCTTGCCGAGGCTCGGCCGCATCTTGTGCCGATGGGGCGACAGTTTCAGCTTTACCGTGATATTCGATGGTCGGACGGGCGCAAAGAAATCCTCACGGGCGCCGACGTCGTCCATACGGCGGCCCTATTAAAGAATGAAAAATGGCCGGCTCACAATGCGGCGTGGAGCGAACTGGTCGAAGGGATGCGCCAGGGCAAGAATATTTATCAGCTTACCCTCACGCTCAGCCGAGGCCATCCCGACCCGCTGTCGGTAATGACGTTCAAGATCCTCCCCAAGGACCTAACGCCCGAAACCGCCGCTCGCTTTAACACGGATCCGGTGGGCAGCGGGCCTTTCATGTTCGAGAAGACAACCGGCGAAGCTGCTTCCAAAGAAGCCGTCTTCCTGGCCAACAAATATTACCGCGAGCGCTATCGCGACGGCGGCAAGCCCAACGCGATCGTCAAGCCACGCATCCGCGAATTGCATTTCGTGAAATCCGAAGATCCGGCCAGCGATCTGGTGGCGGACAAGTTGGATCTGGTCATTAATCCGCCGGCAGACAAGATGGTTCTGTTAAGTCAGACCCAAAAGTTGGCCATTGATGGCCCGTTTCCCAATCGCCGCATCTATTTCCTGGCGCTTAACCATTCGAATCGATTCTTGAAAAGCGAAAGCTTTCGTCAGGCGCTCGCAAACTTTATCAACCGGGATCAACTCCTCAATGACTGCTACCGTGCGAATTTGGGAGAAAAGGCTCATCGCGGGCTCAACGGGCCTTTCCCCATGGGGTCATGGGCCTGCAACCCCGACGCTCCAAAGAAACTTGATGATCCCAATAAAGCTGAACTTTTACTCAAGCAAGCAAAGGCGGATTTGAACATCGAGGGAGGCAAGCTTACCCTGAAGTATCCCAATAACGATCCCCAAGTGAAGAAGGCTATGGAGAAGCTAGTGGAACAGGTGGCCAGTCCCATGGGAATGACAATTGAATTGCTGCCGGTGGACCCCCATGCCTTGCGTGACGACGTCGAAAAGAAGCAAGATTACGACCTGGCCTATTATTCCTACGATTATCCCACCGAATCGTACTCGCTGGGATCGCTGCTGGATCAAAACAACTATTTCAACTTCCGCGATCAGGGCGCGTTCGAACTCCAGTCCCTCTTCAACCAGATCCAAAACCACCGCGATTTCAAGGAACTAAAGACCATAACTCAAGCCGTCCACGATCGTTTCATCAACCGCAGCATGCCGTTTATCCCTCTTTGGCAACTGGACACGTTTGTCGCTCATACGCGCAATCTGAGCATTTCACCCAAGGACATCAAAGACCCCCTGCTCGTCTTTCCCGGAGTCGAGGAATGGGTCTTGGAAAGGAAGTAGGTTTGCAAGAACGTCGTACCGACGGCACAATTAGCGGGCCAGCCGGCGCTCGCGACGGCGCGGGCGCTTTCCCTTAAGGGCTTGCCATTTCAATGCCGAAGATTATTATTCAAGAATTACCGCGCCATGGTGGGAGTAGCTCAATCGGTTAGAGCACCAGATTGTGGATCTGGCGGTTGCGGGTTCGATTCCCGTCTCTCACCCTCTTTCCCTTCCCCAAGCTTTCTTCAAGTTTGCACCATACCCAAGTGTGCCAAGCACCCGGCTCCATTGGGCAAGCCTCCTGATCGGTGTGTCACTCAAATAGGCACACTTTTCGCAAAATCCAGCTCCATTTCAATGGCGGTGCTTGAAGAACTGAACCGCGCGTTCGTGCTGTTCGGCTTCTTGGCGAGTAGCGAAAGTGCCGAGGTTGCGGCGTTTGCCGGTCTTGGGATTTAGCTTCCGTGAATACAACCGGTATTGGCCTGACTTGAGCTTACGAATCATGGTTCAAGCCCCGCGTATGAGGCACATACCCTCACCGGCCGTAGGTTCCCATAAGCTGAGCTTCACCCAAGACATGCCCTTTCATGGCGGCGAGGAGTTCGATTTTATTTGTGCCGGCCTCCAAGTTCAAGAGCTGGTCGAGTGCAAAGAGCTTGAAGTAGTAGCGGTGCGGTTTTCCGGGCGGCGGCGAGGGACCGCCGTAGCCGACGTTGCTGAAGTCGTTGATGCCTTGAGCGGCGCCGTTAGGCAAAGTTTTCTTCGGAGGAACGCCTTCAGCGAGATGATCCGACTCGGCCGGCAGATTATAGGCCACCCAATGGGTGAACGTGCCACGCGGCGCATCGGGATCCTCGCAAATTAGAGCCAGACTGCGCGTGCCGGCCGGCACGTCGTGCCACTCGAGCGGCGGAGAGACATCGCGCTCGTCTGCGGTGAATTGCTTGGGGATGACGTCATTTTCCTGGAAGGCGGTACTGATAAGTTGCATTGTCAATTGAAGGTTCTCCTAGGAAACCGCATAACCCTTTGGCAATGCTTTTTGCAATTCCTGTGCCGGGCGCGTCATTGGTTCGCTAGATTCGCAACAGCGGTAAACCTGCCTTCAGGGATTGTGTCCAATCAGGATGCTTCACCACTTCAGGCAAATCCTTTGGTGCGTCGGGCCTATCGCAGTGGCCCTGAATCGTCAACTGCCACCAGCCGACATCGTGCCAGGCGCCGAGCTTATAGCCGACGTTTCGATAGACGCCGACGGGACGAAAGCCCACAGATTCATGAAGACCGACGCTGGCCGGGTTGGGAAGCGTGATGCCCGCGTAAGCATTGTAAAACCCTTGCAGCTTGAGGATATGAAAGAGAGAAGTATACAGGGCTCGGCCAATCCCCATGCGGCGCTGGGATTGGGAAACATAAGCCGTCGCCTCGACAGACCACCGGTAGGCGGCGCGCTCGCGGTGCGGGCCGGCATAGGCGTAGCCCAAGACTTTTTCTCCGTGGTCCACCACCAGCCAAGGAAACCTTTGAAGAGTTGATCGGATGCGGCGGGCCATTTCTTCAATAGATGGCGGGTCGGTCTCAAAAGAGACGGCGGTGCTCACACAAAATGGCTTGTAGATGGCCAGAATGGACTCGGCATCCTGCTCTAGAGCCAAGCGAATGGCGGGGTTCATCGCTTTATCCTCCCTCCAACACAGATATAGGGAGTGTACGCTTGTTGGAGCAACGAGTCAGACGAGATGCGTTTCCGGCTGCTTTCTACCCCGGAAACCTCTGGCAGCTTCGGGTTAATAAAAACGCTTGCCTGCACCTATCCCAAGCCGCTAAAGTACCCACCTATTAAGGCAACACTTCGGAGCGCCCTTTATGAAAAACATAATAGGGAGGTTTTTTCTATGCGCGTCTTGCTTCTATTAATCTCGTGCTCCTGGCTGCTTGCCGAATCGGCATTGAGCCAAGAAAACACTCCCGCGCGGGTGAAACCCGATGGCGGCATGGATAAGGACGGCGTCTATGTCATCGTCAAGCCGGAGCGGAAGGTAGCCGAGACCGACCGGATCTATGAAGGCATGACGCCGGTGAAGTACGAGCCTCCCGCCGACCGCTGGGCGCTCTTGCCGAAAACAAAAAAGAAACTTGACCAAGGCGGCCAACTGACTATCGTCATGCTCGGCGATAGCATCGTCAACGATACCAGCCGTTCCAACTGGTCATTCCATCTCCAATCCCTCTATCCCAAATTGACCATAACCAAATACACGAGCGTCCGCGGCAGCACCGGCTGCGCATGGTTTCAAGAAGACGACCGGCTCAATCGTTATGTCCTCGATTTCAAACCCGACCTGGTGATGATCGGAGGCATCAGCCAGGGGACCGACGTCGCCCCCATCCGCGAAGTCATTCACAAAATTCGCAAAGCCTGCGGCGCCGACATCTTACTGATGACCGGCCCGTTTGGGACACTGGACCCCACCGATGACAAGACTTGGAAGAAGACATTGTCCCCCGCTCCGGACGATTACCGCTCTAAGCTAGCCAAGCTGGCCAGAGACGAGAAAGTTGAATTGGTCGATGTCCAGCGGGAATGGGGCGAATATATTCGCGCGACCGGCCGGCCCGTGGCCGACTTCAAGCGCGACAACATTCACGCCAACGAGAAAGGCGAGCAGATTATCGGTCGCATTCTGGTTCGCTATTTTGCGCCGAAGAAGTGAGCTAGGCCAGCCCCGTTTTCACGAGGCTTTTGCGGCGGGGGAAACGAGCGGCTTAGCGTGTGCCCCACGAGACCGGACTCTGCGATAAGAATTGTGCGAACCGATCTGATACTCGATAGCGCCGAGCATTGTCGGAAACGACCCGGGTGATCAGGCCATGCTTACTTAGTAGGCGCAGGGTTTTGTCCAGATCGGGGTAGTCGGTAGTGTAATAAACAAACAGGTTGGAGCCCCGATGCGCTTGGCTGCGGTCGATAATGACAAACTCGCGGATGCGCGGAAAATCAGCAAAGTCTTCCTGCATATCTTCAATAAGATCCGGCATTTGCTTCTGGAGAGAAGCGAAGAAGGAGGCCTCTTGTGCGGCGGGCGCAGAGGCGTCCAAAGGCCGGCTGGCGATTGCGGCGGTCCTGGCCCCGTACGCAGTTCCGTTAGGCAACGCCTGCTTGGGAAGTGACCCGTGCGAAAAAATCGCTGTCCATCCACGCAAAGCGGCAAGCATTGTCTACCCCTCACGGTTGCCTAGAGATCCTAGCAATTTCTTTAATAATGCGACGCGCCCCGCCATGGCTGGCTTCCCGACCTTGGCGACCGCGTCGCAACGCGGGAAGCAAACTTAGTGCCAACATTCTGGACCCTTTTAGGATTTAATGTCGTTTCCGCGAAAGGTGGTCAGAGTTCCTACCAGGCATTAAATTGACAGGGTAGACAAGGCAATGGAGCTGCTGGAACCAATGATCTGGCGGCTCACAGTGAGAAGAATCGTGAACCGACTTGCCTAAAGAAAGGCAAATAACCAACCAAGCCTGAACCGGCGCATCCCGCCACGCAGACCAGCCTGCGAACTTCCGGAACAGCCCTCTAAGGGAGCACAGAGAATTGAGGGAGAAATTGCATGCTAGTCGCCATTACCGGCGCCACAGGTTTTCTGGGCCGTTATATCGTCAAACAAATGGCCGGCGCGGGATATAAACTGCGGTGCTGGCATCGGCCCGGCAGCGATCGCAGCGGCTTCGAGAGCGTAGCCGCGTCGATTGAGTGGATCCCCGGAGAACTCGGCGATAAGGCGGCCCCGCAACAGTTAGTCCGAGGCGTTGACGCCCTTGTCCACAGCGCGCTCGCTCGATCCGACGGACGGGGTTTTACGGCCAGCGGCCAAAACGAATTGGTCCCTTTTCTTCAGACAAACCTGCTCGGCTCCCTCGAATTGTTTCAAACCGCGTTCGAAGCGGGCGTGCCTCGCTGTATCTTCATTT
Organism: Gemmataceae bacterium; assembly: GCA_045802525.1. Lineage (GTDB taxonomy): Bacteria > Planctomycetota > Planctomycetia > Gemmatales > Gemmataceae > JBJMQT01. The sequence continues at coordinate 33,185 of JBJMQT010000103.1, forward strand.
CCACGTGCGCGGTTCACGATGTGATTCTGTCCGACCGCCCGCTCGATGAAACCCATCCGCTCTGGCCGAAAAGCCATTACGGGGCCCATAAAGCGGCCCTGGAAGCGTTTGTGCATAGCTATGGTTTGGGCCAAAAGTGGCCGATCTGCGCTTTACGGCCGACCGGCATTTACGGGCTTGCCCATCCGCCTCCACTCAGCCGCTGGTACGGCCTTGTTGGCCAGGTGCTGCGCAACCAAGCGATTGATACGGATCGTGGAGGCAAGGAGGTTCACGCTGCCGACGTCGCCCGTGCGGTGGAACTCTTAATGAAAGCGGAGCCCAACGTCATCACCGGCCAAGCCTATAACTGCTATGACCGCTATGTGGCCGAACAGGAAGTGGCCCAAATTGCCAAGGAGATTTCCGGCAGCGCCAGCGTGATTCGGGATCTAAATCGCGGACCCAAAAACCAGATTGACACCGGCAAAATCCGCGCGCTAGGGATGACCTTCGGAGGCGAGCCGCTCCTGCGCCGCACCGTGCAAGAGCTGGTCGCGGCCCATCGTGGGTGAGTTCAGTTGAGGCCCCCGTGATTGAGGCCGACATGCTTTCGGGGCCTGGCTCTCTGCGGGCCGGTGTCAAGAGGCATTTGCTAATCAATCCCCGGAAGCATGAAACCTGGGGGGCCTTTCACCAGACACTTCAAGAATGATAGAATGGATCGCCAGGGGAACAGATGTTCCTCCTGCCGCGAACACGTTTCTAAAGGGCTGCCATGATTCAAGCTCGCATTCACCAAGGCTGCCTCGAAATCGAGGATCCGATCCCGGCGGAATGGGAAGGCCAAATGGTAAAGATCCTGCCCATGACGCCCGACGATCCGTTGCCTCCTCTGGAAGTGTGGCTGGCTACGCTCCATGCGCTGGGCCCGATGGAATGGGAACCGAGCGAACGGGAGACAATTGCCGTCGGTCTTGGCGAACTCGACCGCATCAGCAAAGAAGCCATGCTGAAACTCCCAAGGTAGCAAACCTTGAACCGATACCTTCTGGACACCAATCATCTTTCCGCCTCGGCTCCAGGCCGCACTTGTGACGATCCACGCTGCGTCTTAGACTAATTGTAATTGACCAATACTGATGAAAGGAGAAGCCGATGCCGACGGTTTCTTTTGAATTGCCTGAAGATCAGCTGCTCGACTTGGGCGCCAATCCGACGGAAGCCGGGAAGATGCTGCGTCTGGCTGCGGCTTTTCACTTATGCGGCCAAGGCCGGATTTCTACGGGCAAGGCAGCCCGGCTTGCCGGCATGAGCTACGAGGAGTTCCTGGAGAAGGCCGTCCAACAGAAAGTAGACCTGTTCAACTATCCCATCGAAGAGATCGAACAAGAGATCATCCGCCCCCTTCCCAGCGGGGCGAACCTCGACGCCATCAAGCAGAGCATTGCCCGTGCCCAATCCGCTGATAATTAACGCGTCACCGATGATCGTTTTGTCGAAGACCGGTTTCCTCGATCTCATCCAAATCATGGGAGACCCAGTGCTGATTCCGACAGCAGTGGTTCATGAAATTCAGCAAGCAGGTCCCAATGATCCCGCTGTCCGTGCCTTGAGCCAAACCCGTTGGATTCGCATCGTCGATCCCGGTGTGGCGCCGCGCAGCTTACGGCCCTTTGGTCTTGACGCAGGTGAGGAGGCAGTCTTGACTTGGGCATTAGCGAACCCTGGGGCGAAGCCTTGCTCGATGATCAAGCGGCCCGGCGCTGCGCGAAAGCCCTGGCAGTTCCCCACCGAGGGTGTTTGGGACTCGTAATCATCGCCAAGCACCATGGACTAGTCCCGGCAGCGAGACCTGTTCTGGAAAGCCTCCGGCAAGCAGGCCTACGCCTTTCGGACCGCATCATGAACCAGGCCCTAACTTTCGTCGGCGAATGAAATTGGGTGCTGCGTCAGCGTCATTTCTTTTTCGCAAGCGAGTGACAGGTACTTGTCACCGCACGAAGGAACAGCCGCGAAAGCAGAGAAGCAGCCGGCGGGCGGATTGGGTCGAAGGCTAGTCGGGGGCTGGCGGAATGTACGCTGTCCTCTTTGATTTTTTCCAAGATGATAACTTGCTTGTCAGGGTAAGGTGCTGCCAACACGCGCTCTAGCATTGCATCGAGCGTGCGCTCTTCTTGTAGACAGGGATTAAGACGGACAACAAAGGGAATGACTGGGTCGCCAAATTGCGAGGATCGGGTGTCCGGGGTTGTGTCTTCGAAACCCCGATCGGTCACCCGAATAGGATTCACAGTGGTTCCTTCCCGATCTGGGACAGCTCTCAATAATCTTCCGCGATGACTTCACCGCCGGCCGGCGTCAGCAAAGCCAAAACCAGTGCGGGGTTGGTCCCGTGTGCAATAAGGTGAACCGATCCGTCGGCAAAGAGGAATTGAGCGCCCCCAGTGTGGGCCGAGCCCCAGTTGTACTGGAAGGATAATCCCATGTCCGGCGAATCGCGGAGGATTCTAACCCCTTGCCCTTGGGCCGGATCGCCGAATCCACGTTGGGTACCGCCCAGCCCACCCGAGAAAAACGGCTCATCCCAGTACCACGTGCCACTCCGGTAATTTTTGGGCATCATCGCCTTCTCGCCGACAAGCATCGTTGATGAGGTGCCGTCGGTAAAGTCGGCTAGGCTCAGACACATAGGCCGATTGGGGATCGCCCAGGCATTGGCGGCATAATCAGTCTTGCCCCAAGCCCAGCCGCCGCCGTTGTACGTGCCGTATTCATCCGCCACAGGCACCTGCACGTCAGCCGTGCGCCGGCTCGGGCACGCATAAATCTTGACACCCAGCGTCCAAGCCCGCGTGCGATACATGTTCTCTTGTTCCATAAAGGGCAAGAGAGCATAAGCCCAACCGCCGGTCTGCTGGCTCGTCGTAAGATTCGGCTGTCCAATTCCGAGAACAAATGGAAAGGGCACCAGCTTATCTTGCACCGTGGCATAGATAAAGCTGCCGTTAGTCGCCTGGATCTGCTCGACCCCGTCCCAGCCACCGTTACTGGGAAAGGTGCGCAAGTTGTCATGATGCATGTGCATCGCCAAGCCGATTTGCTTAAGGTTATTAGCGCAAGAGATGCGACTAGCCGCTTCGCGCACCTTCATCACCGCCGGGACTGTCAAGCCAATCAAAATGCCAATGATGGCAATCACGACGAGGAGTTCGATTAATGTGAAAGCCGCCGCAGTGAAACGCTTATAGAGCTTGTTATTAGCGAGCGTCATTTGGAGCCTGCCTCACTATACATTCTAATCTACACAAGGCCTTCGCATATTCACTTTACTATGCGACCACGGTAAAAGCCCCTAAATCGCCTTGCCAAAAGAAACAGGACCACACATGAAATAGCTAAGATGTTGATGAAGGTAAACAAAGGCAGACCAAGCGTTCCCTTTCTATCGCTCGATTCCCTGGCATGCCGTTCTTCAAGCATCAATTGGCATTCTGAAAGGAGGCCCCCCAGATCGTCAGCCCTAATGACCCTGGCTTTCTGGGTTATTAAGGTCGAAAATGTATCGGTTGGATTGAGGATCTGGGTACCCTCGGGAATTTCAACTGAAAATAAATCCACAGGTGGCCGTTCATCAACGTCCAAAAACTCCGTTTTTATCTCTCGTACTGAAACCGAGTCCGTTTCGCGCCGTGGAAATGAAACAGCTACTGTACGCTCCGGAAACCACCTGTCACCAGAGCATTTCCTTACATGGGTCAACATGACCGTCGTTGAAATCGATCTACCGTCCGACCTATATAGAGTGATTCTCCGGGGAAGAAAGCCGTGACTAATATCAAGGGAATACCTAAATTCTAGCTCATCAGGAGATCGACCGACAGAGAAAGAAATGACATCGTTGCCGTCCACAATTTCCCTTTTCGGCTCAACGCACACTCGGGCTTTGTTAACGCAATCGTGAATAAGTTGCCAAGGATTTAACTTCTCGTCTATTCCCATCATTCCCATACTAAAGGGAGTCAAATCAATGCCTTGTCCGGCCGAATCCGGCGAAAACACGTTTGCGCATTTCATCTCTGGCACGTATCTAAATCGTGTCGGTCCATCGGCCAAATAATCTCCGGTACCGAACGGGACGGTCGTTGAGCTAACTTTGCCTGAACCCTGATCTCCTCCAGTCATATTTAAAGGCTTGGCAATAGTTTGGTACCTCACTTTGTTTTCGTCGCATACCCACAGAACCCTCTCTTGAGCAGGATTGATAGTCTTGCCTACAACGCCGTCTTCGGCTGATCTGGCGGTAGCCTTTGTTACCGTAAATCTGCATGTTAGAAAATTAAACGCCTGCCTATTGTTCAGATAGGCTTCGCCAGCGACAAGCAACTCATTATTCGTCAGCGGTGGCGGCTTTGCCACCGCAAACGGCACTGAGAATAGCAGCAGGATACTGAGAGAAACCATATATCGCTTTCTAAATATCAACAGCCTCCCGCTCATAAAGTGCTCCTTAGTCTAAATGCTACTTAGACCCTGAAAAAGAATTAACCGAAATCCGCTCAGATACCGTCAGCTCGCTTAATTCTTTTTCAGGCTCTTATCAAATGGAATCAAGAGTGATGGAACGAAGGGCGACATCCTGCCATTTCTAAAGCACTGATATCGCTGAACGTTTTACCGATCACTTCAAATATGAGCAGGCTAGTGATTAGGATTGAGACAGTCGAGGCCATTTTCAAGCCATACCCGGAGACATTGCGGATTTACGCAGCCCGCATTCTCATATAATTGCGCTTGGGCACATTCATATTGGTCAATACTATCGCAAGTTGATCCATAAACCGTGCTGCATCTACTGGTAGCTTTTACCGTAAGGTTGTTTTCGCTTATGCAATCGACATTATAAGGGGCCCCGCAATGAATTGCCGGGGTCACTGCAGTACAAGTAGGATTCGCAGTGCGACAAGCACCTGTAGCGAAGAAGCAAGCTTGATCCACGTGCCCTGTCGTCTGTGCCCACGAAAACGTTGATACAAATGAAACTACTACCCAAGTTACAAAGCCGGTTAGTGCAATCCGTCGAATCCAGCCCGTGTTCGTTTTCATAGTCGATCTCCTTAGGTAAGAAAGTGACGTGTAGTGAACCAGTGAGGCACTACATCTTAGAAGCTTATTGTGAGGAATCTCCAACGAGGACCGCTACAGGAATTACTAATCTCGGTTGGTCGGCGAGATCGGTCTCGACGGTTACCTCTGCCCAAATTGACCCGGTAATTGCAAAGGGGTCCACAGTTACGACAAGCGTATTTGCGGCGTCACGTTGTGGACGTTGCAGCACCGCCATGACGGCTTTATTGCTCGTTGAGGCTTTACATAACGTAAGAAGCTTACCGTCCTCTCTCAGTATTGTTATGCGGCGGCTTAAGTCGGCTGTGGCACGGTCAAAACTGCCATAGAAAGCTCTTGGCGGAATTACACGGTAAAGTGATCTAACATTCCATGCAACCGTTAGGAGACGTCGCTCTACTGAGGCACCATTGCGGTAATTCACGGCAACTTGGCCAATTCCGATTCCGGCTTTACTTTGTGGGGCAAGATCAACCCTGAGCTTTGTGATTCGCTTGGTAACTCCGTCGGAAAGGACATTTGATAATCCACCCTCAGTATAACGAACTGATAAATCGTCACTTGCTGGCTCGATGGATGTGAGCAAATCGCCTTCTTGGCCTTGGGGTACGCAGGTTTCAATCGCTACTTCGCCGGATGCCCCTCTGTGGGGGTCGACCATGCCCAAGTGCAATTCAGTTGGATTAAAGTGAAGAGATTGGTGTACCTCGGTTCTAAGGTCGTAGGTCCAAGGAGGCATTTTGTCGTTGAACAATGGCTGGCCTCTCTTGCGATCGTGAGATTAAGAAGAGCGAAGAGCATAGCGAGGTCACACCTGCGGGCGCAATCCATGTCACTCGCGAGATACCGCCCGTCTTTGGCGACTTAATTGAATCGTTGACTTGTGATTTTACCGTCCGCAACGAGACTAATAGCACCATTAACTTTCGCGAGGTCCAGTCATCATGTGGATGTACTAAAGCCCAATTGGAAATGAAGTCACTTGAGCCGGGCCAGGAGACGGTGTTGCATCTAAATATAAACGTTAGAGGTCGATATGGAAAGCAATTGTTTTCATGCACATAGCAACTAATATTATCAACCATCGAAAGGCCTTGGTAAGGACTCGGTGGAGTTGTGACATCCTAATCTTTTCGACTGAGCCCTGGAATGCGCTTATCCAGCGCAGCCCAACCGATGATGATCCATCCTGGCATAGGTTTGGAAGCATAAGCCCATCCCCTTTTCGTAATGTCGGAATTTGGCGATAGGCCGTTTACCCGCCTATCTTATTCATCCGTCCAAATGTCTTGTGCCGAAACGTGGTAGATATAAATTGAGTAGCCCGCCATGGCAACTGGCTTGAAGGATAAGAAGTATGAGAGCGCTTTCCTCTGCAGGGAAGTTTCAGCACCCAAGCCATTATAAACCGGGTATTCGCGTCCTTCTAAAAGGCTCACGCTTACCGCATACCACCCGGGTTCCAGGCCAGTTGGGCATCGGCGTTCCCGATTGTCGAATAAACTAGCCGGAGGAAGCGAATAAGCAATACCGGCACTACGCGGATCGAAGGCGCCAAAGTAAGCCAGTTTCAGTGGCTTTGCTTCAGGGTGCGCATTAAGCCATTTCCTTAACAGCAATAGGTCTTGGCCCCAATCAATGTTGCTGTCGATTAAGTGAGCATGGCCACACGTTGGCCCGCCAGCCAATTCATTAAAATATGAAAGACTGTGAGGAAAAACGCTCAGGCTACTAAGAGTTGAGTAAATCAATAAAGCAGCAAGAACTGCCTTACTGACAAACCCCTGAACAGCATGAGCCAGGCTGCTTGCCCAGATAAAAACGAATGGAAAGATGGGGAGGACGTAGCGCAGGTGGTGGTTAAAGCCGGTTTGCGAACTAACAAGAACCAAGATGGCGAGGACTGGCGTTAAGAGAACGAGACTTTCACGGCTTGAAGTTACAAAACTCGGACGAAGCAATGTAAAAAGCGCTGCCAGAAGAATAAGCGCTAACGTGCCAAGCGGGACCTTCATGGCGATACCAAATAGATAATAATACCACCAACCGCCCTGTTTCCATTCGCCATTTAGGTACGACCATAATTTCTGTTCAAAATCCCTTTTCTGGGAGTCGATTCCCAGAACATAATTCTTCGGCAGTGGCACCAAAACGTTTCCTGCCCAGGTCCCAGTGAATCGGTTCTTGCCTGTTAATAACGGCTCAGTCTGACCACGTTCACCTCCAAGAGATTCGCTGAGGAACTCATATGAATTTAACGGTTGGAATGATCCTTCGAAACAATAACCTAAATTGATAAACCAAACTCCGATTATGAGCATCATCGCCATCTGACCCACTTGCCATAGCTGTCTGGATGAAGCTTCCTTTGTTTTGGCATAGCAACTTAATGCGATCCAAAGGGCAGGCCATAGAGGAAACAAGATCACCCAAGTCATTTTGGTTAATTGTGCGATGCCAAAACAAACGCCAGCAATGAATGCAGTGTCCCAACGTGGTCGGTTGAGCCAATTCCGGAATGTGTAAAACGCGAGTAACCCAAGAGACGTAGCGCCAACATCCGGCGTTATCAGTGAGCCGTGAGCCAAGATATTGGGGCAAAAGCACCATAATGAAAGGGATAAAAGACCTGCTGAAAGACCAAATGCGTCCTTTGCCCATATGTAACAGAGAAAGGCACCCAAAATGCTAAATGGAATGCATGCCCATCGACCTATTGTAAAGTACCAAGCCCAGCGATTGTCATTAAGCTCAATAAACTGCGCGCCTAATCCGAGCTCATACCGTAGCTTCTCGTTTTGGCCCAGTCCGCCCCAATTGACCTTAGGCTCAGAAAGAAGTACCGGTATCGCCGCCACCACTCGTACAAGAGGAGGGTTCACTCTGTATAAATCGAATCTACCTAATTGCCAATGACTCAACCCCGCCGCCATGTGACCGACTTCGTCAATCGTTGGGCTATGAACATACGCTTCCCATGCTAATAAACTTGCATGCAACGTCAGTAAAAACGCAACAAAAAACGCCGAATTCCTCGGTCTCAACAGCGAACGGCTTATGGGAGTCGGAGCAAGAGAAATGGGAATAGAACGATCTAAATGTGGGGGCGGCAACCTAGCCTGGAATGCACCGGCGATCGGAACAGTCTGTTTTGCCGAGGCAAACATGGCACCTGACTCGCGATAGTTTCTAGGTCGGCACTTGCTATTCTCCGGCTGATCCCCAGGATCTATTTCGATAGCGAGTCTACCCGGCCACGATCGTTTTGTCTATGGGCGCGCTAGGGACGATCTGGGGGCGCTAACCTTTTCAGTCAAAGCTCTCCACAGCACTCCTTGGCCGCCGCCGTCGCCGTGAAAGGACAGGGCTCGAACAAGGTGATGCCGGTTGAGAAGCTTGATGGCATCGTGCAGGCGACGCTTGGCATCGACGTTTTTGTCGCCGGGAGCGGGTCGTCGATGTATTGCGGCGAATGCTCCTCTTCGAAGGCGGTCAGGATTAGTTCTTGGCAAGGCGCGGAGCGCTTGAACTGCTTGACGAGCCGCCCATTGCACCATAGTTGTCGCACAGTAGCGATCCAACGGGGTTTGCGTCGGGATGTGAAATGAGCCGCATGATGATCCAGGCGGATGATTTTGGCCATGGCAATGGGTTCCCGAGCAGTCGGGTTAGGTGCGCATTGTCCTCTAAAAGAATCCATCGAAATCCCGATGAGGAACTGGACATGGATTTCAAAAAAAATGATGAAGCGGCGCGGATAGATTGTAGAAGTGAACTGGCGATTGCCAATCCCGGGAGTCCTTCCGCCGTAGGTTTTCCCTAAATACTTTCCATTTCTTTCCACGGAGGGTCAGGCGAAATGGACAGAACCAAAATAGAGGCGCTTTTCAGGCGAGCGAGACCCTTGCATTCCGTTTTTCACCTGGTGAGTCCCGTTTTTCAGCAGATTGTCCCGTTTTTCACCGCGATGTCCCGTTTTTCATCGGGGGTGGGGGGGATGAAAAACGGAAAACGACTGCTCATTTTACATCTCTTCCCCCTTTCCCAAGCTTTCCTGACGCAAGGACCCTGTGGCTCAAGCGCCCCACCCTCTGGACCCGCACACATTGAGCTAGAGGGTTGAGGGTGGGTGATCGATTCTTGAACAGCTCGCGCGCTTTCGTTGTCTTTCATTTGAAGGCTGCCAACGTCGGACCAGGGCTGCCAACACGTTGGTCGCCTTCAAATCTAGGCAGAGTCAAAAGTGTAAACCCCGTGTGCCAAGATACCCCGGCCTGTGTGCCAAGCTACCCCCGTCAGTGTGCCAGGCTACTACCCCAGTGTGCCAACAGAATTGGCACACTGGGGGGTACTTAGACGCATTGGGCGGTGCACTGCGGCCTTGCGACCTTTCGTGGAAAAAATCCTTTCCCCGCCACTTATTCATACCGCAGCGCTTCGATGGGATCCAACCGCGATGCCTTCCAGGCTGGGTAGTAACCGAAGACCACGCCTACGGTGGCCGAGACGACCACCGCGGCGACGATGGCGGGCAGCGACGTTTCCGTGGGCCAACGCATTAACGTTCGGACCAAAAACGAGGAAGTGCGTCCGAGCACGATCCCCATGGCGCCGCCGAGAAGACACAGGACTACAGCTTCGACAAGGAATTGCCGCAAGATGTCCTTAGCCCGCGCGCCCACCGCCATGCGCAGGCCGATCTCTTTGGTTCGCTCGGTGACCGAGACAAGCATGATATTCATAATGCCGACCCCGCCGACCACCAGCGAGATTAGAGCGACACACAGCAACAAAGCCGCCATTAAATTCGAAGTGGAAGCTAGGGCATTGCTCATTTCCGTCATGTCGCGAATGCTGAAATCATCGGCCTGGCCGAGGCGAATATGATGGCGTTCGTGCAGAAGGCCGGTAATCTCCCGCATCGCCGCCGGAATATCCTTATCGGAAGCGGCGCGGACCATGATTTGATCCACATTGGTGAAACGCACCGGCTGCGGAGTGTCGGCCAACTCGCTTGACGACGCCTGCGGATAAAGCTGCGCCTGTTGGCTGCCGGTCGTTGGGTAGAGCTGGCTGAGGCTGTTGACCTGAGTCGAGATTGAGCCAACGGCGCTGGAATTTTGGCCGGCGCTTTGATTCGCCGTCGTGGCCGACACACCCGCTACCCGATACTTGATGGTAGTCCAAGGCGCGAGCAGGATATCGTCCTGATCGAGACCCATCATGTTGGCGCCTTTGCGGCTGAGCACGCCTACGACCCGGAATGTCACGTTTTGAACGCGCACTTCCTTGCCGATTGGCGACGTCCCCTGGAATAGCTCGCGCACCAAGGTCTGGCCGAGCACGCATACTTTGGTCGCGCCTGCCACGTCGCGGTCGGTGAACGGCTCGCCCATATCCATTTGATCCCAGTCCCTCACATCAAGAAACGAGGGAGTGATCCCATAAATGTACATGGGGACCCAGTTGCGGTTGCCGTAGACCACTTGAGTTCGAGCGCGAACCACCGGCGCCACGGCCGTGACCAACGGCTGACATTCGCGCTGGATCGCCTCGGCGTCTTGAGGCGTGAGGGTAATGGTGCTGCCGCTGCCGAAGCTGACGCCGCCGCTGGTGGCTGTACCGGGCAACACAAGCAAATTATTGGCGCCCATGCTGGCGATGGTCTGTTTGACGGCCGTCGAAGACCCTTTGCCGATTTCCATCATGGCAATCACGGCCGCCACGCCGATGACAATGCCCAGCGTCGTCAAAACCGAGCGCATGACATTGCGCCGCAAGGCTAAAACGGACATGCGCAGAACGCGGTAAGTTTTTCTCATAGTTCACCTGCTCCTTCTGAATGCGAAGGAAGAGCCATCGCGGCAGCAAGACTGGGCGGAAAAGACTCGAGGCCGGGGCGTATTTTGCCATTCTTGGCGGGCGCCTGAGCCGAGGCAGCACTGTCATTTTCAATCAGGCCGTCTTTGATGCGAACGACGCGCTTGGCATGGTCGGCGACATTGGGATCGTGGGTGACGAGGATGATGGTGATCCCTTCCTCGGCATTGAGCCTTTGAAACAATCGCAGGATTTCTTCCGACGTCCGCGAATCGAGCGCGCCGGTGGGTTCATCGGCCAGCAAGAGCGGGGGATTGTTGACCAAGGCCCGCGCGATGGCCACACGTTGCTGCTGGCCGCCAGACAACTGCGACGGCTCATGGTGCATGCGGTCGCCCAAGCCGACGCGTCCTAAAAGCATCTTGGCGCGTTCACTCCATTCCCGATCGCTGAGCTGATTGGCCGTGTAGGAGAGCGGCATCACGACGTTTTCCAGCGCGCTGGTGCGCGGCTAAAAGTTGAAGCTCTGAAATACGAAGCCGATCTTTTTATTGCGCACAATCGCCCGCTGATCCGAACTCATTTTCTCGATCTGTTCGCCGTCGAGCCGGTAGCGACCCGAACTGGGCCGGTCCAGGCACCCCAAGATATTCATCAAGGTCGTCTTTCCCGAACCGGAGGCGCCCATGAGCGCGACCAACTCACCGCGCTCGATAGTCAACGACACGCCTTTGAGCACCGGCACGTCGACTTCGCCCAGATGATACGTCTTGTGAATATCTTCAATTTTGATGAGGTCCATGGCTCTTCTCCGGTCGACAAGCGGATTCGCGGACGCGAACCCGCTTGTCCGCGACACGATTTCCTATTGCGAATTCGGCTTCTTGCCGCCAAACATCTTGGGCGTGAACGGGTTACTAACCCCGCCGGCCGCATCGCTGGCACGGTTTTCGCCGACCACGACGGCCCGCCCTTGTTCGATATCGCCGCCGACAATTTCGGTATTGAGGCCATCGGTCAAACCGGTTTTCACCTTGATCGGCTTGACAAAGCCGCCGTCTTCGACCCACAGCGTTCCCTTGCTGTGCGGTTCCTTCTCGGTTGGCGCGGTGGCCGGCTTTTCGCCTGGGGGAGCTTTGGCCAGCCGCTGCTGCGAGCGGGCATAATCGTCTCGCGCTTCGGGGGCCACCTGCTCCGGATTGGGTTTCCAACGAAGAGCGGAATTGGGAACCATCAGTGCGTCGGAATGCTTATTCACCTCGAACTGAAGATTTGCGGTCAAGTAGGGCACCAAGGCGCCGTCGCTATTGTCCGTGGTTACAACCACGGTATAGGTCACGACGTTTTGGGTCATGCTGGCATTCAACCGCGGTTGATCCGCGGCCACGGTTCCTTTGAACGTCCGGCCGGGATGTGCGTCTACCGTGAAGGTGACCGGTTGGCCGAAATGAATGCTTCCTATATCCGCCTCATTAACCGACGCCCATACTTGCAGACGCTTTAGGTCTTTGGCGATCAGGAAAGGGCTGGGAGTATTCAGGCTGGCTACAACCGTCTGGCCGGTGTTGACCCGGCGATCGACGATGACGCCTTTGACAGGAGACTTAATCGTGCAATAGCCCAGGTTGATTTCGGCATTCTTGAGGGCGGCCTGGGCGTCGCGGACGGCGGCCTCCGCTTTGGGCACGTTGGCTTGCGCGTCTTTTAGAGCGGCCTTGGTTTGATTGACGGTGGCTTCGCCAACCGCCAGGGTTGCCTTAGCCGTCTTGTAGGCGGCATCGGCGGCATCATAATCGGCCACGGCAATGCCTTGGGCCGGATACAGTTCCTTGGCGCGCTTCAGGTCTCGATCCGTCTGATAGAGCTTGGCTTGCATCTGTCCCAGGTCCGCTTGGGCCCTCTGAACATTGGCCTCGGCCTGGACAACTTGCGCCTTGGCGGATTCGACCGCCGCTTGCGTCTGGTCGACCTGAGCCTTCGCCCGGTCTACTAGCGCCTGATAAAGGGATTCGTCGATCCTGGCCAAAACGGTGTCTTTCTCCACCGGGGAGCCATAGTCGATGATCTTGCCGTTGCCGCGCGGATCTTTGCCAAAGCTTAAAATCTGGCCCGCGACCTGAGCGCCGACGTCGATGACCTCTTCGGGCTCAATTGTCCCCGTCGCGTTAATTGTGGCCAAAAGCTCGCCACGTTCCACTTGCACGGTGCGGAAACCGGGTGAACGGCTATCGGCGTTGTAGTAAAACCAGCCGCCCGCTGACCCCAGCACGGCTAGCACAACGAGGATGATTATCATTTTCTTCATTTTCCAGTCTCCGTTTTTTCGCACCCTGCTAACTAAGCGCGGAATCAAGCTCTATGAGATATTGCCGGGCCAGGCGAAAACCTTACAGGTTGGGAAAGTGATTTTGCGGTTTGTTGCGTAAACCGTGAACCAATTGGGTGTTATGACGGATGCGCTTTGCGACAACGATCGGCATAATCGTAGGTCGAGCTTCTAGCTTGACCTGCTTAGGGTCAAGCTAGAAGCTTGACCTACGTTATTACCGAAGAAGGGTTACGTCCCACAGTTTGCCCAGACGATCTTCGCCCGCTGTGGCAAGGGTGCGGCTGTCCTTACTGAAGGCCAGGGATAGCACGCTGCCCTGATGGCATGCACGGTTGAGAGAAGTTCAAGCGATGATGGGTCCCAAATTTTCACAGTCCCGTCACGGCTGCCGGAAGCGAGGAATCGGCTATCCGGCGAAAAGGCCAGATTGAGGACTTCATTCTCATAGCCGGAAAGGACAGCAGTTTTATCAAGGCTGGCGACTTCCCACAGTTTGACATCCTTTTCGCCGGGACCGGCCGAGGCCAGAACGTCGCTTCCAGGCGAAAACGCCAGAGCGCGAAGACCGAGCGTGTCTCCGCTGAATTTGGCTTGTTCGGTCCCTGTGACCGGATCGAAAAAACGAATTTGTCCGCTAGTGTCGCCGGCCGCTAGGATTTTGCCATTGGGGGCAAAGGCGATCGATTGGATCGTGCCGTTGTGGCCGGATAACTTTTGCCGAATCGTCCTCCGATTCAAGTCCACCAGTTCCACGCCCTGGGCGCTGCTGCCCACGGCCACCGTCTTATCGTCCGGGGAGATGGCGAGCCGCCGAACATTACCGATGCCGTGAGGCAACGGCGGTTGTTCTTTTAGAGAAGGAAAATCCCACAGGCGGAGACGGCCGTCGCTGTCCCCGGTTAGGAGAAACCCCGCGGAGTGGGCAAAAGCGACAGCGAATACCGCACTGGAATGTTTGGGCAATTGATCTTTTTCTGCGCCAGTTGCTGAATCCCAGAACCGCACGGTGGTATCGTCGCTGCCTGTCGCTAAGGTGGTTCGGTCGGGTGCAAAGGCAATGGACCAAACCGGGCCGGTGTGGCCGCTCAAAGTCGCTCGCAGCTTTACGCCGTTTGCTTGATCGTCTGAATTGGTTTGCCAGCCGAAGAAATGTGTCCAGTGAAAAACTTCGCTCAGCGCCACGCCTCCCATTAACAAAGCGCAGCCAAGAACAGCGCCGATAATAAGAAGACGTTTATTTGGTCGATGACTTTGGCGACCCAGTGCGGGCGGAAGGCGCGGCCGGTTGGGGTGCTCTAGATTGTAGTTCAACAGCTCAGCCACTTCGGCGGCCGATCCGAAACGATCCGCCGGCCGTTTGGCCTGAAGACGCTCGATTATGGAGGCTAACCAGGAAGGGATTGCGGGATTTATTTCCCGAATGGGCCTGGGAATTACCTCACAAACCTGGCGAAGCACCGCGAGTGGACTGGCGCCTTCGAACGGCTCGCGGCCGGTGCACATTGCATAAAGAACGCTGCCGAGGCTGAACAAATCAGCCCGGGCATCCAGCGGTTCGCACAGAGCTTGTTCAGGCGCCATATACATAGGCGTGCCGGGGACCATGCCGCTGCCCGTGAGCCGGGCTTCGTCGGCCGCTTGAGCAACGCCAAAATCAGTAATCTTGGATCGGGCCAGGTCGATCCCGCGCGGCTCGGTTTCCAGAAGGACATTGGAGGGCTTTATGTCCCGATGAATTAGCCCGCGCTCATGGGCGGCAGCCAAGCCGGAAGCGACTTCGGCGCCCAGACGCGCTACCGCATGCCAATCCGCCGGACCGTGCGCGTCAAGGTATTCTTGTACCGAGCCGCCGCCGACATACTCCATGACGATATAGGGAAGCCCGTCGCCTTCATTGACGGAATGGATCGTGACGACGTTTTCGTGATGGACGGCGGCGGCCGCTTTGGCTTCTCGCGCAAAACGCTGCCGGGCCACGGAATCGCCGGCTAGATCGGGAGCCAGGACCTTTATGGCCACGGTGCGGTTCAAGGTGGGATCCAAGGCCTTGAAGACGAGCCCCATGCCTCCTTGGCCGATTAGCTTCTTTACTTCGAAGGCGTCCAACCGGCCCAGGGCATCGCTGGATTGAGCCGGTTTGAGCAGCGCTTGAACCCAGGTGGAGCGGTTGTGGAATGTGCTAACCGCCGTCAGGTTGGCCGCGTTTTCAAGATGGCTTAAGACGCGCTGGAGCGGCGCCTCTTCCTTGACCTTATCGTTTAAGGCATGTGCGGCACTGACCGGTCCGCCGCTCGCGCCGGTTAATTCCTCCAGCGTCCGCTGGCAAACCGCGCAATGGCTTATGTGGTCGATCAAATCGGTCTGCTCGGCAGCCGGCGTCGCCGGATCCAATAGGCCGCGCAAGCGATCGGAGCTGGGACAGGAGGAAGCCGTCGCCATCGTTTAAACCTCGGACTTCGAACCGGCGATCATTCCGGTTGCAAAAGCTGCATTTCAAGCGTCAGCCTTGCCAGGACACGACTCTTAGCTACATAGACGGCCCCAACGGAAAGGCCCAACTCCTTGGCGACCGCGCCCGGAGTTTTTCCTTCGACCGCCGTCCGCCAAAACGCTTGCCAGGTGGTCGGAGTGAAACTGCCTTCGATCTTGGCGGCAGCCGCGCGGAAAAGCTGCTTTTGAAACTCCAATTCCCAGGCGGCTTGCGGATCCGGCCCCAGGTCAGGCTGCTCGTCGAGGCGCCTCTGAGCGTTGGTATCGCCGGTGCCGACGGGTTGCAAGCGGCGGCGGCCCAGGAATTTAGCGATTTTATGACGCGTTATGCCGTAGAGCCAACCGCGAAAGGTGCCCTGTTTCGGGTCGTATTTCCACCGGTCGGCCGCATCGGCCACGGCCAGAAAGACATCTTGCGTGAGATCGGCCGCGTCGGCGTCTTGAAGGCCGCGATTGAGGGCAAAGCCGTAAACCAAGCCGCCGTATAGTCTGACAAATTCCTGCCAGGCGGCGCGATCTTCCGGATCGCCCAACCGGGCAAGTAAGCTGGCACGGGTAAGAAGGCCATCAGACATCAAGGTTAATCTATCGGGAAACGTTGGTCGCTTCGCGGGATGAGCCAAGGCCGCTACCAGCGCCCCATGCGAACACAATGCCGATTATAACCGCGCGCCGAGCGGGCCGCATGGCCTATCGCCGCTTGGTTTATCGGGTGGAGTTTTGGCGGAAAATCGAGCCTGCTGTGCTTGATTGACATAATGCTGTCACCTTACAATATAATAAACAGATCTAAATGTGTCAGCCCAAGAAATCCGGCTTCTGCGAGCCGGTTTTTTACTCGGAGTGCCCAGATGGTCGGTACAGAATTGACGCCGGTGCGCATCAAAACGATGAAGAACCCGCGAAGCTTTGAGCTTTATGTCAAGGCATCCGATGACTCCGTCTACCGCATTGGCTCGTGGGAGCATTTTGATGCGGCGGAATACCGGGCTTGCTGGCATTTCTCCCGGCTTACCGGCGAACCAGGCGGCGAGTACGATGTCGCGCAACTGCACGACGGCTCGTTCACCTGCGATTGCCGGGGCTTTGAGCACCACCGGTGTTGCAAGCACACCGCCATTATCGCCAAGCTGCAAGCCGAACTGGCGCCGTGGCTCGTTCGCGTCGAAGAGTTCAATTGACTGCTTGAGGTTTTTATGTACCGCCTATTCATTCAGCGCAGCGACCATACAAGCCGATGGAGCGATCCCTTCACTTCTCTGGAGGAAGCGGATCGCTGGGCCAAGCTAATTCGTGAAGATGGAAAAGTCAGCGCGGTACAGATTGTAGAGACTAAAGAACATACGGCATGTGGCGGTTGCGAGTCTGCCGGCTCAGCAAGCGATTGGGCTGCCTAGCGCTAACCGCCTAGCAAGACCGGCGCTAGGATACATCGGCGAGGAAACAAAGAGATCGCGGGCCGTTACTGCCTTGAAGACGCCAGGCAGTAGGCCTTGTGAAAACGGGTGGGAGTCTGGCAAGTTTATATCGCCGCCAGCGCCAGCTTAACCCGGACCATTCGCGTCAGCAGCTTTTCGGTTCGGTTCATTAAGCCAGCGTCGCCTCGTCCAGCCAATACGGCGTGGCGCTGCGATGCTTTTTCCAGAAACTTAATCGCCATTCGGCAGATGTTCAGTCTGCTCCAAAGCGGCTTGGGACACTTGATGTCCGCTTCGGGAAGCTTATCCGACTTTCGGCCGATCGATTGCAAAAAAGAAAGAGCTTCGGACTCTGTCCAGCAAAATTCGGGGTGCATCATAACTCCTCGTTGAGTAATTGGACGCTACCAATAAAGTATCTTACATGTTTAATCGGGTCAAACCCAAGTTGAAGACTTGGGAGATGTGAGCGGAATAAATCGGCTCGGGTGAGGGCCGGACGGGTGCCCCGAGGCTCGGGCTACGACCCTGTCAAGCCAGCAGTTTCTTCACCAATTTGCCGTGTACATCCGTCAGCCGGAAATCCCGGCCCTGAAAGCGGTAAGTCAATTTGGTGTGATCGAAGCCCAGCAAGTGCAGCAAGGTGGCATGGAGGTCGTGGACATGGACGCGGTCTTCGGAAGCGTTAAACCCTAATTCATCGCTTTGGCCAAGGGACAGACCCGGCTTGATGCCGCCGCCGGCCATCCACATGGAAAAGGCGTTGGGATGATGGTCGCGGCCGTCGTCGCCGCCGCCTTCCACCATAGGCGTCCTGCCAAACTCCCCACCCCAAATCACAAGCGTATCGTCGAGCATGCCCCGCTGCTTGAGGTCCTTAACGAGGGCCGCACACGGTTTGTCCGTATCTTCGCAGTTCTTCTTGAGATCGTGCTTTAAGTTGCCGTGCTGGTCCCACGATTCGTGAAAGAGTTGCACAAAGCGCACGCCGCGCTCCAGGAGACGCCGGGCGAGCAGGCAGTTGTTGGCGAAGGACGGTTTGCCCGGCTCAGCGCCGTACATGTCGAGCACGCGTTTGGGCTCCCGCGACAAGTCAACGAGTTCCGGAGCGCTTGCCTGCATGCGATAGGCCATTTCAAACGAGTTGATGCGCGTGGCGATTTCGGGATCGCCGACGACATCGAGCCGCACTTGATTGAGGCTCTTGACGGCATCAAGCGAATCGCGCTGGACTTCCTGATTGACCCCGCGCGGATTGGAAAGATACAGAACCGGTTCCCCGCTGGTGCGGAACTGAACGCCGTTGTATACGGTGGGAAGAAACCCGCTGCCAAAGGTGGAGTTGCCGCCGCTGGGTCCTTTCTTGCCCGAACTGAAGACCACGAACCCGGGCAAATCGCGCGACTCGCTTCCTAGCCCGTAGGTTACCCAGGAGCCGAAGCTCGGCCGGCCGAACTGCTGCGACCCGGTATTCATAAATATCTGGGCCGGGGCATGATTAAAGGCGTCCGTCACCATGGATTTGACGATGGCAATGTCATCGACGACCTCCGCCAGATGGGGCAGCAATTCGGAAATCTCCGCGCCGCACTGACCTTTTTTCGCGAACTTAAACTTGGGCCCTAATAGCTTTGCCGTGGGGCTGATGAACGCCGCGCGGTAATCCTTTACCAAATCCGCCGGCGGCGTCTGGCCGTTGAACTTTGCCAACTGCGGCTTGTAATCAAAGAGTTCCAGATGGCTCGGCGCTCCGGCCATGAACAGGTAGACAACACGCTTGGCTTTGGCCTCCTGAGGCGGCTTCTTCGGCGCCAGCGGGTCTTCCAGGGCCGGCGACGCCAAGCCCGCTTGCCTGAGCAATTCACCCAGCGCGATCGTCCCTAGGCCGACGCCGCACTGCTTGAAAAACCAGCGGCGCGTGATCGCTCTTTGATCCAAGCCGGTATAGAGATGCGATTGGCAGTTCATAGCTTCTTTCGTTGGTATTTGTCTGTCGCGGCTCTGACATCTATTCCTTCGTGATTGCCTCGTCCAAATTCAACAACACGCGGGAAACAACAGTCCAGGCCGCCATTTGCGCGGGGGTGATATCGTTCGGCATTTTCCCCATCTCTTCGGGAGTGCCGAAGGCCAAGTCCAAGGGTTTCGCTTCGCGCTTGAGGAAGCGGTTTTTTTCCTTCGTCAACAGCGCAAGCAGCACTTCGGTTTCTTTGTCGGTCGGCAAGCGGGAGAGGACACGGCGGAAAGCATAAACGAGGCGCTCGCCGTCTTTTTCGCCGCCGTCCTTCACCGTTTTCAAGGCGAGTGCCCGGGCGCACTCCATCGAAAGCGGCTCGTTCAGGGTCACCAAAGCCTGCAAAGGTGTGTTGGATCGCACGCGCCGGACGCACGCGAAATCCCCGTTGGGAGCATCAAAGGATTGCAACATGGGATTGGGAACGGAGCGGTAGCGGAACGTGTAAAGGCCCCGGCGATAGCGCTCCGGGCCCTTGTCTTCGGGCCAAATCTTTGGGCCATAACTTGTCGGCGGCTGAAAGAGGAACTCCGGCAGAGGCGGGAAAACGCTTCGCCCGCCGACCTTGGGATTTAGCAACCCGCTCGCCGATAGGGCTACGTCGCGAACCAGCTCTGCCTCAATCCGGAAGCGCGGGCCTCGCGCCAAGAGTCGATTGTAAGGATCTTTCTCATGCAGCTCCGGCGTGACTTGGGAAGACTGTCGATAGGCGGCTGAGCAGACGATCAAACGATGAAGTGTTTTTTGGCTCCAGCCCTTTTCCATGAATTCGACGGCCAACCAGTCGAGCAACTGGGGGTGCGAGGGGTATTCACTCTGGGTCCCTAGATCTTCGCTGGTCGAGACCAAACCGGTCCCGAAATAGTTTTGCCAGACACGGTTGACGAGTGCCCGTGCCGTGGTGGGTGATTTCGGATCGACCAGCCAGCGCGCGAAAGTGAGCCGGTTAAGCGGAGCGCCTTCCGGCAGCGGATGCAAGAAGGCCGGCACTCCCGGTTGGATGGCTTTTCCCGGTTTGAGAAAATCGCCGCGCTTGAGAATGTGGGTGTCGCGCGGTTTATCGCGGTTGGCCAGCACCAATTGCGAAGATCCTTCAGGGAATTTATGCCAAAGCGCTTCAATTTTGTCGTTGGCTTCATTCCAATCTTTTATGGTCGTTCGCCAATAACTGAATACCGCTCCTTCCTGAGCTGGTGACCGCTTTTCCGGGTCGATCGCCAATGCTTCACGAACATTGGCCGGAAGCGGGTCCGCCTCAACTCCCGGTTGAGCTGTTACCGACAGTCGAAAGCGACCCAGATTGTTGTTCTGGTTGTCATCGCTGTTCCAGCCGCCGTGATCCTGAGCAATATGGAAAGTGAGCTGGGCGCCTTTGTCATACTCAATGGGTTTGTCAGCGAGAAAGACGGCCTTACGCGGTTGGTTGCGACGGCCGGCGTCGGTATGGATGCCCCACGCCGTCGTGTCATTGCCGTCGATCGCGAAATTGATCGGGCCGTAGACGCGACGTTTGCCGCTTTTGTTATCAAAGATGGCCTGCAACGGCGTCTCTGGAGGATTGATGTCGGCCGTTGCTTTGCTGAACTTAATCCAAGACTTCTTATCAGGCGTATCGGCCGGGGCCGCCTCGACTTTGAATTCCGTCAAAGCGCAAGTGCCCCAGATGGAACGGCCCGGCCCGCCCAAAGGCAAGTTCGGGTCCATGAGCAGCTCCAGGCGAAACGCGGTGATCTTTTTCACGTCGGTTTTGACATGCATTTTCACCGTATGCTGAGTCGGTGCATAGCCCTGGGCGAGAAAGGAGCCGTCTTCGAGCAGTTGATACTTTTGGCCGCCGGTTGATTCGCCCTCCACTTCGGGCCGCAAGAGGGTCCACTCCGGCTGATTGCCTTTGACGGTCTCTTCCCAGGCGTGCATGCGAGTTCGCCAATCGGGATTGCGGTGGCGCAGGTCGGTCTCGATCTCGTGCATCTGCCGGTAAAGTTCCGCCCGCTTCATTTGTTCGTCGGGCGTGTAGACGGCCATGTTGGCCTCATGGTCGTTATTGAGGAACGCAAAGATCCGGTAGTATTCGGATTGCTTGAGCGGATCAAACTTGTGATCGTGGCATTGAGCGCACTGAATTGTCAGGCCGAGGATGCCCTTGCCGATGGCGTCGATGCGGTCGAACATTTGCTCCATGCGGAATTGTTCAGGGTCGATGCCGCCTTCTTCGTTGTTCATTGAGTTGCGCAGATAGCCCGTGGCCACGTGTTGGTCCTGCGTGGCATCCGGCAACAGATCGCCGGCAATCTGCTCGATAATGAACTGGTTATAGGGCAGATCTCGATTGAGTGCATTGATGACCCAATCGCGAAAGAACCAGACCTGGCGGGACTTATCTTTTTCGAAGCCGTCGCTATCGGCATAGCGAGCCGCATCGAGCCAATGCCGGCCCCAGCGCTCGCCATAGTGCGGCGACGCCAAAAGCCGATCGACCGCTCTCTCGTAAGCTTTGTCGCTCTTATCGGCGACAAAGGCATCCACTTCCTCCGGCGTGGGCGGCAAACCGATTAGATCCAAGCTAAGCCGGCGAATGAGTGTTACGCGATCCGCTTCGGGGGCGGGTTTGAGCCCTTCTTTTTCCAGGCGGGCGAGAATGAATTGGTCAATCGGAGTTCGCACCCAGTCCTTCTGTTTGACGCCGGGCAACTCCGCGCGCTTGGGCGCTTGAAAGGCCCAATCGCGCTTGGTCCCCGGATCGGCTTCACCGGGCACAGCCTTCGCGCTAAAAAAGAGAGCTAAACAGACCGCCGGGATCAAGGCATATCGCAAGGTTCACTCCGTCAACAGGTTGACAGTTTGGCTGGAGCACACGGCGAAGCGGAAGGTAATTGCTTACTGATCGAAGCGAGTCGCAACTCGGTGGGTAGTACAAACTAGCCGTCTTGAGTCGTATTCCACCATTTTGTGAAGGCGAACGCCGGATTGCAACCCGGAAAACGGTTGCCATACATCCTTAAAGTCAGGATTAGCGATTGCTTCCACATAGAATCCCTTGGGTCTAGGGCATCTCTTGGAGTTTCAAGGGGTTTCATGGCAGCCTTTGGAGTCTGTTTGACCCGAACTATAAGGATAAGGGTCCCCAGTTCCGCTTGACCCTCTGGCTCAAGCGCCCCACCCTCTAGACCCGCACACATTGAGCCACAGGGTAGAGGGTGGTTAATTTTGCAGCGGCGCCTTAGCACGAATGCCGGAATGAAGCCTAAAATCCGGCGTCCTTAAATAAGATTCGCGTCTCAATGGCGAATAGGTTATTGTCTGGGCCAGATCGCTTGTCGCCAAAAGAACCTGCTCCGAGATCTTGCATGCTGTTCAATCTGGAAGGCGTCACCAAAACCTACGGCGCCGTCACCGCCCTGAATAACCTCACCGTTTCGGTTCCCGATGGGGCCATCGGCCTCCTGGGCCCCAATGGCTCCGGCAAGACCACGCTGATCCGCACGTTGCTGGGCCTCATTCCCATCAACAAGGGAAACGGTCAAGTCTTGGGCATGGACATTCGCCGCGAACAGCTCGATATTCGCCGCGAGGTCGGCTTCGCTCCCGAAGACGAGTGTCTCTTCCCACTGGTCGTCGGCGTCGATTTCGTGGCCTACGCCGGCGAACTGGTCGGGATGAATCGCAAGGACGCGCTCCAGCGGGCCCATGAAGTCCTCGATTACGTGGACTTGCGTGAGGAGCGCTATCGTCGCGTCGAAACCTATTCCACCGGCATGAAGCAGCGCTTGCGCCTGGCCGCGGCCATTGTCCACGATCCCCAACTGCTTATTCTCGACGAGCCGACCAACGGCATGGATCCCAAGGGCCGTGAAGAGATTCTCCAGCTCGCCTTTGATCTGGCTCACAATAAGGACATGAGCGTGCTTTTTTCCAGCCACTTGCTGCCCGACGTCGAAGCCGTTTGCGATTACGTCGTGGTGCTGGGGGCCGGCCGGATTCTCGCTCAGGGCAAGATAAAGGAACTCAAGGAAATTCACCGGCAGAGCTTTGAAGTGCGGCTCAAGGAGTCGCCCGAGGCGTTTATTGAGCACCTAAGAAAGTTCGATTGCTTGATGGAAATGCACGACGATTTAGTGCGCGTGCAAATGCCCCAGGGCCGCGACGAAAGGCTTTTATGGGAAACGGCCGCTTCGCTGGGCGAGCAAATCCGGTATCTAAGACCGCAACAAAGCACGCTTGAAGAAGTCTTTCTCAAAGCCGTGGAGCCGCAGTAATGCCGATCTTCGATCAAGGCTATCAACACTGGAAAGGCGAGTTAGCCGGTCACGCCTGGCGCTGGCTGGCGATCACGCAGCAGGGCATGCGCACGGGGATGAAGAACCGAATTTTGCGCTATCTGGTGGCATGCTCGGCCTTGCCGGCCATCCTCTTAACATTTGTGCTCGCTCTTTGGGGCCTTGTTGAGCGCAAGACTGAATCGATAATGGGCTTGGCGGAAGGGATTGTTGGCTTCTTTCCTTTTCTCAACCGGTCAATTCTTTTGGATCCGGTGCAATATCGAGGCATGGTTTGGACGTTATCATATAATCTTTTCCTGTCCATCGAGCTCTTTTTGTCAATGGTAGCCGTCTTACTGGTCGGACCCAGTCTAATCAGCCAGGACTTGCGCTTCAACGCCATCCCGCTTTACCTTTCGCGACCGGTGCGGCGCATCGATTATTTTTTCGGCAAATTGGGCGTTATCGGCTATTTTCTGTCGATGACCATAATTGCCCCTTCGCTTCTTGCCTGGTTCTGCGGCCTGCTTTTCAGTCTGGATATAACCCTTATTCGCGACACCTACCTTATCCTCCTGTCGGCCGTGGGATTTGGATTGCTGGTGGTGTTCTCCGCTGGACTGCTAATGCTGGCACTGTCCTCGCTATCACGGCGCTCGCTGTATGTCGGCATCGCTTGGTTGGCAATCTGGTTTATCAGCGGCATAACCGGAACCGCTTTGGAAGGCGCTAGCCAGTCCGAGCGGGCCATGCGACGTTACAGGTATCAAAGCCAAAAGATGGCCCAAACCAACCGGCCGCCCAATGCCCCCGGGCAGATCGTCGGACCGGGTCAAGGTCCGGTCCCTCAGCGAGGCCATGGTCCAGGCGGACCTGGAATGTTTCCGCCGGCGGGCCAGGATCCCGCCGAACAAGAGCTGATTGATGAGGAAATGGCTTATGCTCGCAAAGATTGGCGACCCCTTTTTTCTTACACCGCCAATCTTAGCCGCGTGGGCAAGGTTCTCCTCGACACCGACACCGCCTGGAAAAAACTGGCCGACTTCATACCGCCCGGTCCGCAGCGGGAATACTTTCTGTTGGAAAACCTCGGGTATCAATATCCCTGGTATTGGTCGGGCGGCATTTTGGCCGGCCTCATGGGAATCTCCGTATGCATTCTGAACTTCCGGGTCAAATCGCTCGATCGACTCAGATAAAACCCATCGTCGCCTTCCACGAAGTTTCGAAGTGGTACGGCAACGTGATCGGGCTTAACAAGCTTACGCTGCGCATCCACGAGGGCGTAACCGGACTGCTCGGTCCCAATGGCGCCGGCAAATCGACTTTGCTCCAGCTCGCGACCGGCCAGCTTCGCCCGAGCCAAGGACGTGTCACGGTTTTGGGCCAACCGGTTTGGAACAACACGGGACTAAACCGCTATATCGGTCTCTGTCCAGAGCAGGACGCCTTTTACGAATGGATGACGGGGTGGGATTTCGTTTTTACCTGCGCCCGGTTAAGCGGCCTTGGCAGGCAGGATGCTCGCGCAGCGGCGGAAAAAACGATCGCTGCGGTCGGCATGACCAACAACATGAACCGTGCCATCCGCGGCTATTCCAAAGGCATGCGCCAACGGATCAAGCTGGCCCAGGCCTTCGTGCACGATCCGGAAGTGCTTTTTCTAGACGAACCGTTTTCCGGCACCGATCCGGTGGCGCGCCGCGATCTAATGGATATCGTCCAGCGGCTGGGTAGCGAAGGGAAAAGCGTTATCGTTTCCAGCCACGTTTTGCATGAAGTTCAATCTCTGACGCCGAGCATCGTCTTGCTCAACCACGGCCGGCTTGTGGCCGAAGGCGATACGCGGCAAATTCGCGATCTGATTGACAAATTCCCTCACCACATCGTCATCAAATGCCCCAAGTTCCGAGCCTTGGCCGCTCGCCTGGTCGGATGGGAAGACGTCGAAGGCGTCAAATTAATGGCCAAGGAAAACAGCTTAGTCGTGGAAACCCGCTCCCCGGACGCCTTTTACAGCCGCCTACCCGCCCTGTCGCTGGAAGACGGCACGCCAATCCAGGAAGTTTATTCCAATGACGACAACCTTGAAGCAGTGTTCAAATACCTGGTGAATAAATGAGCGACAAGCCGGCGCTAGACTACAGCAATGAAGAGTCGGTTCTTTTGGAACCCGAGCCGCCCTTGCCCCGCGTAGACTTCAACCTATCGGGCCTGGTCACTTTGTACGTCCTCACCTTGCGTCAGTTCGTGCGCGGCAAGCGCTGGTGGATATTCGCACTTCTTTTCCTGTTGCCGGCCGGTCTTGCCGTTTTGTTGCGCGCCACCACGGATGACCTGCCCCTCCGCGGCATGGAGTTTATCTTGGTGTTCTCGCTCATCCCGCTTGGGTTGGTTCCTCTCATTTCCTTGCTGTATGCCTCGGGGATTGTGCAAGACGAGCTTGAAGAGCAGACGATCACCTACCTTCTCATCCGCCCATTGCCCAAATGGGGAATTTATCTGGGCAAATTGCTCGCCACCCTGACCACGACGGCGCTCTTGGTGGCGATTTGCACGAGCTTCACGTTTATCGGCATCTATGCATTTGCCAATCCGCCCGAGGGGGAATCCATTATCGTGCGCTGTCTAAAGGTGGACGGCCTGATGGCTCTTGCGGCCGTAGCTTATAGCTGCCTTTTTGCGCTCATTAGTTTGTTCACGCGGCGGTCGCTGATCGCGGGCATCTGTTACACGATTATCCTCGAAGGCATACTCGGTCGCCTGCCTTTTGCGACCCGTTTACTAACCGTCGCGTATTATTTCCGCGTCATCGCCGCGCGCACGCTTGATTTCACGATTACCGAAGGGAGACACAGAGTCTCGCCCATCGGCCACGCCTGGAACATCGATATAGAAAAAGACCCTAGTCTACTGGAACATCCCCAATTGGCGACGTGCTTCGAGGTCCTGGTCGGCGCCAGCATCGTTGCGGCGCTCATTGCCGCGTTCCTTTTCACTGTCAAGGAGTTCCGAGTCAAGACGCCCGAGGGCAGCTAATATTAGCTTCTGCAGCCCAGCCAGGCTGGCCGCAGGAACCCTTTGCAATCCGGTCAAATCACCGATATATTTATTCGAGCTTGAGGTCATGTCCCCCGATGCGGGATTGGTATATCGGCTGTGCCCAGCCTTCCCAAGGCTGTGAGACGGGTTCGACTCCCGTATCCCGCTTGCTTATATTCGGACAGGCGCCGGGCAGGCCCTTTGGGAGGCCGCCGAAACAATGGAAGGGCAAAGGTCCCTTCTTTCCCATCGTGCTCGATCGCGCTGGCAAAGTGATCGAAGCCAATCTCCACAAATTCGCGCGTGGTCGCCCGATGAAACTCGGACGGTCTTGATTTCCGCCACGAAGTTGAATTGGAATGCGAGGCTGAGCCGGTTATGGTATAGATGGTGTATGCCCTAACAAACTTTGGCCCCCTTTTCTTTGCGGGGGAATCCCATGAATGTGACCGACCTGATTTTCTTGGTTGTCCTGTCAACGATTCTCATAGCTCTCCTTGCGTCCTCGAAAGTAGCCCGCATTGTTGTCTATGAGTCTCTCTTGCACCCATTCCGCCGTGGCCAAATTACCATTAATGGCAATGGCATTTTGCTCGAAGAGCAGCGACCAGTAGAAACCCATGGCCAGGAAAACGCCAAGCACGCCGTCGGCTCCTAAAGAGCACGGGCCCATTATCAAGCCACTTTCGCCTACGTTTCGGTTGGTCTTTTTGACAGTCACCGGTCTAACCGTCATTTCCTTTGCGGCAGCCATCTACCTGGCGACTCTAGGACCGGAGAAGCAATCCGAAGAAACTAAACGTCTGGTCGAAACTTTTTCCACGACATGGAAAATGGGATTCGCTGGCATACTTGGGTTGATTGCCGGCAAGTCGATGCCATAAAAGAATAGACCAGCGAGTCCTTAGGCCAGCTCCGATAAGCCGCTTGACTCCCCAATTTTTCAGCTAGATAGTCGGCTTCGCTCGGATGGGGCATACTGCGCCGGGCGTGACCTTGCACGAGCTCGAAACAGCTATTGAAAAGCCCTGACAGACCCGCCAAAAATGTAAGCCTTCCGTTTTTCATCGGGGGTGTGAGAGGGATGAAAAACGGAAAACGTTTGCCATTTCTGCCTTCGCAAAGGCGTATGGCAACTTACATTCGTTTCAACCTGGCGCTCCAGGGGTGTGTGAGGGGTCCGAGAAACGATCTTTCGTAAACTACGTACCTACACGGGCTTCCGGCAAAAAAGATCGTTTCTCTTAGGGTAACGGCCACGTGAAACGATCTGGCTTGGCGATTGAATCGCCGTAAACCAAAAAATGCTTTCCATTTCTTTCCACAGGGGGTCAGGCGAAATGGAGAGAACCATTTGGGTCTGGCCCGTTACCGCATCAACTGGTAGCTCACGAAGGCAATCCTACGGCTATCGGTAGACCAGCAAGGAACGTTGATAGTGCCCTGCCCGCCAAAGAGCCGTCCCAATTCAGTGATCTTCTTGTCTTTAAGAGCCATGATGCGCAGCGTCACATCTTTGTTTTCCGGATGACCGGTCACGTCCTTTGCATAGGAGAGAAAGACCAGGTTTCGGCCATCGGGGGACGGATGAGGAAACCAATTATTGAACTCGTCGTCCGTGATCTGCTCCTGTTCGCTTCCATCGTGTTTCATGCGCCAGATCTGCATGGGGCCTGTACGGTCAGAATTGAAATAAATGAATTTGCCATCGGGAGAGTATTCTGGGCCGTCATTGAGACCTTTGGCGTCGGTCAGCCGGGTTTCCTTTCCTCCCTCTTCGGGGATCGTATAAATGTCGAATTTATTCTTCCGCTCGGCACAATAAGCCAGCCTTTTGCCGTCCGGGGACCAGCCATGCCAGTACGACGGGCCGAATTGCGTAACGAGCTTTGGTTTGCCTCCGGCGATCGGCAGCGTGTATATGAGCGACTTGTGATCTCCCTGAGATTGGTCGCTGATAGCCAGTAGTTTTCCATCCGGTGAAACTCCGTGGTCATTGTTGCAGCGCGTGGCGAACCCGGTGTCAACTTGCACCGGCTTGCCCCCGGTGGCGGCAATGCGGTAAATTTTGCCTTCCTTGTTAAAGAGCAACTCTTTACCCCCTGGCATCCAATTAGGCGCTTCAAGGCGGCCGGCGGCCACATATACGACCCGGCGATCCGTTGATGTAATTGATTGGGTTTCCAGCGAGCTGCTAAGTACGGGCGGCTTCACTGAGGAAGCAAAAGTCGTTGTCAGTTCCAAATTCGAGAAAACCGCTTTTTCTAACACGTCCTTATTATGAGCACACACCCCGATGCCTACATAAAACGGCTCATTGAGCGAAAGCCGGACAGCCGCACCGGAGAAAGTCAACTCCTTGCCTTTGGCAGCCAGGTACAAAAGCGCATAATTGCCGCGTTTCACGACGCGCAGGCGTGTTGGAGCGAGGACATTGGCCTGCACTTCATGCGTAGCGGCGCCCTTGACATCACGAAATTGGAGGGACGTTAATCCGTCGCCGTGTAGAGCCGCGTCTACATAGGCAGCATCGGCGTCGAGGCTTTGGCGTATCAGGAGACAGGCCTTGCGATGGGGCTCGGCGCCTTTGCCCACGAAGGAAATGTCAGCCGTCAGGGCGACATCGCCGGAAACTTTTTTCCAAGCAAAGTGAAAGGCGTCTTTGGCAGCCCACATGTTCTCGCCGCTGCCGGTCACGATGTAACTTTGCGTCTTCGGATCAATTTCCACGGACCCGGTATGAATCACGTCGCCCACGTCGCCGTGGTTTTCGAAGATCCCTACGAATGGGCTTTCCGCGGCAACGCAGTCCGCCACTCCTGCAGGAAAGCCCGTGCCAAATAGAAACCAACCCGTTAGGGCAAGCGGAATCAAGATCCTCATTCGGGCAAGTCCTCCCGGTTAACTGCCCTTGGAGCGGCTCCGGTGTTAGGAATGGTCTCAAGAACACCAACAGAGCGCCATCATTCCGTCATTTTACCGATTGCGCGTTCTGCCGATACTAGGATCTCATTTCATTTGGAACTTGTCGGATGCCGCGGATAGGATTCTTCCGCCTGCGATGGCCTGACGCGCCGGGAAGTGCTATAGCGAAACCGCTTGCTGAGGGGATTGCGTTACCTCTATACTGGCTGGTTGTTGCAGTTTATAGTCAGCGCCTTCTCGGAGATCTTGCCATGGCAAAGCCGGCACTGCTCTGCGCCGCTCATTCCCTCTATCGCAAACTAGCCGCTTACAGTTTTCTGGGACTCGTGGTCTCCCTGTGCTTGATTGGCAATCCCTGGCAAATCACTGCTGCTGATGATCCGAAATCCTTGACGGCAGACGATGTAAAGACCTTGCAAAAGGTCTATGAGACCGAGCGCCAGGAGGCCCAGACCAGTGGCTTGACCAAGAAGTTTTCCCCGGACTGGTATAGCCGTGCCGATGCCCTGGCCTCCAAGGGCAAACGATTGCTGGACAATGCGGCTCATGTGCAGGAGGCATACGAGGAATACAAGAAAGCGCGCTGGCAATTGCCGTCGTTGCCAAGCGATTTGCCGCCCCATGTGGCGCGGATATTCGGCGATCCCAAGCTGCGGCACAACAATGTCGTAAGTTCCCTCGCTTTCAGCCCTGACGGTAAGTATCTGGTCACGGCCAGCGAGGACGGCACCCTGAAAGTCTGGGATGCACAGACCGGGCGCGACCTGCGGACCTATCGCGGTCACAAGGACAAAGTTTCGGCGGTGACTGTAAACTTGGACAATAAGACAGTGGCCTCGGCAGGAAGCGAACACACGATTCGCCTCTGGGATCTCACAACGGGAAAGGACATCAAGTCGCTGGAAGGGCAAAAGAACTATGTCATGGCTCTCGCTTTCAGTCCCGATGGCAAACTTGTTGCCTCAGGAGGTGGGGAAAAGGAGGTCCTGATCCATGACATTTCGACCGGCAAAGTAAAACAAGCGCTGCAAGGCCATACCGGAACTGTTTACGGCTTAGCCTTTAGTCCGGACGGCCACTGGCTCGCCTCGGTCGGCGGCGATTTCATGACCCGCCTTTGGGACGCCCAGTCCGATTTCCGTCTAAGCCGATCCATGCAAACCCATGGACGCTCTCAAATCTATGGCATTACCTTTGCCCCGGACAGCAAGACCTTCGCCAGTTGCGGCCAGGACAACCATGCCCGCATCCTCGACGTCAGCAATTTTTCGGAAAAGCAGCGATTCGAAGGCCACACGAGCGCTGTTCGAGCCGTGGCTTTTACCAAAGACGGCCGGACGCTTGCGACCGCCAGCGATGACCGTTCCATTCGGCTTTGGGACGTGCAGAACGGCCAAGCCTATCGCACTTTCCTGGGACATACGGGAGATGTGCACGCTCTGGCTATCAGCCCCGATGGCAAATCCATGGTGTCAGGCAGCGCTGATGAGACCGTGCGCTACTGGGACCTCGGCAATGCCGAACAATTCCGCGATTTTGTTGGCCACGACGACTTCGTCTGGTCCGCCGCCTTTAGCCCGGATGGCAAGAACATAGTGTCGGCGGGGAAGGATAAGACTGTTCGAATCTGGAATGTCGCAACCGGCAAGGTGGAGAGAACCCTACCAGGACATCAAGCGCCCGTGACCGTGGCTCTCTATAGCCCAAACGGCAACACCATTCTGTCCTGCGGCGGCGACAAAATCATCAAGCTCTGGAACGCCAAAACCGGTGAGGAGATTCGGACCTTCAAAGGGCACACCGCTCCCGTCACCGCGGCCGCCTTCAGCAAGGATGGCAAATCGTTTGTCACCGGCAGTGCCGACAAAACCGTCCGTGTTTGGGATATTGATAAAGACCAAGAAACCAAATCGCTCATTGGCCATGAGAGCGTAGTAACAGGCGTCGCCTTTGGGCCCGGCGACAAGGTCGTGGCTTCCGGAAGCGGCGACGGCGTGGTCAAGTTATGGGACTTGGCAACGGGCAAAGAGCTCAAATCCGTCCAAGAGCACTCTGGCGCGGTTAGCGCCCTGGTTTACAGTCCCAATGGTAGGCAAATCGCCACGTGCGGCGCTGATGGTCAAGTGAAAGTGCGCAATGCCGATTTCGAAGCGGTGCCAATCACAATGCAGACCCACACCGCACCGATCAGCTCCGTGGCTTTTAGCTCCAACAACAAATTGCTCGCCTCCGCGGGCGCGGACCTCATCGTCAAAGTCTGGGACGTTACAACGAAACAGGAAGTCCACACCTTCCGAGGGCACAAGGATTGGGTCACGTCTGTTGCCTTTAACTCCACCGGGACCGCCCTGGCAACGGCGAGCGTGGACAAATCCATCAAGGTCTGGGAGTTGGTCGGCAAAGACAGCCCGGCTACTTACGGGCAAACTGCCGATATCCTGGCCGTGGCTGTCAGCCCCGACGGCAAACTTTTGGCAACCGGTTCCGCGGATAGCTCCATTCGCGTCTGGGAGCTTGCAACGGGCAAGGAAAAGTTCAATTTGACCGGCCATACGTCGAAAGTCACGGCTTTAGTCTTTACCGGCGATAATGGCACGCTGGCCTCCGTTGCGGACGACCACCACGTTAATTTCTGGGACATGAAAACGGGCGCCGCGCGCTCCGTGGAAAAGGGCCCCGGTTCCGAAGTGCCCGTCATGAACCTTTCGCCCGATGGCAAAAGCGTCATTGCCTGGACCAAGAATCAGCTTGAGTTTTACGACCCTGCGACGCTCAAACAGGCCCAGACACAAACCGTTTCCCCCGGCGACGTAGGGGCGTTGGCCTTCAGCGCCGATGGCGCGGTCGCCGCCCTGGCTTTGAAAAAGAGCGGCAATGTAAGCGTTTGGGATGTCGCTAAGAAGCAGCCCGTCCCCAATGGCGACTTCCCGGCCCATCAGGAGTCGATTGTGGATCTGATGGTGACGCCTGATAAGAAGACGCTCGTCACCACCGATTCCAAGGGGAACGTCAAGGTTTGGGACTTGACCAAACTCGCAGGGGCCGGCAAACCGCCCGATCCAATTAAAACCTGGCAGGCTCACGGCGGTCCCGTTAGCGCCTTGGCCATGTCGCCGGATGGGAAGAGCTTTGCCACCGCCAGTCAGGACAACGTCGTTAAGGTCTGGGAGACAACCACCGGCAAAGAGCTGCGCTCGTTCGAATTCCCGGTTTACCGCCACTTTTTCATCCGCAATATGGTGTTCACACCCGATGGCAAGCAGCTTGTAACTGCTAACCACAATACGACGAGTTACCTGCTTGATTTGCAATAAGGTAAATCCCGGGCGGGAACAAGGAAACCATTGAATATGAACCGGTTGTTTACGCTTGGAATTACGGCCTTGGTGTTCGCCTCTTCGCCCGTGCCGGCCGCTGAGAGCGAGGCCCAGGAGGCTCGTATGGAAGCGCTGCGCGAGTTGAATGACTTTATCGGCCAGTGGAAAAGCACGGGCGAGCCTGATAAAGCTCGGCCGGCTGCAAACGAACTCTGGAGTGAAAGCCTGACCTGGGCATGGCGATTCAAAGGGGACGACGCTTGGCTCAACGTGCAAATCAAGAATGGCAAGCTTTACAAAAGCGGCGATTTGCGTTTTCTGGCCGACAAAAAAGTCTATGAACTCGAAATGGTAGACAAAAAAGACAACAAGCTTCTTTTCAAGGGGCAGCTCAAGGACGGTTTTTTGACCCTCATTCGAGACGATCCGAAAACCAAAGAAACGCAACGCATCATCATGAACACGGCAGGCGACGGCGTTCGCTTCATCTACATGGTGGCCCACAAGCCGGCCAATCGAACGGCCTATGTAAAAGATTTCAAGGTGGCAGGCAATAAGGAGGGTGAAAGCCTGGGCGCCGCCCAGAAAAAGATCGAGTGCGTCGTCAGTGGCGGGCTTGGAAAAATCCCGGTCAGCTTCAAAGGCGAGACATTTTACGTCTGCTGCTCCGGCTGCAAAGACGCTTTCGACGAGGACCCCGAGAAATACGTCAAGAAGTTTAAGGCCAAAAAGAAATGATATGAGCCCGAAGCGCCGGCTAGGGAAAATCCCTCGCCGCCCTTTCGGGCTCAAAATATGGACACGGTCTTAAGGCTTTGTCTAACCGCCCGGCCGTTGTCGTCCTTGTCCGCCACGTCTTCTTTGGCCGGCGCCTCCACGATCTTGAGCACTCGGACTGCCACCGGGAGGAGCAAAAGAAGGTGCAGAAGAATCACCGCCGGTCGGGGTTCCAATGACCGGCGCTGCTGGAGGACCGCCGCCCGGCCTAAAGCCCTCGGGGCCGCCTCTTCCTGCGGATGCAGTCGCTGCACTACTCCCTGATTTGCCTTTTGCCTTGGCCGTGGCCTTGTCCTGCTGGGCAAGGTAGTAGAGCACTTCTTCGACTGTTAGATAACCATCGCCATTGCGATCGATTTTTTGGAATTCCTCGATAGACCGGCCGCTGTCTTTCCATTCGTAAAGGCCAATTTGAGCGTCCTCGTCTTTATCGAGCTCCTGAAACCAGGCGGCCTTGCCTCCGGCAAGGAGTTCCTTGGGCAAATTGCCGGCATGAAAAACCACCGGCCGTTTTTCTTCTTCCTCGGGAGTTTCCTCCTGCCCCCCAATCCAATTGCCGCCGAAGCCTTGTTGGCCCTTCGATCGCGTAAATTCCTTGAATCCGTTTAGATCGACGACGCCGTCACGGTTGGCATATTGATCCTTGACCACCTTAAGGTCCTCGGGCATTTCATCGGTATTAAGGACGCCATCGCCATTGATATCGAGTTTTCGAAACTGTGCTTCGGCCGGATCGCCCCCGCTGCCGGGTTGACGTCTTTGATCGGGCGTTTGCCCTGGCATGCCGCCCGGAGGCATACCGCCGCGGCCGCCACGATTGCTGCCGCGTCCCATGCGCTGCATGAACGCTTGTGCTTGCTCCAGGTACTGCTGTTTGGTTAGAACGCCGTTGGTAATGCCGGCCGCCTGAACGGTTCGGTCGAAAATCATTTGCGAGAATTGGTCCGACAAATCTGCACGAGTGACGGAATCTTTACCTTTGGCCATCCTGTCCCACATGGCGCTAGGGTCCATGCGGAATCCACCACCTCCACGTCCACCACCTCCGCCTCCTGGAGGGCCGCCGCCCGGTCCGAACTGAGTTAGGCCGCTTGACGGAACCAGGAGCACCGCCAGCGTCAAACCGAATAGGAATAATCGAATTCGCATGGCAGCCAATCCTGTCAAGGAGGTCTAAACCGTGGGCCGAGTCCGAGTAATGTCGATCGGGAGGCTCTGGAAGTACTATCCCTAATACCGAGGCGCTATCCATCCTAGCTTCGGAATCGTACCAACAACTAATTAATTATCTCTGAGAATGGTTATTTCCGCTGGCCAATCGGCTTAACCGGGCGCAATTCCGGGCCGGTATACCGGGCGCGCGGGCGAATCAGGCGATTGTTGGCCGCTTGCTCCATGATGTGAGCGCACCAGCCGGTTATGCGCGACATGACGAAGATGGGCGTATAAAGGGGCGTCTCCAGACCCAAGGCATGGTAGAGCCGGCCGGCAGGCCAGTCTAGATTCGGGTGAAGGTTCTTCTCGCGGGCGATGAGGGCTTCGATGAGGTCGGCCGTCTCTTCCCATTGCGTTTGCCCGGATGCTTTGGCTGCCTGGCGGGCGTATTCCTTGAGAATGCGGGCGCGCACGTCGCCGGCTTTGTAGACGCGATGACCGAAGCCCATGATCAGTTCTTTGCGCGCGAAGGCGTCGCGGAGCCATTTTTCTGCCATCGCCGGACCGCCTGAGGCGCGCAGAATATCCATCACTTTTTCATTGGCGCCGCCATGGAGGCGGCCTTTGAGGGCGCCGATGGCGGCCACCACTGCCGAGTGAAGGTCTGCTTCCGTTGAGCAAACGACCCGGGCGGTAAACGTGGAGGCGTTGAATTCATGCTCGGCGTACAGGATCAGCGAGACGTCCATAGCCTTGGTCGCCTCGGGGCTCGGAACTTTCCCGCTTACCATGTAGAGAAAATTGCCGGCGTGGGATAGGTCCGGCCGGGGAGCGACGGGCGGCAAGCCCTTGCTGAAGCGGTAGTGTTCGGCGACGGCCACAGGAATCTGGCCGAGGAGGCGCTCGGATTTGCGCAGGTTTGCAGCCGCGCTATTGTCAGCGGCATCCGGATCGAAGTGAGCCAAAACGCTGACGGCGCTGCGTAAGGCATCCATCGACGGCGTCGCGGCCGGCAGAGACTTAAGCAGTTGCCGCAAGGGTTCGGGGATCGATCTGGCAGTTGTTACGCGCGTTTGAAAGTCGGCAAGCTGATCAGAGGTTGGCAGTTCGCCATGGAGCAGGAGATAAGCGACCTCTTCAAAACTGGCCCCGGCGGCGAGATCCTTGACCGAATAGCCTCGATAGCGAAGACCTTCTGTAACGGTGGAAATTGCAGTCTCGCCGGCCACGACGCCTTCGAGGCCAGGCGAATAAGTCTCCGAAGCGGTCATGGCATCCTCATTCAGAAGTGCGGCTATTTATCGCTCACCCAAAGTAGGCTTTGTCGCGCTCTTCAAACCCGGCGTAGCCCAGAAGATCGTACAATTCCGCGCGGGTCAGCATGTCCTTAAGGCAGTCGCCTTGATGTCCCTTCGCCTTGATTTCTTCCAGCGTTTTCTGGGCCGCTCGCAGAGCGACGCGCAGGGCCGTTAATGGATAAAGCACCATACGGTATCCCAGCGCGCTGAGCCTCGCCAAGTCTAAATTGGGGCTACGGCCAAATTCCGTCATATTAACCAAGAGCGGCGCTGGGATCGCCTTGGCAAACGCCTCGAATTCTTCGGCACTCTCCAGAGCTTCCGGAAAGATGGCATCCGCGCCGGCCTGTAAATAGAGTTTCGCCCGGCGCACGGCATCGTCGAATCCCGTCACGCCGCGTGCGTCGGTCCGCGCGATGATAACGAAGTCCTGGCTTATCTGGGCTGCTTTGGCGGCGCGCACCTTAGCCGCCATCACCCCAGGTTCAACCAAATGCTTCCCCGATAGATGACCACAGCGCTTCGGCAGCTCCTGATCTTCCAAATGGATTCCCGCGACGCCGGCATTTTCGAAGAGGCGAACCGTCCGCTCAACGTTGAGCGCTTCGCCGAACCCCGTATCGGCATCGCAAAGAAGCGGCAAGGAAGTCGCTTGGGTGATTGTCCGTGCCGCGTCCACGAACTCAGTCAGCGTCAAGAGGCCCACGTCCGGGAGCCCTGCGGACGCCGACAATGCTCCACCGGACAAGTAGACAGCCGAGAAACCGAGCCTTTCCGCCATTCGCGCCACTAAGGCGTTAAAAGCGCCCGGGATGGCAATCGCGCCGGCACTCCAGGCGTCGCGAAGACGCCGGCCTGGATGAACCGCCGATGAGGAAACTGATGCCATGAACGGATAGTGCTTTCTGTACGGCGCTCGCCCACCTCGCGATTCACCTTGACGCCTAGCGCAATTACAACGAGAAAGGAAGCAACTATTGTCTGGAGGATGTTTTATGTTGAGGCACCCAAGACGGCAGGGGGCCGCCCGGGTTTACCTGTTGCTAAGCGCTCTTTGCTTTGCGGTATTTTCGGTGCTGGCTGTCTATGAGTATCGCAATGGCCCTCGATTTTCTTCTAACCTCGATTTGGTTGCCGAATTGCAACAGGCGACCCTTCTGGAAGAACCCGGTAACCCTTCCCGTAGAACCGATTGGCCCCGATGGCGCGGCCCAACCCGGGACGGGGTCTCCGTAGAGAGAGACCTGCTTTCCGATTGGCCCAGTTCGGGACCCAAGGTTCGCTGGAAAGCCGATTGCGGCGAAGGGTACTCCTGCGTCTCGGTGGCCGATGGCCGCGCCATCACTTTATTCCAGGCAGATGATTCCCAGACGGAGGTAGTCATTTGTTGGGACGCCGACGCCGGCACAAAGCTTTGGAGCCACGAATATAGCGCGCCTTACGTGAGCGACCAGGGATCCGGTCCCCGGTCCACTCCGACAATAGACGGCGATCGCGTTTATACGGTTGGCGCCACCGGCATCTTAAACTGCCTTGACGTGAAAACCGGCAAGCCGATTTGGAGCAAAGATCTTCTCTCGGAATTCGGCGCCAAGAACCTGCAATGGGGTGTTTCCTTTTCTCCTCTGGTCGATGACGACCTGCTTATCACCAATCCGGGCGGTCCCGCCGGCAATTCGATCGTTGCGTTCAACAAGATCACTGGTGACGTGGCTTGGAAGACTTTTGATGAAGGGGCCGGTTATAGTTCCCCCATCGCCGCTACGATCGAGGGCACACGGCAGTTCATTGTCTTCACTGCCAAGAGCCTTGTCGGCGTCGCCCGGGATGATGGCCGGTTGCTTTGGCGCTACCCGTGGGAGACTTCCTACGATGTAAACGCGGCCACGCCTTTGGTCATCCGCGCGAAACTCGGCGATGATGTTATCACCTACCTGTTTATTTCATCGGGCTACAACAAAGGCTGCGCCTTGTTGAAAATCGCCGCAACGGGAGGCGGTCAGTTTGCCGCGCAAAAAGTATACGAGAGCAACTTCATGCGCAATCACTTTTCCACTTCCGTACGCTATGGCGATCATCTTTACGGGTTCGATCAAGAACTGCTGACGTGCATGGATCTGCGCAGCGGCAATATCCAATGGACACAACCCGGCTTTCATAAAGGATCCTTGATCCTGGCCGGTGATCAGCTCATCGTTCTCGGAGAAACCGGCAAGTTGGCTCTGGCGAAAGCCTCACCGACTGGTTTTCAAGAAACAAGCTCCACGCGAATCTTTCGACGCAAAAGCTGGACGCCGCCCAGCCTGGCCAACGGCAAGCTTTATTTGCGCGACCAGCAACAGGTCATTTGCTTGGATGTCACAAAATGATTATCCGTTTAGCGGAACCCCGCGCTTGAAAATCCGCCCATACAAAAGCCAATCATCATTACGACAATGCCTACCGCTTCCACGGCAGCCGGCCATTTCTCCTCATCAAAATGGGTTAGAAGGTAATAGACAGAGTAAAAGGGAAACAACATGCACAGCAATCCTGGCAGCGTGTCGTCTTGAAAAGCTACGGCAAGGAACCAAATCCCTCCCACAGCCGAGACAATCCAGCCCGCCACCACAAGCACTGACGCGAAAACCGGCGAAACTACGCTTAGCCCGGCCAAAATAAGTACGACAATACCGGCCGCCAGGGCCCCAATCCAAAATGCGCTGAGGCCTGCGAAAGAGTTTGCTGACCGCCTGCGCCTTTTTTTCTTTCTCGGCCTACGCGGCATAGGGCGGTCGTCGTCGTCCAGATCGCCATTGTCGTCAAAGCTTGTTCTTTTTCTTTCTGGACGAGATGCAGAGCTCTTTCGCCTGAA
The DNA here is from genome assembly GCA_045802525.1 of Gemmataceae bacterium. GTDB lineage: Bacteria > Planctomycetota > Planctomycetia > Gemmatales > Gemmataceae > JBJMQT01. The sequence continues at coordinate 71,989 of JBJMQT010000103.1, forward strand.
GCCGTCGTCGCTGTCGTCTTCATCACGTGGCCGTCTACTTCGAGCAACCGGCCGACGGTCCTCCTCGTCCGCACGCTTCAATCCTCGTCCGTGGTCGGCTGTACTTTCTTCTTCCTCTTCAAGTGACAGTTTAGGAATTCGAATCTTGCTTTTGCAATCCGGACAAAGGCAAAGTTTGCCGGCATTCGAGTCAGCGACTCTTAGCGTCCTATCGCACTCAGGGCAATGAAATTGAATCATGGAACGTTACCGCCCCAAAGAAAGCGTTCGAGGCGCGCGAGCCGCAATGAACTCTTGATCGTCCTACCTTGTACCCACAACCGTGCTAACCGCCAACCAATCAGTTCGCGCTCATGATTCTGACCTTGAATCCCAGGCTTTGGCTTGCGGCCACCATTTCGCCGAAAATGTCGCCGTAGGCGACGGCAATGTGGTTGCTCAGGTAATGCGCCATGACGGTTTCCATGGAGCAGCCTAGGTCGGCGGCCATGAAAGGCCATTGGCGCGTTGTGCCTTCCCACCAGGCGTCGCGGACCTTGGCAGGCAGTTTGACGACTTCTCCTTGGCCGATATCCATCCACAGCTCGTCATTTTTGATGTACGAGCGCGCCCAGGTTATCGGACCGGGCAGGCTTTCGCCGGCGAACGTGCCGCCCGCTATGGGAAAATAGCCGGCCGGCTGCCGATAGCTGTGCACGCCGCGGAGCGTGCTGGGGTCATGGTTGAAAGCGTAAGCCCCGCAACTGCCGGAGTTGAGCAGGACCCAAAGCCAGCGCCCCTCGTGCATGCCGCCCCAGCGCACATCGTGAAACATAACAGCCTGGTGCAGCCCCTTTTTCAGCAGCAGCCTTTTCATGAGTTCCATGGGAATCAAATTGCCCTGGTCGGCTTCCGTGCTTGTGATGACCAGATCGCCGTTTGACTCGGGTCGGCAAATGGAATTGAGCAAGCCTTCGCAGAAATCGCTGGGCGGCAAGACGGGCAAAAGGCCGAGCTGATATTGCCAGCCCAGGCAGTCGGCCTTGAACTCGGCCAGCAGATCGAGGACGGCGAGGTACATTTGCATTTGCGTTCGCGTCGCCTCTTCAGTGAAATCGGCGGCGTCTTTTTCACGCCAGTGAAACGCCACGCCTTTTTCCTGGACAAATCTGAACGCCGCCTCAATTCGTTCCGGCTTGACGTCTTTCAGGCGGACCGGCAGCCAGGCCTGATCGACCTTATGTTCGGCAAAGCCATGACGCGCCAGCAGGCGCGGCCCGAAATAGCCGTTAATCATCCCCATCGATGTGTCGCCCAGCATGAGAGCGAGGACGCGCCTTTTGCGAATAGCCGAGGCCACTTCCTCGGCGAGTTTCTGGGCGGCCGGGCTCACGGAGGCGGAATAGTGCAGCTCCTGTTCGGAATAGCCAATTCGGCCGCTCGAACACCATTGATCCAGCCGCTCCATGAACGTCGCATCGGCCGTCCAGTCCGGCGCTGCTGTCCAGATGCGGCTGAAAGGGCGATTCAAGCTGGCCAGGCAGGCGCCGGTGTTCAACAAGGCAACCAATCCAGGCCAAGTGCCGGAGAAGTTGCTCGCCAAGAGCAGCGGATTGTCCTTGCCGACGACGCCGTCGCACGTGTGCGGTCCATACGTCCAGTGAACGAAAACGCCGATCATGGGATCGTCAATAGGCCCGAGCTTGCTGATCGCCTCGTCAGGCCGCGTCAAAAAGCCGGGCACCAGGTAGGGAGTGCGGCCCAGCTTTTTCAGGGCCTGCTGGAGCTGTTCGGTGGCTTCTTCGATTTGCGGCTTGGCCCACTCGTTGGGCTTGGAGCGATAATCGCCGGGCCAAAATATCGCAACTTTTTTCAAGGAAACGCTCCTGAACTGCCGTGATCAAGAATGGAAATAGATCCAAGGAAAGGACGAATTGGACTCGCGTCGATTATTGCGGTGGAGAGAAAGGCAAACAACAAAAAAGGGCTTTTCACAAGGGGCTCAGACGCAGGCGTTGGCTTTGTTGGACCACTCCAACTGAACGGTGAAATGGCCCACTTTCTTACTTTTCCACGCGCAGATGTCGCCGATCTCCCCGTGGACGTCGTCGTACCAGCCCTGACCGGGGATCGGGTCGGTGATGGCCTCGCACAGTTCGTGCGAGCTGGTCGAGGTTATGGCGTCGGCCACGGCGAGACCGCCCGTGCAGCCGGCGCAGCCGGGGTAGGGCATCGCGGCATAGAAGATCTGGCCATTGATGGCGTCGTGGTAGCCGCAGAAGGCCTGGCACGATTTCCCACCGCCCTGAACCAAGGCCACGCCGGGAGGGAGATAAGTAAAGTACAGCGTGTTCTTGCTCGGTTGCGGGACGGCCGGGTTCGAAGCGATCTCTTGTTGAATGAAGTGCCGAACGGCATTGTCCGAGACAGAGTGGGGCATGTGGGCCGCCGGCGCCGTCGCCGTGCCGGTGCGCTTGCCGTGGCCAATCGCCTGGCCGGCAACGTTGTACTCCGCCAGTTGGTCTAGAAGCGAGCTGGTCAGGATGGCATCGAAGAACTTGTTAATAGTCGCAGCCAAGCCGGCCTGTGTAGTCTGCCAAGCGTCCCCCCAGAACAAGGTGAACACCTCGACCGCCGTCATCAGCGGCCCACCCCGATAAGAGAGCCGCGGCCCCGGCGGCGCCGCCACGCCCGCCAGCGGCGCCACCACGCCGCCGGGAACATGCAACGGCACAATCCGAATCACATCATGCCCCGCCGGCTGAACAAACTTCGGCGCTTGGGGTGCGGTTGCCATGAAGCGTTTCTCCTCATGAACAACAATACAAAGGCGTCGGGAGTCTTTCGACCCTATTTGCCGGTGCGGCGCGACTGGTTGGCAAAGGCTTGGCCGGGGGGAATTCTTTGACAAGGCGGCTGCCCAGCCAGACCTTGCGGGCCGTGCTGTCCCAGTGGGATTGCTCGGGCGCGGACCTTGGAACCCTCGCTTGACCACTCGTCTAACTAAGGGACAATGATGATATGAACACAAATCCTTCGACAGTTGGGCCAGTCAACCTCGATGATCCGGTTCTTCGTGAAGCGGACGTTGCGGCAGTGTGGCAGCAATTCTTCTCCGGGCGTCCGCTTGATCCCGAGGTCGTTGACCGCGTTCAAGCCCGGGCGGCGCGGCTTACCGGGGACATCCAACAAGCGCGCGGTTTCGTGGATGACGAAACCTTCCAGTCCTTGCTCGACGACGAGGCGTGAGATACGTCCTTGATATCTCCGCGGCGTTATGCTGGGTTCTCCCCGCGGTCTTCGTCGCAGCATGCCGTGCGGCTCCGCAACTTGAGCCGCCGTGGCGTCCATGACTTGATCGCGCCATCCATCTTCCCGGCTGAGGCCGCCAGCGCGCTCACGAAGGCCGAGCGGCAAAAGCTTATACCGGTCGGCCAAGCAGACCTCTTTCTCACCGACATTTTCTCTACACCACCCATCATTCATCCGTATGAGCCGTTGCTGCGCCGGGCGGTGACTATCTCATCGCAAAGTCGCAGCGGGTTGTTTGATTGCCTGCATGTGGCCTTGGCCGAGCGGGAGGGGTGCGAAGTAGTGACCGACGACCAGAAGCTGATCGCGAACTTAAAATCACAGTTTCCGTTCATAGTCACGCTGGCGTCGCTGCCTTGAATCCGGGAATTAGTTGGTTCAAGTCTTTGCCAACGCTTGAAGAGCCCCACAGTCTTTCGACCTTATATGCCGGTGCGGCGCGACCCGTAAAGGAGTTGGGGCGACAAATCGATTCTTTCACATATTCTCCAGACGTGGAGAATCAGGTTTGACGGCATGGAATGGCGAAAGGGTAGGAAACGGAACGCGGCCAGTCTGGTGATATCTGTCCGCGTCCTTTTTTGTTGGCTCCCCAGAATGCCAATCTTGGTGGCACACTAGGGGGCGCGCTTGGCACTCTGGCCTGGCTCGCTTGGCACAGAGGCCCGGGTAGGCTGGCACTCTGGGTTTGCAGATTTAAGTAAACCCAACTTCTTGCCATAGGCCCGGTTTGTGTGGGTTTAAAGGATGGGGCGCCTTGGCCATAGAGATCTCGAACCTTTGTTTTGCTCTGCGTAATTTACGCTGTCCCGATTGATTTTCCTGCAAAACGCCGAACGCTCCAAGTCGCTCAAGAATAATCGTTGACAGATATGGCTGTCCGCGTCCCCTTATTTCCCTTCTGATACCCGAAGCCCAATGGGCCAAAGTTTGGCGGGCGCTGGTTGCTCCTGGTCCCACCTCCTGCATCGACAAGGATCTCCCAATCTATTTAGTGAGCGAAAGCCAAGTTCGCCTTTTACGCCGCAAGAAGCTCCCCTTTGAAGTAGTCCCACTTCCGAACGGTCGCAAGGCTGACACCGACTATGCCTAAATCGCTCGTGAATGCAGATTCAGCTCCTACCGCGTACAAGGCGCCTGCCGAGCAGAGCGATCAGGTGTAGAGATCCTGTCTTTACCAGAACACCGCACGCGGCGCTGCCGCGGCACCACGGCCTTATTTGAAATGGGTTGGGACGCCGACTTGGGCTGTTCTCCGCCTTTGCTGGGCCGTTTGTTTCGCTACGGGCGTAATAGATGAGAAATGCCTTGCCATAGTGACGAAACTATGAACCGATAAGGTTAAGAAAAACGACTCGGTGACTGATTGCGATACCGTTAATGCGTTCCTAATCGTTAGTGTTCAGCTGGCATGCAATTTGCTAATCATAGACTAGGCGAGTCTACCGAGGGAAAGGCGATGCCATGAAGTATGCTCGGACTGCATTTGCGCCAGATATTCGAGAGATTGAACGCGATCTGAAATCCTGTATCCAATGCCTTGTCCAGGCCGTCAAGGTGATGTCATGTGTTACGCTAGGTGCCATTATATTTTGTCTCAATGCAACCTGCGGTTTGGAGGATTCACAGCCCGAACCAGCAGTGAAGGTCGCCGTCAAACAGAAAGATGATGACCTTCCCAGAACATCTCAACTGTTGCCCCCCTGCGACCCTCTCAGGAGCGCGGAACGAAGGGCCAGGCCAGAGGCTCGCTTCCTGCTCGACTACTGCGAAGAACGTTCCCGTTGATTTAGTATTTCGAGCTCTTGTAAAGAGGTCTGCCAATTCCGTATCCATTTATAACCCTTCTCGGCTTGCCACCCGGCTCACGGACATCAATGAATTTGGTTCCGGGTTCACCCACGTACACCGCAACATGACCGTTGCCATCCCGAACTTTCCACCCCACTATATCGCCTGGCACTAACCCAGGATACGTGTTGTTGTCCCCTATATATGTCGGCGTATTTCCCATGACGCTGTTGGCATCTTCCCATGCAATTCCAAGAACTGATGTTATGAACTCGCTGGACCCCTTTGGATAGGCTGCGCCCGCCGCTAACAGCTTCTTCGCCTGAGTAACACGCGGGCTATCCACCACTACCGGCTCATCAACCGCAATACCTTTAATTGACTGATACTCGGCAACAAATGCGTCGACCTGTCGTAACGCCTCACCCTCGGTCAGTTCAGACAATTGGGCCGGCTGCCCTGCATAAGCTCTCACCACCGACCGATGGCGCCAAGTATCAACAGTACACTTTAGCCCATTTCGAAGGATTGTAACTGGTTCTCGCAATACCGTTTCTACCCTGCTAATTCCAACAATGGCATTGGGAAGATGGACGACACGAGGTTTGACTTCAACGATCAACTCCGTAGTTATATTGCGGTTAACTATGATTCCACCTTTTGTGAGATGTTCATGAATGTTGCTGGCAAGCCTTGTTTTTAGTAATGGGATAAAAATGACACCACATCCTTGTTCTCTCAGTTGAACCGTGAGAGATACAGCTTCCAGGCCTCTTAAGGCATCATGGTGAAGAGTTGAACGCATGATAACTCGCATGGCGAAGGCCGGAGAGTCAGCAGCCCATTGCGGCTGCGACGGCTCGGTTTACGGGTTTTCGACAGAGAGGCGGAACATACAATGTGCTTACCGCATTCACCTGAGCCGGAGTAAGAGTGCCAAGTCTAATTTGGTCAATTTTTGGGGCAATACAGGGGAGAATCGCAGCCTCGTAAATGAAACCTACGTGCTCTGGCCCGTATAAGTTACACAGCCGCGATATCAGTAGCGGGAACACCGATTCTACATTATAACCTGCTCTGCGATAGGTCCGATCGCCAACGACGCCTACCTGCCAGAGAACAAGCTGGGAGGAGGTGTCCACATCGCGACTATGAAGTAGAAAATCAGTTGCCTCAAAGGACTGACAACCGTTAACTGCCGGATCCACTCCCAAATCAGCAAACAAGCAATCTTCGGCAGATATTCCTGGGAGCATGAATGCCACGTACCCTTCCTTCCGGGCGCGTCGAATAGACTCATGAGACGGATACGCGAAGACGCCTGGGTGCCCGTAAAAGGCTGCACAAGTTTTCTTGCCGGAGCGCACGCTGTTTAAGATCTGCTGAACCATCGCTTCGTAGCTTTCCAGTCTGCTCAGTCCCTCGCCATAGTGGCTAATTAATGACGCTGCGCCCTCGGGATTTAGATGCTTAATTACTTCTTCCGCCACCGGATCGGCAACAAGGTAAAAGACAACGTCTGATTCCCTCATCCAGGCGATTGACGCTATCGTGAGCTGTCCGACGGTTCGAATGCCGGTGCCAGTAACAATCAGCCATCCGCGTTGATCAGAGTCCAGAGTGGTGAGTTGAGGGGGCGGTATAGGCTCAGTCGTCTTCCGACCATGGAGAAGATTCCATATAGCGGGCATAGACCCACTAAAAAGGACACGGCGATCATATTCATCAATACCTGCAGCCTGCATGGAAGCATTTGGGTTCCTTATGAAACAAGAAAGCTGCACAGGATCGATGCATATATCCCGAAGGAAGTTCCGCAAGTAGACCACTAAAGGACTCCGAAAAAGCCTAGGAAACTGCGACGACAGCGACCACTAGGGGCGGAGAACCGCCACCGGGTGTTGCTCCGCCAGGTATTGAACCAGGGAGGCCCCCACCAAGACCGCCGCCGGGTGCCCCAGCGGCACCACCAGCAGGACCACTTGGTCCAGCAGCGCCACCGCCTGGTCCAGCAGCAGCACCTCCAGCCCCACCTGCCCCACCGGGCGCCGCCCCGGCCCCTCCAGCGGCACCGCCAGATCCACTGGGACCGGCTGCCACTCCGGCTCCTGCGGGGCCCCCAGCCGCCGGGCCAGCGGGACCGCCAGCAGCCGTGCCGCCTGGGGCTCCGCCTACGGACTCGCCCAAAGGAGAAGTGCTTATCGGAGTGTTGGGGGCCACTGTTGTTTGGGGCCCTGACGGCGTTGTTGTAGTCGGAGTCGTTACAGGCCCGCTGGGAGTCGTGACAGGTCCATACACGACACTAGGGCCGCTTTTGCTGCAGCAACAGGAATCTTTCTTATTAGCCGCCATCTCACGGATTGCACCCAAAGCTTTTTCTTCTGCAACTGCTGTTTTTTGATCTGAAAACGCCTTTGAGGCTTTGCACTCACTAAGGCGACTGGTGAATTGAACAAATTGCAGCACGCAATAAAAACCGCTTAGAAGCAAAAGGAGCATCAGGAATACTGCAGCAGCCGCCGCTGCGTATAACCAATTGCCAAATCGTTGGCCCTCGCTAGACTTGTAATCGAGATCTTTTTGGAGCACCGCGATTTGCGTACCGGCTTTGTTCAATTCTTGATGAGCCTGGTCAAGTTGCTTGCCCAGGTAGGCTGCCTCAATTCGGCATTTCTCCAGCTCCAACTTAGTGTCAGTAAGCGTGGCATGTGTCTCAAGTGCTTTCTTTTTGCAAATCTCGAGTTTAGTATTCAGTTCAACCACGAGCCTGTAGGCTTTATCTCGCTCACCCTTAAATTCATCGCGTAGTTTTTCTGCTTCCTTAAGCTCTTTTGTCGTATAGCTAACGTCCTTATCCAGTTTGGCGATCTTGATGTGGGCCTCCTCCAAGTCGTCCTTATACTTGTTTAACTCAAGCGTCAGGAACTCTACTCTTTGCTTAGTTTCATGAAGATTCTTTTCGCACTGCGCCAACTTGTCCTCTAGACACTTGACCTTCTCCCTTAGAGTGTCTCGGTCTTTTGTGATACTATCCAATTCTTTGATAAGGCAATCCTTCTCACGAACACAGGCATCGAGAGCCAGGCCGAGTTCGTGGACTTCTTTCTCAAGGTGCCTGACCCGTTCACGGCACTTCTGGAGTTCCGATTCACAGCACGGATCAGTGACAACTACCACCTGGGGTTGCACGCAAGGATTGCAGGACCACCTTCTAAAGAAATGTGCTTGTGAAGTCTCGGGGAATAGAAGCACCGACCCAATCAGAAGTGTGAGGGATGACAAACCACGCGGGCCAGTGGAGATAAATGAAGAGTACGACACAATGTGTCTCCTGAGCACGAGGCCTTATTTGCACTCAACTGGACTTGGCCTCTTTCACACCAAGAATCAACATCGAGTTGGATGATCTGCCACAGCCCAAGTGATGTGGGCGGATTAATTAACGTTAATGATCTCGTATATGATTGAGAGCTTAGTCGTCTTTGAAATGCCTTGTCTAGGGGCGCACTGGGGCTGCTCTGGGGACGCTGAATTCGTGTGGTGCGTGCAGCCTAAAAATAATCCCCTCCCCGTTTCCGTTTCCGTGAAACGACAGCACCGGGCACTGCTGATTGCGATTCAGCCTTTTGATCGCGTCGTGGAGCCGGCGTTTGGGGTCGATGTCATGATCCATTGGGAGAGGATCGTCGACGGATTCGGGCCAGCCTTGCTCTTCAAATGCTTCCAGGATTAAGACCTGGCAAAGGCTTGGCTGGGGGAATTGTTTGACGAGGCAGCTGCCCAGCCAAAGCTTGCGAGCAGTGCGGTCCCAGCGGGGTTTTTCGGGCGCGTCGGAGGACTTTGTGAAAACAGACGCGGAAATTGAATTGTTGGAATGGTGATTCGCACGTGCCGTCTTGGACATGGGGAGTTTGACCCACTTTCCTTGGTTTATGTTTTCCCCCGCAAGGCGACGTTGCCTGCTGAGCGCTCGAATTGTGCGGGGCCCCCTACAGTCTTTATCGAAATCCGATGAAATTTGTGGACATTGAAAATGCCCTAATCTGAAAATTTACTGTAGCACCGGAAGCCGGTGAGGGGTCCGACAGGTCCGGGCTCTTCGGGCGCCGGCAAAGACTTGAAGAAACTGATTCGTTCCTTCGACCGCTATCAGGTTTCGGCCGACCTCAAAATGCTTTCCATTTCTTTCCACAGTGCGTCCGGCGAAATGGAGAGAACCAAATCGGAAGGGCCTTCCTGGCGAGCTGGACCCTTGCATTCGGTTTTTCACCAGGTTGGTTCCATTTTTCATCAGGTGGTTTCCGTTTTTCACCCGGTGGCTCCTTTTTTCATCTGGGGTGGGTGGGGGATGAAAAACGGAAAACGACTGCTCATTTCGACCGCTCCATCGCTCCGCGCGCCGGGTCCGTTTCGTAACACGGGCCGTGACGGCGTTTCGTAACAATACGTCTACACGTGTAATGCCAAGGACTTACGGCAAACGAGCAAGGTGTGTGTTATGAGATGAGATGAAATGAAACCGAGAGATAAGAACCAAGCCGGGCGTTTTTAGACATTGACGCCCCTACGGGCATTGCTTATCTCCGCCGCTTTCACCGCTCGCAATTGCCTATCTGGGGAAGGAACGGAATGCTCTGCCGGCCGGCCTTGCTGGTCTTGCTGATGCTCGCTCTGGTCGCCGGCTGCGCGGCCGATCCGGCGGCTTCGTCCCTTTCCTGGTATGAGCGAACGAGTCCCCTTCAGGGACCCACCGGTTCGGATGTCGTGCAAATCGACATCGCCCTCCTCGACCAATCTCTTGGCGATCGCTACGTCAACGAAGACCTCTGGCCGCTCGTGGATGAGCAATTCGTGCCTCTGGATCGAAAGAGGGTCTTGACGGAAAACGGTTTCCGCGTCGGCCTCGTCAGCGGCATTACGCCGGAAGGGTTGCAGGCCATGCTGACCTCGCCGCGAAGCAATCCCAACCCGCGCGAGAAACACATGCGCGCCGGCAACACCAGCTCGGTAGAACTGGGGCCTGTCCTCGAACACTGCCGCTTTGCGATCAAGCAAGAAAAGGACAAGACGGCGCCAGTTTTCGAGTTGAAACAAGCCCTGTGCACCCTGGAGTTAAGCCCGTCGTTGACTCCGGATGGCCGGACGCGGCTGCGTTTTGTGCCGCGTATCGTATACGAAGGCAGCCCCGGACTGCGCGGCATCTCGGCAGAGTCGATCAATTGGTTGGCACGCCAGCAACGGCCGGCGGAAAACTTCGATGCGCTGACCTTCGATGTTGTGGTCGCAGCCAACGAATATGTCGTCATCGGCGGCCGCTACGACCGGCCGGGAACCCTCGGCTACGCTTGTTTTGCTCGGAGCGAGGAGGTCAACCCGGTGCAGCGGTTGCTGGCCATCCGCGTAACGCGCCTCGAGCCCGAAGCGGTTTTCGACTCCCTGGAGCAAAAAGAAGCCCTTCAGAAGACCCCTCCTTTAGCTTTGCAAGCCGTTTGGACCACCTCGCACGGCGTGGAAGCTTCTCCTTAGGTTAAAGATTTTGCAGGTGAACTTCTCCGTTCCCCAGGCTCTCATGGAAGAATGAGCGCAACCTTGGTGGAACTGGATGGCTCCAAAGGCGAAGGCGGCGGGCAGATTCTCCGCTCAAGCCTGGCTCTCTCGCTATTGACCGGACGGCCCTTTCATCTGCGCAATGTTCGCGCGCGGCGGTCGAAGCCGGGTCTACAGCCTCAACATCTCATGTCCGTGCGCGCTGCCGCAACCGTCGGTCAAGCGCAAACCCATGGCGCCAGCCTGCACAGCAAGGACCTCGTTTTCGAGCCGGGGGCCGTGGTTCCGAGCAATTACCGTTTTGACATTGGCACGGCTGGAGCGACCAGCCTGGTCTTGCATACCTTGTACTTGCCGCTTGCCTTGCGTTCTAAGGAGCCGAGTACCCTGACCCTTGTCGGCGGCACCCATGTGCTGGCAAGCCCTTGTTTTCACTTCTTGCAAACGACCTGGCGCGCTCACCTTCAGCGGATGGGCCTGGACATCCATTTGAAAATGATCCGGCCCGGTTTCTATCCCCGCGGAGGCGGCGTCGTAGAGGCGACAATTCAGCCCTGCGCGAGATTGAGGCCCGTTGATCATGGTGACAGAGGACGCATTTCCTTAAGCGGCTTCAGTGCCGTTGCGGGTTTGCCGGAAGATATCGCCTATCGGCAAGCGCGTCGAGCGGCTCAGCGCCTGAAAACCAAGCGGCTTCATGTCGACATCAATATTGAGACCTGGCCGGGCGGACCCGGGACGGGAATTGGAATTATTGTGGAAACGGAGCCTGTGCCGGTCCTATTCTTTGGACTGGGAGCACGCGGCAAACCTGCCGAAAGGGTCGCGGATGAGGCCGTTGACCAATTGCTCGCCTATTTGGAGGCTAGTCAGGCCGGTGTTGACGGGCATAGTGCCGATCAGATCGTATTGCCGTTGGCCCTGGCGGATGGCTCGTCATCGTTCCAGGTTGCTGAGGTCACGTCGCACTTATTGACGAACATCGCGGTCATTAGCCAGTTCCTGAACAGGGAGATCCAGTGCCACGGCGAACAAGGGCGGCCGGGGGAGGTGCGCATAGTCTAGTTCAATATGGGCCCCCTTCACTTGTGCAATTGTTCTTTACGGAACGAAGAATCCTAAGCAATCGCCAATGGGTTGTGTTTGACAGTTAGCGTCCAACCGAGTATCCCTAGACCATAGTCTCAAGCAATCGGCCAACTGATTTGATTTCCCGCCTTCTCTCCATCCTTATCGCTCTTGGGAGAACTACCCGTGTCAAACCTAAATGCTAATCAAGATGCAAATCCCGTCTCGCGGCGTTCGTTTCTGAAAACCTCGGCCGTCGCCGCGGGCAGTGCCGCGCTTACTTTGACGCCGGCCGTCCATGCGGGAGGCAGCGATATCCTGCGCATCGGTCTGATCGGCTGCGGCGGCCGAGGCACTGGCGCCGCCGAGCAAGCCATGAATGCGGATCCCAACGTCCGGCTCGTGGCACTGGGCGATACGTTTAAAGATCAGGTGGAGGGGGCGTCTCGGGAACTCAAAGGCAGCGGCGGTGAGAAGTTCGCCGTGAAGCCGGAAAACTGCTTTGTCGGCTTCGACGCTTACCGGAAGGTGATCGACTGCGGCGTAGACGTCGTCGTTTTGGCAACGCCTCCACACTTCCGTCCGCAGCATCTCAAAGCCGCTGTGGATGCCGGCAAACATTGTTTTGTCGAGAAGCCCATCGCGGTCGATGCGCCGGGAGTTCGCTCGGTGCTGGCCACTTGCGATGAGGCCAAGAAAAAGGGTTTGTCCATTGTTTCAGGTCTGTGTTATCGGTACGAACGCGCCAAGCAGGAAACCTTCAAGCGGGTTCACGAAGGCGCCATCGGTGACATTGTCGCTTTAAACACGGTCTATAACACTTCGTTCACGCGCTACAGCCCTCGCAAGCCGAGTTGGTCCGACATGGAGTACCAGATACGAAACTGGTTTTATTACACCTGGCTATCGGGCGACCACATCGTTGAACAACATGTGCATAGCTTGGATAAAGTCGCCTGGGCGATGCGCGACGAATATCCCGTTAAGGCTTACGGCGTCGGCGGCCGGCAATCCCGGACCGACCCGAAAATGGGCCACATTTTTGATCATCACAGCGTCGTCTACGAATTCAAAAACGGCGTCAAAGCCTACAGTCAATGCCGGCAGCAGGTCGACTGCTACACCGAGGTGTCCGATCAAATAATTGGGAACAAGGGCGTCTGCAACGTTATGAAGCACGAGATCGTAGGCGCTAAACCCTGGCGCCTTCGGCCCGACAGAAAGAGCAATGACGACATGTATCAAAATGAGCACAACGACTTCTTCGCCAGCATTCGATCGGGCAAACCGATCAATAACGGCGAATACATGTCCTACAGCTCGTTAATGGCCATCATGGGCCGCATGGCGACCTACACGGGTCAGTTAATCACCTGGGACATGGCGCTGCATTCGAAGGAAGACATGACCCCGCCCAAATATGAATGGACCGATTTGGCGGTCGCCCCCGTCGCCAAGCCGGGCGTGACGAAGTTCGTGTAACCTTATTTCCATTCGATTTAGCGACGCCTCGCAAGAACCCCTTTGATGCTTCTGCGAGGCGTCGCATCACTTACCGTTGCCGCCAGCGCCAGTCAATGGGGCCGCCGCCGATCACCGATAAGGCGCCGGTGCAACTCTTTAATATTGAAAACGGTCTCATTCGACAAAAAGCTCGAATCTTTATGACCGAGAATTGCGGGATCGGCTGCACGCGCGCCCCTCGCGCCTCCAGCACTACATCTGCAACCGCGGGCTACTCGCTAAGAAGATCTACCAAAGATGTTGGAACAGTAGTGGACAAAGCGGCTGAACCGGGTGACCTGACCAACGACGCGACGACTCGTGCGGCATCACGTTTTGCGTGGGGCCGCTGGGCCATCGTTGCACTTCTCATAGCGGCCATTGTCGGATTGTCTTTTTCGGGACTGGGCGACACGGTGTGGCGTCAACTAAAGGCTAACCAAGATCGGCTTCAGGATCTCGTTAATAAGCATTATGCCGCTTCCTTGCTAGCCGGCTTCATCGTCTACTTTGTCGTTGCCAGCCTTTCGTTGCCTTTTGCGGCGGTATTGAGCTTAGCAATCGGCGCCTTGTTCGGCAGGTGGGTTGGCACGGTCCTGGTCAGCTTCGCTTCCAGCTTAGGGGCAACGGTGGCTATGCTTAGCAGCCGCTACCTTTTTCGCAATCTTATTCAGCGGCGCTTTGCTTCACAAATGGACGCCATCAACAAAGGCGTAGAAACTGAGGGCGCCTATTATCTGCTCTCTTTGCGAATGATACCGATTGTTCCTTTTTGGTTAATCAACTTGGGGATCGGACTTACGCGCATGAACGTTTTGGCTTTTTATCTTGTCAGCCAAATCGGCATGCTTCCGGCAACTTTCGTCTACCTCAACGCAGGACAGGCACTTGGGGAATTAGAATCGTGGCGCGGCATACTGAACATCAAGCTCATTCTTGCCTTTACCTTGTTGGGATTGCTGCCGCTTCTTATGAAAAGGGTTGTGAAGCTATTCCGCAGATATTGGGCTAAGCAATGACCTAGGAGCTGCGATCATGACCAATTACCTCCAGACGGTCAAAGAAGTTTACGCCGAGGCGGCCCAACATCCGGACGACGGCCTTTGCTGCACGCAGTCTCCGGTTTGGCGGCTTCCGGGTCTGCATATTCCACCCATCATGCTCCAAATGAATTATGGCTGCGGCTCCACCGTCAATCCGCACGACCTGGGCGGCGAGGACACCATCCTTTATGTCGGCGTCGGCGGCGGGTTGGAATCGCTGCAATTCGCGTACTTTGCCAGAAGGGCGGGCGGCGTGATTGCCGTCGATCCGGTGGCCGAAATGCGGGCCAAGGCCCGTGCCAACTTCTTCGAAGCCGCCAAGCTAAACTCTTGGTTTCGGCCGGAATTCGTAACGCTCCTGGATGGAAGCGCCCTGTCGTTGCCGGTTGGTGATAGCGGCGCTACGGTAGTCGCTCAGAATTGTTTGTTCAACATATTCACGTCCGAGGACTTGGCCCAGGCGCTGAGCGAAGTGGTACGCGTTCTGAGGCCGGGCGGCAAGTTCATTACGTCTGATCCGATTACTCACCAGCCGTTGCCGGTTGATTTTGCGGCGGATGCGATGCAGCGAGCGCGGTGTCTTTCCGGATGTCAGACGCTTCCGGACTATTTGACGGCGCTGACGCAAGCGGGCTTCGGCAGAGTGGAAGTCCGCGCCCGTTTTCCGTACCGTTATCTCCATCCCCGTGAGTTTCCAGCGCTTAAGGAGCCGGTGCTGTTGGAAAGCATCGAAGTTGCGGCCTTCAAGGTCCCTGACGGCCTGGATGGACCGGCCATTTTCACCGGACGCACGGCCATCTACACAGGATCAAAAGAGGCTTATGAGGCTGCCGAGGGAGTCCCGTTGCCGAGAGGTTTTCCCGTTGCGGTGTCCGATGCTGCGGCCAAGCGATTGCAACTGCATCCGGATATCCTCGTGACCGCCCCGACTTTCCATGCCAAAGGCGGCGGCTGCTGTTAAGCCGCCCTCAGGCATTAAACCGATTGGGATATCAATCGAAGCTAGAGATCTTCAAGGATTTCGATTCAGACCTTTCTGGGTGACCCGCTTGCTGTCTATTAAAAACGTTCCTATTGACGACACCTTCGCCGAAGCGTTTCCGATGACCGCGGCCCGCATTGTGGTCACGGCGGAGTCACCATCCTGGGCTCAAACCGCCGCTCAAGAAGCCACGGGATATGCGGCGTCCGTTATCGGCTGCGATGCGGAAGCGGGGATCGAGCGCAATTTAAGCTCAAAAGAAACGCCCGATGGCCGACCCGGCGTCAGTTTCTTGCTATTTGCCTTTAATCGTGAAGCCTTACAGAAAGCGGCCATCAATCGCGTCGGGCAATGTGTGCTGACCTGCCCAACCACGGCATGTTACAACGGCCTGCCGGTCGTCAAGGAGAAGAGCATCCGCATAGGCGGCAATCTGCGATTCTTCGGCGACACGTTTCAGTTCAGTAAGAAACTCGACGATCGGCGCTTCTGGCGGCTGCCGGTAATGGATGGCGAGTTTGTCTGCGAGGACGTGTTCGGCACGATAAAAGGAGTCGCCGGCGGCAATTTTTTGATTATCGCGGATAGCCAGGCGACGGCGCTCAATGCGGCCGAAAAGGCCGTGACGGCCATGCGACTAGTACCGGGCGTCATCATGCCGTTCCCCGGGGGCATTGTGCGCAGCGGCAGTAAAGTCGGCAGCCGCTACAAAAAGCTCAAAGCCAGCACCAACGACGCCTATTGCCCCACGCTTCGTGCCCAGGTTAAGACAGCTCTGCCCGAAGGCGCCAACGCGGTCTACGAAATCGTCCTCGACGGGCTCGATCTTCCCGCGGTTGAGGAAGCCACCCGCGTCGGCGTCCGAGCGGCTTGTCTGCCGGGCGTCTTGCGGATTACGGCGGGCAACTACGGCGGCAAGTTGGGGCCGTTTCATCTGCACCTGCACCAGCTTTTGGGTTGATCCCGTATGCTCGCGCTGACCTATCGCGGTTCAACGACAGTGCCGGTGGAGGCCGAATGCATCCGTCCAGATCTTTTCGCCGGCAAAACGCCGGCAGAAATCGCCGCCATGCCAATCCAACATGGCAACGCGCCGGCCCCGTTGGGTGAGTTCTTCACCGTCACAGGAAATGCAAGCGATCAGGAGATCCTCGTAGAAGGAGATTGCAGTCGCGTCAAGTTGATAGGTTCCGGCATGGCTAGCGGCCGCATTACCATACGCGGCCCGGTGGGAATGCACCTGGGCGCGGAAATGACCGGCGGCGAAATCCAGGTGCACGGCGACGCCGGCGATTGGGTCGGCGCCGAGTTGCGCGGCGGCCTTATTCATGTGCACGGCAATGCGGGCCACCTGGTCGGCGCGGCCTACCGAGGAAGCCCCGCAGGCATGCGCCGAGGCGCCATCCTGATCGACGGCAAGGCGGGCAATGAAATCGGCAGCGGCATGCGCCGCGGCCTCATCGCCATCGGCGGCGACACCGGCGATTTTACGGGCGTCTCTGTCATAGCAGGCAGCATTCTTGTCTGGGGTCAAACCGGCATTCGGCCCGGCGCGGGCATGAAGCGAGGCACCCTGGCGCTCTTCGGACCCATGCCCGCGCTGCTCCCCACTTTTCGATTTGACTGCGTTTACCGCCCCACTTTCATGCGCCTTTACCTGCTTCGACTGCGCCAGCACGGGTTTGCAGTTTCAGACAATTACTTTGATGCCGAATTTGCTCGCTACAGCGGCGACTTTATCGCCTTGGGCAAAGGCGAAGTTCTGCACCGGCAAGGCATCTAACTTTCGCCTTGCGACATGCTTTAACAAGCGACATTCCGTGCTTATATGTCAAGCAGCTAGACTGCTAGCTTGCTTATTTTTGGGTGCCATAACCGTATACAGCCTAACGGCTTGTGCCATATCAGAGAATTACCAAAAAGCAACGGCATTTCAATTGCTTCCGTTATGGCTGGAGACGCCCTCGTAGCCATTGCTTGCTGCCAACTGGTAAACGGTTTGCTTCACCTCTCCCTTTAGCAAACCGGGCAAGTGAAGGCTGATTTACTGCTTGTTTTCTTTATTGCAGGCTAACACGTCCGCAGCTTTGCGCTGGCATGTTCCCTGCGCGCTGATGCCCATCCAAAGACGCGGGCATGTCACCCAAAAACCACGTCGAAAAACAACATGGGTCAACAAGATCTCTCTTTCATTTCTCAGGTAGGTTTGCGCCGTGATGACGAATCCCCCGAAACGAAGGATTTGCCCACGGTCCTGCACAGTAAAGAACTGTCGCAGACTCGCTCTGAGGATTTGGAAAGATACGTTTTGCCATTGAACGTTAAAGAGCTGAACGACAACACAATCATTTGTGCCTGCCGCGGGATAACGAAGGGAACCGTTGTCGAAGCGATCAATACGGGGCATGCCAGCCTGCCTTCGGTCGCTCACTGCTGCAAAGCGGGAAGCGATTGCGATGATTGCCATGATCAAATTGCACAACTTATAGTCGCTTACAAGCCCACGTCGCCCAAGAAGCCCAAACTGAACAAGATCGAGGAAATGAAGCTGGAAAAAGACGGCCTGGATTGCCTGCCCGATATCGAACGGTACGCCGCTTCGGGAAATTGGGAAGAAATGACCGAGGAGGACAAGCATCGTTTTAAATGGTACGGCGTCTTCTTCCGCAAGCAGACGCCCGGCAACTTTATGATGCGCCTTCGTATGGTCTGCGGCTTCAGCAACGCCCGGCAATTCCGGGTTTTGGCCGATCTTTCGGATCAATTCGGCAAGAACTTTTGTGATTTGACGACTCGCCAGCAGATCCAGATGCGCTGGTTTGCCATCCATCAAGTTCCTGAGATTTGGCAACGCCTTGCCGATGTAGGACTAACAAGCCAGCAAACCGGCATGGACAATATCCGCGGCGTCTGCGGCTGCCCCCTGGCCGGGTTGACCCCGCATGAACTTTTCAATGCCGCGCCGGTAGGCAGGGAACTAACGAACCTTATCCTCAACAACAAAGAATTCACTAACTTACCGCGCAAATTCAACATCACGATCACCGGCTGCTTGGAGAACTGTTGTCACACCGAGACGCAGGACATCGCCCTAGTGCCTTCTTACCGCGAACTTGACGGTCAACAGATAAACGGGTTCAACGTTTTTGTCGGCGGCAAGCAAGGCTCGGGCGGTTTTACTCCAGCCAAGAGCCTAGACGTCTTCGTGCCGCCCGAGCAGGCCGTCAGTCTTTGCGCGGACATCGTGCGCATTTTCCGGGACCACGGTTTCCGCGAAGCGCGCACGCGAGCGCGGTTGGCGTTTCTCATCGAAGACTACGGCATCAATTGGCTGCGAGCCGAGCTGCAACGGCGCTCAGGCCGCATGCTCGAGCAAGCGGGGCCCGAGATTCGCAAGAAAACGCATGTCGATCACCTGGGTATTCATCCACAGCGCCATTTGCCCACCAATGAAGGGCCGCCTTTGTATTCCGTCGGCTTGCTGGTGCCGGTGGGACGAATCACCACCGCGCAAATGCGCGCCGTCGCGGATCTGGCGGAACGCTATGGCAATGGTGAGATTCGCCTAACCGTTGGACAGAATTTGATCGTTCCCAATATCCCCGAAAGTAAGATTGGCGCTTTAACAGAAGAGCCGATCTTCCACGAGCTTCCCTTCGATCCTTCGCCGATCATGCGCGGCCTGGTTTCCTGTGTCGGCAGCGACTATTGCCATTTGGCTCTCATTGAGACCAAGGGCTGGGCGATCGATGTGGCCCGTGAGCTGGACCGTCGCACGGCCGGACGAAAGATCCTTCCTCTGACGATTCATTGGTCCGGCTGCTCCGCCGGGTGTGGGCTGCATCAGGTATCAACCATTGGCTTGCAAGGTTGCCGCACGCGCTTGGACGGCGAAGTGGTGGATGCCGCTCACGTATGCGTCAATGGCAAGACAGGACCGGAAACGCGCGTCGCCACGGACCTGATGTATGATGTTCCTTGCAACGAGCTTGTTGATGCGCTGGAGCCGCTCGTTCGCTACCTGCCTCGTCAATAAATGGCCTCCCTGGCCAG
>JBJMQT010000009.1:0-37188 GCA_045802525.1 Gemmataceae bacterium
GCACACCGCATAAAAACTATGCTTGCCCATATCGATGCCCACGCTCACCGGTTCGCCGGCTTTATCCGCCGTCAACCGCGCTACCTCCACATCCTTGACACGCGTCGCTCGGTAGGCTTTTCTTCTCATGGGGATGACCTCCTACATCGCGGCTTCGGCAAATACCACATTTGCCCCTAATCCGCCTATTGAGGCATCCCCCTCTACACTCGTCTATAGCCAACTGTGGTGCACCGCCCGCGCGCCAGAGGGTCACAGGGTATAGGGACTGGATCTTTGGGGGCCTACAACCTTTAACGCGGTCCCGCCCGCCGAGGTGCTATCCGAGCAACCTGGGACAGCGGCAAACAAATTTCTATCAATAGTAAGTAGAGGCCGCGATAGATTCGCCCAGCGATTATGAGAACGGGAACCGGAGAAGCAGGGATGGGATCGGAAGAGAGGAAGAAAGCGGGCCGGATGACCGCCGCCGAAGTGCTCGTGCTGCTAGTGCTGGCGGCGATTCAATTCGCCAACATCATGGACTTCATGATTGTCATGCCGCTCGGCCCGCAATACCAAGAAGACTTGCAGATCACTCCGCGGGCGTTTGGGTTGCTCGTTTCTGCTTACGGGTTCTGTGCCAGCCTGAGCGGCATTCTGGCCGCGTGGTTCATCGACCGCTTCGACCGCAAACGCGCCCTGCTTTGGCTCTATGCCGGCTTCGCGTTGGCGACGCTTCTCTGTGCAGCCTCTCCAAATTATTATTTACTTTTAGCGGCGCGCGGGCTGGCGGGCATCTTTGGCGGCGTCATGAGCGCCGTTGTAATGGCTATCGTGGGCGACCTATTTGCCGACGCCCAGAGAGGCACAGCGAACGGCGTGGTCATGTCCGCGTTTTCCGTCGCGACCGTAGCCGGAGTCCCGGCAGGGTTGTTCTTAGCAAGCCGGTTCGGTTGGTGGGCGCCATTTGCCGCCATAGGCGGTCTGAGCATGCCGGTCTTGGCGCTGGGGTGGATGGCACTGCCGCCCATACGTGGCCATCTCAGTCGCCGCCGTACCGTGGATCCGCTCCAGGAATTTGTTGAGGTCATGACCCAGCCAACGCACCTACGTGCTTACGCGCTTATGGTGCTGCTCGTCATGAGCAGCTTCATGGTCATTCCTTACCTGACAACCTATATCGTGGCCAATGTCGGGCGGCCTAAAGCAGAGTTGCCGTATATCTATCTATGCGGCGGCGCCGCGACGCTCATCACCCTCACCATCATCGGCCGGCTCTCGGATCGATTTGGCAAACTGCTCTTCTTTCGCACTTTGGCGTTGGCGACCGGCATCCCAGTGCTGCTGCTTACGAACCTATCAAACGGGACGGGATTGGTATCGATTTTAGTCATCACGACGCTGTTCTTTATTTTCACGTCAGGACGCATGGTTCCCGGCATGGCCATGATCACGGCATGCGCCGAACCGCGCCACCGCGCCGGGTTCTTGAGCGTCAACACCGCCGTCCAACACATGGCCGGGAGCTTATCCACGTTCATGGCCGGTCTGATTATCGGCGACACCGAAGGTGGCGCACCCATTGTGCACTATTCCCTCATCGGCCTGCTCGCAGCCGGCGCGACGACCGCCTCCGCAGCGCTAGGCGGGTGGCTGCGCCCCGCTCCCGGCGGAAAAGCCGCCACCGCCAGTGTGGCGGCGAACTCGAGCGAGAAAGAAGAGGAGACGATTACGGCTCCGGATGCGCTGGTCGTATGAGGATGAATTCGCGATGGGATGTAAAAAACCCACTGCATCGGCTAGGAATTCTAGTGTTCGTCGCCGGCCGTGTGGGCTTCAGGACTCTGCCCTGTTAGGGGCTGGTGAAAATAGCCCAGCGATTTTATAGCTGGGATTAGGACCGCAGAAATTCTTCCATAGTCCCCTAGGGACGGTTGAAGCAATGGTTCTTTCAGCCGTCCCCTTGGGACTAGAGCTGCCTGGGACGGCAACTGGCCCAGCGACAAATCGCTGGCCTATCCAGGGGAAGCGCATGTCAAGCCATTTGGCTTCCCCAGGCGCCGCGCCTCCGCTAATATGCAGGACGGGGCAGTTTACGCCGTCGGGGTTCTCGGTTGTCAGGAAATCACCGAAAACTCAAAGGAGAATGGTCGTGATCAAGGGCGTCCATACTATGTTTTATTCCTCCAAACCGGAGGAGCTTCGGGCCTTTATTCGCGATAAGTTGGGTTTCCCTTTTACCGACGTGGGAAGTGGCTGGCTGGTATTCGACCTGCCCGAGGCGGACATGGGTTGTCATCCCGCGGATCCGGCGGAAGGCGCGCCCTCCGGGGCCCACAATCTTTCTTTTTACTGCGACGACATTCACCGAACCGTCGCGGAGTTGAAGGGGCGCGGCGTCGAGTTCACTGATGGCGTCAAGGACGAAGGCTATGGTCTGGTGACGCATTTTCGCATGCCGGGAGATTTCGCCGTGCAGCTTTATCAGCCGCGTTATAGTAAGAACCGCTAAAGCTTCAGCGCTGTTGGCTCATCGTTGGAGGATCTGCCATGAAAGCCCATAAAGTGATGGCGTTGGTAATTTCGTTAGTCGCAACAGGGGGGCTGCCGCGCGCGGCCGAGGATGCCAAGGAAGAGGCCGCCAAGAAAGAGATGAAAACGCTGGCCGGGACTTGGGCTGCCGTTTCTGTAGAATCGAATGGCAAGAAGGCGCCCGACGAGGAAATCAAGGAGATCCGCTATGTTTTCGATGCCAAGGGCAAGTGGCAGCTCAAGAACAAAGGTGAAACGATAGGCGAAGGAACTTACACGATTGATCCGACAGCCAAGCCCAAGACCATTACGTACAAGATCACTACCAGCATTTCCAAAAAAGATGAGGGGAAAACCAGCGTAGGCATCTATGAGCTCGAAGGCGATAACCTAAAAGTATGCCGCACTTGGCCGGAGAACCTCGAAAGACCAAAGGAATTCTCCGCCGGCCCCGATAGCAAGACTATTCTAAGTGATTTCAAGCGAGAAAAACCCTAGCCATTAGAGCACCCAACCGTAATCTAATTACTGGCTGGCCCGCGCCCTTTGGATCGCATTGACGGGCCCATGGAGAAGCGCCCAACCCCTGAGCAACACATCGAGAGCGCCTTTAAGGTTTTTGGACAGGCACGTGGAGTCCGTCCGGGCCTGCTCGCGCTGGTGCAGTGTTGGCCTCCTTATTGCTCCGTGCAAGGTCTTAAGCACTTCATTACGTTGCAAGGCTTTCTTCATAAAACGGCCGAACACGAGCTAAACTTTGCAGAAGTCGGGCAAAGAGCGCCTTTGGAATGATAACATGGTCGGTAATAGGCGGGTAAGCACCATTGGGAACAGAAACAATCGAATCTTTCGGTAATGGCTAAAAGGCAGCGAGGTAACTTGTGCTCTCCTGACAGTTGCCGAATACCGGAATTAATAACAGAATGAAGCAAATAAGAAGGGCCGGGTGTGCAAGTAACGACAAAGACCGGTGAATCATCAAGGCCGGCCAACTTGACAGGAGCCGTTTGGACCACTACCGAGCGCGTCTTCCTGGGGGCCCTGCTCGTGGCCCACTTAATTGCCGTCTTCATTTTGGTCCCGCCTGGGCACCTGTTCGACCCCAGGCCGGTTTACGGTGCGGATTATCCGGCGCACGCTTACCGGGTTTACGTTTACCGGGAGGCCTTACGCACCAGCGGATGTCCCTGGGGCTACGACCCGGCTGTATGCGCCGGCGTTGTTTCGCGACCTACTCAGGACGCCGGCGCTAAGCCCCAGCAAGTTATGGGCGTGCTTCTTCCGTTCTTAACGGAAGGCCAAGTCATTCGGCTATTCCTGTTTGTCGCCGCCCTGACAATGCCCCTATGGCTGCTGTTGGCGGCGTGGTTACTTCGGTTCCCCCCCAGCGCCATCGTGTGGGTTTTGACTGTCCTTCTCGGTGGGGCCTGGCTCTATGGCAGCTTTCTGGGGTTTTTCCGCTGGGGATTAGCGGCCTTCGCTTTCGCCAGTTATCTGGCTCCGCTTGTATTGGCTTTGTTCCTTCGCTTTCTCGAACAGCCGACTCGGAGTCGCTGGTTTATTGCGATGTTCGGTCTGGCCGCGCTCGCATTTCTCCACGTGCTCGGGCCAGTTTTGATAGCCCCGGTTTTTTTGATTTTCACGCTCGGCGCCCGCACTTTGTCCAGGCGTTGGCAGGTCGCAGCTTTGTTCGCTCCGGTAGCCGCGGCGCTCCTAAACGCCTTTTGGCTCGTGCCGTTCCTCCTAGACTTGCGAACGCCTCGACCGCCGGGGCGTGCGTTTTCAACCTATCCTGCCGATCTCGTTTATGTCTCTTGGGACCACATGGTAAGTCAACTGTCGCCAAGCCGCCTCGCGGCTGCGGCGCTAGCCCTTGGAGTGGGTGTCTACGGCTTTTCGAGGATGCGGCACTGGTCGGGTACGCGGCCGGCAGTCGCCTTCGCTATCGCTGCCTTTCTCGGTCTCTTGTTGAAATTCTTAGGATCTTTCGTGCCCGGAGTGGTGGCCACCCAGCCGGCACGATTCCTGTTGGGCGCTTTTGCCTTGTTGACGATACCTGTCGGCCTGGGGCTATACGAAATGGCTCGGCGGCTGCGCTTGCCCGCCGCTCCGGCTGCGGGGGCGTTCGCTATCGCCCTAGTCGGCTTAACCGCATTGGTAGAATGGAGGGCCGCCCACGCAAGCAACCGGCTGACTGGCTGGCAACACGTCGATTTTGCCGGCCAAACCGAGATCGAGACGCCGACTTTCGACCTCGCCTTCCCCCGGAGCACTCCGCAGCCCGACTTCGTGGAGCCGCTAACTAGCTTTATTGCGGAACAGACCCAGCCAGGCGACCGGCTGCTAATCCAGACCAAGATCCAGTGCGAACCCAAAATACTGGCCGCCGTGGCGGGGCGCGAGGTGATCGGCAACGCTTATCCGGACGAGCATCACCCGGCCAACTTCCTGACCAACCGCTTGTGGAGCCGCGCCCTCGACCAGTGGAATGGGGCCGAATTGAGGACGGCTTTGCGGCGCTGGGGCGTCACCTGGGTTTTCACCTGCACCGAGCCAGCCACGGAGTTAATGGCATCGGCGATCGGCGATGCGGGTCACGCAGTGGGCGTCTACCGGGCGTTCCGGCTGCCCGACGCACCTGGTCGGATTATGGTTGGCAGCGGTCAAGTGCGGGCCGGCATTAACCGTATCGATCTCTCTCGGGTGAAAAGCAATTCCGGGCTGATTGTGCTACGGTATCGCTACCATCCCGCGTGGCGGGCATCATCCGGCCTCGTCATCGAGCCGTATCCGGTTCCTGAGGATCCGGCTGGATTCATCGCAATCCGCGACCCGCCGGAAACTGTTACGTTGCGCTTCGATCCTATCTCGCTATTCTGGGCCCGGTGGCCGACGAATTGACGGTCCACCATATCGGAGAGCTGATTAATGGCCATGGTCCTTGAACGTACTCTCGGGCGGTGGTTCGGTCCACTAAATGGTCAGGTCCTTATCGGGTTCCTACTCCTCGTCTCTGCGGCTTTTTATTGCCAAGACTTCGCCGGGAGCGAATTGGAATGAGTGCCCTTGGCGATGGCCGTAACCCGGCGAAGGTCGATACTGAAACCCTAAACTGGAATCTGCTGCGAACCGCCGATGCTTGGCGTTCAGAAAGCGTCCTATCGGCTTGGAATAGATTGATAGGGGAAAGCCTTGACCCCAATGCGATGTACCAATCGCCGGAGTGGCTTGAATACCTTCACGATCAAGGGGGGGAACATCGTCTGGCGGTGGCCTTGGCTCGTGACCTCGGCGGCCAGATTGCGGGAATTGTCCCATTGCGGATGGCCCGCTACCCTCTTCCCTTTTCCGTCGGGGGCACTACGCTGTGCAACTTCTGGTTTACCCGGCTTTGGATGTTGGGCGGGCAATTCTTGATGCCGGAAAGCGCCGCTTCTTACGATAGTTTGTTCGCGAAAATTTATAGTGAGATCCCCGAATGTGGCATCATCGGGTTAGATGCGGTCGCGGACGGAAGCTTTCTGTGGCGCTATCTCGGCGAATCGAAGCCGCTTCGGCAGTTTTACTTGCCTTATGCCTTCGAGGGCTTGCGCCGTTACCACACCGTTCCCTTGCCGCCGACTTTCGAGGAGTATCTCGCCAAGTTCAATGCCAAGAAACGGTACAACCTGAAAAGGCAAGTTCGCATCCTTCAAGACCGATCCGAAGGATCACTCCGCTTGCAGTGCGTCGAATCACCCGGCCAAGTGGACAAGATGCTCGATGTGGCGTCCGCGCTGTGGCCTAGTCATGTCCCAAAATTCTTCTCTCCGGTCGCGAATCGCCCGGACGCGCAGCGCCGCTTCACCTCGTTGGCGGCTCGGGGCCTCCTCCGTTCGTACTACCTGGAATCCGCCTCCGACCCGGTGGCCTGCATTTTGGGATTCCAGCACGGAAGCGTCTACGTAGTGGATGCCACCATGTATAACAAGGCCTTGGCCCCTTTTTCTCCAGGCGCGGTGATGCAGTTTCTGTTCCTGCAAGATGTAATTAGCCGCCGACCGGTGCGTCTGATCAATTTTGGCTTCGGGGACCCGGAATCCGGCTACGAAACCACGAATGTTTACTTTGGCGCGGCCCCCTTTCTGCTTTTCCGTAACACCTTTGCCAACCGCATGCGCCGTTCGACGCACGCGGTTTTCCGGTCTACATTGGCAACGGCTAAAAAAGTCCTCAGGCGAGTCCGGCACAAGCGAGAGGGCGCCGACGGCTAGGCCGGCCCCTCGGGCTTTATTTAAACTCCATGTGAAATTCCCCGTCCCAATTCTCAGCGAGCGGACGGGATCCGCAGTTTTGGCAACGGTTAAGCATATGCTTCGAAGGGGCGTCTTCGGGATTCTTCGCGAGGACGCTTATGAATATTTCCTCCGCTCGTCGCCACTGCTTTTGGCGGTAGAGTGTTAGGCCGTTAGAATACAGCTCTACTAGCTCCAATGCCGCCGGTTCGACTTCACCTCGAAGCCCTAGAAGTTCGTAAACGAGGACGGCTTCATGGCGGCCCTTGACGGCAACCCAATCGATAGGCCTGGCGATGACAGCTTCCTTTGCTTCATTGTAGGTATGCTCGGTGATGAGGATGTTGGTGCCATAGAATTTATTGAGCCCTTCCATGCGACTCGCCAGGTTGACGGTATCGCCGATGACAGTGTAGTTAAGCCGCGCTTCGCTGCCGATATTGCCGACGATCACTTCACCGGTGTGGATGCCGCCGCGCGCGAAGAACAAAGGCTTGCCCTCGATTTGCCATTTTTCGCGCAGCTTGGCCAGCTTCGCTTGATTGCGGAGGGCGGCTTTGCAAGCGGCGAGCGCGTGGTCCGGATTAAGAGCCGGGGCGCCCCAGAACGCCATGACGGCGTCGCCGATGTATTTGTCCACTGTCCCTTCCGTGGCGACAATGTCTTCGCTTACGGCCTTGAGGAATTGACCCAGATGCTCCACGACCTCGGCCGGCGCCAAATTCTCGGATAGAGCTGTGAAGTTCGCAATGTCGCAAAAATAGACGGAGACGACCCGGCTGTCGCCGCCTTGGTTGGCTTCCTTGCCGGCGGCCATAAGCGATCGGACCAAATCGGCCGGGACATATTTGCGAAAAGAGCGGAGGTGCGTCTTCATCTCTTCCGTGCTCAAGGCTAGACGATCAACCTCCTTGACGATGGACCGAGCAACCGGTCGAGCCTCCAGATGGAGTTGGCCAATTTTTTCTGTTTCGTGGGCAAGCTGCTCCAGCGGTCGGGCGACTTGGCCGGATATCATCATGCCGATTAATACGGCGAGGACGAAGACGCCAACACCGATGAAAAAAGTCTGGCGGTTGCCCCGCTTAACCGCGCCCAGGACTTCCTCTTCGGGCACGATCGTGCAGATAAGCCAGTTTGGCGTTTCCTCCGTCGAAAGACAGCGGTAACTGCCCAGATAGTGCACGCCATGATCAATAAAATCGACGCGTCTCATGCCGCCGCGCTTCATTTGCTCCAGATCGCTTGAGCTCATTTTCGGGGGTAATTCGCTCATGAATGCAGCTACATGAGGGTCGTTAAGATCCTCCCCGGGAATAAGCTCGCTGGAACGGCCTTCCGAGCCCCTCGCCGTGGTGCGGAGCAAGAGAGAGGGATTGGGATGGGCGATTACTTGCCGTTTGCCGTTCGAGTTGTACTCAACGACGAAGGCGTAGCCGCTCTTCCCGATCTCCAGTTCCTTTAGGAAGAGGCAAAAATCGTAAAGGTCGAAACTGGCGGCCAAGACTCCGACCAACGAGTTATCGTGGCGGAAGATAGGCGTGGCGCAAGTTACGGCGGGGACTTGGTTATCTTGGCTGCCGTCTTGAAAAACGTAGGCTTCCGACCACACCTGGCGGCCGGTCTTGCGTGCCTCTGCATACCAAGCACGTTGGCGCGGATCGACGGCCTTGGTATCGGCGCCGGCGAAATACGGCTTGCTGGGATAGTCCCCCGGCCAAAATGTACGAAGTGCCTTTTCTCCAGATTGCGGATCGCTATGGAGCACACCTATGGTAGTTTTGCCGCCGTGCAAATGCATGACGTAATGCCAATCGCCGGGTTCCTCTAATGCCAGCCCGAGCCGGACAAGCTTGGGATGGACCTTGAGAACGTCCACCCAGTAATGGGCCGTCCGCTTAAAGTCGTTAGCGCTCAAATGCCCCGACTGGAAAAGCAAAAGGTCGAGATTGCCTTGATTGTTGGCTGTCCACAATAGGTCGTTGATCTCGCTGTCGATGCGTTGCGAAGTTTGATCGAGAATTTGGCCGGTCAGTTCCTCGGCGCTGGACCGGGCATTGCGGTAGGAGCTATAACCCAAGCCGGCGACCGTGAGTACGATCAGGAAAAGGACAATGGTCAGAAGGGTAATGCGCAGGGTGAACTTCATCGTTCCCTCTAAGAGGAAATAGTGTGGTTACGATTCCGACCGAGGCCAACGAAATTATGCCCCGATCGGAATCGTAACCGACATACTACTTTAGCTCAATTGCCAACCAATAGAGCCGGGGAACGACGAGACTAATGGGAAAAAACCGTCTTCCGCTTACTTCTTCCCGAAGCACATGGGATCAATCGCCAAGGCCTTGATTGCCAATTCGGTTGCTTTGGCGGAATCGCCTTCGGCACAGGCCCGGCGATATTGCTTGACCAACTTCGCGGCTTTGCCAGTCCCAATACGAGCGGACGTTTGAGACGACTCGCCGCAGCTTTGCTTCGGACTGGGAGCCACTTCTTGTTCCTCAATGTCGGCAAGAGGCATCGCGTCTTTGACAACCTTTTCCTTCGGACAAGAGGTTATGTCCTTGTGGAAAGTTATCTCTTCTTGCTCGGAGACGATGATGCGCGGCGTTAGCATCATGAGGACGACCTCGGTTGTCTTTTCCTTCTTGCAACAATCCTTATTGAACAACTGATTGATGTAAGGGACCTTGCTCAAGACCGGCGTTTCCCCTGCCTTCTCGCATGGTCTCTGGCCGACCGTGATAAGCGCTGTGCCGCCGTCCGGAAGACTGAGCGTCTTATCCACAGTCAGTTTGATGAACTTAGGATCCTGAATGAATGGCATAACGGGACACGCCGTTTCCTTCTTCTCACTATTCGTTTGCCGCAGAAAAGACGTGAAGGGAATTTGAGAAACTTCAGAACTATCCAGGCTCGTCAGTTTCGCATTGACCTTTACGCGCACGAGGCGGTGGTCTGCGGAAACCACAGGTTGAAGCGCTACATCCGTACCCGTCTTGAACGTTTCGTTTTGCGGAATGAAAACGACTTGGCCGTCGATATGTTTGACCATCATGCCGGTCACATAGCATTGCTCATCGCAGACTTGGATGCGAGATTCCTGACCGTTGAGCATTGTCACCTTGGGGGCCTGCATGACGTTTGTCTTGGCATCGGCCTGAAGGGCGTCCATCATTCGCTCGGCATGGGGGACATCGAGGAATTTCACCGTCTGGAGATCTTCACAATGAACTGATAAACCATTCGTGCACGATTTCTTGCCCTCGCAGCAGTCGTCGTTTTCATGGCACTTCTTTTCCCCGTCAGAGCATTTCATGCCAACGCGGTCCATGAATTCTTCCGACACAGAAATGAATCGGACTTCGACTGCGACTTGAGTATCCTGTTCACGGCGGAGGGTCGCCAGCATTTCGGCGATTTCGCTGTGAACCGCGGCCGTCTGCCTGATCGCTAAGGACATCGTAATCGGAAAATAGTCGACGCTGCCGGCGCCGCCTTTGGCTTGCCAGGCGTTCGGTTGAATCGTTTGCTCGATTAGCTGAATAAGGCGCTTCTCCTCAGTGACTTGCCGGACTTGCAGGGTCGCGGTCATTGCCGGAATTGTTGCGGTCGCCGGACAGCAACCGGCACTGGCACAGGCCGGGCAACAGGAGGTGCATTCCTTAGCGGAATTTTTCGCGACGACCGCAGATTTAGTAGCCTTTTTCTCATGACAGCATTCGCTTGCCTCAGCAGGCAAATTACTCGGACCATTGTGACCAATCGGAATAACCAGATCTGCAACCGGATAAACCTTGGTAATCAACTTCGTCTTCTCGGTAGACTTGCCCGCAGAAGCGGGGCAAACCGGGCAGGGCGGGGGCGTTTGGCGCCCTTGCACGGCGGGCGGTTCCTGGCATTCTTCTTCACAATCAATTCTCTCTTGCACGGGCAGTTGCGGCGGTTTAGCAACGGCGGGATAAAAAGCAGCCGCAATCAGCAAACCGGCTGACAGTAAGCAATCAGGGAGCAAGCGATCGCGCATGAACGAATCCTTTCATCAAACAAATGGCTTCGAGAAACCCGAAGATCAGGGCCAAACGGCATGGAACCGTAATTCCGGCTAAACGAGAAGGAATCTGGAAAGCTAAGGAAGTGCGGCAGGTTGCAAAGAGGATCTATCGTCGGGCGTCATCCGAAACGAGACGATACCTATTTTCCTAGACCGGGCAACGGGAATACTTCTAAACCCTTCGGTTTTGCTCCCCTATGCGAGAAATCAGAAAATCTCCTATCACGCCCAAGTATCCCGCCGTTACAATGGCGTAGACTTGCCTATAGCGTTTGGCGCCCTGCCTTCGTCTGACCGCCAAAGTTTGAACCCGCCTGCCTCGCTGCATTATGGTCTATTGAGACCGGCAAGCCCCTTATTCACCCGCCTTCGGGAGATTTGGTAGTGAAACGTCCTTTCCACTGCACCGGCCCTTTATCGCTCTCGCGCCGGGACGTTTTGCAAATAGGCGGGATCGGGCTCTTGGGGCTGTCTTTGCCGCAGTTATTGAGAGCTCAGTCACCCAAGACGGCACATAATCCATCGGCCGATTCCTGCATCCTCGTCTTCTTGAACGGCGGACCCAGCCATCTCGACATGTGGGACATGAAGCCTAAGGCAGCCGCCGAAATTCGAGGTGAATTCAAACCGATCGCTACCTCCGTGCCCGGCATTCAGTTCGGTGAACATTTGCCGCGCCTTGCGCGATTGATGGACCGGTGCTGCCTCGTTCGGTCGGTTCACCACAGCGTCAACAATTCCCATGCGGCCGCCGTCTATGCCGGGCTTACCGGCCATGACCGGGGCGAGTTGGGCGGCGGCGCTAAACCGGACGATCATCCCTCCATCGGGTCCGTCATGGGTCAGATGCGCCCGCCGAAAACGGCCGTGGTCCCGTTTGTGTCGATGCCCTATATCACCGCGGAAGGTCGCGGCGGCCCTCCGCAGCCCGGTTTTTTCGGCGGACTGCTGGGCCGCGTCCGCGATCCGCTCTTTGTCTTGCGTGATCCGAATGCCGCCGATTTCGGCATGCCGGAATTGACGACCGGCGCCGATGTGCCGTCGAGGCGCCTGACCGCGCGCCAAGGCCTGATCCAGACGCTGGAGACGCAGCCGCTCGCCCGCAAAGACCGCCAAATGCTGGGCATGTCGGGCTTTCAAGCCAAGGCGTTCGATTTGCTCACCGCCCCGGCCACCCAGAAAGCGTTTCGCCTCGATCACGAACCGCCCAAGCTGCGCGACGCTTACGGTCGCAACATCTACGGCCAAAGCGTGCTCTTGGCACGCCGGCTTATCGAGGCCGGCACGCGCGTCGCCTGCATTTCCTGGGCGCCCGACGCCAATGCCACTTGGGACACCCACGGCGGCAATTTCGCCAAGCTCAAGACCGAACTGCTGCCTCAGTTGGATGCCGCCGTTTCGTCGCTACTCAACGATCTCGAAGCGCGGAGCATGTTGGAGCGAACACTGGTCGTCGTCATGGGCGAATTTGGCCGCTCGCCGAAGATCAACGCCGCTGCCGGACGCGACCACTGGAACTTCTGCTACAGCCTGCTGATGGCCGGCGGCGGCCTCAAGCGCGGCCTGGTCTACGGCTCCAGCGACAAGATCGGCGCTCAACCTAGCAACAACCCCGTCACTCCCGCCGATGTAATCGCGACCATCTACCATTGCCTGGGCATTGCCAACGATCTCGAAATGCAAGACCGCCTCGACCGTCCCTTCCAGCTAGTGCCCTGGGGCAATCCCATCCGCGAACTCTTGGCTTAATAGCAGGCCTTCACTCTTCCCCGTATTTCATTCGAAGGCGGCCATCGTGTTGGCACCCCTGGTCCGACGTTGGCCATCTTCAAATAAGAGACGACCAAAGACAACGAACGGGCGCAAGCCGCCATCCGGTGCGACTTGTAGCGGCGGAAACGAGCAATGGTTTTCCGTTTTTCATCCCCCACCCACCCCTGATGAAAAACGGAATTTCCTAGTGAAAAACGGAATTTCCTAGTGAAAAACGGAGCTTCCTGGTGAAAAACGGAGGAACTACAGGGGCCCGGGAGTCTTCGTGCCAAAAATACGTTGCATTGCATGCGCCCCCACCCGCGCGGCGCCGCGCCGTTGAGCGTCCATCAGGAGCTTTGGCGCCGCCTCCCCGGCCGGAATGATCGAAAAATCAGTGCCGCGCAGGTAGTAAGCGGTTGAGGCGGTTGGAGCGGACCGCTTACTAGCGTGCGCGGCTGTGAAAAACGCGGCGTCCGGCAGGAATGATGCGTCGAGCAGCGGATTGAAAACCGGCGTGCTTACGGCAGCGACGCAAGCGGCACGATGAATGGAAATTGTGCCTGAATCCATAGCGCTATTGTCCCAATTTGATCGTGCCTGTCAATTGCCGCTCGTATCGTTGTAACTTGGGACGAGTCTTCGAGTCCGACCGCGCACTTTGGTGACGCTCGAAGACTCGTCCCACCCTACATTTACTTTTTCTTGCTTTTGACTGCACCCTTTGTGATCTGGTGATTTGTCTTTAGAAGGGGCGCATAAAGGGGACAACGTAAATTGCTTCGAAAAAGGAAACCGATCAGGGCTCGACCCTGGCTTTGCAATTAAGAGCCCAGAAAGCCCTGATCTTCCTCGCTTGCCACGCTCGCGACGCTGCACAAATGGGCGGAAGCACTGGGGCGGAGACTCGATGTTGCGGGGCAGTGCGGGCGGGTCGATGCCCATCCGCACCAGCTTCAAAATCGCCGCGAAGCTCCGCTGATTGATAGCGCCGGCCGGCCGCTGGCGGACCGGGTTGGCCGCGTGCCGGCGGCGCAAGGCTTCTTCCTCGGCGCGCTGCTCGGCAGTGCGTGTTGGTTTGGTCGTCGGCTTCATAGCTTCACTTCCGTCGGCTCGGGGACATCATAAGCCGTGATCGGGCGGATGATGAGCGGAGCGGCTGGGTTCAGCACGTCGAACACGACGGCGTTTCCCACTTTACCGGGCCTTAGCAATCTCAGCGCCGGCCACCCGTTAATTCTTTTTTCGCCGTACGCTCTTTGGCCCGTTCCCGGGCCATCTCGGCCGCAGCCGATTCACGCGCCCACTTATTGGCGTCCAATAGGTCCTTGCAGATTTCCGCGTCGTGTGGAGTCCGGTCGGCATGTTTCAAAAGCCTCATCCGCGCATACGCATGTTCCGGCCGCGTTGCAAGAAACAGCTTCACCATGTCCACCGCGTGAACCGCCTGGAAATGGCCAACGCCCTCTTGCCAAAGTAGGCCAAGTTTCCATTCGGTGAATACGTGCTGCGTCCATGTCCAGGCGTGTTTTTCAACTAGCAACGCCGGGTGAGTGTCCAGCGCGGCGGCGATGGTCGTCAGGGTTTCGAACTTGGGCGTCACTTTGTCATTTTCCAGCCGCGATAGGTTTGGCTTAGCAATGCCGCACTTGGCGGCTAGCGCGTCCAACGTCAGGCCGCGTGACTGGCGGATTGTCCGGATGCGTCCGCCGACCCCTGACACAGCGCGGCTCTTGTCCTTGTAGTAGGCATAGGATGGTTCGCAGATGTGGAGGACGAAATCGGACGGAAAGTCGATTTCCATGCCGGTATTGAACTGGACTAGAGCCGCGTAGCCGTCATGGATGATGTTGACGGCTTTCGGTTTAGCTTTGGCGTTCCAATCCTCGGCCTGGTCCAGCGCGGTGAGTGGCATCGCATAGGTTTTGCCGTTGTCCATCTCGCAGAAAATGACCGCCCCGTCGCTCGATAGACCGACGTGTTTGAAACGTAATTCGTTAGATTCCATTTTCTCGCCTCCATCGCTTGATCGCAGCGTTGGCTTGTGCCTTGTGTCGTTTCGGTCCGGTCATCCAAGTGCCTGCCTCAAGGTTAAATTTCTCAATGAATTTGCCATCTTTGCGCACATGGCAGTGCAAGGGCGGATGATCGGCCTGGTACATCGTGATCTTGAAACCGCGGACTGTCCATTCAGCCATATTGGCCCCCGCTAGATGAATGTTATCATGTGATAACATTTAAGACAAGGCTCGGATGAGAATCGGAGGGAAAAGAAATGGAAGATTATTTCACAGCGTCGCGAGTGTGGGGTTCAGCATCTTGCCGGTTTCCAAGCGGGACAGTGCGGGCGGGTCGACGTCGAACACGAATTCAAGCCGCAGTGTACTCCTTCGTGTAGAATCGAAGCATGTCCAAGAAGCCATCTCTTCCGACTACGGTAAAATTGACCCGCTGGTATCGCGGAGCGGACGTGCCCTTAAAGGTGATTCGTCAATTCGCACGCGACGTGGCAAGTCGGTTTGAAGCGGACAAAATCATCCTTTTTGGCTCTCATGCCTATGGAAAGCCTCACGCCGATAGCGATGTGGACATCCTCGTAGTTATGCCGGCGCGCCATGAGATCGAACAGGCCGTTCGTATCGACCGAGCCATTGCCCCGCTATTCCCCCTCGACCTAATCGTTTGCACCCCCGAAGAAATTGGCCTGGCGACTCAAGGAAGGCGATTCGTTTTTTAGCGAAATCATGAAGGAGGGCAAAGTGCTCTATGAAAAGGCTGACGGCATCAAGGGGCCGGGTCGATGCCCATCAGCCGGGCCACTTCGGCCCGCATTCCGGACGCATTGGCCATGTAGGACGGGACGAGTCTTCGAGTCCCACCGCGCACCTGGTGGGACTCGAAGACTCGTCCCACCCTACGTTTGCTTTCACTTCTTAAGTCTGCGCTTTGCCTTGAGCAACTGAATCTCGGCATCAGCGCGAGCGTAACGCATCTTTGCAACTTCTGCCACATTGCTCCTTCCTGTTTCAAGATTTCGCTTGGAGATTTTTTCATTTTCCTTGGCAATCTTGAGAAAATCTTCGCGAACGGCAATTTCGTCTTCGGGGTTTTCCACCAGGTCTAATCTTGAATCAAGAAGCTGCCGGGTCGGCTCTAGATGGAATACCACCGCGGCTTGTCCTGCGCCAGGGGCTGAGCCGACGACAATCATTAAATAGAGTGATCTCACCTGTTCCTTTGCAGCTTCAAAACGCTCAATCTGTAGTTTGCGAAGCTCGTCATCTCTCTTTGTTAGGGGTATTGCTTTGAAAAGGGCTGGATAAGCCTTTACCATTTCTTTTAAGGGATCGCTTTCTTCTTCATCCTTGGACTGAGTCTCGGGTTGTGCCTGGTTCTTATTAATCTGAGCTTGCTGTTGCGCGAAGATTGAGCGCGGCATCAACAGTCCTGAAAAGCCAACGATCACAACAACCAGACCAGTCAGATTGAACGAAAGTCTCGAGTTCATGGGTTAATCTCCTGGTTATGAAAGGATTAAATAACCGAAATGTCATCCACTAAGGCTTCAACCACTTCCCCAAAACAATCTCCTTCAACTAAACTCCGTCGTCCGAAGCGTTCGATGGGGCGGTTGTCACGCACGTAACTATAAGTCGGAATTGCCTTTGATTGACATGATTATGCCGGAGATTGCGCATGGTGTCCATGCTCCACAATTAGCCGCGACGAACGTGCAGCCAGTGCGGAAAGACGAAAATGATAGGAGATTACCGCTTGGTTGGAGCACTGATCCTGGCTTATAAATGACCAGGTGCATTCGGCGACTTGAAACCAACCGGAGGCGATATGATCCAAGGACTGCGGACCGTCATTTACCCGGCGCCCGATCTGGCCCACGGCAAGGCCTGGTACAGCCAGGCGCTTGGCCATGGCCCGTACTTCGATGAGCCGTTCTATGTCGGCTTTTTGGTGGGCGGGTTCGAGCTGGGGCTCATCCCCGACGGCGTCCCCAGGTCGGACGGCCCCTTGGCCTATTGGGGCGTGGCCGACGTCGCAGCGGAGGTGCAACGACTCGCCGGGCTAGGCGCCGTGGTGCACGAGCCGGTCAAAGACGTCGGCGGCGGCATCAAGGTAGCCGCGGTCAAGGACCCGTTCGGCAACCTTTTCGGGTTGATCGAGAATCCCCACTTCAACGCGAAAAACGTCAAGTAATCGCGCCGCGCCCGCTTCACAGCCCTGAGCTGGGATCATCTCGTCTAGGACGGTCGGCCAGATTACCGTCCGGTTCAGCCACCAAAAGCGTATACTACGACGACTACTTATTCCCGAACCCGCGTGGCCCGAGTTGACGGATTGCCGATACCCGGCCCGTCAGAGCCTCAATGTGCCGCGCCCGGTTAGGCCTCCTCTTGTCACCTTACAAGAAAGAACGCAGCCATGGCTAAGATGCCTGAGTACCCGATGATCGAAATCAACGGCTCTGAGTTGGCGGGCGGCTATACGAAATTGTTCGGCAACACAAAGGAAAATCAGGACATGGGCCGGGCGGACGTCGCCAGCTACGAATCCGAAGTGGCCGAGCAGCTCCGCACGCTGCGGGGCACGCGAACGGGATGGTGCATTCTGACCGAGATCTTCATGAAGGCCGGCCGGAGCATGGCCATTAAGCCCTTGGTTGACCTCGACCGCAACTGGAATCTACCTACCAACGCCTTCGCCGGGCCGGCCGACCCCTTGAACGCAACCCCGGCAGGAAAGCGGCTCCTTGCCTGTAGCGACTCGCCCGATACCAAGACGAGCGGCGTGCTGCCGGGAAACTTTGTCGGAACGGGCGCCGGGAGCGACGTCTTGATTCGGTACAGCCCGGGCACTTGGAAAGGCTCGGCGGCGGACAAACCCGGCAGCGACGGTCCCGAAATTCTCTTTCATGAGATGTGCCATGGCGTCCGGCAGATGAACGGCAAAATGTACTGCTCAAGCATGGCGGACAATCCAGGCTACGATACGTACGAGGAATTCTTCGCCATCGTCGTCTCCAACATGTATCGGTCTGAGAAAGGGTTGACCACGTTGCGCCAGGACCATCACGGGTTCAACGCGCTGCCCGCGCCGCTCACGGATCCGGAGCAATTTCTGAAAGACGGCAGCAACTTGGACCACATCCAAAAGGCCGCCGAAGAGGACCCTAAGAAGGTCCTTATCAATAATTTGGCTAATGTGGCATGTCGATTTAACCCATTCAAGGTGTTCCGAGACCGGTATCCGCAGTTGTGCAAATAGTAGGCTGCTTGTCTGTCTTGAAAGTGGATGGGGATTAAGAGTAGGAATTCGGCGCATTGCGGCAAACCCGCTGCTAAACTGCCATGCTGCCTATTTTAGTAGTTCGTTGACGGAGATTTGTGGCCCTGTTCTAATGCATTTTCCGGATCAGCCGGCACGCCGATTTGCTAATCGGCGCAGGGCCAAGTCCAATTAGGGCTCGTCGACCCGGCCTTTCATTTTACTCCGGGATCAGACTCATGCTTCGAACGACCCTGCTGCTGGTCATCCCGGCTCTCGGCCTCGTCGGCCACTTGAAGCCGGTCCTTGGCCAGGAGCAAGTGAAGAAGGAGCTAGCGAAGGCGGAAAAAGCGGCCGCGTCGTTGAAGGTAGGCGACCCGGCTCCTGATTTGAAGGCCAGCAAGTGGCTTCAGGGCGACGCGGTGAAGAAGTTCGAGCCGGGGAAGATCTATGTCGTCGAGTTTTGGGCGACCTGGTGCGGGGCGCCAATTCGTTACATGCCGCACTTGGCCGACCTGCAAGCTCGTTACAAGGACCAAGGCGTGACGGTCATTAGCTTCACGTCGCGCGACATCCGCGGAGGTCCCGGGAACACCGAGGACAAGGTGGCGGCATTCGTCAAGAAGCGGGGACCGACGCTCAAATACCGGTTTGCCTACGCCGACGATGGTTCGGCGGCGGACGCGTGGCTCAAGGGCCAAGAACATTTCTGCACCTTCGTAGTCGACAAGACGGGCCGAATCGCCTACATAGGCGGGCCCATGTTCGTAAGTATGGCCCTGCACAAAGTCGTTGCCGGCGGCAGCGCGAAAGAGGTCGGCGACGACATGGCCAAAGTTGATGCGGATTATCGAGCCGTGATTGCGACCCTGGAACGGGATCCTGAGGCCGGGCTGGCAGCGCTGAAGGATTTCGAGACCCAGTACCCGCTGTTGGCCGACTTCCTGCCGGTGGTTGCCGCCAAACTTCACGAACTGCTCAAGCTCGGAAACGTCGGCAAAGGGGAAGAATACGCCGAAGCCCTGGTGGCCAAGGCGATCAAGCAGAAAAACGCCGTGGTGTTGGAGATGGCGTATTGGGAACTGCGAAACAAGAAGGACAGCAAAGAACTCGTCGCTTTAGCCGTGCGGGCAGCCGACGCCCTTGTCCGGATGGACGGCGGAAAGGACCCTCAGAGCTTGCTCCACCTGGCCGACGCCTACTCGGTAAGTGGAGACAAGGGCAAAGCGAAGGAGTACGCCCGCAAGGCGCTCAATTCTGCCGCCAATGAACCTTCCACTGTCCAAA
This sequence comes from Gemmataceae bacterium, assembly GCA_045802525.1. Classification (GTDB taxonomy): domain Bacteria; phylum Planctomycetota; class Planctomycetia; order Gemmatales; family Gemmataceae; genus JBJMQT01. The sequence goes on from JBJMQT010000009.1 coordinate 19,162, forward strand.
AGGACATCGAAAAGGAAGCTCGGAAGCTGGGGGCTGAGAAGTAAAGCCGGCAACAAAGGCACTTGTTCTACGGCCCACAACAACACACCTTCACTTTTTCGCCCCGTTGTCTTCCTTGTCTGGGGCGGTACTAGCAATGGGAAGCGGCGCAGTCTTCGCAGCAATGCGGACGCCACGGCGGTAAAACGTTTCCTTCACCGGAACGGGGACGCGCGAACCGCTTCGACACAGCAGGGGTATGAGGGAGGCATGCCCGCCGCGCGCCACCGGCAATCCGGTGTCGCTAACGCAGACTTCTTCGGCGTTGCCCAACATGTCGTAGAGCCCGAAAGCATTGGGCTTTTTTTCACCGACGGGGTGCGTCTTGCCGTCGGCATTTTGCACCGTCCAGGCCGCCCCGTCCATGAGCTCCGCATTGGCCCCGATATACCACGGCGTCTCGGTACCGGCCCGACAAGCAAACTCCCATTCCTCTTCGTTGGGCACATAGTAGGCGCGCCCCTCTTCTTTACTTAACCACCGGCAAAACGCTTGGGCATCGGCCAGGCTGATCTGCACAACGGGATGGTCGTCTGATTCGGCTACGTCGGCGTGCTTCCAGGTCCATTCGGGTCGGCGCAGGATGGAGTTGCCAACAACGGCGCGGCCGCCCAAGCCGTCGGCCTCCACTGTGCTCTTATACCCCGTCGCTTTGACGAATCGTTTGAATTGTCCTACCGTGAGTTCGGTCACACCGAGGTAAAATGCGGATGGAATGCGCACGCGCCGGGCCGATAGCTCTTCCCGAATAAACCCTTTTTGCCAGTCTTCCGAGAGGCTTTGGAGAACTTTCTCCTTTTCTTTATCTGAAGTGCCCATGAGGAATTCGCCGGGCGGAATGAGGCCGAGCTTCATGCCGATGGAGTTCTTGAACTCGATTGGCGCCCCTAGGCGATTGGCTGCAGTTTCCTGGTATGCGAGAGCTTGCTGGCCATCAAACGGTGCGATGGCGAACCCGGCTTCTGTGGCGACTGGAGCCGATTTAGCTGCGTCCGGGACTGCGATTTGCCGTATCACTCGAAACCCGGTGCCTTGCTGGCGGTCGTGTTGTGCCAGACTCAGACGCAGCGCGCTAGTGCAGGCTTCCGCGTCCTCGCCCCAGCCGCCGCCGCGACGTACGTGAGAAACCGTAGGCCCCGGACCGGCCGGATCAACAGGCGGAGACTGTTCATAGTAACTCGCGAGAAAGAAATCCTGGCAGAATTCGGTGGCGTTGCCATGCATATCGAAAAGGCCGAAAACATTCGGCTGCACTGTGGCTACGGGATGGGCTCTGCCCCCGGAATTTGAAGCGAACCATGCATGTTTGCTAAGCGAGGCATCGGAATTGCCGAAGAAGTAAGCTGTTTCTGTCCCTGCGCGGCACGCGTACTCCCATTGCGCCTCGGTAGGTAACCGATATCCCTCGCCGGGCAGCGGCGTCCACGCGGTCGTAATGGACTTCGGCCCCTCAACACCGAAATAGGGGCATGGAAGCTTCTCCTGTTCGCTAAGCCAAACGCAATAGGCGACCGCGTCGTTCCATGTGACCTGGGTCACTGGTGAATCATCCGTCACCGGATAGCCGGGACTCTTCCAAAGTAGGTCAGCTTTGTGGACCAATTTCTTCTGTTCGGGGTCCCAAAAGGTTCCTCCTTTGCCGTCCGCCTCGGCCTCCGTCCGAAATCCCGTCGCTTCGACAAATTTTCGGAACTGCCCAATCGTCACCTCGGTGGCACTGCAATAAAACGGCTGAGACAAGGTCACACGATGGGCTGGCGCGCAGGCCTTATAGCCCTTGTAAAGCCAGTGATCTGTAGTCATCTTCTTGGTGGCCGCCTCAATTTCCTCGTCGGTCAGTCCCATGCGGAACTCACCCGGCGGGATCAAAACCATTTTCATTCCGGCCGAGTTGGTAGTCGTCACTGGCACGCCTGCCTGCTTGGCCCAGGCTTCTTGTTGATTCTTAGCCTCATCAGAAGTGAAAGGCGCCCTGGCTGCCGAAGGCGGCGACCCTTTAGCGTCGCGTAGAACATCACGTACAACTCTGAACCCGACCCCGCCTTGCGCGGCCTTTAAATCCAAGCTCATTCGCAAACCGATCACATAAGCATCCGCGCTAGCTCCCCAACTACTTCCACGGCGGACATGAGGCTGCAATTGCGTTAGTCCTGTGTCTGGTCCAAGGGGGTCATATCGCTCGTTTCGCTCGTAGTAATTCGGATCAAAAAAGTCTTGGCAAAACTGGTCGGCGTTGCCTTCCATGTCAAACAGGCCGAACGCATTGGGCAACTTGGCGCCAACGGGTTGCGCTTTGCCGTTTGAATTCTTGACAAACCAGGCGTGCCTTGCGAACGCTTCGTCGTCGTTCCCGCCGAAATGGAGCGACGTGGCGCCGGCGCGGCAGGCGTATTCCCATTGGGCCTCGGTAGGAAGACGGTAACCGGGAGCGGAAGTAGGCCTCCATGATCCTTTGACTAATTCGTAAGGTTGGCCAAGCCCTTCCTTGGCGCTCAGCCAGTTGCAGAACGCTACGGCGTCGTTCCAAGTAACCTCAGTGACGGGCGATTGGTCGGTCACGTCGTATCCTGGCGCTTTCCAGGTTAGCTTGGGATCTTGAATCATCTTTTTTTGTTGTTCATCCCATCGCGATCCTCCTCCGCCTCTTTCCGCGTCGGTCAGGTATTTTTTCGCCTTCACGAATTCCCGAAACTGGCCGATCGTGACATGCGTGGTCGCGGCATAATATGGTTTGGTCAGGACGACCTTATGTAGGGGGCCGGATGTCTTGTAGGCGTAGACTAACCAGTTGTCATTAGGGCGATTTTTGATCCTCGTTATCGCCGCTTCGATCTCCGCAGCGGTAAGGCCCATGTTGAACTCGCCCGGAGGAATGAGAGCTAACTTGATTCCGACCGAATTGGTGGTCTCGACCGGCACTCCAAGGTGCTGGGCCCAGGCTTCCTGATGCTGTTTGGCTTCTTCAGACGTGAAAGGCGCCTTGGCCAGTGGGGGCGTCGACGCTTTAACGGCAGGTAGAATATCCTGGACAACTCGAAACCCGGTATCGTCATGCCGAACGTCAAAGGGGAGGCCTAACAAACGCTGGGCGCTGGCACAGTCCTTCGATTGGGAGGCAAAGTTAGCGCCACGGCGCACATAGCAGGTTCCGGCCTGAGTTCCTTCCGGATCGATCACGTCGAGCGATTTGTATTCTTTATTGTCACTGAGATCTTGGCATAGCTCAGAGACGTTGCCTTGCATGTCGAACAGACCGAACGGGTTGGCCGCTTTTGTGGCCACGGGATGGGTTTTGCCGCTTGAATTCTCGGAATACCAGGCATAGTTCCTGAGCATTCCTTCATCGGTGCCCCAAAAGTAGTTCGTTGTGGCGCCTGCCCTGCAAGCGAATTCCCATTGCGCCTCGGTCGGCAGCCGGCACCCTTTTGCGTTAGTTGGCTTCCACCATGGTCCTTGGACGGATCGGTAAGATTCCCCAAGCCCTTGCATGGCGTTTAGCCAATTACAGAACGCGACTGCGTCGTTCCAAGTAACCTGAGTCACAGGAGAATCATCCGTCGCATGGTACCCGGGCGTCTTCCAATTGAGGCGGGGGTCTTGGGTCATTTTTTTTTGTCGCTCATCCCATCGCGCTCCACCCTTTCCGTCCTTTTCCGCATCGGTTTGGTAGCCGGTTGCTTCAACAAACCTCCGGAATTGGCCGATCGTGACCTCCGTTGTCGCACAATAGAACGGCTTAGACAGAGTGACCTTGTGCTGAGGACCTGAGGTCTTGGTGGAGGAAACCAACCAGTGATCAGGAGACCGATCTTTGTTCGCCAAGTCCATCTCCTGCGACGTCATGCCCATCTGGAACTCGCCAGGCGGAATGAGGCGGAGCTTCATGCCGATGGCGTTTGTAGTTTCCACCGGCACGCCTAGATGCTTGGCCCAGGCTTTCTGGTGCTGTTCTGCTTCTTCTGCCGTGAAAGGAGCTCTGGCTAGGGCAGGCGCTGACAGCGGGATTGGAGGAAGATTGATGAGCCGGCTTTCGCCTGGGGACAGGATGAACTCTACCTCATATACAACTTCCTCGCCTCTCATGGCACGGAGCGTATAGGCCCCCGGACTCAATCCCTGTACAAACGGACTCCGGTCGAAGCCGTAGGATGTGCCTCCTCCTTTGTCGATTACCACTCTTAGATCAGGATCAGTCCAGTTAATCGATACGGTGCCGGTCGTTCGGTCTGGTTGGCCGCCAAGGTTCCACAATTCGTTCCACCACATCGGCTGCTTGTATTCAAAAACAACCCCCCCGACTGCCAAGACGGTTATCGCCCCGACCACTAATATCGTGCGCTTGACTGGAAAGAGGAAAAGTGAAGCCGCCAAGGCTAAGACAAAGATCGTGGTGCTCCAAATTACGCCGAGATAGGGGATAAGGAAGGCCCATAGGATAGGCAATAAAAAGAACGTCCAGATGCCGGCTAGGATGGTGCGCGAAACTTTCTTTCTATCGGTTGCGAATACATCTACCGAATTAGCTATTGGTTCGCCTTCACTGCTCGTCTGAGTGACAGCCGCTGGCGCGGGTACCAGCCTCGGCTGTTGCAAATGCGCCAGATGCTGGCTCAACAGATCAGCCACTTCTTTCGCCGACTGAAAGCGGTCGGCCGGGTTTTTGGCTTGCAGCTTGGCAACAATAGCGCATAGCCAATCGGGGATCTCCCGGTTGATCTCCCGGATCGGCCGGGGCGTTTCTTCACAAACGCGCTTCAACACCGCCATCGTGCCGCTGGCCCGGAAGGGCGGGCGGCCCGTGCACATGGCGTAAAGAACACTGCCCAGGCTGAACAAGTCGGAGCGGTGATCGACTGATTCTCCCTGAGCCTGCTCGGGGGACATGTATTGAGGCGTGCCGGCGACGACGCCGCTCTGGGTCAGGCTGGCGTCATCCACGGCGCGGGCCAGGCCGAAATCGGTAATCTTGACGCGTTCGACGCCGTTTTCCAGCAAGATGTTGGCGGGTTTGATATCGCGGTGCACTAAGCCCTGCTTGTGGGCGGCGGCCAATCCTTCCGCAGTCTGTAAGCCGATGCGCAGGATTTCTTTGAGGCCCAGGGCGCCCGACTTTTCCAGCTTGTCTTGCAGGGAATAGCCGGCGACCAACTGCATCACCAGGTACGGAACCGTGCCGGCATTTACCGCATGAATCGTTACGACGTGATCGTGGCAAACGGCTGCGGCCGCCTGGGCTTCCCGGATGAAGCGCCGGCGAGCCGACGCGCTGGTCGCCAGCTGGGGCGCGAGCACTTTGACGGCGACGATTCGGTGCAACTGTTCATCAAAGGCTTTGAGCACAATGCCCATGCCGCCTTGGCCGACGACTTCCAGGATCGCGTAGTTGTCAAGACGTCCCAAATGTTTCGGGTCGGGGGAGGGAGTCAAAAACGCCAGAGCCTCTACAGGGCCCTGGCCTGGTTCTACTTCGGTGTCGATAGTGTTTCGAGGCGAAACCGGGTCAGCTTCCTCGTGCTCTTGGGTGCTGAGGGTTTGCGTCAAGCTGGGTTGCCCGTTGGGCTCCTGCAAGACGCGCTTCAGGCCGGGTTCCACGTTTGCGCCCGGTTTTTCTTGCCTTAGGTAGCCGGCCACTTCGGCCCACGACTTGCCGCCCGAAGCGATATCTTCCACGGTCTTCTGACAAACCTCGCAAGCGTCCAAGTGACTGGTCAATGCGGCTTGTTCGGCATCGGGCAGTTCGCGATCCAGCAATTGGATTAGACGCGAAGCGTCAGGACATTGGGAAGTTTTCGGCATGGATTAATACTCCGCTTCAAGTCCGAATATCCTGAATTAGGTGTTTGATCCGGGCCTGGACGCGGCTCTTGGCTATGTACACGGCCCCGACGGAGATGCCCAGTTGCTCGGCGACTTTTCCGGCGGCCAGTCCTTCCACGGCAGTCCGCCAGAACGCCTGCCAGGTAGCCTCCTTGAATTCTCCCTGGGCCTGTTCCGCCGCCCAAACGAAAAGTCGTTTCTCATACTCTTGATGCCAAACATCCTCTTCCGGCGCCGGCAGTTCTTGAAGCAAGTCCTGCATCGCGGTGTCCCCGGCTGGCAGCACTTGCCTTTTTTGGCGCGTTAGGAAGTCGCACAACTTGTGGTGCGCCAGCGTGAACAGCCACGCGTGAAACGAACCGCGGCCCGGATCATAATTGAACTTTCCCAGGCTATCGTTGACCGCCCGCAACACTTCCTGCGTCACATCCGCCGCGTCGGCGTCCTGAAGACTGTGCCGGCGGGCATAGCGATAAACGAGCGGAGCATAGAGGCTCACGAATTGCCGCCAGGCTTCGCTGTCTTGCGCGTCTCGCAAGCGCACGAGCAAACTGGCCTGCGTCTGGGGCGGATCCGTCATGCCGTCGTCCCAATAGATACTTCTGGACCAGGCGAAAAACCTTTCAGAAGAATTGTGATGCAGTTTAGCCGGGAGAAGAAGGGATGGCTAATGGCCCGGGCCACCAAAGTGGCAAATGTATAGTGTTTTAAAGCAACCACTCCGAGCATAGCTGGCATAAAGAACCTGTACGTATGAACGTAAACTGCGGGCCAACTCGGGTCATCGATTAAGCTGTCAAAATGGTCTTCTTCTAGGCCGAATCCCACTTCTTGAGTGCAAATGTAACGCTCTTGCGTTAATCTAAGAAGTAACAAAAGCAACTAGCTTCCTACAACGCCCCGTTTGGTGGGCCGTTTTGGCTTGGGGCTGATTCTCTCCTAGGAGACCGAACATGATTAACCGCAATCGACGGGATTTCCTCGCGGATGTGGGTCGGGGCATGCTGCTGGCCAGCGTCGGCCCCGCCCTCGCTACTGACCTTGGCATTGGGCCCGCCTTCGCCGGCGAGGCCGCCGGACGTCTGTCGTTTGGGAAAATGGAGCCGCTTGTGTCCCTAATGCAGGACACCCCGGCCGATAAGCTATTGCCGGCCCTAATCGGCAAAATGAAGGATGGAGTAGATTTAGGCACTCTGGTATCGGCTGGCGCCCTGGCCAATGCCCGCACATTTGGCGGGGAAGATTACACCGGGTTCCACGCGTTCATGGCCTTATTGCCGTCTTATCAGATGGCCCAGGAGCTGCCCAAAGAGCGTCGGGCGCTTCCCGTTCTTAAGGTGCTCTACCGCAATACCAATCGCATCCAGAATTTTGGCGGCCGGGAAAAAGAGGTGCTTCACCCCGTTGAGCCGGCCGAATTGCCCAAGGATCGCTCTGGAGGCGAATTGCTGCGCGAGGCCACCCGCAAGCCCGATGTGAGCGCCGCCGAACGGACCTTTGCCGCTCTAGCCAAGGGGCCCATCGGCGAGGCGTATAACCACCTCCAATTCACTGTCCAAGATGAACTTGACGTCCATCGCGTGGTGCTAGCTTGGCGCGCTTGGGCGGTGATGGATTTGGTCGGCAAAGAACAAGCGCATACGTTGCTACGCCAGTCGGTCCGTTTCTGCTGCGACGAAGAAAAGAGCCGAAAGGGCGTTACGCCGGAAATCCGTACGGTCTTGCCGAAACTGCTCGACCAATACAAGCTGGTTGGCAAAGAACTAGGAAAACGTCAGGCCGAAGACGGCTGGATCGACCGCCTAGCCCAAACGATTTACGGTAGCGACCGGGCCAAAGCCGCTGATGCCGCTGCCGCGGCGCTCGCTGAAGGGATGTCTCCGGAAGCCGTCGGCGAGGCAATCTCGCTGGCCGCCAACCGCTTGGTCCTCTGCGATCCCGGTCTCCGCAAGGAGCAAGCCTCGGAAGGCAAGCCTGAGGGCAGCGTCCACGGCGCTTCCGTGGGCGTACACGCTTCCGATGCCGCCAACGCCTGGCGAAATATCGCACGGGTCAGCAACGCCCGCAATACGGTCGCCAGCCTCATCGTGGGGGCCTACCACACGGCCGGACAAAGCGGCAGTCTCAACAAGGAGCCCAACCCGCTGCCCGAACATTTGGAAAAGATCAAGGCCAAGGATGCGGAGACCCTTTTGAGCGAAACAGAAACGGCTATCAAAGAAAGAGACCAGAAGCGCGCCGCCGCGCTCGTTCATCGCTACGGCGAACTGGCGCTGCCGGCACGACCCGTCTTTGACCTGCTTTTACGCTACGCCGTTAGCGAAGATGGAGCGCTGCATGCTGAGAAGTACTACCGCACGGTAACGGAAGAGTTTGCCTCCATGCGGCCGGCATTCCGCTGGCGCGAACTCGTGGCGCTGGCTCGGGTCACGGCAAGCGAATCGGGCTTCCCAGCGGCGGGTTACGCCGAGGCATGCCGGCTGTTGAAAGTTTAGCCGCTGTTTCTTGCCATCTCGCTTAGCAGCAACTCTCGGACGAGGCCCGTCCCACGGGCCTCGTCCAGAGTTTTCACCAATCAACACGGCCTCATTTCCCAACGAGCGCTCCCTAGAGCTTTCCTTCAAGTTCCTCGTCGCTTTTAGCCGAACAAACAGGATAATTGGATTTGCGCGTTTGTACGGGCTGAACGCGTTATTCTGCGGCGGAGCTTGGGGGAAGTTGGGCAATATGGTTTCCCGGATCCGACCCTTGAGCTTGGGCGTTTTGAGCGCGCCGATCCTTTTCTTCGCCGGGTTGGGGCTCTTAGGCTGCCGAGCATGTCATCTGGTCTCGGAAAGCAGCGGAACTTGTGCCACCGCGCAAGAAGCCGGTATACCGGACCTGCCCACTGCGTTGGCGAGCCTGGGACAGGTTCGCCGAGACGAATCCAAGCCCGTTCAGGCTTTGGCTTTATCGGGCGGTGTGGCGGGAGCGCCGTTTGCGGCCGGCGTATTGGTCGGCTGGTCTAAGGCAGGTACACGGCCCACCTTTGACGAAGTAACCGGAATCAGCAGCGGCTCTTTGATCGGCGCCTACGCCTTCCTCGGCCCGAAGTACGATGACAGCGTTCAACGCTTGATCCTAAACCTCAAGACGGCGGATCTAATCGACCTTCGTCCCCTGCGCAACGCCATTCACATCGGGGCGTTCGGCTCAAACGAACCGGCGCAACGTCTGCTCGAAAACGAAATTAACGACGCCTTTCTGGCTGACTTGCGTCAAGCCTATGCGGAAGGCCGCCGGCTTTACGTCGGCACTATGAATTTGGAAACGAAGCGCCTGGCGATCTGGGATATGGGAGCCATCGCGTCAAGCGGCCGTCCTGACGCGGACGACCTAGTTCGCAAGGTGCTGTTGGCGTCGATTGCCTGGCCAGGGTTTGTGCCACCGGTGGAATTCACTGTGGAAGTGAACGGCCATTGGTATCACGAGCAACACTATGACGCTGGCCCAGCCGCGATGGCGTTCGTGCGCTCGGGACCGCTTGTAAAGTGGCCTGAGCTGGGCGCCCGCGCGGAGTCCGCGTGGGCGCCGGGATCTAACCTGTATATCTTGACCTGCCGAAAGCTGTACTCCAACCCGGCGCCGGTGCCCAAGCGCGCACTAGCCCGTTTGATGACCTCGGTAAGCGCGATTTTTGAGGCGCTAACGCGAGCCGATATCGCCCGGCTTTATGCTGCCTGCGCAATGACAGGAACACCGTTTCACCTTCTGGCTGTACCTCAAGACAGCCCCGAGGAATCGATCAGTCTTGGTGACATGTACCCCAGGGACCCGCACAAGCTATTTGACCCCGGTTACGAGATGGGGGTTGCCGGTCCGCCGTGGCGGCCTACTCCGCCCGAATTCCAACCCGGCGATCAGCCCAAACCTTAATGAGTTCTTTTCGTTACTAATCAAACAGGCACCGACCTCTATAGCCCTTCAAGCGACGGCATAGTTCTTGCAAGAACTCCGTCCAGGTATAGTTGCGCCCGCTTGTAAGCTTGTTTCTTGAAGTCACTTACCTCTAAATCCGATAGCACCTGTCGGTTGCCAGGCCGGCACCTAAGCCTGGCCGGTTAAACGGCTTGCCTCGGAGAGGTAAGGGCGTGCAAACGGCAGCGTGTGCCCATGGAGCATCAAAGAAAAGAAAGGCGCCCGCCGCGAGGTGGGGAAGTCCAATACCGGCTTCTTGTCGAGTCCATTTCCGACTATGCGATATTTCTGCTCGACCCCAAAGGGCGGGTGGCTACCTGGAATGCGGGCGCTGAACACCTGTACGGATATTCCGAGTCGGAAGTCCTTGGGCAGCCCTTATCACACTTCTACTCTCCCAAGGACCAAAGTCGCGGCGAGCCGGAAACCGAATTAAAAACTGCAACGGACCAAGGCCGGGTAATCACCGATGGCTGGCACCTTCGCAAGGACGGATTCCTTCTATGGGTCAATACGATTACGACTGCCGTCCGCGATGAAGAAGGGCGGCTCCGCGGCTTTGCTCGAATCGTGCGCGACGAAAGCGATCAAAAGGCCATGGACCGCGCCGGAAGCGAATCAGAAGAGTTTTTTCATTCGGCAATCGACGCTCTTAGCTCCCCGCTTTGCGTACTCGATGAGCAAGGGACCATTCTTGCCGTCAACAAAGCCTGGCGCAACTTCGGCGTTCCCGAGGCGACTTGGTTGGCAAGCGCCACGGAAGGAGGCAATTACCTAGACGTTTGCGATCGGGCCAGGGACTCCGGCGCGGAACAGGCCGGAGCTATGGCCACGGGTCTGCGCGCCGTCTTGAGCGGTGAACGCGAAAAGTTTTCATTAAGCTATCCGTGCCATTCGCCCGACAAGCAGCGGTGGTTTCTGGCCCGAATCACTCGGTTCGCTGGGCCCGGCCCTCCCGGTGTTGTCGTCATCCACGAAAACGCGACCCGATGGAAGTTGGCTGAAAACCGGCTTCGGTATCAGCTTCGGCTTACCGAGAGCATTGCCAGCCGGGCGGCTGAGGCGCTGTTCCTTGTGGACGGGCAAGGCGCCGCCACGTACTTGAACCCGGCCGCCGAAAAAATGGTTGGCTGGAAGCTGGAGGAATTGGCCGGCAAAGTTCTCCACGACGCTATCCACTTCATGCGACCCGACAGCCGGCCGTTCCCCTTTGCCGAGTGTCCGCTCGCCCAAGTAGTCAAAACCGGGCGGACGGTGCAGAATTATGAAGGTGTGTTTTTTCATCGCAGCGGCCGGCCGGTTAAAGTTTGCTGCTCCAGCGCTCCGGTGGTGGAAGGAGATCGCATATACGGCGCCGTGCTGGTGGCCAGCGATATCACCCGAACGCAGCAGGCAGTGGAAAAGCACTCGGAGCAGCTCCGTCAGTTGGCGCGGGTCTCCACGAGAGTCAACACGATTCATGATGCGCAATCTATTCTCCGACTAATTACGAACGAAGCGCGGGCGCTATTGAGCGCGCGCCAGGCAGCCGCATCCGCGACCGTCGGTCAGGATCGTCCACAGGTCATTGAAACTTCCTCATTCTCCAATCAAACAGCAGAGCAACCGCCGGACGCCAAGGCGGTCCAGGACCCGGGTTTAGGCGCGCTAGTTTGCCGGTCAAACAGGTCCGTGCGCTTAACGCAAGCGGAGCTGGAATCCCATCCGGAGCGAAAACAACGAGATAAAAGGAGTGCGCCACGCGGCTGGCTCGCAGTCCCCTTGGCCGCAGGCGATGGCCGCAATATCGGCCTTATTGAGTTGGCCGACAAGGAAGGCGGCGAGTTTACGGAGGCGGATGAGGCCATCCTCGTGCAATTGGGCCAGATGGCTTCTGTCGCTTTGGAGAATGCCCGCCTATACGAGGAATTGCGCGAAGCGGATCGACGGAAGGACGAGTTTCTTTCCATGCTCGCGCACGAGTTGCGCAATCCTCTGGCGCCGGTTCTCAACGGCCTGCAGCTATTACATCTGGGCGGTTCGGATAGCGGCGTCGTCAATCAAGCGCGCGGGATGATGGATCGCCAAATCGGCCACTTATCCCGGATCATCGACGATCTCTTAGACGTAACGCGCATCACGCATGGCCAGGTTCAACTCCGTAAGGAAAAGCTGGACTTTGCCCATCTGGTTCGCACGACGGCGGAAGACTATCGGCGAATCGTGGAGCAAGCGGGTCTGGAGCTGCGAATGGAAGTGACCGACTGGCCCATGTGGGTTGAAGGAGATGCCACGCGCCTTACGCAGATCCTCAACAACTTCCTGGACAACTCGGCCAAGTTCACCCAGCCCGGCGGACGGGTCATCGTCCGCTTGGCAGCCGACCGAGACGGGCGCCGAGCCGTGTTGACGGTTATCGACACGGGCATGGGGGTGGAGCCGGACTTGCTCCCCCACCTCTTTGACGTTTTTGCACAAGCCGATCGCAGCCTCCACCGAACGCAGGGCGGCCTGGGACTTGGGTTGGCGGTCGTCAAAGGGCTCGTGGAACTGCATGGCGGTGAAGTCAGCGCCTCCAGCAAAGGGCCGGGACAGGGCGCCGAGTTCACCGTTCGGCTGCCTCTGCAAGAAGAGCCGGCGGCTCTCATGCCGAGCCCCATGCAGCGGCCGCTAAGAGGCGGACATCTCCGGATTGTCATTATTGAAGATAACCGGGACTCAGCGGACAGTTTGCGGGACCTGTTGGAAATGCTCGGGCACGAGGTGCGCGTCGCCTATTCGGGGCTGGATGGTTTGAAACTGGCCGGCGAATGGACGCCTTCTGTCGTTCTTTCCGATATCGGCCTTCCGGGGCTCGACGGATTCGGCGTCGCCCGCGAGCTACGACGCAACCAAAAGACCGCCGACGCCCGGCTGATCGCCATAACTGGCTATGGCAGCGAAGACGACCGCCGCCGCGCTCACGAAAACGGCTTCGATCACGTTATTACCAAGCCGGCGGACCCGGACGCGCTCCAAGAACTCTTAGCCGTGGCCAATTGATCCCCGCTTTCTGACCCGCCTCGCGTTTGTCTCTGTTCTTGAGACACCTAGGCGGCCAATGCTGGTGGCCTCCTTGAAACGAAAGCGTCTTTCTTTCTCCCAAACGCCGCCTTCCCTGTATACAGGGCGCTTTGCTGTACCACGCGGTAGCGAGTAAACTGCATGCCTGCAGCGCAGCTCCGGCTGCCGCTTAAACCTTTTTGGCTTGGCTTGGGGAAGTAAAGAGAAAACACAATGTTGAATTCACCAGGGGGCCGCATTGCCTCCATGGACCAGTTCCGCGGGTTTGTCGTAGTCGGGATGGTGCTGGTTAATTATGCCGGTGAGTTTGGCTGGGTTAAGCAAACGGCGCCGGTTCTTGAACATCACAATACCTACTTTAGCTTCGCCGACACGATCATGTCGGCGTTTCACTTCGCGGTCGGGTTTTCCTTACGGTTGACTCTTCTTCGCCGTTTGTCCCAAATCGGACCTCGCCGGGCCTACCTTCGGGTCGTACAGCGCGCTTTGGGTTTGATGCTCATTGGGTCGGTTCTAGAACTGGGGGAAAATACCGCCCGCACTTGGGCGGGCTTGTCAGCCCTTACGTTCTGGGAAGCCATCGCAGGGTTATTAAAGAGCGGCATCTGGAATACGCTGACGATCATCGCGGTGACTTCGCTGTGGGTTTTGCCGGTCATGGCAGCCCGCGCCCGCGTTCGCCTGCTCTATCTTTTAGTCAGTTTGGGGCTCCATATTCTGATTTGTTACGGCTTCTATTTCGATTTCATGGTCGGCCGCCCCAATTGGCTGAGCGACATTTGGGGCCTGGAGTCGGACCGCGGCTTGGACGGAGGACCGTTCGGCTTTCTCGCCTGGTCTTTCCCGCAATTGGTCGGGTCATTCGTGTACGATGCCATTGCCTCCGGTAAGCGGAAGAGCGCATTTACCGGCTTGTTGAGCGCGGGCCTTGTGCTGATGGCAGCCGGCTACGCGCTTTCGTGCCTTTCCATGCTGTATCCCACCACCTCGCCGCCTGCCATGGAGGAAGAAAAGATCGTCATTGCGGATTCGCCGATGACTCCGCCTTTGGACGGCTTGCAAAATGCCGATCTCGATACGCTCAAATCGCTGTTGGCCCAACCGCCGTTTGTGCAGCCGCCCGCTCAGGAGCAGCGTCAAATGAACTATTGGTTAATGTGCAAACGGGTGGTGACGCTTCCTTTTCTTCTGGCCTCAACCGGCTATTCCTTGACGGTCTATGCTCTCTTCATCTTGTTATCTGACCTGGGACGCCTATCGATAGGCTTATTCCGCACATTCGGGCAAAATGCTCTGGCGGCCTATATCATCCACGAAATGGTGGGCAAAGCCGTTGCCTCTTTCGCTCCTCGCGATGCGCCCTGGCAATGGGTCGTCGGCAGTTTTCTTGTCTACTTTGCCGTCACGTATCTTTTCGTCCGCCACCTGGAAAAGAACGGCATCTATTTGCGCATGTAACGAAGATCTTGGGCGCCGTCGTGCCTCAGGAAGCGCCCGCTGAGGGGAACAATCCCTCGGCCATCAGTTCAGTCCGTACGGCGACCGCGCTCGGGTGGTTAATGCCCAAGACGTTGATTGTAGCTCTGCCGATCGGGGTAAGGCCGACGAGTTCGGCGCCCCGCCATTGGAAGTGATCGGCCCAAGTATCGCGGCGCGGATGATAAAGGCGCGCAATTTCATCCGTGTCCGGATCGACGCCTGCGATATTGGGGCCTTTCTTTTTATTGCATCGAAGACAGGCGATGGCAAGGTTCTCAGGCGTGGTTTGTCCCCCGTGTTGCTCGGCGATGATGTGGTCGATTTGGAACGGGATGCGATGGTAGGTCTGAGGCAGTCCGCAGTATTCGCAGATCCCCTGCGACCGCTGCCAGATTTCCCTATAGAGCGCCGCGTCCATAGAGCGTCATTGGGAAGAGGCGCCGTTTTGCAAAGATCGCCTGGCTTTGGATTGCATGATTGCAACCAAGTCGCCGACGCGAAGGTAGTTCTCTAATTCCTCGTTTTCATCGTCCGTAAGAATTCCCTCACGAGCTTTGGCAGCGAGCGTATTCATGCGCTCGCGGTCTGCCTGCGTAAAATCCAGGGCGAGGATCGAGCGGGCTGCATCAGGCGAAAGCATCGGCTTCTCCGGCTCCAGGACGCGGCTGAAGATGGCGGCTTCACTTGTGCTTGTCATGGTCTCAGCTATGGGGATCAGGTAACTGTACCGACGCCGATTATATCACTAGGAAGGCGCATTCGGCAACCACCGGAGAGGTTGAGCAGACAATCCTTCGATAAAGCTGCTTCCTTAGAATTCGAAGTACAATATATTTCTTCGGATAGGAATCGCTTCCAGATGACGGGGGAACGCTATGGCGAAGAAAGATAATAAGATCCCTCGGCTAGTTGTGCCGAAAAACGCCTCTCTGCGCAAGATATATGCTAGAGTCCGTGCGGAATTTACTGCTGCAGACTTGCAAAAGTACACGGAAATTGAGGAAGGTATTCCGGCAAAGGTCGTTATCGCAGAATTGGAGGCTATAGACCGGCAGGAATCAAACAAGCGAAAGAAGGCTGGCCGTGCCCAACCCAGGAAAAAGCGGTCCAGCCTATGAGGTCCATTGCTCTGCTGCGATAGCCGAAGTCTTGCGAGAGATTCAGAGACGAGCCTCACGAGAAGCATTTCGAACCTCTACAACCGCGCCGCCAAAACTTCATCGATCGCCGCGAAGAGTTCAGGCGCTTGGATCGGTTTGGAGACATAGCCGTCCATGCCGGCTTCGAGGCAGCGGTCGCGGTCGCCTTTCATGGCATGAGCGGTCATGGCAATGATGGGCAAGCGTCCGCCGGTTTCTTTATCGCGCTGACGCAAGACAGCGGTGGCTTCGAAGCCGCCCATGTCCGGCATCTGCACGTCCATTAGGACCAAGTCGAAGGGCTGCTGTTCCACTTGGCGGATCGCTTCCCGGCCATTGACGGCGACCGTGACGGTGTGGCCTTGCTTTTCGAGGAAACGCACCGCGAGGCGCTGATTGACCACATTATCTTCCGCCAAGAGGATTTTTAGCCCACGCGGCGCCAGGGAAAGGTGCCCTTCCGGATACGGGGTATTCTCCAAAGGAATGATCGGCGTATACGCGTCCGTTTCCAGGTACGAGCTGGCGGCATTGAGGATGGCGTCGAGCAGTTCGGATTGCTTGATCGGCTTGGTCAGGTGAGCTGCGATGCCGAGGTCGCGGCAGCGCTGGACATCCTCACGGCGGTCGGCGGACGTCAACATGACCAGGGGCAGACGACTGCGTTGGGTCCGCATAGCCTTGGCCAGCATGAAGCCGTCGATCCCCGGCATCATGGCGTCGAGCAACGCTAGGCCATAGCGGTTGCCCGAGGCGGCCGCGCGCTGGAGCTCGGCCAGGGCTTCCGGCGCGCCGGCTGCCGATGTGGGGCGCATGTGCCAATTGCGCAGCATTTCTTCGAGAATGCGGCGATTGGTGGCGTTGTCGTCAACGATCAGGACCGGAAGCCCAGCCAGGCTGAGCGTGCGGGAGGGGGTTTTGCGCACGGGCGCGCTCTGGGCGGCCGTAAAGCGCGCGCTAAAGCGGAAGGCGCTGCCTTTGCCCGGTTCGCTCTCCACCGTAATTCGCCCGCCCATCATCTCCACCAACCGGGAAGAAATGGTCAAACCCAAGCCCGTGCCGCCATACTTGCGATTGGTCGAGCCGTCGGCTTGCGTGAAGGGATCGAAGATCATCCCTTGTTTTTCCGCCGGAATGCCAATGCCCGTGTCGGTCACTGTGAAATGGAGAGTCACATATTGGGGCAAATTCGAAGCACTAAGTTCCAAATCCGAAACAATCTCCAAATCCGAATTACCGAAATCGGACGCTTGAGTCGCGGCTGTGGAATCTAAGGTTTCTGATTTCAAGTTTGTTTCGGATTTCGGCTTTGAGATTTCGGATTTCGTTTCGACGCTAACAACAACTTCCCCGTGCTCGGTGAACTTGATGGCGTTGCCGACGAGGTTGACGATGATTTGGCGGAGGCGGCCCGGGTCGCCGTGGATCCAATTGGGCACATTGGGCTTGATGTGGCAGGCGAGTTCGAGCCCTTTTTTGTGGGCTCGTAAGGCCAGCAGCTTTAGCGCGTCGCCCAGGCTGTCACTGAGTAGAAAATCGACGGGTTCGAGGTCCAGCTTGCCGGCTTCAATCTTGGAGAAATCGAGGATGTCGTTAATCAGGTCCAGCAGGGCGTCGGCCGAGGTTTTGACCATGCCGAGATAGTCACGCTGCTCGGCGGTCAACTCGGTTTCGAGGGTGAGCTCGGTCATGCCCATGATGCCATTCATGGGGGTGCGAATTTCGTGGCTGACATTGGCCAAAAAGTCGCTCTTGAGGCGATTGGCCGCCTCGGCGGCTTCTTTGGCCAGGCGGAATTCCTCGGTCCGCTTGCGCTCGGTAATGTCGCGGCAGGTGACAATGACGCCATTAACGGCCGGCTCCGCCAGAAGATTCTTAAGCAGCGCGTCCATGACGCGGCAAGCGCCGTCCTTATGCAGCAGCCGGCATTCTAGCGAAGACAGACTGTTAGGCTGTTCGAGCGCTTTCTCGAAGGCGGCTTTGAAGCGATCGCGATCTTCGGGATGAACCAGGTCCAAGAAACTGCGGCGGATCCAGTTTTGCCTCGGCGAACCGAGAACGTGTTCGAGCGACGGGCTAACATAGCCGGCGACGCCTCGGGCGTCGAGCTTGACGATAATGTCGGTGACGTTTTCCAAAAGGGAGCGGTAATGTTGCTCGCTCTTACGCAGGCTCGCTTCCGCTTTTTTTAGGCAATGTTCGCGGGCGGAAACCTCCAAGCTCATGTGTTGAAACGCCTGGGCCAGCTGGCCCACTTCGTCCTCGCGCGCGGTGATGGGGATCAGTTCAATCTCCGCCTGTTGCCGCATAGAAGTGTCGGCATCGCGGGAAGCGACTTGGAGGACATGACGAGTGAGCTGCTGCAACGGCTCGGAGATTTTCTTGACCAGAAAGTAAGCGGCTATAACGCCGAGCAAAAAGATTAGGCCGGTCACGGCAATCTGCAACAGAATAGACGACCAAATCGAAGCGCGGATTTCACCCAAGTTCATGCCGACGTGAACGAAGCCAAAATCACCGGCCGAAATGGGTGCGGCGATGTCGAGCAGATCGC
>JBJMQT010000104.1:0-6646 GCA_045802525.1 Gemmataceae bacterium
AGAAGTTCACGAAGAACTGCGCAAGCTCATTGGCTACTTTGAGAACAACCGCCATCGCACCGACTACCCGGCCTACCGCAGCAACGAGTGGGACATTGGCAGCGGCCCAACCGAGGCGGGGTGCAAAATCATCGGAGAACGTTTGAAAGGATCGGGCATGCGCTGGGTCGAGGATGGAGCCGCGACAGTTGCGGCGCTGCGTGCGCTCTACGTCAGTGGCGGTAAACTCTGGGACGGCTTCTGGGGCCAACCGCATCGGGCGGCGGCGTAATAGTCACCCAAGCAAAAGACTCACACCCCCGAACGCGGATGAACTCACTTCGCCCCACTCCCTATCTCTTATGCGCGTTGGCCACCATTTCCATGAGTTCATCGAGGCTGGGCGTGTAGAACGGGTCGTTGGCCCATTCCTTTTCTTTGGCGGGGAGCCAATAGCGGTTGGGCTCGTTTTTGCGGCCGCTGCCTCTTTTCTGGACCAGGCCTTCACCGGTGGCGCGCTCCATCCAGCGCCAGAGCGTCGTGAAGGAGGGCTTGTGGAAAGACAGGGGCCAGCTTTCCAAGAGTTCTTCGAGGGTCAGCTTGTTCTTGGCTTCGCCCAGCAGGCTCAAGAGGGTGGGCCATTCGTGCAGGAAGTCGGAATTGCGGACATCGCCGTTGCCGCTGAAATGCGTGCCCTCGGCATTCAGCTCGACGACCCATTGGCGCGGCGTGGCCGAATGGCGCGAATAGGTTTGCAGCCGGCGGCGGCGGTCGTCGTCGTCGGCTCGGCGATAAGGGAACATCTCGACAATAATGTCGGCGAAGCTGGTGAGCATGCCGCTGCCGCGGGACGCTTGGCCGGGCCGAACGGCGCCTTTGCGGGGATGGTGCAGCAAAAGAACCGCCAGCCCCAAATCGCACAGGCTGCGCAGGCCCGCCAAAATCGGCTTGAGGCGCGCAAAATTAACTTCACTACACCCTGGCAGGAAAGCGGACAGCGGATCGATCACCAGCAAATCGACCGAGTTTTTCCTATGAGCGGCCGCCAATTCCTCCATGAGGTCATGCCAAGCGGCATCATTTAGGCAACAGCGGTGCGGACGCGAGAGCAAAAGATGATCGCCCAGGTCCAGAAGGCGGTGCCGATCGATCCAGAAGCTGGTGGACTCCTCGGAAACGATCAGGGCCTTGCCGGTCGTAACAGGTAAACCGCCTAGGTCACCGCCTGTTTTGAGCTGCGCGAGCAGGGCGGCAAGTAGGGTGGTCTTGCCCGTTTTCCATTGGCTGGTGAGCAGCGTTACGTTTTCACGAGCTACATAGCCCTGCCAGAGCCAGCGAACTCCTGACGTTTCGCACGTGAGGTCCTTCATGGCGACGAGGCGTTGAGTTGTAAATGACGCAGCCTCAGAGGGTTGTGTCCAGTCAGGAGATGGCGTGGCGATTGACATGGAGGCTCCTGGGTTTCGTTTTTCACCTCATTAGTCCGTTTTTCATCGGGGGTAGGTGGGGGATGAAAAACGGAAAACAATTGCTCAGAAAGCAGGGTAACGAAATGGACTGGCCCTTCGCAAGCTTGGGAGGTGCCAAGAGGCGGAACGACGTAGAGGCGATATATTGATGATTAAGCGGTATCGCTCCTGACATCGCCCTATGCCATTGCGGGTCGAGCAACGACCCGTTTAGGCGTCAATCATGGATAGTCAATCGTTTATCACCACTAGGGATCAGGCAGGACAAACGCTGGCAGCGGTGGTGCGTAGCCGGTTGCCGGGCCACTCGTGGACGCAAGTGCGGCGGCTTATTGATTCCCGGCGCGTGAGCATCGGCGGCGACGTGTGCCTGGATGGGGCGCGGCGGGTGCAGGGAGGCGAGACGATTGTCGTCCTGGCTCAGCCGCCGCGGCGAGCGCCTGTTCACGTGGCCGCGGTCGTGCGATACCTTGACGATCACGTGGTGGTCGTTGAAAAACCTGCTGGCATGTCGACCGTGCGCCATCCCAGCGAACGCGCGTGGAATCAACGTCGCAAGGTTCTTTCACCGACCTTGGAAGATACGGTCCCGGCTTTGATTGCTTCTAGAGAAGGGAGAAAGCGGAAAGGCCCTTTGCCTCGATTGCGAGTCGTCCAGCGGCTCGACAAGGAGACAAGCGGCTTGGTGGTCTTCGCCCGCAGCGTTTTGGCGGAGCGAATTCTGGGCAGACAATTCCGTGACCACACGGTGACGCGACGCTATTTGGCCATCGTACCCGGCATTGTGTTACGACAACGGATCGAAAGCCGCCTCGTCCGAGACAGAGGCGATGGCCGGCGCGGCAGCACGCCTGTGGCCGAGCTCGGCAAGGAGGCGATCACCCATGTTGAGCCGGTGGAGCGCCTTGGCGCCTACACGTTGCTTGCTTGCCGCCTGGAAACAGGCCGCACTCATCAGATCCGCATTCATCTCGCCGAACTCGGCCACCCGGTCTGCGGCGATAAGGTGTACCGTAACCGCTCCGACGGAACCACAGTGGTGGACAAAAGCGGCGCTCCTCGCCTTGCTCTTCATGCCACTGAGTTGGGCTTCGACCACCCCGTAAGCAATGAACCAATGCACTGGACTATGCCCCTTCCAGCAGATCTGGAGAAGTTCGTTGAAAAGCTCCGAAACAATTAGCGCGCGCCGGAACGCCCGGTGAGGACCTGCAATGCCGGGGCCTTTACACCCTCGCTCGCCGACGTCGGACAACGAACAACGAACAACGAACAACGAACAACAAACAAATATGCAAATCAAGTGGACCGATACCGACCCTGAAAGCGGCGAACGCCGTTTCTTATGTGCCGATCGCTTTGCCGGGGAATGGAGCTTTAAATGGAAACTACAGCGCCGCGGCGAATGGACCCGCGGCCTCGAGCCGACGCGCACGATGTGGGAGCATGTCTTGGACAGCCTGCAACGTCGCTACAGAAGACGAGAAGGGGTAAGCGACGAGGACATTATTCAAGTGGAACGGATTCTGAAGAGTCCGAGGTATCAACAAGACCAGTAGACCTCGTTGGTTTCGTATCACAACGTCCACTGCCACTGGGCCATTTCGCGTAAGCGCTCTCTTTGGGTCAGGTCAAATTGCAGAGGAGTTACCGTAATAAATCGGTCTTTTAGGCAACTTACATCGGTATCAGGATGGGGATCAGGACAGTCTATTCCGGGATTGGACCAAAAATAAACCCGGCCGCGAGGATCGGTTCGGCGGTCAAAGGTCTCCAGATAGCCCATGGCATTCTGAGGCACAGTCTTTATTCCGCGCAGCGGCCCATTATCCAAGCTGGGAATATTGACGTTGAAGAGCGTACCCGGGGCGGGCTGATGTTCCATGATTTGTCCGATAACGTGGCCGGCCAGGGCAGCTCCCTTGGCAAAATCGAGCTTAGGCGTTGTATATTCGAGGGAGACCGCGATGCTGGTGATGCCAATAAAGGCGCCTTCGAAAGCCGCAGCCACCGTGCCCGAATAGAGCACATTGATCCAGGCGTTCGAGCCGGCATTTAGGCCGCTAACGATCAAATCCGGCTTCTCCGGCAACAGTTCCAATAAAGCCAGCTTTACGCAGTCGGCCGGCCGGCCTTCTACCGCCCAGCCCAAAAACTCGTTATTTTCGTCCTGCACTTCTTGAACCAGCAGGGGCGTCAGGAGCGTGATGGAATGTCCCACCGCACTTTGTTCCGTCGCGGGCGCGACGACCATGACGGATCCAAGCTTTTTCAGCTCCAATCGCAATGCGCGCAAGCCAGGAGCGTAAATGCCGTCGTCATTGGTCAAGAGTATTCGCATAAAACAGTTCAACGTTTAGGGGCGACCATCGGCCGTGCATGGCAATGCATTCCCCCCAGGCTCGCCGCTCAACAGGACTCATTTAAGGCTTGCCAAGAATTCCACGAGATCGCGCAATTCGGATTTGCTCAGGTGCTTTACCAAGTCTTCCGGCATGGCCGATTTGCCGGTGGTGCGTTCCTCGATTTGATCCTTGGGAACGGTCACCAGTTTGGCCTCGGCGGTCATCAATTTCACTTCTTTGTCGTCTTCCGATTTCATAACACCGCTTATTGATAAGCCTTTGGTGGTCGTAAGAACGACTGTCTCAAAGCCCTTGGCGATCTGTTTGTTTGGGAAAACAATTGACTCCAACAGGTATTCTCGATTTTGCTTGGAGCCAATGCCCTTCATTTCCGGGCCGACTTCACCCCCCTCGCCGTTGACTTTGTGACACTTCAAGCAAGTAACTTCTGACTTATAGTAGAAGATGCGTCGACCGGCCTCCGCGTTGCCGCCGGCTAGCGCTTCGCGATAGTCGGCTAGAGGATCGCTCTTGGAGCGCGAGGCCTCATATTCCTTGAGTTTCCGTTGAACCGCCGGCGACGTGCGTTTGGCGGCCGCCATCAGTAAGTCCAGATGCAGTTCGGGCGGCGCCTGATGGGCTGACAATTTCTCGAGCCACTTGGAGTAGTCGGCATCCACCTCAGGTCCTTTGATGTCGGCTAACAATGCCAAAGCTACTTGTTTCTCGACGATGGGTCCGTGTTCTAAGGCTTTTTCCAAGCTGACCCGAGCTCGTGCCGGATCGATCTTTTTGAGAATGCGGCGGGCTTCGTTATGCAGATGGGGATCGTCGGCGCCCAAGGCCAAATCAACCGCCTCAGCCAAATGGCCGTCCTTGATGCTCTCCAAAGCACGAAGGGACTCAATCTTCGTCGAAGCCGACATTTTGTCGTCGTGTAAAGTACCCCGGAGAGCGGGCCCCACTTCTTTGATGCCCAGTTTGGCAGTCATTTTGGCGGCTTGTTGATGGACCTTGTCCGTGCCGTTGAATATGCCGCCTAGCACCGCGCAAACCGCTTTGCAAGCAACCTCGGCCGAACGCGGTTGGATGGGTCGCCACAATCCCATGACCCGATCACGGCCGGCCGGCTGGCCCCAGTCCCCGAGTTCTTGTAAGGCTTCAACGCGAAGAGCTTCCGGCGCATCGGACTGGGCCGCAACAGAAGAAATTGCGAGGGCATTTTCGGGTTTGCCCAGCCGAAAATTGGCGTTTAGGACGCGGAAGAGAAGATGATCCGCCAGGCCGGGCCGCTTAATGAGCGATGCCAACTCGGGCAAAGCATCGTTGATCGGCACATCGTAGATTGCTCGTGCAGCTTCGATAACCAGCTTCGGATCAGCGTCATTCAAAAAGCGAGCGACTTCCGGGCTCTCCCAGCGTCGCAGCGTCAGCAAAACGGCCATGCGCACCGCGGGCGATTCATCGTCAGCAGCTCTTAGGACGGCTGCACGATCCCCAAGACCACACAACGCCATAACGCCGGCATGGCGGAGGTAAGCGTCATTATCGGCATTGTCGCGAAGCATTTGGAGGACCGGCTTCACGTCTTCCTTGTGCCCGAGCTTGCCAATCGAAATGGCTGCAAAAAAGCGCACCCGCGGCTGGGGTTCTTTCAGCAGAGCAACAAGCTCCTCATGGCCGGCATCATGATGATCGTCGCCGAGGATCTTTGCCGCTTGACAGCGTATCTGCTCATCCGAATCGGCCAGCAACGAAGGAAGTATTTTCAGAGCGCCCGGCGCTTTTCGGCCTATCTGCCCAAGGCCCCAAAGGGCATGTAGCCGAGCTAATTGGTTTTTGCTCTCCTTCACAACCTGCGTAAGGGTGGGAATTGCCTTGTCGCCCATGTCGGCCAGAGCAAACTGAGCCTCTTGACGTATTCGCATGTCGGCATGAGAAAGCAGGGCAGCCAGTTCGGAAAGAGGCCGCTGGTCAAACCCTTCGGCAAGGAGTTTCTTAACCTCCGGGACGATCGGCTTTTTTCCGTACTCCTTATCGACGAAGCGATAAATGCGGCCCTTACCAGTCAATTCCCAACCGTCAACCCAATCGCTGATATAGAATCCGCCATCCGGGCCGAACTCGCAATCTGTGGCGAGGATAGACCAAATGAATTCATGTTGGTCCACCATCTGGAACGACGCGCCTTGGGACTTAAGGGCAAAGGAGCGGACGCCGCTATTGCCCGCCGCTCCCCGGAAATCGCACAGGAAGAAGTGGCCGGCATACCGTTCGGCCAGGCCTGTACCGGGGTAGTAGCAAAAGCCCGACGGGCCGTCGGCGATGTGTGAGATGGGGGGAACAACATAAGCCGGTTGGCCCTCGTGAGGCAGGTGCCAAATCTTTTCGGCGTTGAAGGGGCCGCGGTCGCTCATGGCCGTGCCGTACTGGTAGCCAATTCGCCAGCCGCTGTCGCCGCCTTCCACGACGTAGACACAGCGGGCCTTGTCGCCGGAGTCCGAGTTATTGTCGCCGGTAAACAAATTGCCGTATTGATCGAAGGCCAATTTTTGGGGGTTCCGCAGACCAGACGCCACAATCTCGAGATTGGCGCCGTCGGGATCGCAGCGTAGGACCGCGCCGCTGTCAGGATTGAAAAGTGTCTTGCCTTCGCGCGTTTTCACATTGAGACCGCGGTCGCCGATGCTGAAATAGAGCTTGCCGTCGGGCCCGAAGCGAAGCCCGTGCGAATCGTGACCGATGAATGAGATGTGGACGCCATAGCCCGTAGAAAGTGGAATGCGCACGTCGGCCTTGCGGATGCCTTTTGAGTCGCGCAACAGCCAAAGGTTGGGGATATCGGTGTAGTAG
>JBJMQT010000105.1:0-16250 GCA_045802525.1 Gemmataceae bacterium
GCTGAAAACTTCCGGTTTCGCTTGATCAGGTGGCATTCCCGGGCGGTAGTCTCCGCCAAATCCCCAAACAACCCTTGCAGCGCCGTGTCCACCTTGGCTACCATGCCCATCGGAAGCTCCTTCTTCCAATCCCTTGTTGTCACTAACTAGCGATTGTGGAAGGGCTTCCTTTTTCTTGATAGACCAATTCTTCCTTAACTTGATGCCTATGGGTTGAACGCAGCGATACCACCGGAAAAGCGCCTCAAAATATCGGCGACCCCGGGAGGGGTCGCAGAAGGGCCTCCACCCGAACCATGGGCCGGGTCTCTGCGACCCCTCCCGGGGTCGGCTGCGAGAGGGGCATCGGCTACCGGTGGTGTCGCTTCGCTCAACCACCGGCTAATGGCTGCGACCCCCTCCGGGGTCAAATCCTGTGACCCGTCGCGCTCGGGATCAAACCTCCACATCGGGTGTGGGGTGGGATGAGAAACGGAAAACGATAGTAAAAGCAGATTACCGAGTTACCATCGTCATCGATGGCTTAAGCGCAGTCTCTCGCCAACGAATCACGCGCGACCTCCGAAGACTCAAGATCATTTACGACAAAGTGGTGGGTGGCCGTGAGCAATCAAGCGCGTTGCTTCGACTGGCGGATGCCTTGGCGGGCTTAGATGCGTGATTTCTGGGAAGGGCAGCCGTATGCCGCTGATTGGTGCCGCCTTTTGATTCAAAATGGATTGCTGGTGGATTTGCACAAACAATAAACCCCGGTGTCTAGCCGGAGTACCCAGCGCTTGCCTGGCTGGCCCTAAATCTCGCCGCAAGGGTCGGTTTGCAGGCGTCGTTGAGTATAGCGCATCTTGATCGCGCAGTCAAAATGGAGTTGGACAAGATTCTGTTCGGGCCGCGTCCAACATCTGGTGCACCTAATATAGCCGCTATGCTAGAACTTTCGCCGCCATTCGGTTCTGGCGGCGTCAGAGTTCTTGCAAGCGGGCCCGGCAGGCTGCATAGTAGCGTATCAGGTTATCTAATGGCAGCATACGAAAAAGAACTTGTACCGGTCTTTATCCCCTCTCTTGGGCTGCTGTTGGTTCGAGCAGAAGACCGGAAGGGCGAGCCACTCTCGTACAACGAGGTCATCAGAATCCGCGATAACGCCGCTTGCATGATGATGACGCTCGAGGATGCGCGTAAGCTGAGTGATAGCCGTGACCACCACATCGACCCGGAGAATTGTTGGTTCGAGTGGCAACATCTTCGACGGAAATTAGGCAGAAAACCAGATCTGGATCCCGGGCCGCGACTTTATCTGATTCGGAGTGCGGACCCTGAATACCAACTGACAATTCGGGACGCGCATGCAACCCTCGACCAATTCCGCAGCATGCTTCCTGCTGACAGCGGTCGTCGTCAGGATGCAATGGTTAAGACTGAAATAAAACAAGGCGACAATCAGGCGTTCATGTGGTTGTCTAACACACGGATGTCTGGGAATGATTTTGTTGCGAAGTTTTTTGAGATCTCCGAACGATTCAGTAACTATCATGTTGGAGACGAATTGGAGATTCCCGAAGAGGCGGTGCTCGATTGGATGGTCAACGATAACGGCGTCTTGCATGGCGGGTTCTCGATTCGCTACTATCGGTCAACCCTTCCCGAAAACGAACGCGAGCAATATGACCGCTATATTGGCGCGGTGGTGTACGCTTAGCCAACGGATCTGATTCGGGGATTCGACCAATGTCCAAGGACAGCAGAGGTAAACGGGAACTTCACGCCCTCGACGACAACGGCATGGTTCTTTGCAATCCGCGTGACAAGGAAGCCGCTCATCGGGCCCAAATGGAAGGAATCGCCACCGAAGATCGAGCCGCGGTGGTTTGCCGGAAATGCTTGGCGTTGCTATATCGACGCGACAAAACCCGGAATGAGGGGCGGTGACTTTGCCGAACCAGGCAATGCTTGATCAGTTCACACGGCGGTACAGAGCTTCACGAATATTGCTCCCTTCTGCCGGATGCTTATAAAGGGACGCGGACAAGTGCTATTTGTACGGTTCCCGCACTGATCGAAGGTCTCTAAGGAATCTTTAGAAGGGCTTGGTCGACTCCGTAATTGGTTTTCGCCAGATTCCATCGTCTCACGAGGTGGTTCGGAAAGCCGCTAGCATGACTTAATTGGCGGCGGCATAGTATCTTATGGCAATATCTGTTTCCGTTTTTCGTCCAATGAGTCCGTTTTTCAACAGGGGTGGGGGTAGGATGAAAAACGGAAAAACGAACGGGGCCTTCAACGCAGATGTTACCCCGGCGCATACGGCGCGATTTGCGGCGCCAGCCACTTGATCAGGCAGGGAAAGATCTTCAACGCCGTTTCCACATCATGCTTGCCTCTAGGCAGGTAAAGAACGTCTACGGTTAGCCCTTTCTCCTTGGCGTGGTAAAGAAAACTATCCACCTGGGCGGTGATGTTGAACTGGTCTCGGCCGCCATAGCCTATAAACATCGAAAGCTGGCCTTCCTTGACGTCATAAAGGTCGAGCATCTCTATCGGGTTTTCGCGGGCGAGATGGTGGATGGCATCGGGATCCCGGCGGTCATAAATCGGATCCAGAAGGCGCTTCATGCGAATCACGATGACGCCGTAATACCTCCCAACCGGCTGCAATGGCCGGCTCAGGTCTTCCCGAATTCCCTGGTGTTCGGGATCGAAGGGGGCCATATATCTGCCCCGATCGTTGACCCAGCGCGTGTTAACGGGGGGAAACGCCGCCGCCACGATCTTGACTTTTTCGCGGTATTTTATGCCCAGGTTGAAGGCCGCTCCGCCGCCCATGGATACCCCCGTTAGAACATGTGCCTCACGTTCGCGACGAAGAGGGAAATGGGCAAAGGCGAAATCCCAAACATCATGCATCACCCAATCCTCAAACGCTCCTGCGGAACTGTTGAGGAAAAAACTGCCGGCCTTGGTGTGGCACGGATGGCCTTCTATGCTGCCGTCGGGGGCGGCGACAATGCAAGGTGGCAGATCGCCTGAGGCGATCGCCTTATCGAGCGGTTCCACAACGAATCTAACGAAGGCTTTCTCATCCTGAGCGTAACCGTGCATCCAGATCATAAAGGGATAGCGCTTGGCCGGATCAAAACCGGGTGGCAGATAAATGTAGAGGTCGCGTTTGCTTTGCAGGGCTTCGGACCAAATTCGGCGGTCGGCCCCGTGGTTTTGGGTGAAATCAAGCACCTGACCGTTAAGCTTGCTGTTGATCGCATCCAAATCGCGCTTGCCATGCCAACCGACCGCTTTAACCGAACAACATGCCCCGCTCAAAAAGAAACACACCGCGAGCAGCGTTGGTCTAGTCACAGGTGCGCCTCAATAGATCGCTTCGGCCCATCAGACATGATTGCCAATCTCAAGCTTCTTCGGAGATCTCGGACCGATCAGCCCAGAAAGAGCGCCCTAATTAAGAGGTCCTTCACCAAAATTTAGGTTGGCGTTGCATTCTTTGACGGCTTAGTGGGTTAGTCTCAACTCCTCAGTTAAGCCCGCTAACCGGATGACTTCGGTCTTGCGGATCTCCTCTATGTAATGGCTCGGATATAGGCTTGCCCTATTGAGTTTCGTCGTTTATTCGCATTGAATTCCTCAGTCCTGGGGCTGTCTAGTCGGAGGACGACTTCATCCGGGGCGCTAAGATTGGTACACTTCGGGCGGTATAAGAAGATCGCAGCCCTCGAGGGCGCAATCCAAGGAGGGGACCCATTTGTGACCGCCATATCACCGGTTTCCATCGCGGACCTGGTCTGCGGCCCAGGACGGCAGCTCCTTTGGATTTTGGGCCCCTGCGTTATCGAGTCGCACGATCTAACGCTTCAGATCGCCGATAGCCTCAAGCAAATGGCAGAGCGAATCGGTGTGCCATTGATCTTCAAAGCCTCCTTCGACAAGGCCAACCGCACCTCGGGAAAATCATTTCGCGGCCCCGGCGTTCAAGAAGGGCTCAAGACCTTGGATGCCGTTAAACGCAAGACTGGTTTACCTGTCACCACCGATATCCACGAACGCGATCAAGCCTCTGCCCTTGCCCAGGTGTGCGATTTGATTCAAGTCCCAGCGTTTTTGGCACGGCAAACGGACTTGATTCAAGATGCGGGCCGCACGGGAATCGCGATTAACGTGAAAAAGGGCCAGTTCATGGCCCCCTGGGATATGCGCCACGTCGTTAGTAAAATGAACGAAGTCGGCAATCGGCGCCTGTTGTTGACGGAGCGCGGAGCCACCTTCGGCTACGGCAACCTTGTCAGCGATATGCGCTCGATTCCTTGGATGCAAGACCTGGGTTGCCCAGTGATCTTTGACGCTACTCACAGCGTACAGATGCCAGGCGGACTAGGTGACAAGACAGGCGGCGACCGCCGCATGATTCCTCATCTAGCGCGAGCGGCTGTGGCGGCGGGCTGCGACGGTCTCTTTATGGAAACTCACCCGCGTCCCGATGAGGCGCTGAGCGATGGCCCCAACATGGTAGCCCTCGATAAGTTGCCCGCCCTCGTTCAAAGTTGTCTGCGAATTCGCGCCGCTTTGGAGCGGCCGGAATAGGATTTTCTTCATGAGTTTCGCGCATCAAACGGAAGGCCCGTCCACCAAGGGATTGGGCCAATATGTCGTCTATTTGGGAATTGCGGGGGTGGTCGGCCTGGTGATCTTCCTTGGCATCTGGATCAGTGGCAAGGGCGTTACCGAAACGGTCACAATCAAGTCCACTTCCACAAACAGAGACATTCTAGAATCGGTTCGAGACAGTCTAAGCAAAGACACCTCACTACCCACGTGCCGAAACGCTCGGGGGCTTCTAAACAGCTACCTGGAAGCGGAATTTAAGCGCAAGCCCGACCTGATTCCCGTCCTAGAATCCGACCAAGCCAAGAGCTATTCGGATTCACTGCGCCTGGATGCGGGGGAAATGCAGGAGATTCAGAGCCGAATCTTTACGCCCCTCGACGATCACTATCTCGATGTTTGCTTCTTGATGCGGGATGCGGCCGCCGGCCTGGAAATTGAGAATTTGCCTCCGGCCGAGCAAGCGCAGGCTGCGTTTGCGTGGACAGTCCGGCAAGTGAATCTTCGGGAGCCGAAAGCCTTGCCTAATCCGGATTCTCGAGTATTTGCGCAACCGCCTGAATTCGTCCTTCGCCGTGGCTGGGGCTCTTCACTGGAACGCTCGCTTGTATTCTTGGAAATTCTTCGCCAACTAGGCATCGAAGGCTGTTTGGTTGCCCAGCCCAGTCTAAACAAACAACCTTGGGCCTGTGCTGTGCTGGTGATTCAGGAGGACAAGAAACCTGAATTGCTGTTGTTCGATCCGCGATTAGGAATAGCGCTGCCTGCACAGGACGGCAAAGGCATAGCCACGCTACAAGCCGCCTCGGGTGAACCGGCCGTTTTGGAACAACTCACAGTCAACAAAAGCAATTCCTATGACGTCACCAGTAATGAAGCCGCCGCTTCCGAACTGCTTCTCGTGCCGCCGCTTGGAAGTCTGTCGCCCCGAATGGTCGTCTTGCAGGACCAGTTTCTCGGATCCAGCCTCCATGTCAATTTGACCGTCAACGCGTCCGAGACACTTGGCCATTTCGAAAAGGCTGTGGACAAGAAGTGGCCTGTCCGTTTCTATCATGACTTGGTCGTGCTTAGTCGGAACTTCTTGCCGCCCGAGGAGGGCGGTGTCGATACGACCCATGCCGAGGATATCGCCAAGTTAGCAATCGTGGTTCAGAATCTTTCCCTGCCGCGCTTTATTCAGGATCCGGATTTGCCAAGGCCAATTCGGAAGCAGTTCACCGATCAGTATGCCATGCCTTTTCTGCTTTTTTGGCTGCAGCCGGGGTATCCCCGCGACGATGTCATCCGAGGTAAATTAGGTAAAGCTTCTTCATCGCTTGTCGCCAGGCTAGACGAACTTAAGGATCAGAAAACCTTTTGGCAAAATAACCGGCGGGAGATTGAGGGTTTTCTGAAGGAATGGCGAGAGCCGTTCCTAGCCGCCATGAGTCAGATGCAGCGCAATCCTAGCGACATGACAGCCAAGGAAGCATTTGAAAAGCTTCGGGAGGAAGGCGGCAAACAGTTGCGCATCATGTTTGCCGGCGAGTCGGCCGACCACTTGATGGCCGAGTCGACTTATTTGATGGCATCCTGCATGCAAGAAAAGGCCGAGTTTCGTCAACGACGCCTTAGTAGAGTTACCCGCTCCGGCAAAGAAAGTGGTGAAGAATTAAACACCACCAAAGATATGTGGGCTGATGCCTTAAACTGGTGGCAAACCTATCTGGACAAGTTCGACGGCGACTCATCCATCCCCTGGGCCAAACTTCACAAAGCGCGTTGCCTCGAGGCCATGGGAGACGTGGCTCGCGCTCGCACCATCTACGAAACCGCAGGCGACCCTTTGAGCCCGCTGGAGCAATTGGCCAATCGTTATCGAGCCAAGAAACTAAAACAACAATAGACGGTTCCGCAGCCGTGAGGGAGCATTGGCCTCGGTCGCCGCTCTGTGGAGTATCCATGAACCGCACCGCTGCTTACGAACTTTTGCGTGAATACACACAAAGCGAGAGCCTCATCAAGCATATGCTTGCCGTCGAAGCCGCCATGCGGGCCTATGCGCGCAAATATGGAGAGGATGAAGAAAAATGGGGCATCATCGGCCTGCTGCATGACTTTGATTACGAGCGTTGGCCCGATCCGCCGGACCATCCGCTCAAAGGAGCGGCAATTCTTCAAGAACGCGGCTATTCCGAGGAAGTGATATACGCCATCAAATCGCATGCGGATTATTTGCCTGACTGCCCACGAGTTCACCTCGTAGACAAGGTCCTTTATGCGTGCGACGAATTGGCCGGCTTGATTACGGCCGCTGCTCTGGTCCGGCCCAACGGCCTCACGGATTTGAGTGCGTCGAGCGTCAAGAAAAAGATGAAGTCCAAGGGGTTCGCCCGTACTATCGACCGTGCGGAGGTCGAACGCGGCGCTGCCGACCTGGGCGTCGATCTAACCCATCACATACAGTTTGTTATCGATGCCATGAAACCTATTGCGACGAAGCTTGGATTATTGCAAGGCAGCGGCGTTGAGGAAGCCTAATTGAAGTTCTTTGACCATGCGTCCCTTTTTTGACATCCCGAACAATGAACTGCTTGCTTGGCTGCAGGCACACGGCCAGCCGGCGATGCGAGCGCGCCAGATCCGCCGGTGGATCATCCAGGGCCGCGCCGAGTCTTTTGAGCAGATGACTGATTTGCCTCTTGGACTTCGCGTGGCATTAACAGATGCCTTCACGCCTCTTGGGACGCAAACCTCTCGCCACCAGCAAGCCGTCGACGGCACACATAAGCTTCTTCTAAGTTTGCCGGATAGCGAACTGATTGAGTGCGTCTTGATCCAGGAGGACCAGCGCCGAACAGCGTGCATCAGCACGCAGGTC
Organism: Gemmataceae bacterium; assembly: GCA_045802525.1. Lineage (GTDB taxonomy): Bacteria > Planctomycetota > Planctomycetia > Gemmatales > Gemmataceae > JBJMQT01. Next base: position 7,472 of record JBJMQT010000105.1, read on the forward strand.
GGCTGCGGCATGGGCTGTGTCTTCTGTGCCAGCGGAATTAATGGGGTTGTTCGCAACTTGACGGCAAGCGAAATCCTCGATCAATTGCTGCGCCTGCGGAATTTGCTCCCTGAGCAGGAGCGCCTGACTAATGTCGTTGTGATGGGCATGGGGGAGCCGCTCGCCAATCTGGACAGCTTGCTTGCCAGCCTTGATGTCGCCACGGCCAAAGACGGTTTAGGTTTAAGCGCCCGCCACGTGACGATTTCGACGGTCGGTCTACCCGCAAAGATCAAGCGCTTGGCGGATCTCGGCAAACCTTACCATCTCGCTGTATCCTTGCACGCTCCCAACGATGCGCTGCGCACGCGAATCGTACCAACCAATCCCAAAACCGGCCTGGCGCGCATTCTTAATGCGGCCGAATATTTCTTTGAGAAGACGGGGCGGCGCGTCACTTATGAATACGTTTTGCTGGGCGGCTTGAACGATGCGCCGCACCACGCTAGTGAACTAGCACGGCTCCTTCGCGGCCGCAACGCGTTGGTAAACCTCATTCCTTTTAACAATGTCCCCGGGCTTCCCTATCAAAGACCTACCGAGGAGAGCCTGAAGGTCTTTGGCGATCGGCTGCGGGCAAGCGGAATCACAGTCGCCGTGCGCAAACGCAAAGGTTCCGAAATCGAGGCAGCCTGCGGACAGTTGCGACGAACAGTGCAACGAAGCGCCGTCGGTGACTCTGAGAGCCAGCAGATTTCCCAAACCGCATTGCCCATGCTAGATTAAGCCTGATTGTCAGGCGCATCGGAACCGTCCATCCCGAAATGGGTTAATAACACTATAGCGAAGGCTATATCAGTCAAGGCTTTGCCGCCTGACTGCGAATGGTTATTAAGGCTGAAAAGCCCGGTCTACGATATCTCTTGGATTCGAGTACCAATTTGTGGCAGCAATCGGAGAGACCAGCGCGCAACTGGCCCTGCGTGACCCGGATGTCCGCTTGATGATCCGTGTGCGCGATGAAGAACCGGGCGCCTTTGAGGAGCTGGTTGAGAATTACCAGAACCGCCTAATCGGCGTCATGCATCACCTGGTTGGCAATCTCTCCGAGGCGGAGGACCTTGCCCAAGAAGCGTTTCTCCGTGTCTTTCGGGCGCGCAAGAAATATCGGGCACGGTCGAAATTCTCGACGTGGCTTTTCACCATTGCCAACAATTTAGCGCTCAATAGCCTCCGCACCCGGCAGCGGCGGCCCGCCAGTCCTCTTAACCTCCGCGATTCCGGGCCACTCGGTCCGCGCCCTGCCGAAAGACTGGCACGCGACAAAGCGAATCAACCTGTCCAGAACATCCAGCAGCAGGAGCTGGCGGCCATTATTCAGACCGCCCTTGGAGATCTCAATGAACGTCAGCGAATGGCCGTGGTCCTCAACAAATTTGAGGATATGAATTACGCCGAAATCGCGGAAGTCATGAACTTAACAACCAAGGCGGTAAAGTCGTTGTTGAACCGAGCTCGCACGAATCTGCGCAGTGCTCTAGCGGATTACATTTACATGGACGGGCAAGCGCCGCCCCAAACGGCAGACGAGGACGATTGACTTGTCTGCAATCACAACCAGGTATGTTTATGACCCAGCTTAAACCATTAGTCGACGACGAACGCGCCGAACTCATTGCCTATTTAGACGGCGAATTGGACGTGCATTCCGCACGCCGAATGGAAGCCAAGCTCAATACCGACCCGGCAATTCGGGCCGAGGCGGAATCGCTGAAGCGCACCTGGGAACTTTTGGATTTTCTCCCAAAGTCCGAGCCGTCGCCGACATTTACACAACGGACCATGCAGCGTGTTACCGCTGTTCAAAGCCGAACAACCGTAATTCGACCCGGTTTCGCCAGGCGGCCTTGGGCCTTGGGAGTTGGCTGGGCGGCCGCCGTCCTCTTGGCGGGAGCAGCCGGGTTTGCGGCTATGGCGCGCTGGCAGCCCAAGGAAGTAAACGACGATCAGTTGGTCCGCGAGCTAAGAATCATCGAAAACAAGAGACTCTATGAAGACGCCGAGGAAATGGAGTTCCTCCGCCAGTTGGACGATCCGGATCTGTTTGGCGACGATCTGGATACGTAAAGAGAGGAGCCGCCTGCTATGCGTCCTTCTGTGCGTCTATTTATCTTGCTGGCCGCCCCGGCCTTTGCTTTGCCGCTTTTGGCATCGAACGAACCGACGCCGCAGGAACTTCGAGTCAATAATCTCTTGTTTAAGCGCTGGCGCAACGACCCGGATCACTACGCTCGACTCAAACAGGACTTTCGTTCATTTCTAGAGCTTTCGGCGGAAGACCAGGAGCGCCTTCGGCGCTTTGATCGTGAACTGCACGACGAAAGCCCCAAGATGCAGAAGAGATTGTGGCGCGTGCTCGACCGTTACTCGACCTGGCTTGCAGGTTTGGCTTCAGAAGATCGTCGGCGTATCGCAGATGCCGGCGATTCTCTGGAACGTCTGTTTATTGTGAAAGAATTACGGCAAAAAGAATGGATTGGAAGATTGCCCAGAATGGACCGCGAACGTGTCGAGAAAGCACCTATGGGCGAAATGCGCGACCAACTTATCGTTTCTCTTCGCCAGGAGCAGCGGGCTCGCCGCCATCACCTTGGCCGCGCTCTGGCTCGCGTGGATGAGCCGATCGAGCCAAAAATTGATTTGGCCAAACAGGAAACCGGCAAGACTGAGCTGCCCAAGCAGTTTGTCGAAAATCCCAAAGGCTTCCAGCCAATCAAAATGATGGACTTTCCCAAAGAGGTTCGCGAATATTTCCAGCATTCCCTACGGCCCATGCTAAGTCAAAGAGAGCTAGGATTTTTGGACGGCGCGGAAGGCCAATGGCCGGGATATGCACGAGCCCTAAAAAGCTTGTCAACCAGGCATCCGATTAAGTTCCCACCCAGCAAGGACCGTTTGGAAACGGACTTCCCCGTGAACAAATGGATTAACCTGCCTCCCGAGTGGCTGGTCCATATCCGACCCAAAAAGCAAAGTAGTGGCGGTTTCAAAAACTTGACTGAAAAGGAAAAGGCCGAAATTGGCCAAAACCTTGGCAAGTGGCCGAATTTCGCGCTCGCGATTTTTGAGGTAGCCAAGGTGAAGAAATGGGAAACGCCCAAGAGACAACTCGGTCCGTGCCGGCCCGACGAGTTTCTTCCCGAAGTAGAAAGGTTTATCCAGAACGATCTGATGAAGGCATTAACTGAAGACGACAAGACTAAATTGAGAAAAGCCGAAGGCCATTGGCCCGACTTTCCTCAACTGGTTATGGAGCTGTCCAAGGAAAACCACCTCAAAGTGCCCTTTACTGAGCTGCCGGACATACCGGGATTGTCCAGTTTTTGGAACAAATTGCCCAAGGAAGACAAGTAAGTTTACGCGCGAACCTCCTAAGGGCGCAACACGCTCGTCGGTGGCCCGAGGCTGAACCATTATTTGCGTTTATTCAATTCCTCAGCCCTCGCCCATTGATACGGTTCCAATCGGTGTCGCCTTGCTGTTTTGATCTGTGCGGCTGGTGACAACTATTGAACGGGGTCGTTCCATCGGGCGCCCGCGTTCGTGCCAACGCCCTTCGCCGGGCTTATGCGATTATCTTGTGAAGCACTTCGCCGTAGACGTCCGTCAAGCGGAACTGCCGGCCATTATGTTTGTAGGTTAACCTCTTATGATCGAGACCCAGAAGGTGCAGAATTGTGGCATGAAGATCATGAACGGGGACTTTATCAACCTCCGCCTTGTGGCCTAGCTCATCGGTTTCGCCGTAATGTATGCCGCCTTTAACGCCGCCGCCGGCCATCCAGGTTGTGAACGCGTGCGGATTGTGATCGCGGCCGACCTTCGAGTTTTTGTCACCGCGCTGGGAAACAGGCAGCCGCCCAAATTCGCCACCCCAGATGACGAGCGTCGATTCCAGGAGACCGCGCTGTCTAAGATCGGTCAATAGGGCTGCCACGGGGATGTCAGTCTCTCCTGCAAATTGACGGTGGTTGCCTTCGATGTCGATGTGGCCGTCCCAACTCCGCTCGTTCTCCATGCCGCCGCTGTAGATTTGCACGAAGCGCACGCCGCGTTCAACAAGTCGCCGAGCCATGAGCACCTGCTTGGCGAAATGGGTGCACTTAGGATTGTCCAGTCCGTAAAGTTTTTTGGTCGCTTCGGATTCCTTATGGAGATCCAGTGCCTCCGGGGCGGCCATTTGCATGCGGTAGGCCAGCTCAAAACTCTCGGTGCGAGCTGAAAGAGCGGAATCCGCCTCGTTGACTTTCTGATGTTGTTCGTTGAGCCGATGCAGGAGATCCAGTTGGCGGCGCTGCTCACGGTCATTCATATGGGGAGCCCGGGCCAGATTGTCGATAGGCTGCCCCTGAGGATTGAGTGCCGTGCCCTGATAGATTCCCGGCAAAAAGCCCGCGCCCCAATTCTGAGCATGCCCCTTTGGCAATCCGCGTCCCAGCGTGTCGTACATCGTAACGAAGGCGGGCAAATTTTGGTTCTCGGTGCCTAACCCGTAGGTCACCCAGGCGCCAACGCATGGGAATCCCATGCGGCTCATGCCGGTGTTTATTTCAAAGAGAGCCGGTGAATGGTTATTCGTTTCCGTATGGCAGGAGTGGATAAACGCGATATCGTCAACGTGTTTAGCCGTCTCCGGAAAGATCTCCGAAACCCAAGTGCCCGATTTGCCGTGCTGCTTCCACTGAAAGGGCGACTTCAGAAGCGGACCAACCTGATCCGTAAAGAAGCCGGTGTCCTTATCGAAGCCCTTTAGATCCTTGCCATCTTGCTTGGTCAATCCGGGTTTGTAGTCCCACGTATCGACTTGGCTGGGTCCGCCGTTCATGAACAGCCAGATGACCGATTTGGCCTTGGCCGTGAAATGCGGTTTGCGCGGCGCCAGCGGCTGAATGCCGCGGTCTTCTTCGGCCGCTTCGAGCAGGCCTTCGTGGCCAAGCAGTCCCGCCAGAGCAAGCATGCCAAAACCGCCGCCCACACGCTGCAGAAACGCACGGCGCGATCGGTAAAAGGAGGAAGGCGCTCCAAAATAATGCGGTTCGCTGGCAATGTGCATCTTTGTCTCTCAGTCGACCCTTATGGACTGGGTTATTTCGCCATTACTTTAACCGCTAGCAATAAAGCCACATCGTCTCTGGTCGCTTCCGGTATGCCAATCATCAAGGGACCGGAATTCCAAGCGGTTTACAAATTCGAGCCGCAGTAAAATCCGGTATCTCGCGGTGTCGTTGAACAGCAGTTCTCCGGCGGTTAGCTGGGTTTTCCCAAATCGAGTGATCGGATCCTTCCCGAACGAACCGGCATCCGTTCCGGCGCAAATGGTTGAGGAGGTCACGCCGTTTCATGTCACTGCGGCCTGCGGAATCACGGAAACTCTTGATGCTGCCGTCAGCAACAGATAAATGGGTTCTTCTAAGTCAGCCTCGGGGTCCGTGGCATTCGAATCTGGAACAGGCAAACGTTCTCCCAGGAGCAAGCTTGTCTCTGCCATGTCGACCAATGCGCTTCCCAATAGGCGGCGTGCGTCTTCCAGATTGTTGCCAAAAACAATGGCCCCCGGATAATCGATTACCTCGGCATGGACGCCTTTGTCGAGGTACTTGTACATCGCCTTGTAAGTCAACATGGCTCTCGGAATTCCTGCCTTAGGGTTACTGTCTTAGCGTATTCCTCATGAACCTAGGTCATTCCACATAAATAAACTCATTCAACCCCATCAAAACCTGACAAAAATCGGCCAGAGCGAGATGTTGGGCGTCGCCTTTGCCGTCCTTTTTGTAGGATTCCACTTGCTGCTTAAGAAACTCCACAGACTCCTTCAATTCCTCAGCATTTGGTTGCCGACTGAGCGCGGTCATGTACCCCCTTCTAACGTCATCATCCCACTTCCAGATTGCCTGGGGCTCGAGGCGCTTGGCGAAGTTGTCGGCAAAGCTCCGTACGATCGCGCTGTTAATAAGCATCAACGCCTGGGGAGCGATGACCGTGGCCGATCGTTGTTCGAGGCCCTGGAGCGTATCGGGAGCGTCGAACAAAATCATGGGAGAGATTAGCTGACTGCGCTTAACGAAGAAGTAAATCGACCGGCGCTTCATGCCCAGATCGAGAGTGCCCGGCCCGAACATCGTCGCATCAAGCGAGCCGCCGACGGTTAGCAGCGAGTCGCGGACGATTTCCGCTTCGAGCCTTTGCCGCGGGTGGCGCCAGCACAAGCGATTATCATTATCTATACGGGCCTTTTCCTTGTCGAATGCCCCGTCCTCCTGATAGACGGCGCTAAGCATGATGAGCTTGTGAATCGGCTTGAGCCGCCAGCCGTTGTCAATCAGTTGCTGAGCCAACCAGTCGAGCAGTTCCGGATGCGTGGGCCGTTCACCCTGGTAACCGAAGTCGCTAGGCGTGGCGACGATGCCGCGGCCCATGTGGTACTGCCAGAGCCGATTGACGATGACGCGAGCAAGCAGATGACCGGCGCCGGCATCAACATCGGTCATCCAATCGGCCAACGCTCGACGGCGATAGGAAGTGTGCCAACCCTGGGGCGGCGTTAAGAGCCAATGCTTCTCCCGATCGGGATTTCGCATGAGCACTTGTAAAAACCCTTGCGACGCCACAGCAACCTTCTGATTGGGATCGCCGCGGTTAAGCAAATGGGTCTGTTCCAGGAAGTCGCCGCCCTGGGTGTGATTCCGCAAGGCGGGGACGCCCTCACTGCAGATCAACGCCTTCACAAGAGTCGGTCTTGGCTCATTTTTTTTGTGATCAGCGACCGCTTTTTTGAGCTTGAGCCACTCGGCATCCTGAGTCAGATACCACGCGAGAAGAATGATGCGCTGGGCATTGGGAAGTTTTGTGAACGGCTTGCCAAAGCGACTTGCAAGCCAGGTCTCAAAATGCTTCGGCAGTTCCTCCTTTTCGTATCGTTGGAGCGGTTCCACGAGCTTGGCATGCTCGGCATCGAACTTCGCCTTGGCGATCTGGAATCCCTTCGGATCCATATTGATGTCGTAATCGCTGCGAACCGTCGTGGTGAAGGTGGAGAGCATTCGATAATAGTCACGCGTCGGTATCGGATCGTATTTATGGTCATGGCAGCGGGCGCAACCGACTGTCAGACCGAGCATGGCTGTGCCGATGGTGCGCGTCATGTCGTCAAGTTCGTCGTAGCGCTCTTTTTCGACTTGGTTCTTAGTGATCTGGGTACTGTGAACGCCGGCGGCCAAGAAGCCGGTTGCCATCAGCGCCAGCGGATTCTCCGGCTCAATTTCATCGCCGGCGATCTGCCATTTAACGAATGTGTTATAGGGCAAATCTTGATTGAAAGCTTTAATGATGAAATCGCGATAATGATAAGCGAACGGTCGATCGTAGTCTTGCTCGTAGCCGTGGCTTTCGGCGAAGCGAGCGATGTCCAGCCAATGGCGGGCCCAACGCTCGCCAAAGTGCGGATTCTCCAGCAGCCGATCGACCAGCTTCTCATAGGCGTCAGCCGCCGGATCGTTAACAAACGCCTCCACTTCTTCGGGGGAAGGCGGTAAACCTATCACATCGAAATAGGCTCGCCTTACGAGCTTGCGGCGATCGACGGCCGCGTTGGGCGTCAGGTTCTTCTCTTGCAGTTTTGCCATTATGAATTGGTCGATGGGCGTACGGCACCAGGCCTGGTCCTTGACCTTGGGCGGCTGGCCAGGGTGGAGAGGCTGAAACGCCCAGAACTTGCGATCCTCGTCCGTGACGACCATCGGTTTTTTCGCGCTGGCCTCGGCCTTGGCAGCGAGCCCCTTGTCGTAAGGCGCGCCGAGATCGATCCATTGCACAACCGCGGCAATCTGCTTATCGCTGAGCTTCGTGCCCTTAGACGGCATGTGCGGCTCTTCGACGTGGGCGATCAACTTGTAGAGCCGGCTCTCTTTTCCTTTGCCGAGGACCACGGCGGGCCCATTGTCGCCCCCCTTTAGAAGCGACTCGCGCGTCGCCAGATCCAGTCCCGAGCGCGTCTTGTCGCCGCCATGGCACTTGAAGCATTGGTCGAGGAAGATTTGCCGGACCTGCTTGGTAAACAGATCGCGACCCTGGGCCATTTTCTCCGCGTGATCGGCGTCAATTTGGACGGCGTCGCCGGTGCCCGCGCGAGCGTTAGAGGCGCACCAGGTCAGGACAGCCGCCGCGAACAGGGCTTGCCACCTACAAAAGGCCCTATCCGTCGCCAAAGGAGTGCGATCGAGCATTCCCAACACCTAAAGTGAGGCAAATAAAGCAGATGAACGGGTCCTGCGCAGACCGTTCCGACCAGGGTAGGAGGGCGTTTGGCAATTCTTATTACGAGCTTAGCTAAATCGGCAGGCCGTCACAAGGAGATTCTGACATCGGCTCAGCCGGAATGCGCAGCAATGTGCCTTATCATCGAACCGCGAGGGTTCAGGCCCTAGCCCGGGCGGCGAGGCTACGCAGACCTGTCTCGTATTCCGTTTTTCATCCTACCCCCACCCTGGCCTGATGAAAATGGTGCACGATTTCCACGTTTTGGGCTTGCTCGGTTTTTTCGAATCTGTTGCGCTTGTGGACCGGAAGTCCTCGCCCGAGGCATGGAATTGGGGGATAGCGCATGGATGCGTCGGATTCGGAAGCCAGGAAGGTCCAATACACAACGCCGCCTCGGGTTCAGGCTTGGTTCCTCGGTCGGAGTCGCGCCCGCTGGAAGCAGAAGTACCTGAAGCTGAAGGCCGACGCCAAGCGCTTGCAA